>CAZHQG010000012.1:31012-111649 GCA_964534275.1 uncultured Binatia bacterium (SeqCode) | reverse complement strand
CTGTAGGGGCGGTTCGCGAACCGCCTCTGGTGCCGCCGGTACGACGCACGCGGCTGCACGCGGAGGCACATAGGGGCACGGCGGTGCCGTGCCCCTATGTGCGACACCCACCGGGGGCCCCCCGAGTGCGCCCGTGAGCGTCCATGGTCAGTAAGGTAAGCGTCCTCGTCAGGCATGCGCTCTCCGGTCCGTGACCGAACATAAGGGCGTCACCGTGAGACGGGGCCGAAGCAATGGGAGGTGAGAGTGGCACTCCTTGGCAACGGCTCAAGTTCGGATCTGCCCAATCCTTTTGTAGGCGAACCATCGACCGGAGAGCTGTATGCGGGAGATTCGCCTGCACAGTTCGGAGGGGGGGCCGAGACAACCGATCCTTCCGACCTCTATTGCAGCCAGCAGCGCGGTAGCGTTCGGGCGCCCACTTAGAACCAAGGGCTCCTTGCTTGGGGGCACCTACGAGCCGCCTCGAGTACACTGAGAACAACTCGGCGAATGCTCTTCTGGGGCGTTCGCCTAGGGGGATAACGATTTACCGCCGCGTGGGTTGGAGTGCGGCCTTCTCGGTAGCAAAGGAAGACGGCCGGTAGGGAGGCCAGTGCTTCCGGCGCCGGATGCGCCGCCGGGTAAGATTCCTAGCATGTGTTTTTCAATAGAGGTCTGCGATAGCGTTGACAAAACGCGATCGCGTGCTAACCAGCTTGGCGCAACGCGCGTTTGCCCATCGCGGCAAGCTGGGTCCGGCAGCCGCGGCAGGAACAAAAAGGACTGGGACGGAAACCAGGAGAGCAAAGGAGACAAAAATGGCACTTGAAGGAACGACGGTGAGGGTGCAAGCATTTCGTTGTCGGGATTATGGTTTCAAAGGCTGGCGGGCGCACATTCCGAGTCGCCGCGGGATACCAACCCCGGCAGTATCAGAAGGTAGGGTATTCGTTGGTGGAGGATTTGGCAGTCATGATATTTATGCGCTCGATGCTGCCGAGGGCCGCCTGCTCTGGCACCTGCGTACCAGCGACGATGGCCCCACCGCGACTACAGTGGTGGGCACCCGTGTAGTCTTCAACACCGAGAGCTGCACTTTGTATACCGTGGCCGGGGAGAGTGGGCAGATTGTTTGGCAGCGTTGGCTCGGCGATCCGCTTCTGGCTCAGCCGGCAATTGGCGACGGGAAGGTGTTTGCGGTGTACCCCCATCGCGGGGAGCACTTCCTTGCGGCGTTCGAGCTAGAGACCGGCAGCGAATCTTGGAAATTGCATGTGAGTCACGATGCGATCACGGCCGTCGTCTACGCTGAAGGCGCGGTGTTCTTTTCCACCTTCGATGGCCGTGTGTGGTGTGTCGACCCGGCGACCGGCAGCTTGCAGTGGGAGGAGAAGAGGCAAGCGACCTCGGCGCCGTGGGTGGCTGCGGGAAAAGTGTACGTGGCCCAAAAAAACCCGGGCGCTTCCAGCGGTGCGAACCCGCAGCGGGCCAGAGCAGCAGACGGCGAAGGGGCTTGGCCACGCGAGCGCACGGCCCGCGTAAGTCGTCGGTCGGGTTCGCCAGAATATCGATACAGGGAGAAAGAGGCGATGTACCTCCGAGGAAAGCGGAGGCTACCGGAAATGGACAGTTATCAGAAGTACGACGCGGGGGTGGGTTTTAGTTCGCCTCCGCCAAGCGCGAAGCTGCGCAGCGCTGAAGCCCTCATTGGCGAGCACCTGGTCTCCCGGGCACAACGTTTTCAGGGTTCGCGTCCCGTCGTGGTGGATGGGGTGCTCTACCAGGTAACTGGGGACGAACTGGAGGCAACGGACGCGGAAAAAGGCCACACCTTGTGGAAGTGGCGATGTGAGCATCGTTCCGTCGCCGAGCGAGCCCTTACCCCACCTGCTGTGGCCAATGGGCGGGTTTGGGTAGGGACCTGGGAGGGGCGCATCGTCTCCTTCGATGCCGCTACAGGGGAGGTGCGCTGGTCTGTCGACGTTGGTGCTCCGGTGCATTGGCAGCCAGCCATCGCTGGCGGCAGCGTGTTTGCAGGCTTGGAAGACGGTAGCCTTGTGTCTTTCCGAACTGGCGATCCGAGCGATGACGGCTGGCCCATGTGGGGCGGGGGGCCAGGCCACAACGGCCTTTCCTAAATGACGGGTAGGCTGTCGCTCGGGTGGCAAGGGGTCGCGGCAGGGGGGCGCCGCGACCCCGTTCTCTTCCCGCGCGGGTTTGAGTGAAGAAACCCCGGGAACGCGAACGCCGGGGGTTGTGCTGGTATGCAGCGGACTGTTGTTGGTGGGACCCGGCGCACGCGGGCGCGATCCGTACGGAAATGTGCTTGGTTGACACGAACCTGCCCCCACCGGCACGTAGGGGCGACGCGGTGCGTCGCCCTGACACCGCCGTGCACTTCGGCGCCGCATCAGCCAACCCGGCCGCAGTGCGCCCGGCGCACCGAATGGGCGACCCGGTGGGTCGCCCGTGGGGTGGAGTAATTCCGCCCGGGCAACCGGCCGCGCTGCCAGGCAATTCCACCACGGGTTCCGGTTCAACACGTTGTAGGGGCGGTTCGCGAACCGCCCCTACAACCCATGCAACCGGGCGCCCGCGATGTTCCTTGCTACAACGCACGCGGTTGTGTGCACGGCACCCAATGGGCGACCCACCGGGTCGCCCCTCCCGTGCGGCACACGCCGATGGCCTATGTCCTAGTTTGCAACCGGGCATAATCTTGGCAAAGTGGGAACAAACACCATGATGAACCTGAGCGAACGGCTGGATCTCGAAGAAATTCTGCGTCGCGAGTTCCGCGTGGATTGGGGGCACGGGGATGTCACGTCTCGTGTAACGATTCCTCCCAAACAGCGCGGGCGAGCGCGGATCCGTGCCAAAGAGCGCGGCGTGCTCGCCGGAGCTGAAGCTGTCGAGTTGGCGGCCATGGTCGTTGGTGGCGAGGTGCGGGTTGCGTCGCTCCGCGAAGACGGCACGCTGTTCGAGGTCGGAACCGTGATTGCCGAGCTGGAGGGGAACGTTCGAGCACTTCTCGCACTGGAGCGCGTGACGCTGAATGTTCTGCAGCATCTGTCGGGTGTGGCGACGCTCACGCGCCAGTACGTGGCTGCCGTGGAGGGAACTCGGGCCCGGATTGTAGACACGCGGAAAACCCTCCCGGGATTACGTTCGCTGCAAAAGTATGCCGTTCGCGTCGGGGGTGGGCACAATCACCGTTTCCATCTGGCCGATGGCATTCTGATCAAGAACAACCACATTGCTGCGGTGGGTGGCGTGCGGCAGGCCGTGGAGTTGGCTCGCAAGCACGGCCCGCATACGCTGCGCGTCGAAGTCGAGTGCAGAAGTTTGGATCAGGTCGACGAAGCGTTGGCAGCAGGGGCTGAAGCGATTTTGCTGGACAACATGGACCTCTCCACGTTGCGGCTGGCGGTGGAGCGGGTCGGTGGGCGCGCCCTCACCGAGGCGTCCGGGGGCGTGACCTTGGCAACCGTCCGCGCCATTGCCGAAACCGGCGTAGATCTCATCTCGGTTGGCGCATTGACACACTCGGCGCCGGCAGTCGACTTGCATATGTTGGTGGAGCAATGACCCCTGAAGCCGCGACGCCGTTGGACGTTTCACGGTTACGAACTCTGCTTGCCGGCAAGCGGCTCGGAATGCCACTTGAGTATCGTGAGACGACTGCTTCCACGAACGACGATGCCGCAGCGCTCGGGCGCCAGGGTGCTCCCGAGGGCACCACGGTCATTGCCGATGCGCAAACTCGGGGGAGAGGCCGCCGAGGTCGTACTTGGGTGTCTCCACCGAACAAGAACCTGTACGTTTCGGTCCTCCTGCGGCCACCGATCGCACCTTGGCTAGCGCCGCAACTCGCGATCGTGGCTGGGCTGGGCGCCTTGCAAGCCGTGCGCAAATGGCTTCCTGGAGCCGTGCTGAAGTGGCCCAACGATGTTTTGGTTGGCGTGCGCAAGCTGTGTGGCGTGCTGACCGAGATGACCACGCGCGACGAGGACGCCGTGGACTTTGTCGTTGTCGGGATCGGCGTCAACGTGAATGCCACCGAGGAAGACTTCCCTCCGGAGCTACGCAGCATTGCCACGAGCTTGCGTGTGGAACTCGGTAGGCCCGTCGACCGAGAGACCGTGGCCGCCGACTTGCTGGAGGAGCTGGGCAGGGAGTACGATCGTTATCTTGCCAGCGGCTTTTCTGCGGTTCGCGCCCGCTGGGAGGCTGCGTGTGGCACACTTGGCCGGACCGTAGAGGTCGATACGGGTTCGGAACGCTTTACCGGTGTTGCCATTGGCTTGAGCGATGCGGGGCATTTGCGCGTGCGTCGAGCCGACAATCAAGAAGAAGTGGAAGTGGTGAGCGGTGATATCGTCCTCGAGCAGTCGACACCTACTTTGCGTTGACGTTGGCAACACCCACACCGTACTTGGTTTGTGGGCACGAGATGATGGTTGGGCGCGTCCGTGGCGGATCCGCACGAATCCGCGAACAACTGCTGACGAGTACGCCGTGTTTCTTACGCCATTGCTGGAAACCCGCGGGAGCAGCGTACCGGAAGCGGTAGCGATTTGCTCGGTGGTGCCAGCAGTGACGCAAACCTTGGTCGAGTGGGCAACGCGCATCCTCGGGGTAGAAACCGCGGTGCTTGGACCTGACGACGCTGGCGTGGAGCGAATTCGCTACGACGATCCGTGGCAGCTTGGCATGGATCGGCTTGCGAACGCCTTGGCTGCATATGCCCGAACTCGTGCCGCAACGATTGTCGTAGATTGCGGTACAGCGACCAAATTCGAGTTCGTCGATTCCGAAGGCACGTATCACGGGGGTGCCATTGCTCCAGGCTTGGGAATCGCGGGGGACGCCCTCTTTGCCCGCGCCGCGCGGCTGTATCGGGTGCCGCTCGTAGCGCCTGCGCGGGTCATTGGCCGAAACACGGTGCACGCCTTGCAAGTGGGACTGTTGCATGGGCATGCGGCCATGATCGACGGGATGGTCGCTCGCATCCAGAGCGAGACGGGGGTGGCAAGCCGGCTGATTGCAACCGGCGGGTTCGCCCGCTTGCTCGTCCCTCTCTGCCGGCGGGTGCACGAGGTGGTAGATTTTCTTACCCTCGACGGGATACGCTTGATCTTCGAGCAACGGCAAGAAAAGAAGAACAAAAGCAACGAACTGAGCAAATGAGCGCACCGTGGTTTCTCGCCATCGACGTCAGCAACACGCAAACGGCTCTCGGGGTGTTTGACGGCGATGTGCTGCGCCACCACTGGACGTTGCAAACCGATCCAGCACGCACTGCCGATGAGTACGGTGTGCTTCTACGCAGCCTCCTTGAGCGCGCTGGCTGCCCCCCGATCGGTGCCGTGGCGGTTGCCTCTTCGGTGCCGGCGATGTTGCCGATCGTCGACGCCCTGTGCCGCGACGTAGTCGGCTGCCCACCGCTTGTTGTCGGTCCGGGGGTGCGTACCGGCATGCCAATCCTCTACGACAAGCCGCAGGAAGTTGGGGCTGACCGCATCGTGAACGCCATTGCCGCTTACGCGCGAACGCACGGTACGACCATCGTGGTCGATCTCAGTACGGCCACGATTTTCGACTTCATCTCGGCGCGCGGCGAGTACGTGGGCGGTGTCATTGCTCCAGGCTTGGGTATCGCCAGCGATGCGTTGTTCGAGCGTACCGCACGCTTGTACCGCGTCGAATTGCGTCGGCCAAAACACGTGATCGGACGGAACACGGTGCACGCCATCCAGTCGGGCTTGGTGTACGGCTACGTTGCCCTTGTAGACGGAATCGTGGAACGCATGCAGCAAGAGGCTGGAGAACAAGCTCGCGTGCTGGCAACTGGGACATATGCGGAACTCGTGGCACCGGAGTCGGACACCATTGACGAAGTCGATCCGTTCCTGACGCTGAAAGGGCTACGGCTACTGTACGAACGCAACAAAGAGAAAGGATAGGGCGAGCCATGGCAGAAGATGTGAACTTTGTCCGCAGCATCGGAATGATCGGCCAAGGAGGCGTGGGGAAGACGTCGGTTGCCGATGCGCTGCTGTTCGCGGCAGGCGCGGCAACTCGGTTAGGCCGCGTGGACGACGGCACGTCGAACTTCGACTTCGAACCCGAAGAAATTCGTCGCAAGATTTCTTTGAGCACGGCCGTTTTCCATTTCCCATGGAAGAAACACTCGATTCACTTGCTGGATACACCTGGTTACTCGAACTTCTTGGCCGATACGATTTTGTCGATGCGCGCGTGCACGGGCGCGGTGTTCGTGCTTGCGCCGGCCGCTGGCGAAATTCGGGTGGAAGCGGAAAAGGTTTGGGCCCGCGCGCAGGAGCTCAAACTCCCTGTAGTGGCATTTGTCAGTCGGATGGACCGCGAAAACGCCGATTTCCAGGCCGCCATCGAGGACATGAAAAAAGTCCTCGGAGCCAAGCCCGTACCGCTGCAGCTTCCGTTGGGAAGTGCCGAAGAGTTCCGCGGCGTGGTGGATTTACTGTCCATGAAAGCGTTGGTGCCGGGGGCGGACGGGAGCGAACGGGAAGAGCCGATTCCGAGCGGCCTCGAAGCAGAGGCAAAAAAGGCTCGGGAACTGTTGATCGAGCTTGCCGCCGATGCCGGGGACGAGTGGACCGAGCGATATTTGGAGAACGGGACTCTTAGCGACGAAGAGCTCTTGCATGCGTTGGAATTAGGAACCCGCCAACAGCGCTTCGTGCCGGTCCTATGCGGCTCGGGAACCAAGGCAGTTGGCATGCGTCCGTTGCTCGACGCAATCGTGCGCTATCTCGGCTCGGCGGCAGACCTTGGCCCGCAACGAGGGAAGGACCCGAAACTAGGCGTGGAGCTCGAGCGGAAGCCGGACGTGCACGAGCCATTTTCTGCAATCGTATTCAAGACGATCGTGGATCCGTTCGCAGGGCGCCTCTCTTTGCTTCGGGTTGTCTCGGGCAAGCTCGTGCCGGACATGACAGTGCTGAACACCAGCAAGGATACGCGCGAGCGCATCGGCCACCTCTTGCAACTCAATGGCAAGAAGCAAACGGCTGTGGGCTCCGCGATCCCGGGGGATGTCGTCGCGGTGGCAAAGCTCAAGGAAACGTTTACGGGCGACACGCTCGCAGACGAAAAAGCCCCGATTGTGTACGCTCGGGACGTTTTGCCACCACCAGCCATTTCCTTTGCAATCGAGCCGAAGAGCAAGGGCGACGAGGAAAAGGCGACGCAAGCGTTGCAGAAAATGATGGAAGAGGATCCTGCCTTGGAGCTCCATCGCGATCCGCAAACCCGGGAACTGATTCTCTCGGGGGTGGACCAACTGCACCTGGAAGTCGTGATCGAGCGCCTGAAGCGGAAATATGGCGCCGAGGTGGAGCTGAAGGCACCGAAGGTCCCGTACAAGGAAACCATCAAAGGGCGAGCGAAAGCTCAAGGAAAGCTCAAAAAACAAACCGGAGGGCGCGGCCAGTATGGGGACACCTGGCTCGAGGTGGAGCCCCTCCCGCGTGGTGCGGGGTTCGAGTTCGTCGACAAGATCGTCGGTGGGGTCGTCCCCCGGCAGTACATTCCGGCTGTGGAAAAAGGTGTGCGCGAAGCGATGGCGGAAGGCTTTTTGGCGCACTACCCGATGACGGATATTCGCGTCACCTTGTACGATGGCTCGTACCACGAAGTCGACTCTTCGGAACTAGCGTTCAAAATTGCCGCTTCGCTTGGCTTCAAAAATGCGGTCGCCCAGGCAAAGCCCGTTTTGCTCGAGCCGATCATGGCCATGGAGATTACCGTGCCGGACGAATGCATGGGCGACGTGATTGGCGACATCAACGCTCGGCGCGGCAAGGTTCTGGGCGTCGATGCCAAACCGGGAAGCCAAGTGATCAAGGCACTGGTGCCGCTTGCCGAAGTGTTGCGGTACTCGCCGGACTTGCGCTCGATGACGAGCGGGCGCGGTTCGTTCACCATGGCATTTTCCCACTACGAAGAAGTGCCGCCACATTTGACGGAACGCATCATCAAGGAAGCTGAGGCGGCGCGCGCACAAAAGCAACACGGATGAGTACGACGACCAGCACCGAAGAGATCCTCCGAATCGCGGAAGAGATCCAGCGCGGCGGAGACCCTTACGAGGTGCCGGCCGAATTGCTGGAGGAACCACGAGAGGAAAAGCCTGCGAACCGCAGTTTGTACGCTCGCATTGCCACGATGACCGTGGCCGAGAAAATCAAACTTGCGTTGCTGGGAAACCGCGAAGCACGCGCCTTGCTGGTACGGGACAGCAATCGCATGATTGCCCGCTTTGTCTTGCGGAACCCGCGTTTGACCGAGGAAGAAGTTCTTGGCTTTGCGCGCAATCGCAATCTCGATAGCGAGGTTTTGCGCGACATTGGCGAACACAAGACCTGGCCACGCAACTACCAAATTCGCCACGCGCTGGTGACCAACCCGAAGACTCCGCTTGCCATTGCGCTGCACTTTGTCAGCTCGCTGCACGAACGGGACCTGCGCTTTCTGGCGAAGAGCAAGAACGTGTCGGCAACCATCGTCACGCAGGCACGCCGCATTCTGGCGCAGCGTGGGAAAATGTAAGCCCACAAGCTTGGTTCAGCTCCATGGAGCTGGAAGCGCTCCCGGATGAAAGATCCAGTGCTTCCCGCACCGGCTCGAAGCGAGTGACGCCGGTGCGCTGAGCGCACCGTGCCGTGTGCCGTAGACGTCCGTACGATCCGTTCAGCCGAAGTGGACCGCTCGAGAGTCAGCGGACCGGTTCCGGAGCGCCGAAGGAGCCGTAAAAGTGTTCTGCCCAAGTGGCGACCAATGGGGTGGCCGGCAGCCCTAAGGAGCGGAGTTCGTTCGCGATCGGGTGGTCGCCAAGCTGCAGCTCGACTCCGTTCCCTCCCGGAAACAGCCACGCACCATGACTGCCCGAAGTAAAAGGAACCACGTGCAACTCTGGGCGGTACGTGTAGGTGAGCAAGGTGCTTGGAGGAGAATCTGCTGGCAGGCCTCCCGAACGTGGCACGGAAAGGCCAAAGACGAGTTTGCCGTCCATCACCAGGCGAAGCTGGGCGCGCTCCGGAGCGTAGTCGAGATCGATTTGTTCGACCGTTTTCGGAAAGCCCCAAATCTCACGGCCGGCAGCGCAGGTGAACTCGCCGTCTACAGGGAGCTCGTAAATGTACGTGCCGCCCGCCTCCGAGCCGCGGCCACGCGGCCGCACAAAAAATACGATCATGACTTCACGATATTGGCCGAGATCGTTGTCGAGGTAATCGACAAAGCCAAGCACGAGCTGACTCTGCCCGGGTTCGTGCTCTAGCGGCTCCAGTTCCGGGCCCAAAAAGCGTGTGGCTGCAGCAGCCGGGACGGCATACAACACATGAGCCGCTTTGGCTTCACGTACCTCGCACGGTAGCGTGACGACCGTGCCCATGATCACGTACTCGCGTGGCTGATGTGTCGCGACTTGCATCGGAGTGTCCTCGGAAGGGTTTCTACGCTTGCTTTTCAGCACAACTCTTTCCAACTCCGCAAGCCACGGGATTACGGAAAGAGCAACGCGCGGCCGCGAGGGCGGAGATACAACGGCACGGTGGCGCTTGCGTCTCCAAGCGTGGCAGACAAAGTGAAAGAGCCCGACTGACTTGCCTCGATCGATGCACTGCGCGCGACCAAGGTAAACTCGTACGTTTGCGGATCGAGCTGCACGAGGTCGAGGACCACCACGCCCAGCGCAGTTCGAGCGCGCCAGCGAAAGCGGTTCCCCCGTACGTTCCGCAGCCAGTCTTGCGGCCGGATGTCGGCATCGACAAGGAACGTGGCTCCGTCGCGTACGCTGAAGAAAAACGGGTCGAGCGCGACCTGCCAGGCAGGATCGTGGACGCGAAACGTTCCTGTCACCAGCAGGCGATTGCGGCCGTCGGCTTCCTGCGGGTCCAAAACCAAAGCCGCTCGTTGCACCTCGATCGTCGTGTCGCCATTCGCGGGATAGAGCGCGCACACGGCGGCCCGGTCGTCATCGCGAAGCGCGGCGCCGCGGTAGTCGAAGTGGGCGCGGTAGTACATGGTCGCGTCAGCCCGTAGCGGGTCGCGTTCTGCCGGGTCGTCCGAGGAGTGGGCGAGCCCGATGGCGTGCCCAAGCTCATGTGTGACCACCTCCGCCAGCCCGGGAATGTTCCAGAAGGGGCAAGCCCCGAAGCCGTTGGCGATCACCACGTCTCCTTCGGAAATCTCGAAAAACGAACTTCCTGCAAAGGGCAGCAAGTCACCCTTGTTTCCGCACACGCCGCCGACGCCCAGAACGCCGATACAGTCTGTTGGGTCTGGAATGTCGTCAAAGGGATCGTTGAACAGGATTTGGCTCTTGCCATCGCAGCTCGCAAACGAGCGAGGAACTGCTTCGCCTGCTGCTTCGAGGCGCAATGAACTGCACGGTGCGTTGCTCCAAGCGGCCAACGCATCTGTCGCTGCCTGAATCGAGTTGTGGGGACCGATGGTTTGGTCACCAGTGCGATCGATTGCGAACTGGACCGTTTCGCCCCGGTCTGGGGCAAACCAGCGCACCGCTGGAGGGCCGGTAAAAGCAAAGCGAGGCCGTGCGACCGATCCGCGGACAGGGTTGCCGGCAAGCCGGTCATGAAACCGGCGTGGCCGGCGAGTGGAAACTGCTTCGAGCCGCTGCCAAAGGACTTCGAGGGGGTAACTCCGTGAGTACGCGCGTTGCATCCTCCGAGTGCGGTGGTTCCACGCTAGGCTGTCGGTGAGATTTTGCACGGCGTACTCGCGGCCCGAACTTGCCCGTACCACGCGGAACTTGCCCATGCCGAGGTAAAGGGAACGGAGTGCCCCATCGCGGGTGACATGGAGGAACAGGAGAACCCGTTCCCCGACGAAGTAGGTGGGGCTTCCGAACACCCAGCGGTTCCCGGCCGGCGTGTCGCCGCCGAGCTCCGTTAACACGATGGAGTTTTCCGTGGGGGCCTTGAGCGAACGCTCGACGGAGAGCGTTACGTTCGTAAACGTTCCGGAATCGGTCGTCACCGACTCCAGCGCGGTCACTCGACCGAGTACCACTGCATCGGCCGCGTGAAACAATGGCTCTGGTTCGCCCGGCACAAAGGTTGTCGCTCTTCCTGGTTGCTCCCATGCCCACAGCAGGAAAACGGAAGCCGCGAAAAGAGACCAAAACGATGCTCGGCGTGGATAGAGAACGTTCCAAGTGTACACAGGAGGGAAACTCCGCAGAGTTCCGCGAAGCAAACGTTACACCACTGGAGCTACAGTGTGACTTGCTAGTTTTGGACAAAGAGCCGTGCTTTCGTTTTTTGGCGATGTCGCTGACAACGACAAAAAGCGTCAAGTTTTGTTGTACGCATTCGCTTTGCGAAGGGCCAAGCGAGCGCTGAGAAGCAAACGTTTCGGGTCCTTGCCGTCGGATCGGTGACCATGGTTCCGGGCGCCTTACCGGAGTAGAAGCATGGCATCCCTTGTCGACGCCTGAACGAATCCTGCTCGGGGCGTAGGGCACATTGTGCCGGCGAAGAGGCCCGCTTGCGGAGAAAGCGGAAAAGAGAATGCCTACTGCTTGGCGGCGCGGCGTTAGCGGCTCGAAGGGTGCACTTCGGAGGGGCGCCCCCACATGCGGAGGCGTTGCTCGTCAGACAGCGCCCAAACGCGCTCGTGCAGTTCCTCGACGCACGCGGGGTCGTAGAGCAAGAAACGCAGGATGCGTGCTGGCATGTTGTGGGGGCCGCGCTCGAGCAACTGTTGGATCCAGAGTTGGCGGCGCGCGCGTACCGCGGGCGATGTACGCCGCGGAACGCCGAGAAGCGCGCGATGCCAGGCGTGCACCCAGGGGTCCACGACGCAGCGGACAAAACCATCGTGCTCAGCCGGCGGACGCGCTTGGCTTTCCTGTTGGAGGCGATGCCAGTAGTGGTTTAAACTCACCAATTCGCTTGGGGGAGAAACTTCCTCTGGGATCAAGAACAAGCCCCAGCGACGCGTGCGTTCACCCCAACTGACGCGGCTAACCCACACCGAGAGCGGCACCGACAAAATGAGCGCAGCGATGATGGGTGTGAGCCACCAGAAGTAGCCGGGATTGAGCCAGTACAGCCCGAGACCCCAAGCGCTTGCCCAGAGGGTGTCCCACGTATGGTGTCGGAGCGCATCGGTCCAGCTCGTTTCCGCGTCTTCGCGGCCTTGCGACTTCCACTGCACGGTACGTCCCAGCAGATTTTGCACCACGAAGCGGCTGTGGAACACCATACGGATGGGCGCGAACAGGCTGGACATGACGATTTCCAGCAACACGCTGGCGAGCAATCGAGCGACCCCTCCGTAGGCACGGGCTTGCCGCCAAACTGCGACGACAAGCAGGACGCTCAGCACTTTGGGCAAAAACAAGATGGCAAGCGTAACCGCCATCAGGGAAATCGCCCACTCTGGGCGCCAGATCGGCCATTCGGGAAACAACGCGGGACCGTGAGGGAAGTACTCCGGCTCCCACAAAACGTGGGAGACTGCTTCGACCGTGCTGAGCGTGAGAAAGGCAAACCACAGGAGCGCGGACACGTACGAAAGCACGCCGTTCAAGAAGAGCACGCGGTGGGCACCAAACAGGCCTTCCGTGAAGAGTAAGCGAAGATGTTGCAGGTTGCCCTGGCACCAACGCCGGTCGCGGTTCATCTCCTCGAGCAAGGTCGAGGGGACCTCTTCGTAGCTGCCCTCGAGATCGTACGCGAGCCAAATTTGCCAACCTGCGCGGCCAAGCAACGCAGCTTCGACGAAGTCGTGGCTCATGATCTCACCGCCGAGCGGTGGTTTGCCGGGTAGGCGTGGTAGCCCACAGTGCCGCGTAAACGGCTCGACCCGGATGATCGTGTTGTGGCCCCAGTACTGGCCGTCGCCGAGCTGCCAGAAGTGCAGGCCGGCGGCAAACATCGGGCCGTAAAGGCGGCTACTAAATTGTTGTACGCGGGCCAAAAGGGAACGGCGGTTCACGGCGCGCGGTGCGGTTTGGATCATGCCGGCTTTCGGGTTGGCATCCATCAGTTGCACCAGACGCACGATGGTTTCGCCGGACATGATGCTGTCGGCGTCCAGCATCACCATGTATTCGTAGTGGGCGCCCCAGCGTCTGCAGAAATCGGCAACGTTGCCACTTTTCCGCTTCAAGCGCACGCGACGCCGCCGGTAAAAAATTCGGCCGAACCCTTGCACATCGCGGCACCAGGCGAGGTATGCCTCTTCCTCTTTCACCCATGTGCTCGGGTCGGCGGTGTCGCTCAAAATGAAGAAGTCGAAATGGTCGAGCGCGCCGGTGCGCAACAGCGAATCGTAAATCGCGCGTAAGCCGGCAAACACGCGTTCCACAGGTTCCTCGCAAATGGGCATCACGATGGCAGTGCGGCCACGAGGGCGGAACGTGCGTGGGTCGACCGGGGGCAAGGAGGTGATGGCGTAGCGATCCCCAAAGAGAAGGGTGAAGAAACCGAACACGGCAGTCCAAAACCCAATCGAGATCCATCCGAACAGCGCGCCAAAAAACAGCACGATCCAGAACTCGAGCCAGGTGCGGCCCTGGTAGGGGAGCACTGCCTGCATGAAGCCGCTGGCAATCACCGTCGGCAACAGGATCAGCGCCGCTAGAAGAACTCGTCGCAACCGCGCTGCCCGAATCCAGGGCAGGGCTGATCGTTGTTTCCGAAGCTCGCGTCCTCGCAGGACCTGCTCATCGTGGATGCCGCGGATGCGTTTCCAGATGCGACGCCAGACCCGCCGTTCCACGTGCTCCGGGCGCATATGGCGTCGGCGAAGGACTTGGTGGGATGTTGGGTAACCGTTTCGGAGTGGCACGTTGGGCCAAGCACTCCCGCCAAACCACCGTACAAGCCGCCAGCGCAGAAACTCCGGCAGCGACGGCAATACGTTGGGTGCGACTGGGTGCTCCTGGACCACCAGGGTGCGTAGTGCGCGGAGAGTTTCGGAAATCGCGTCTGCTCCCGGAGGCCACTCCGGCTGCTCGATCGCCAGTCGCACGGCGCGGTCTGCCAAGGCCTCTGCGCGATGTTGGTCCACCCCGAGAGCAAGCCCATAAGCCACTGCTCTTTGCCGTGCTGCAGCCCAGTCTTGATACAGCCGATCCGGGGGTACGGCGAGCCTGGGAGTCGTGTTGTCGTTGGCCGTCGGCCGGCGAGCTGGTTCCGTCATGGCACGAGGAGGTACGACCATGTTTCCGTGAGCACGCGATCTCCAAGCATCAAATACGCTCGAAGTTCGATGGGCTCGTTGCGTCTCGGGCGAATCTGGAACGCGAGCCGCCAACCCCCGGTAACCGGGTTTTTCACCACTTGTTGGTCGAGCAGCTCTGCCGATTCGGCTCCGGACGCGATGCTGACTGCTCCATGGAGAACCGTGTCTGCTGGTAGCGACTCGAGCTCGCCTCCACCGAAGTCCACGATGATCCGGTAGGCGTCTTCACGGTTGCCGCGGTCGCGACGGGTTGCCAGGGCCCGCCCCCCAGGGGGTCGAGCAGGATCGTCGCCGTACCACCACAGCCGGTAGCGCACAGACAACGGTACAGTCGTTTTCGGCTTGGCATCGGGAACCCAGAAGGCCACGATGTTGTCATTGGTATCCGATTTGGTGGGAATTTCGACCAGCACCACGCGTCCCGCCCCCCAGTCGTCGAGCAACTCCACCCAGGCCGAAGGACGGCGGTCACGCCGAGTCTCCAAGTCCTGGTAATGATCGAAGTTGCGATCTCGTTGAAGGAGCCCAAATCCGCGAGGGCTTTGCATGCGAAAACTGCTGATTTGCAACGTGCGTGGGTTCAGGAGTGGGCGCCATAGCCACTCGCCGGTCCGGAAATGGAGCAGCAACCCGTCGGAGTCGTGCACTTCCGGGCGGAAATCTTCCACCGGTCTCGGGCTGTGTTCGCCATGAAAAAACATACTGGTGAGAGGAGCCAACCCAAGTTGCTGCACCTCCCGGCGAAAGAATAAGCGCGCTTCCACGTCTACGCGCGTTTGCTCCCCCGGGCGAACAACAAAACGGTAAGCGCCCGCGACGCTCGGGCTGTCGAGGATCGCGTACACGACAAGGTCCGTGGCCCACGGCACCGGCCGCACGATCCAATACTCGCGAAACGAGGGGAATTCTTCTCCGCTCGGGAGGCCAGTGTCGATCGCTAAACCGCGGGCAGACAGGCCAAACACTTCGTCGCGCCCCACGGCCCGGAAGTAACTCGCGCCCAGAAAGACAATCACTTCATCGTAGTAGTCTGCCCGCTTGATGGGGGCATGGACGCGAAACCCGGCGAATCCGAGGTTGTGCGGCACCCGACTAGCGAAATCGTTGCGACCGTAGTCGAAATCTCCTGGCGAGAACGCAACCGGATGC
This sequence comes from uncultured Binatia bacterium (SeqCode), assembly GCA_964534275.1. Taxonomy (GTDB): domain Bacteria; phylum Desulfobacterota; class Binatia; order HRBIN30; family HRBIN30; genus HRBIN30. The sequence goes on along the minus strand of CAZHQG010000012.1, from coordinate 96,256 downwards.
ACACCGGCGTCGTCGACGACGCTGATCGAGACCGCGTGACGGTAGTAATAGCCAGGATGAAAAAACTGAACCTGGAATGGCAGGCCGCTGTCTCGCCACAGGGAGCGATCGGGCCGATACCGGATGTCTCGCCACTGGTCGTATGTAATGCGACCGAGCCACTCGGGGATCGGTTCCGGAGGCTGGTACGCTTGCTCCGCCAGCTTTCTCGCGCGCTCCGCAATTTGTTCGAAGTGGAAATGTGCGCTGACTGGGCTTACCCAGGTGGCACTCAAGAGAAGTGTCCAGGCAACGACCAACGCAATGGGTATCTTACGGTTCCCCGTTTCGTACACCTCGATGTCCCTCATGCTCCACCGGCTGAGCGGCCCCTTTGTATGCACACAAGGGGCGTCTGACCAGTCCACCCAAAATTTTCTCTTGCGCGCAGCAGCCGCCGAGAAGGAGGGAAGGAGCCGAGCGAACCTCCATCGAGCCGTGCGGCAGCTTTCCGGGCGTGTCCTTGCCAGCCAACCGAGGAGTCGTAGCGCGCCGAAGCGAATGCCGCGTTGCCAGCTATGGATGCTGGTGATAACCGAAAACGCATGGCGAATCTTCCCAGTGTGGTCGATCAGATCGACCGGCTTTTTGACGAACTGATTCACCGGCGATGGGGTACCGCTGCGGCGCGCATCCAGCCGGCACAAGTCAGAACCGTGGACGATGGTTGGGAGATCGAGGTCCCAGTTCCTGAACTCACTGCAAAAGACCTGGAAGTAGAGGTTTCCGGCCGCGAGCTGCGCGTACAAGGAACCGGCCGAAAGGAGGCAGAACAACGTTGGACGGGTACCAGCGCGCGGTCTTGGTCTTGGAGTTCGCGTCGGGTGAGCTTTTCTCGGTCGTTCCTCTTGCCGGAGGCGGTTGATCCGGCGGACGTGGATGCACGGTACGAAAACGGCGTGTTGCACATCCACGTGCGGCGGCGAGTGAAGCGATGAGTGCCGAGGTTATGGCGACACCGGTCGCTGCGCCCGAGCCCCGCCCGTTGCCGGCGGAAGAAGCTGCGTTCGTCATCGACCCAGCAACGTTGGGTTTCGAGACCACAGAGGAGGTTCCTGTACGGCCCGAGTGGTTCGGCCAGGAACGAGCGCTGGCGGCCCTGCAATTGGCGATGTCCGTGCCAGATGCCGGGTTCAACGTGTACGTTGTCGGACTGGTCGGTACCCAGCGGGAACAACAGCTTGGCGACTTGCTGCGTGAGTTTCTGCGTTCCAAGCCGGTTCCGGGCGACCGAGTGCTGGTGCAGAATTTTCAGAACCGCGACCGCCCGCGCGCCTTTTACCTTCCGGCAGGACAGGGGAAACAACTGCGCCGCGACATGCAGGAGCTGATCGAAGACTTGCAGCGGTTGTTGCCGGAAACGTTTCGCCAAGAGACTTTCGAAGAGGAAAAGGAACAACTGGCGGAGCGGTTCGGCCACGAGGGCGAAGAGATTGCGCGCGAAATGGAGCAACGGGCCGCGGCCAAGGGATTCGCATTGCAGCCCCATCCCCAAGGCGGGATTTTGTTCATCCCGCTCAAACCAAACGGCGAGCCCATGAGCCCGCAAGAGCTGGAGCGTTTGTCGCCAGCAGAACAGGAAGAGCTGCACAAGCGCGAGCGCGAGGTCGCTCGCGAACTCAAGGCCATGCTTCGGCGCCAGCAGGCGCTTGGACGGCGACTCGCTCGCGAAGTAAAAGCTGCGGAGCGGCGCGTGGCGGCTGAGGTGGTTTCCCCTCTGATCGAAGAGATTGCCCAACGGTACCAGAGTCCGGAAGTGCACCAGTACCTACAAGACGTGCGCGAGCACATCCTCGATCACCTCGAATTGTTCCGAGAACCGTTGAAGGAGCTAGCTGCCATGGCTCCTCCTGTGCCGTTCCCGTTGCCGTTTTCTCCCGCGGCGTTGGCGGAAAGCGCCTTTGTCGATTACGAAGTGAACGTGCTGGTGGACAACAGCGAGGCCAGCGGGGCACCGGTCATCGTGGAGACTTCTCCCACGTACAAAAATCTCTTCGGTGCGGTGGAGCGGGTGGTCGACCCGTATGGCCGGCTGGCTACGAACTTCACGCGCGTACAAGGCGGTTCGTTGCTGCGGGCGCACGGTGGGTGCATCGTCATGAACGTAGTCGATGTGCTTTCCGAGCCGCTGGTGTGGCGGGCGCTCAAGCGCTGCTTAAAGAGCGGCCAGCTCGAAATCGAAACGTACGATCCATTTGCGCTGCTTGCGACCACCACCCTGAAGCCCGAGCCCATGCAAGTATCGACGCGGGTTGTGTTGGTGGGCCCGGGGGATGTGTTCCAGCTCCTGTATTTTCTCGACGAGGAATTCCGCGACATTTTCAAAATCCGGGCAGACTTTGGTTACGAAACCGATGCGAACGCGGCGCGGGAACGGTTCGTCTCGAACGTGGCACACATCGCGCGCAGCGAAGGATTGCCGCCGTTGCGCGCCGCGGCGGTTGCGCGGCTGTTGGAGTACGGAGCACGCTTGGTGGGCGACCGGCGCAAGCTTCCGACGCAGTTTGCAGAAATCGCGGACGTGATGCGGGAAGCTGCATTTTGGTGCCAGCAAGAGGGGCAGGACGTCATCGAAGGGGCGCACGTGACCAAGGCGGTCGAGCAGCGTGTGTTTCGTCTCAATCGCGTGGAGGAGAAGATTCGCGAACTCGTTCGGGACGGCGTCTTGCTGCTCGACCTCGACGGCCGGCGCGTGGGCCAAGTGAACGGTTTGGCAGTGCTGAATGTCGGGGGTTACGACTTCGGTCGGCCCTCGCGCGTCACCGCTGCCGTATCGATGGGGAGTCAGGGGATTATCAACATCGAGCGCGAGGCGCAGTTGAGCGGGCGTACGCACGACAAGGGGGTGCTGATTTTGACAGGGTACCTTCGCCGGACGTATGCACAAAACTTCCCGCTCAGTCTCACGGCAAGCATTTGCTTCGAACAGTCGTACACGGGAATCGATGGAGACAGCGCGTCATCCACGGAGCTGTTTGCCATCCTGTCCGCCTTGAGTGGATTGCCTCTGCGGCAAGACTTGGCGGTGACCGGCAGCGTGAATCAGTGGGGCGAAATTCAGCCAATCGGTGGCGTAAACGAAAAGGTCGAAGGGTTCTTTGCGACGTGCCGAGCGGTGGGCCTAACGGGATCGCAAGGAGTCGTGCTGCCCATACAAAACGTGAAAGAGCTCGTGTTGCGGCCCGAGGTGGTCGAAGCCATCCGGGCCGGACAGTTTCACTTATACCCGATCCGCACCATCGACGAGGGAATCGAAATCCTCACTGGGGTGAAAGCGGGTTCGGTGGAGGAGCCAGGAACGGTCCACTATTTGGTCATGGAGCGGCTGCGCGCCTTGGCTGAAGGGTTGCGCCGTTTCGAGGCTGCAGCGGGGAAGGAAAAGAAGGCAGATGCCAGCGGTGCTCCATCTTGACGCGGTGCTGGTGCGCGTCTAAACGCGCGTGGGTCAGGTTTCTGGGGCCGGTGACGTTTTCGAGCCAACGACGAGCTTACCTAGCTTCTCCATCGAGCGACCACAGCCTGGGGTCGGTTGTGGTGCTGTGGTTGTGTATCGCGCCCGGCGGTTTTGGGCGTGAACTCCTGGCTGCGAGACCGCGTTCAGGGACCTGAGACCTCAGCGACCCATCCTCTCGAAAAGGAGCGGCGAAGCGTGACAGCAAGACGGGAGCGGAAGAACAAGTCGGAGGGGGAAAAAAAGTCGACCGCTCGTGCGGCAGTGCCGCCGGTGGATTCCGGAAGCGATGAGGAATTGGTACCTGACGTTGCCGAGGATTTCGATGGTGCCATCACGGTTCTAGGCGACATCGAAGGCGACGCGGACGACGCTCTCGAACCTTCCCTCAAAGAAGACAAGGACGACTGGGCTGCCGAGGAAGAAGCCGAGGAGAAAGTGGTCCTCGACGATACTTCCGACCCGGTGCGGATGTACCTCCAGGAGATGGGGTCCGTTCCGCTGCTCACCCGCGAACAAGAGGTCGAGATTGCGAAGCAAATCGAGGCAGGGGAAAACGAGGTGCGCGAGCAGGTGCTATCCCTGCCGTACACGATTCGGTACCTCTTGAGGCTCGAAGAGCGCATCCTCGACGGCGAGCTGTCGGAGCGGGCGTTGCTGGATGAGGACGACGAGCGCCAGGTGGATCCGGACTTGCTCGAGGGGGAAGAAGGCGAGGAGGAGCTCGCGAGTCGGGAGCCGGACGGAACCATCCTGAAAAAGCTCGAGCGGCTACGTCGTACCGCGGAAACCTACAACGCCCTCGTGCGACAAGCGGAGAGCAGCCGTACGCGTCAGCAAACTGCTGCCCTCCAACGCAAGTTGAAGGATTCTCGGAACCGGCTCCGCAAAGCGCTGGAGGACCTAGAAATTGGCCGCCGCCATTTCACCCAAATCATCGAAGATTTGCGCAAGGCGCAGCGTGCGATCCGAGACCAAGAACGTATCATCGACGAGTGGGAACAACGCTTGGGCCATCGGGCCGGAGAAATTCTCAAGCTCGCTGCTCGCGGGGCTGCAGTGGAGGCGGATCCTGCAACCAAACGGCCGCGGCGATCTGCTGACGAAGTGCGGCAAGCTGCTGAAGCGATTCGAGCTGCTCGCAAGCGCATTCGGGAGTTGGTCGACGAAGTGGGCATGGAACCAGACGCGCTTCGCCAGGCGTTGGAGATTATTTCCGCAGGCCAATTCAAAGCCCAGGAGGGAAAGCGCAAGCTGATCGAAGCAAATCTGCGCTTGGTCGTGAGTATCGCCAAGCGGTACACGAATCGAGGCTTGGGTTTTCTCGACTTGGTACAAGAGGGGAACATCGGGCTCATGCGGGCGGTGGAGAAATTCGAGTACCAGCGCGGTTACAAGTTCTCCACGTACGCAACTTGGTGGATTCGCCAGTCCGTTAGTCGGGCAATTGCCGATCAAGCCCGCACCATCCGGATTCCCGTGCACATGATCGAAACGATCAACAAGGTCGTTCGCTCCTCTCGCTACCTCATCCACCAGTTAGGACGGGAGCCGACCCCCGAAGAAATCGCCGAGAAAATGGAAATGCCGCTCGAGAAGGTGCGCAAAGTATTGCGCATCGTAAAGGAGCCGGTTTCCCTGGAAACCCCCATTGGCGACGAAGAAGAAAGCTCGCTCGGTGATTTCGTGGAAGACCGTCAAACGATCTCGCCAGCGGATGCTGCGGTATATTCGAACCTCGAGGAGCAAACCCGCCGGGTGTTGGCCACCCTCACGCCGCGCGAAGAACAAATCCTGCGGATGCGGTTCGGCATCGGCGAGAAATCGGACTACACGCTAGAAGAGGTGGGCCAACGCTTTGCCGTGACGCGCGAGCGAATTCGGCAAATCGAGGCGAAGGCGCTGCGGAAGCTGCGTCACCCGAGCCGGGTTAGAGGCGTAGAACCACCGGGACATTCCCAGGCCACACGGTAAGCCCCACGGCCTGTCGAGCCGGCGCGGTTCTTCAACAAAGGAGACTGTGGTGTTGAGGCAAGAGGAAAAGAAGCAGGTGCCCAATCGTCCGTCGAAACCTGCCAACCCCCGCGGAGAAGAAACGCAACGCGAACGCCGCCTGCGGGTGGATGGGCACGAAGTGCTGGTGATCAAAAAATCGAAAAAGCCCCGGAGTAACGGAACAGCGTAAATCGCCTGTCAGCAGGCTTGGCTACGCCCGCCAGTCGAGGCGAAAGACAGGATCGCGCGGGACCAGCCTCTGGACGCGCTGAGCCAAATCACGCTGCAGCCTTGTTGCCAGTCTTGCCTGTTTTGGTTTCGCCGCTGCTGGCTGAGGACTCGCTTCCGGAGGCGCCACTGCTTTCGCTGGCTTCGCCCTTCTTCGACTTGCCGTTGCCCGCCCGGGCATAGTCGGTCAGGTACCAGCCCGATCCTTTGAGCTGGAACGAACTTGCGGAGATCAACTTTTGCACCTTCCCGCGGCACGTGGGGCAGCGCTTGAGAGGTTCATCCGTGATTCGCTGGGTTACCTCGAATTCTCCGCACTTCGCACAAAGGTACTCGTAGATCGGCACCGTAAACCTCCTAGGGAAACGTAGCGGGTCAGCGACTAACCACGCACTTCCAGTGTGTCAACCGCAGCAGTCGCGGTGCGATGGCGCCCGGGATTTTTGCGGACCATCCCATCTCACGCGTTCGCTTCCGAACGAGTGGATTGAAAGTTTTCGACAGAGGCTGCGCCACCCGCTCGCTGCCCTCAACTCACATGCGGCGAGCAAGGTCATACAAACTCGACACGAGAAACGCTTGCAAAAAGAAAATTGCCAGCAACACGACCAAGGGCGACAAATCGATTCCGGCATAGACCACGGGCAGCGTCCTCCGCACGCGGTGCAGCACCGGCTCGGTAGCCTGGTACAAAAAGCGAACGATCGGGTTGAAGGGGTCGGCGTTGACCCAGCTGACAATCACCCTCACGATCAGGATGATGGAATAGAGATGCAGGAGAAGGTCCAGCACTTGCGCGAGGGCACGAATGAGATTGGCAAGAACGAACATGGTCTGCGACTGCCAAGGCCGCGCTTTAGCGCGGCTAGTTGGTAGCGACAAGCTGAATGGGCGTCCTTGACGCCGTTGGTGCATGCATTTATTTGCGCGCAGTTTGCTCCAGGCGTACGCATGGGTGGAAAAGAAAGAACCCCAAACCCCGCTCAGGAAGCACTCGTCACACACCTGACGCAGCGACCCCAGTGGCTGTCGTGGCTGTTTGTTGCTGGCTTCGTTGCACTGGTTGCGGTGTTCGTGTTTTCCGACGCTCGCGAGCTGTGGCGGACAGCAGCAAATCTGAACCTGCGGTTCCTTGCTTTACCGTTTGCCTGTGCACTCGTGAGCTATTTGGCCATGGCCCGTTCCTACCAAGGAATTGCTTGGGCAGCCGGTTGCCAAGTGCCGTTCTGGGAAATGCTCAAAGTGACATTCGTGGCAAATTCTGTGAACTACGTGATCACGACCGGCGGGCTGAGCGGCTTCGCTGTTCGCATGTTCTTTTTTTTACGGATGGGCATGCAGTCAGGTACGGCCGTCACCGTTTCTCTGGTGCAAACGTTTGTTACGAACTTGGTCCTCCTGCTGTTCGTGGTCACCGGCTTTTATTACCTCTTTCACACCCACGAGCTGCACGGATTTGCCTTGGTCGTTACGGCCTTGTTACTGGTCGTGTTCACCCTCGCCACGGTGGTGGCCGTGTTTTTGTTGGCGCATCGTGCGCTGCGACGCCGCACATTGTTTGTTCTGGCGGAGTTCGCCCATTGGTTCCTGCGACGGTTCGCCCCCCGACATAAACCGAGGCGCGTGCGCGTTTGGCGCTTTCAACGCAACTTGCACCGCGGGATCGACTTCTTGCTTGCGCGCAAGCGCCACATGGTTGGACCCATTTTTTGGATTGTCGTCGACTGGCTCGGTACACTGTACATTCTGCAAACTTCGTTCTGGTGCGTGGACCTCGAGGTGCCGTTCACGTTCGTCGTGGTGGGATTTGCCGTCGGCATCGTGCTCTCGCTCGTGTCGTTCATTCCGGGCGGCTTGGGGGTGATGGAAGGGTCGATGGCAGCTGTGTTTGCGAGCTTAGGGGTCCCATTCGAAAGCGCAGTCGTTGCGGTGCTGTTATTTCGCGTAGCGTATTATGTGCTGCCTCTAGTGGTCAGCGTGTTTTTCTTCCGCGGAATGATGGCTCAAAGCGAAGAAGCGCGTTTTGTCCTCGAGGAACCAACCCTATGAGCGATCGGTCGCGAAGCGCGGGGAAAATGGATCGGGGGATGTTCTGGTTGCATTCTGCGGTTGACAAGCCGGGCCTGTTTCGCGCATGGTGTTTGGTGTCGGCTGTTGGTGTTGGACGGGAGGTGGCAATGTCGAACAGCAAGCGTGGAGTTCTGAAGGCGATTGTTCCGGTGGTGCTTTTGCTGTGGCCAGCTTTCACGATGGCGGCCAGCAAGGCGCGCGAGGGCTGGATTACCGCCCGCTCTGCGATTGTCATGGATGCGGACACAGGGGACGTGCTGTGGAGTCACAACCCGGATGAGCCATTGCCGCCTGCGAGTACCACCAAGGTTGTCACAGCCTTGCTGGCGCTCCAAAGCGGGCGGTTGAACGAGGCCTTTCCGGTGTCGATGGAGGCTGCTCAGGCGCCAGCTTCCAAGCTCGGGCTCAAGCCCGGAATGGCGTTACGGCTGCGCGATCTGGTGTATGCGATCATGCTGAATTCCGCCAACGACGCCAGCATCGTGATTGCCGAGGGTCTTGCGGGCTCGGTGCCCGCGTTTGCACGGCAAATGAACGTCTTGGCACGGCGGTTAGGGGCGCAAAACACGCATTTCGTGAATCCGAACGGGCTGCCGGCAGAAGGCCATTATTCCACAGCGCGGGACCTCGCTACGATCTTCCGCTACGCCATTGCGCACCCGCTCTTTGCGGAGGTCGTTGCTACTCGAACGGGCCAGATCCGTCCGGCTTCCGGTTCCATGCGGCCGATCGCTCTTCGAAATCACAACCGGCTACTGGGCGAGTACCACATCGATGTTGTCGGGAAGACAGGGTACACGCGTGCTGCAAAGCGCTGTTTCGTCGGCGCCGCCCGTTTCAATGGACAGCAAGTGACCTTTGCCGTGTTGGGAGCGACGGACCTGTGGGGAGACATCAAACGCATTTTGGCAGCGACGTTCGAGCGGCAACCGTGGCCAGGAGTGCGTCCGCCCGAGGTGCAAATGGCACGGGTTGCGATGGAGTCCACCGGCGGCGGGGATGAAACGCAGGAGCCTCGAGCGAGGGGCCGGTTTGCCGTTCGGGTCGGCAGTTTTCGCGACTATGCAACGGCCGAGGAAGTCAGCAAGTCGTTGAAACGGTCCGGCTACGCCGTACGCGTGGAGAAGGAACGAAGGAAGCGGCGTGCGGTGTACCGCGTGACGGTAGGAGGCTTTCAGGACCCCACGGAGGCGCAGAAAGTCGCACGCACGCTGCGTCGCACGCACCACCGACTCGGTGTGTCGGTAGTTCAACACTGACGGCCACGGGCTGGCAGGCTGGACGCGCTCGCGCCTGAAGGCGCGAGTGCCCAACAGCGCTCTAAGCCGAGTACCGGCGTTGAACTTCGCGCAACAGGGCGATGTTTTCGGAATGGCCGGTGCGACAAGCCGTGATTCGCCCCCGCAGAGGCCGCCCGAGGAGGTACATGTCTCCGATGATATCGAGAATTTTGTGGCGAGCGAGCTCATCGGGGAAGCGCAGCGTCGTGTTCACGATTTTTTCATCGTCAATGAGGATGCAGTTGTCGAGCCGGCCACCAGCAGCAAGCCCGACAGCGGCGAGCTTGGCGAGGTCACGCACGAAACCGAAGGTGCGTGCCGGGGCAATTTCTTCCCGAAACGATTCCGGTCCTCGGTAAATGTAGTGGTATTCTTGGCGCCCGATGGGCGAGGGGTACTCGAGAATGTACGAAACCGCGAACCCATCGAACGGTTCGATGCGGATCCATTCGTGTTCGTCGCGTCGAACCTCGATCGGCGAATCGATGACGATGTCGGCAACCCAAGCAGGTTGCTCCACCACGCCGGCATCCTCGAGCAAGCGGCAAAACCCGGCTGCCGAGCCGTCCAAGATGGGCACTTCCCCCTGTACCTTCACGAAGAGGTTCGTGATGCGATACGCGTGCAAGGTAGCTAGCAAGTGCTCCACCGTCCGCACGGTCACCCCGGCGCGATGCAACGTGGTTGCGTAACCGGTCGAGTCCACCCAGGCGAGGTGCGCTGGTACCGTCGCTTCCCCCGATAGGCTCGAAAACACGATCCCCGAGCCAGGGGGAAGCGGCTGTAAAATCAAGCCAGTTTTCGTGCCACTGTGCAGGCCTGTTCCGGTATGTACGACGCTGCGCGCCACTGTGCGCTGTAACGCCCGCACGCCGGTGGTGGAAAACGGTTGCGCACTCGAATGCGATTCGCTGGCTTGTGGAGACTCAGCCCCGGGCAGGTCGCCAAGACCGGGAGATCCGTGCTCATGGCGAAGAGCGCGATGCACCGTGGCAAGGAAGCCATCCAAGGAAAAGGGTTTCTCGATAAAGTCGACGGCTCCGAGCTTGGTAGCTTTGACCGCCGTTTCGATGTTCCCGTGACCCGAGATCATCACCACGGGTGGGTGCATCCGATCCGTGCCAGATTGCAATGCTCGCAAGAACTCGAGGCCATCCATTTCGGGCATCCACACGTCCACGATGATCAGGTCCGGGCGCTCCTGCTCGATGGTCCGCAGCGCGTCGAGGCCATTCTCCGCTTCGAGGACTGTAAGTCCTTCCTCTGCCAGGATGCCGCGCAGCGACGCACGAATTTGCGGCTCGTCATCGACTACCAAAACCGTTGCCATATCGGGCTTCTCCACTCGTATGTGCTCTGTGCCTGCCTCGCTAGCAGCAGAAGCGCGCATAGCACGCTTGTCGGCAGCCAAGCTAGAGTTGCTCGATAGCGGATCCGCGGGGTTCCATCGCTTGCCTACGCCGAGGCACCTTGCGCCCGGGCCCCAGGGGAGGCGGACATTCCGGCGGAACGCACCGGAAAGTCGATCACAAATCGGCTCCCGCGCGGAAGATTGTCGAACACGCGGATGTACGCCTGGTGCTCGGCGAGGATCGACGAGGCAATTGCCAGCCCGAGACCTGTGCCGTCCTTCTTCGTCGAGAAGTAAGGTTCGAACAAGCGCGCCTTGACCTCAGCGGTCATGCCGCACCCGGTGTCGGCAATTTCCAAACGCACGGTTTGCCACTCGGCGAGCCACAGTGTTGTCACGGTGACTTTGCCACTTTCGCCGACGGCCGCACATGCAGCCACGGCATTGTCGAGGATGTTTACGAGGGCGCGTTTGAGGCTGTCGCGGTCGATGTCTACCGGGGGAAGCAAGGGGTCGGGGGCAAACTCGAACAAGAGCTGAGGGTGCGCCTGGCGAAACAAAGAGAGGGCTTCTTCCACGATGGTGTTGAGATCTGCAGGCTCTAAACGAACCGAGGGAAGACGGGCAAAGCGTGAAAACTCGCTGACGAGACGTTTCACTTCTTCCACTTGCTGTACGATGACCCGAATACACTCCTCGAACACCGTGCGGTCGTCTTGAGTCAGGGATCCGGCAAGCCGTTTGTGGAGCCGTTGCGCGGAGAGCTGGATGGGCGTCAAGGGATTTTTGATCTCGTGGGCTAGCCGCCGGGCTACCTCGCGCCACGCTTCCATTCGCTGCACGCGCAAGAGGTGAGTCACGTCCTCGAAAAACAGCATCACGCCCTTCGCAGCTCCGCGTCCGTCCTGAAGCACCCGTGCCGTGACCAGAGTGGTCACCGGGGTCTCCCCGGTGGCGAACTTCATTTGCCGTTGCACGTCCCGGTGCGGCTGTTCCTGCACCTCTTGAACCAGCTCGGCGAGATGGGCCCAAAGTGGCCCAGTAAAGACGTCCTCGAATCGGCGTCCTTGAACCTGAGGAAACTTGAGCCCGAGCATCCGTTCTGCGGCAGGATTGATCGAAGAAATGCAACCGGTGGAGTCGATCGACACGACACCAGCAGCAATGTTGGCGAGCAAGTTTTCCACGTAGTTGCGGCGCTCGACCAGCTCCAGGTTGGTCTTCTCGAGTTCGCTGGTCATTTGATTGAACGACTCCACGAGCACCGCCACTTCTTCGTCCGTCGCCGGCTCGATCCGGTAGCTCCAGTTCCCTTTGGCGATTTCGCGAGTCCCCTCCGCGAGCTGCAAAAGGGGGCGGGTGATATTTCTCGCTTGGCGGATGCCGAACCAGGTAGCCGAAAAAATCAGTACGAGAGTCAGAAGCGCCAACGTCAGGATGTAGCTGTTCTTGATTGGCTGACGCATGACGTTGAGCTGGCGATATTCCTCGTAAGAGCGCGCGATCGCCCGAACGGTATCGGCTACGCTGCGGGGCACGACAAAAGCCACCCAGACCGCCCCCAAAACCTGGCCGTCTCCCCTTCGCACTGGCACACCGACGCGGACGACATCTGCCCGACCCCAACGGTGCGTTTCGGCAAAGTCGTTGCCGGAAAATACGGTGCGTCCCGCTTCCGCCGAAACGCTTGGAAGTCCAGGCGCCTCCGGAGCATCGGCGCGCACCAGGCTTTGCCGAGCCTGGTCCCACAACTCCACGCTCGCCAACCCGTACTCCTGCCGCTTGGCCTCGGTCCACCCACGCAACTCCTCTATTTTGCTGGGCTCCCACAATCCGAGCGCCTCGCTTTGGCGAGCAATTTGGCGCGCCGAACGGAACGCGGTGTTTGCAGCGAACTGGTAATAGCTCTGCGCGATCCCAACCGAGCCCTGGAGGGCAGATTCCACGCGGCTTTGAAACCAGCTTTCGAAAGCGACCTGAAGGAAGCCTTGCGCAACCAGAAAGAGCAAGATACTCGGAGCAAGCGTTAGCCCGACAAAGGCAACCACAAGACGGGTGCGTAGACGGGAGCCAAAAATGCCCCGGCGCCGTTCCCAAACGAGTTTGACCACGTTGCGGGTAACCAGGAAGATCAGCAGGATTAGCAACAACAAGTTGACATTGATGAGAAGGAACGACACCACGTTGTTGCTGAGCAGCCCGGTGTTCCCGGACGGATCGCGAGCGATCTCCCACCAAGAGAGGAGGACGAACACAGCAGCGGCTGCCGCGATCAGCCACGACTCGCGGCGGCGACGTCGGCGCTCGTCGAGTGGCAGCGGTACAGTCGGCCGCTGGCCCTCTCCCGTTTGCGGAGAAGCGCTCACGTCGCGCCATTGTAAGGGCCAGCAGCTCGGGCCGCAACCACGTAGCTGGCCGCAGGATTACACGCGCGGAGGGCTCGTCGTTCCATGAACCCGCAGCTTCCTTTGGAAGGGGTGCGCGTGTTGGACCTGGGCACGCGAATCGCCGCACCGTTTGCGGCCACCTTGCTCGCCGAGTTCGGTGCGGAAGTATACAAGGTCGAGCTTCCAGGAAGCGGGGACTTCTTGCGCGAGATTGGCCCCTTCGTTGGCGACTACTCGCTTTGGTGGGCCGTGGATAACCGGGCGAAGAAGTCGATCACGCTCGACCTTCGTCACCCGGAAGGCCGGGAGTTGTTTTTGCGGCTGGTGCCACACGTCGACGTGATCGTGGAAAATTTTCGTCCAGGCACTTTGGAGGAGTGGGGGCTCGACTACCCACGGCTGCGGTCGCTGAACCCGCAACTCATCCTGGCAAGGGTGTCGGTCTATGGCCAAACAGGGCCGTACCGAAACCGCCCCGGGCTTGACCGAATTGGGATTGCATTTGGGGGGCTCCTGTATCTCACCGGGTATCCCGACCGCCCTCCGGTTCGACCAGGAATCTTGGTAGCCGACTACCTCACGGCAGTGTTCAACGCGTTTGGAATCGTGCTCGCTTTGTTGCATCGCACGCGGGGAGGAAGCGGCCAATGGATCGACTTGGCGCTCTACGAGTCTGTCTTCCGGGTACTCGAGTACACCGCCGCAGCCTACGATCGCCTCGGTTTGGTTCGTGAACGCCAAGGCAACCGGTTGCCGAACTCGGCTCCGCTAGACAACTGGGAAACCAAAGATGGCCAATTCGTGTGCATCGTCGCGGCCGGGGACGTGCTCTTTCGCCGCCTTGCCAAGGCCATGGGTCGGCCAGACCTCCCCGAGGACCCCCGTTTTGCCACCTTGCAAGCACGTGTGGCGCACGCGGAGGAAATCCACGCAATTGTGGGTGAATGGGTGAGCCGACACACTGCAGAAGAAGTCGAGCGGATCTTGGTGGAGGCGGAAGTGCCCGTATCGCGAGTGTACTCGATCGCCGATATTTTTGCCGATGTGCATTACCGTGAGCGAGAAAGTTTGATCACGGTGGACGATCCAGTCATCGGCCCTGTGCGAATGCAGGCCGTGTATCCACGGTTGTCCGAGACGCCAGGCCGAGTGTCGCGCGGTGCTCCGAAACTGGGAGAGCATAACGACGAGGTTTACGGGGGCCTATTGCAACTGTCGGTCGCAGAGCGGGAGCGCCTCCGGGCGCTAGGAGTGATCTGATGGCAGACGAAGCGAACAACGAACGCATTTTGGCGGCTGTGGCTGCCCGCGCCTTGCAGTTCGTGGCTCCTGGAAACACGGTGGGGCTGGGAACCGGCCGGGCAGCATCCGCGTTCGTGCGAGCCTTAGCGAACGCTGCAGGGCTCGCCTCCACTGTGCGCTGCGTCGCGACTTCTGAGGCCACTGCAGGACTCGCACGCTTGCTGGGCCTGCGGTTGGTGACGCTGGCGGAGGTGGACGTCATCGACGTGACTGTGGATGGCGCGGATGAAGTTGCCCCGAACTTGGATCTCATCAAGGGTTACGGCGGTGCACTCGTACGAGAAAAGGTCGTTGCTGCGGCTTCGCGGCAGTTGGTCATAGTGGCCACAGCGGACAAACTGGTTCCCCAACTCGGAACACGAGGGAAACTGCCCGTCGAAGTGGTGCCGTTTGCCACCCCGTTTTGCCAGCGCCGGCTCCGGCAAATGTTGGGGCAAGAACCAATCCTGCGGCTCGACGGCGAAGTCGCGTTTACGAGCGATGGGGACAACCACATCCTCGACTGTGCAGTAGGCCCGATCGACCGCCCACACGATTTGGAACTTGCAATCCGCGGAATCCCGGGCGTCGTCGGTACCGGCTTGTTTTTAGACATGGCGCAAGTGGTTCTCGTTGGGGACTCCGCAGGGATCCGCGAGTTACACCGTGCGCCCCGGGGCCACAGCAGCGCTGCCGAAAATCGTTAGTCGCCTTGCGAGAGACATGTTGCCGACTCGAAAGCCGGGCGAACGAAGCGGAAAGGTCGCGGGTGGGTGCCGTGCAGGGAGCCAAGCCTTATGGGCACAGCCAATTAGGCTTCGCCCGCTAGCATCGATCGGGCAATTTGCGACACCTGAATTTCGTCGGTGCCGCCGTAAATTTGCAGGACCTTGGCATCGCGGCAGAGCTGCTCGACGCCGAACTCCGCCATGTACCCGTTGCCGCCAAAGAGTTGCACCGCTTCGAGTGTGACTTCCATCGTTGCTTGCGCTGCGTAAAGCTTGTTTGCGGAAGCCTCGGCAAAGCTCAGCGACTTTCCTTGTGCCGCCATTTCGATTTGCCGGAACAGCATGTTGCGGATGTTCATCCGCGCCACGTACATTTTCGCAAGCTTGAGTTGGATGAGCTGGAACTCGCCGATCGGACGGCCGAACTGCACGCGCGTGCGCGCATATTCGGTACACAATTGGATGCACCGTTCGACGATCCCGTACGCCATGGCCACCACACCGGAGCGCTCTGTGCCGAAGGTGGCTTTGGCGCCAGACTTGCCCCCGTACGCATCTTCGCTTTCTCCGAGGAGGCGCTCCTTGCCACAGCGAACGTTGTCCAGGAACAATTCCCCCGTGGGCGAGGAATGCATTCCCATTTTCTTCAGTGGTTTGGACTGTTCGAGCCCGGGCATCCCGCGGTCGAGAATGAACGCCACGATTTTGCGGTCGCGCGGCGGGGTGACGCCGTCGTCCAGCTTGCAAATGAACACAATCGTGTCGGCGTAGGGTCCATTGGTAATGAAGGTTTTTTGGCCGTTCAGGACGTAGGTATCGCCGTCACGGCGCGCGGTCGATTTCATTCCACCAAAGGCGTCGGAGCCTGAACCTGGTTCGGTGATGGCCCAGGCGCCGATCTTTTCCAGCGTGAGCAACGGCAGTCCCCAACGATCCTTTTGCGCCCAGGTTCCTTTGCTCATGATGGCGCCCGCGGTGAGTCCCATGCTGACACCCATGGCTGTGACCAACCCTGGGCAATACTTGCTGAGCTCGATGACGGGGATGATCTGCAGCGCGAGTGCCTCGGCGGCTTGGGCCCCCGTTCTTGGTGCTTCGTCGCTTCCGAGATCCCCGCGCAGGGCCTTCGCTTTTTGTGCCTCGTAGCGGGCACGTGCTGCTTCGGCGATGCCAAACTGCTGCACCAACTTGCGCATGATCCCATAGGGCGGCAGGTCGCCGTGTTCGAGTTCTTTCAAGTGGGGCAAAACCTCCGCGTCGATGAAGCGGCGCATCATGTCCTGAATCATCCGGTGTTGTTCACTCCACTCGATCATCGGGTCCTCCTCGTGTTGTTGGCGACGCGTACCTTCGGAGCAGCGTTGTTGCAACGACCTCCGTTTCTCAAACGATGTTGCCCGACGGTAGCTCAGGAAGTTGAAAACCGAGAAGAAGAGAACCGCAGTTCTTCGGGAATAGGCGCTTCGGGCACTTGCCGTCAGAGCTGGAGGGTGCAGGCCACTGAGCAGCGTCCGCAGCGTAACTGACAGGGGGTGCTCCGGCCGCAGGGAGAATACCGGGGTTGGTGCGAACTCGCTCCTGCGGGATGTGGTCGAACCAAAGAATCATTCGGGGCGGCTAGTTGAGCCGCCCCGGTGGCACTCCGTGTGGTACGGCTTAGTTCCCGCCGTACGTATCGTCCGCCTGTTCGATCATGCGCTCCAGGAGCTTTTGCTGCGCAGCCTGATAAGCCAACTGGCGCATGAGTTCTTGGGCTTGGTGTACAAGCGGCAGTGCCGCCAGGTAGCCGATCAGTTGCGCTGGAGAGAGCTGATCCAGCGAGGCTTCCATGTGTTGCATGACCTCCTCTGGAATTTCCAGTACGCCCATTTGCGCGAACATTTCGATCGCTTGACTTGCGCGTTCCGCGAAATCGCGGCGCGCCTCCTGTCTTTCCTCTTCCGACACTTCGACCCGCAGCTTGGCAGCTGCGCGCTCGAAGAGGCGGTCGAACGCACGAAGGACGATTTCTCGGTCTTGAGTCTTTTGCTTCTGCATAGTGGCAGGGCCAAAACCTAAGCACGCAAGCGCAGAGCGCAAGACCCTCTAGGAGGCCGGCTCACTGACCGCATCGCGTCGAAGCGCCCGCATTTACGCCACTCTGCAAAGGTTGGCTGCCTCTGCCTTCAGGTGAAAAAGGCCCTGTCGTCGAATCCAAGCCCCCAGGTCGAGCGAGCGCGATACGCCATTGACCTAATACAGCGCACTGTGCTGCAGTAAGGTTGATCCACAAGAGAGGGTTTCAATGGCGTCCCTGAAGGAATTGTTTGGTGATCCTGGTCGCTGCGGCAAGCCACGAGACTACGGGCTCACGCATGTACTCGACAAGGGCCTCTCCGTGCCCGAGGTGCACGCGTTAATGGAGGTAGCCGCAGAGTTTGTCGACATCGTCAAGCTAGGTTGGGCAACAGCTGTTGTCGTCGGAAATCTAGATGCGAAATTGGAAGCATACCGCTACTACGGGATCCCGGTGTGTTGTGGCGGGAGCCTCTTTGAACTGGCCCTTATGCGCAACCGGCTGGATGAGTACATAGCGTTCCTCAAGGACCGCGGGTTTACCTTAGTCGAGGTCTCAGACGGGGTTGTCTCGCTACCCCAGGAACAAAAGTTGCGCCACATCGAAAGGCTGGCGCGAGAGTTCCGCGTGCTTTCCGAGGTGGGTAGCAAGGATCGGGAAGTGATCGTCGCGCCGTTTCGATGGGTTGCGCAAATCAAAGCCGAGCTGGAAGCGGGCGCTTGGAAAGTCGTAACTGAAGGTCGCGAGAGTGGCACAGTAGGGTTGTACCGCGATTCAGGCGAGATCCGGATGGGTTTGGTGGAAGAAATCGAGGCTAACGTGGACATTCGAAGGGTCATCTTCGAGGCGCCGCAGAAAGCGCAGCAAGTATGGCTCGTGAAGCGATTTGGTTGCAACGTGAACCTAGGTAATATCCCTCCGAGCGAGGTGATTTCCCTGGAAACCATTCGTCAAGGATTGCGCGCCGACACCATGGCGTGAATGCAGCGAGTGTCGATGCCGCAGCCCTTCCAAGCTCCTGCCGTTGTGCTTGATCCAGAAGTCGGCGGGATCGGGATTATTCACTCATTGGGCCCTGTGGGGGTACCGATCATTTGCGTGGAGCGGTGCTGGCCGCCTCGGCTAGGGCATCTGTCACGCTTCGTGCGCCAGTCGGTGTTCGTTCGTTCTGCGGCGGGGCAGGCCCTGGCGGATGCATTGGTCCAGTTGGGGCAGAGGCTCCGCGAACGCGCGGTCCTCTACCCCAGCACGGACGCGCAGTTGGAGGTTCTTATCGACCATTACGACTCGCTAAGCGAGTTTTTTCATGTCCCAGTGAACCGAGCGGTCGGGCATCGGCTGTTTCTCAAAAGCTGGCAATATGACCTCGCCCGGGAGCTCGGGGTTCCCACAGCAGCCCACGTCCACTTTCGCGGCGGCGAATCTCCCGATGTTGGCCAGTTGCGCTTTCCCTTGATCGTAAAGCCGGTGGCCCGAGTCGAGGCCGAAGGCGGCAGCGCGTTCCGATTGCGTATCGTGGAGTCCCCTGAGTCTTTGCTGCCATGCGTCGAGGAGCTTGCTCGCGCCCACCCGGGTCGGCTGTTCCAGCTTGCCGAAAACATTCCTGGCGATTCATCGACGCTCGTAACGGTAGGATCGTACAGCGATCGAGGCGGGAAAGTATTGGCGAGCTACACGGGCCGGAAGCTGACCCAGTGGCCCCCAACGCACGGGAGCGCGAGTGTCGCCGAGAGCGTTTCGTTGCCAGGAGAAGTTGTCGAATATGCGAAAGCTTTGTTAGAGCACGGTCGCATCCATGGAATCACCCAGGTAGAGTTCAAGCGAGATCCTCGTGACGGCTTGTACAAGCTGATCGAAATCAACGGAAGAGCCTGGTCGTGGATCAAGCTCGCGACCGAATCGGGGATAAACCTGCCTTTGTTGCAATATGCGGACCTCGCAGCTCCTAACCTCCTCGATGACTTTGTGGCGCGACGACAAGTGAACGATTGCTTCTTCGTGCAAGACTATCACGTTGCTCTGAATCGCTCGGTGGCAGAACGGAGCCTCATTAGGAACCTGTCGCGTCACAAGCGCCGAGTCCTGGCGATGTGGTACCCTGGCGAGTGGCGCTTGTGGATCGCTCACCGCGTTATCACAGCAGCAAAAGTATTGCGCGAGCGCCTGCGGGTGCGCCGCGACTCCGGGAAGGGCGAGTTCACTGGGTACGGGGCGGATTTGTTCAAGGGACAGGCGGCTGTATGAGACGCGTGGGCGGGCCCTACAAAGCTGTGCTCTTCGATGCGTTTCGCACCCTGGTCGACGTCGGCGATCTTGCCCCAATGATGCGTTGTCAGAGCCCGACATGGCGGCTTGCCATGCGCGCTGTGTTTGAACAGCTCGCTGGCTTCGCTGGTGTATTTGGTTCGAACGAGTTTTTGGACCTGTTCGAAGCGGTCACCCGCGAAACCGCTGTTGAACGGCGGGAGTCCAGCAAAGAGATTCCCCTAGCTCGCCGTTACGAGCTTGCTTTACTTCGGCTGGGTTGGCGCGACGCGCAAATTGCGAGCGTGGTTCCAAAAGCCGTGTCGGTGCATCGCGCTGCCGTGATCGCAAACTGTCGCGTCACTGCTGACGCACACTTTCTTGTGAGGCGGTGTCGTGAGGAGGGGATCCGTACCGCGGTCGTGTCCAACTTCGACGATGCGGAAAGTTTGCGGGCTGTTCTGTATCGAGATGGTCTTGGGGAGTATCTCGATGCAATCTGCGTTTCCGTCGAGGTCGGAATGCGGAAGCCGCATGCGAAAATTTTCGAACATGCGCTGCAGTGCGTCGCAGTTCATGCAAGCGACGCGTTGTTTGTGGGCGATAGCTGGCAAGAGGACGTGATTGGCCCGAGTGCCTTAGGAATGGATGTTGCCTGGCTGAACAGCCGGGAAGATGCAGGATCCGAAGGCTTGCCCACGTTCCGCATCCAACGCTTGAGTGACTTGGTGCCCGTTCTTTGGACCTCGGATGCCAGCTAGGAACTGCGCTTTACGGCGTCGATCACTGGCTCCCCACGGCAGTAACGAACAAGGTTGTCCGCGAAATGACGAATGCACCGTGGCATACGCGATTCTAAGGCAATTGCGACATGCGGTGTAATCACGACGTTGGGTGCCCTCCAGAGTGGACTACTCGCTGGGAGGGGCTCTTCCTCGAAGACATCCAGGCCGGCTCCTGCAATGGCCCCACGGTTCAGTGCCTCCACGAGTGCCTCCTCGTTGATGACGATGCCCCTGGAGACGTTGATCAGAAAGGACGTTTGTTTCATCGAGCGCAATTCGGCAGGGCCGATGAGTCCTCGATTGGTTTCGCTACCGCTGACTGTCACCACGACGACATCGGCACAGCGGAGAAGTTCGCGAAGTCGATCACGGTCATAGAGTTCGTCGACTAGCCCTGAGGGAACGGCACGCCGTGTGGGTCGAGTAGCGACGACCTTCATGCCAAATGCCCGCCCGAGTTCGGCCACTGCTTGCCCGATGTTACCAAACCCGACAATTCCTAAGGTCCGACCGGTCAGTTCCATGACCGGGACCGGGCGCCACTCGTGCGCGCCTTGGGCGGCGAAGAAGAGCGGTAAGCGCCGCGTTAACGCCAAGAGCAGTGCGAAGGCATGTTCAGCTACGTCTCGAGCGAACAACCCCCCGACTGTCGTCACGCACACGCTCGGCGATTCGAGCACGCCCGTAAAATTGAGTTGATCATAACCGGTGGCTGGGGTTTCGATCCACCGAAGCCGTGGAGCGAGGTCGACCGCGTTTGTGGGTAGAGTAAAACCGAAGATTACCTCAGCTCTTGCAAGTGCTTCGCGCAAACCTGGCGCAACGGGCAAAGAGCGGCCAGTCGGGCGCCGCGCTCGACGCGCGGAGACCTCTTCCCACGGGATCTCAAATTCTTCGAAGTGAATTTCTACCGGTAAGTGAGCGGTAAGCTCCGAAAAGAGGGGGCGGTACCGTATGCAGTTCAGCGCAACTACGAAAGTCATGGGTCTACGACTTGCGTGCGACGACGATCAGCTGATCTCCCTCACGCTTCATCGACCCGTCGACATAGTGCATGAGCATGATCCACGGCGACTCTTTCTCGAAGAGCGAAACAAACCGACCGTTTAGCAACTCTCGCACCTCAGCTTTCGTGAATGCGTGAGGGTGGGAGAGGTCCCGCTCGCGCGCGGACGGGAAAATCTCGACGGTCAGGACCAGATGCCCGCCAGGTCGCATGACCCGATACATCTCCTCGACGACCTTCGGTGGATCTGATGTGTGGTCCAGCACGTTGGAACAGAAGACGGCATCAAAATAGGAGTCAGGGAAAGGGATTGCCTCCCCGAACCCCTGAGTGACGTGAATACCGTCAGGATAGCGGTATATCCGCTTGTACTCTTCCGCGAGCGGGTCGATGCCGTGGCGCTCTCCAGGAAGGAAGTGGAGCACTGTGCTGATGCCGCAGCCAACGTCCAGAATACGGCTGGTTTCGGTGAGCGACAAAAGTCTGGTGATGTCGTCAAAGAACCGGTACTCGCGCCAGTAGTGCAGTACCTTGTCGACGTTGTTTCGGAACAGGGGTGCCCATCGGTTTTGCCAGGACAGCTCGGAGTAATACTTGTTCGATAGCCCGGGTACCACGCGTCCGAGCCGGAGAAAGCGCGCAAGCCGCTTGATTGGATGGCGTGGAGGGATCGCGGCTAAGCGACCGATCAAATATAGGCGTACCCGAGTAAGGGACGGTGTCATGAGCGACACCGTACCCTGGCCGGTCGGCCATTTCAATCTACGCGGCTTACGCTCGCGACGCTGTAGCCGCTGTACTCCACAGCTCTTCGGAACCCCGATTGTCTTGCCGTGCGTACGTAATGGATCTTTCGGTTGACTTCGCCAGAAAATCCCCTTTAGAAGAATCTCCCATGCTTGTGGTTGCGCGTGACTGGCGACTCCAAGTTGTTGCCTCAGTGGTGACGGCTGCTTTTTTTGGTGCCGCGGCCAGCGCGCAGACGTATTACAAGTGGACCGACGAGCGGGGAACGGTGCACTTGTCCGACCAGCCTCCGCCACGCGGCAAAGCAGAAGAACGCGTACTCGTTCCTCCGCGCCCGGCAGCGCCTGAGGTCGCTGAGACCCCGGCCCCGGCGGGCACGCCCGAGGAACGGAGGGAGCCGGCAGCGGTGACCATCGAAAAGCGCGAAGTGACGCGTTTGGGACCGAACTCGGTGCGTGTGGCTGGCGAACTACGAAATACCGGCGGTAGCCCTGCGGAACGCATCGCAGTGGTGGTGAAAGCGAACGACGCCGTGCAAGGAAACCCTTGCCTCGAGCGCGAAATTACGCCGAGCACGGACCGATTGGCACCCCGCGAAAAAGCGAGCTTCGAAGCCGAGCTGACCGACCCGTGTTTGTTCGGCGACGCACCAGTCGAGCTGTCCGTGCGCTGGGAGTAGCTCCGATCCTACGTGGCTCAGCCACGCCTTTGCACGTGGGTGGACGCGTGGTAACTCCAACGCCGGAGACAGAGCGTTTCGTCTATGGCGATCGAGTTCCGCTGCGACCAAGGTGCCCTCGTATGGGTGCGCAATCCATTTACCGGCGACATCACCTACTTTACCCACGTTCACCGCAAGCGCAGCGGGTTTTTGCACCGAACCCAGCAGCGATTGCTGGCCGAAGCCCATGTCGATCGGGAGCGCTACGAAGCAGCCTTGCGTGCGGAACTCGAAGCTTCGCTCCGCGAGTGCCCGTTTTGCCCGGGAAACGAACATCGCTCGCCTGACGAGATTTGCCGCGTGACGTCCGAGGAGGTCTTCGGCCGCGCGAGCGACTCGCCATGGCTCATCCGTGCGGTGCGAAACTTGGTGCCGCGGATCCCGGAATGCTGCACGGGCGGGCAAAACGAGTCGTATGTCGTGGTGGAAGATCCCCGGCATTTTGCCGACGGCGCGCGGGGGCACGACGACTTGCTGTACTCGGCCATGCTGCCTGTGGAGCAGTTCGAAGCCTTGCTCGAAGTGGACCGGTTCGTGGCTCGCCGCGCCTACGAAAACCCGAGCGTGCGAAAAGTATTGATTCGGAAAAATCAAGGGCACGAATCGGGTGCGTCCCAGCCCCATGTGCACCACCAGGTCATTGGGAGCGACCGGAATTTCCCGTCCATCGAGAGAGAGTGCCGCGTGACCGCTCGCGAACCGGAAGTGTGGCACGAGATTCTCGACTTCGCTCGCACCTTTGGCTTTGTCATTGCGGAACGCGCCCCGTGCATCGCCTATTTTTGCCCGTTCGGAACGTTTCCTCGGAGCTACGAAATCGTTTGTCTGGAGGAGTGGCGGCCGTTGACTGCCATACCGACCGACACGTGGCGCACGTTTGCGCGGATGCTCCACGAAGTTCTGCAGATCCTTGGCCCGGTTCCTCTGGACTATGAAATTCACGACGGCCCCGGTGTGCCCCTGCATGCGCACGTGAACTCCCGCCACTACCCGTATTCCAACATTGGCGGCACGCTGAATCTGCCGTCGTTATTGCTTCAGTCGACGGAGCCCTGGAAGCTGCCGACCTCCACAGCGTGAACGTGCGAAAGTGGCAGAAAGAGCAACCCGGGTAGGTTTGAAATCCGCATTCCGAGGTCGAGGAACTCGCCGATCGGGAAGTATCGTTCGCAGAGCCATGGCTGCATCGCGTCGGGCTTTTGGTCGGGCAGCCCTCCCAGAGGCGAATGCGTGGCCTGCGCGCCTGCCCGGCACAGTGTGCCCTCGGGACATCGTAAGTGGCAAAACACGCCTGTTTGCGAGAACGGCAACCGGATTGGCCGGGATTCAGGGCGCGCGGTGCCAAAGAGGAACGGCAAATGCTTAGCGTGCAACCATCCGGTCGGAAGTGACTTGCCATCCGCTGAAAAGGCTGTCTGTTGTCGGCATCCTATGACTGCCCCCGTGTTGACAAAAGAAATTCTCTCGCGTAGAAGCAGCGCTGTTTCGGAAGTCGACGTCGCAATCCAGAAGGTTTTTGCAAGGAGCGAACGCGGGCGAGTCAAAGTGCCCAGGTCTCGGAAAGGAGGAGGTAAACCATGTCAGTTGCAGATCAGGTGAAGGAAATTTTCAATGCCATGCCGGCGAATTTGAACGCCGACGCCGCCAAGGGGATGAACGCCGTCATCCAGTTCAACCTTACAGGCGATGGCGGTGGCAACTACTACGTGACCATCAAGGACGGAACCTGCACGGTTTCTGAGGGCACGCATCAGTCGCCGAACATGACGATGACCATGGCCGCCCAAGACTACGTCGACATGATTACTGGCAAGCTCAACGGTCAGATGGCGTTCATGAGCGGCAAACTGAAAATCGCCGGCGACATGGGCTTGGCCATGAAAATGCAGAGCCTCTTCAAGCGGCCTGCCTGAAGTCGTTCGAACGAAAAGTTTGAGACTCAAGACAGCATGCCGGGCCCGGAGAACTCCGGGCCCGGTTTTTTTTCGCCCAACAACCGGCACCATTGCTCGCGGAAGATTCGGAGTCTGGGCTCCCGAACCTCGGCCGGCCGAGCGGATGTTCGGAAGTCGAGCCGGAGCCCCGCTTTCAAGGCAGTGGCTCGCACCGAAGTCGATCGGGTACTGTTCTTTCGCACGCGAGGGTTTCTGTGACCCCCGCGGCCAGCACTGCGCAGGCGTTATTCACTACCGCGGAGCGAGCCTCCGCCTCGGTGGGTCCTTCGACGGTGCGGCACGCTTGCTGGCCGTTGAAGGTGATGCAGACCTCGCAGCGGTAGCCTGCGGCGTGGAAACTTCGGTAAACCACCACTAGGGCAAAGCCGATTGCAACGAGGACGCCGGCCGCGGCCCGAAAACGTCGGCGGCGCCGGCGCTCGATCGAGGGCAGGTGACGGGAGGCACGAGGACCTGGTGATGGATCGCGCATACCACCGGTTTCAAGTAGGCGCGCCCAGCGAGCCAAGCAAGTTTTCTCGATCGCGGCGGCTCCGCTGGCAACGCGGAGCGTGAACGCCGTTGGATGCGGCGGGTGTGATTGCGATCCGACCTCCAGGCAACAAGAACGTCACTGGCCGGAACTTGGTTCCGCTGGCTCCTCTTCCTCTACCGTGATGTCGATTTCGTCGGTGGCTGTGACCTGACCGGCAGTGACCGTCAGCGTAGCGGTGTATTCGCCCGGCTTCGTGTACGTATGCACAGGATTTGCCTCCGTGGAAGTTGTTCCATCGCCGAAGTCCCACTTGTACTGCACGTTAGGCTGGCTGCACTCCACTTCCGAAGTGAACGAAACCGAAAGTGGCGGGGGGCCAAAGTCCGGGTCGGCGTCGATCAACACCACGCAGTCGTCTTCGACTTCGGGGCCACCTTCCTGCGGCATCGCTTGCTGTTGCTGTGGTTGCTGCTGCGCGGCTCCGGGCCCAGCAGGCGTAGGTTCTTTTTGGCAGCCACCGCTACATCCCCCAAGCAAGAGGATCATTGCAACCGCAACCGAAACGACCAGCTTCATGGGACCTCCCTGTGTAGTCGCCAGTATTGCCAGAAGGGCGTTCCCTTTGTCACGCATCCAATCGCTTACTCTGGCCGGGTGGGAATTGGCTTCGGGCCCGCCGGAGTCGGGCTAGGCAACGCCCGAGGCTTGGGAGTTTCCGCGGGGCGGCGAATTCGAATTTGCTTTGGTGGACCTGGATTCCCTTTCACGTCGCGCACTCGGACGGTCAGGATCGTGTCGCCCACCGGAAAGCCCCACGCGCGCGCCACCGCCATGCAGAACTGCTGCGTGGTTTCTGGATTGACGAAGGCGAAGTCTCCACTGGCGTTGACCGTGCATGCTGACTCGTTGTCGTTGTGGGTCTCGAACCGGCAAGCGAAATCATTGATTGCATCGGTGATCGCTTGGGTTTCGGCAAAGCTCGGGGCTGCTGGAATCCCGCCAATGTCCGGTCGACGGCTGTCGCAAACCTTGGGGCTGCCGTCGCCCAGGGGGCGGTTGCTGATGATTTCCAAGTCCGGCCGCACAGTGGGATCGTTGGGGACGTGAGCAAAAATCCGCCGGCCTACTTCATGGCCGCCAAGGCCAGGCTTGGCTTCGACCACCAACATGAATCCGGCGCCCGTGTTGGTTTGATACGTAGGAATTCCTTTCTCCACGCTGACTGGCGGCACCGGCAACCCGTCTGCACGAGCCGCTCCGAAATGCGTGATCACGGGCCCGATCGCTTGCCCCTTCTTCGGCTTGATGTCCTCGCGGCCCACAGGCCGAGTTGGGAGGGGGGTCGGTGGTGGAGTCGGGCTCGGCGTCGTTGGCGGCACGGTGGGCACCGGTGTATCAGCAACCGGTGCCGACGCCGGTTCTGGTGGTGGCTGCGGCTGCTTGCGCGAAGCGCACGCCGCTAGAGAGATGGCCAGACAAACTCCGAACCAAACAGGATACCGCGAAAACCGCTTCCGCATGCACGCTCCTCACCACAGAAGATAAAGTCCCGCGGCTTGTAACCGCGGTATTCTGGGGAGTCAAGAAATCCGTAGACAAGTAGAGGATGGCTAGAACTTCGGAGGCAACGAGCCCTCGCGTCGCGATCGCGGGCATCACTTCTCCGGGAGGTCGCGGCATTTTGGCGCGATTCTTAGGCATAGGAACGCCTTCCAGACAAAACTGGCGGGTTGCGAGCAACGAAGCCGTCGGTGTGCTTGGCCGTGCAGTGGCATGCGCCTCGCAACGTGAGCGCCCCGGCCATGCACACGCTCGCGCGTTTGAGATTTCATGGTAGAGGAGGCGAGGGAGTTCGGCTCGCAAGCCGGATTGTAGGCCGGGCACTGTTTCTTGCTGGCTTCAACGTCCAGGATTCTCCGCTGTACGGGGCGGAACGGCGGGGAGCGCCGGTAGTGGCATTTGTGCGTGCGAGCCAGGGCCCGATCCAAGAACGTGGGTACGTGACGAGTCCAGACGTCGTGGTGGTGATGGACGACTCGTTGCTCGGTGTTCCAGAAGCCGCTGTGCTCGAGGGTGTGACCGCGACTACGCTCGTCTTGGTCAACAGCTCTCGGGATGCGGATACTTTGCAGCGAGGGCGCGACGTCCCGGGAGCTTTTCTCACGTGCGACATCTCCTCGCTCGCTCTTGAGACTCTTGGGCAACATCGGCTCAGTGCTCCGACAGCCGGCTTCACGATCAAAGCAACCGGCTTGTGCACATGGCCGGTTTTAGTCGAAGCAGTTCGGCGGGAGCTCGCCGATGCGGGGCTCGATGAGGCCGAAATTGCACGGAATCTCGAGGCCACCGAAAAGGCCTTTCGTTCGACGCCCTCATTGGGGATCGGCTTCCGCACCCCGGGAGCGGTTACGGAGCCGCATGCTCCGTTCGTCGTACCGCGACTACCCGCATGGGCTGCTGCACCAACGATCGTTGCGGAAGCCAACTCCGCTCTGCGTACCACCGCGGGCTGGCGCGTGTATCGGCCAGTAATCGATTTGAGCCGGTGTAGCCGCTGCTTTCTTTGTTTCGCGCTTTGTCCCGAGGGAGCGGTACACCTCGATGCAGAACACGATCCGTGGATCGACTACGACCACTGCAAGGGCTGCCTCGTGTGTGTCGAGGAGTGCCCGCCGCACGCCATTGCTTCGGTCCGCGAGGGAGCTGTATGACTCGGGAACTTCTCACTGGAAATGCGGCTGCCGCTTGGGGCGCGCGCCTTGCGGATGTGGACTACATCCCGGCCTACCCCATCACGCCACAGACCGAGATCATGGAAACGCTGGCGCGGTGGACAGCCGACGGGCACCTAGCTGCGCGGTTCGTAACCATGGATTCGGAACACTCCATGCTCACTGCGGCTGGCGCTGCAGCCGCAACTGGGGCACGCGTATTCACAGCGACATCGAGCCAAGGCTTGTTGTACGCGTTCGAGATGCTCTACGCGGTGGCTGGCTGGCGCGTTCCCCTCGTGGTAGTGAACGTTTCGCGCGCCCTTGCTGCGCCCATCACTCTCGAGCCCGATCACAACGACGTCCTTGCCGCTCGGGATTCCGGGTTCCTCCAATTTCATTGCGAGACTTGCCAGGAAGTCCTCGACTCGGTCCTCCTTGCCTACCGCCTTGCCGAACATCGGGATGTGCTTCTGCCGGTACTGGTGAATCTGGATGGCTTCTACCTGTCGTTCACTCGCGAGCCCGTCGTGGTTCCTGCACCGGAAGCAGTGCGCGATTTCCTTCCTCAGTACGAGCCAGCACACGCGCACTTCTCGGCTTCGCACGCCATGGCTCAAGGGGTCGCGGTGCTCGGTGGCAGCGCGTACGCGTTTTTCCGCTATCAAATGCAGCGCGCCGCAGAAGAGGCATTGCGCGTGTACGATCAGGTCGCTGCCGAGTTTCGCGACTGTTTTGGTCGCTTTTACGGTCCCCTTGAGGGCTACTGCCTCGACGACGCTGAATGGGTGATCGTCATGACCAACTCGTTCGCCACCATCGGGAAGGCGGCGGTCAAGCGAATGCGGGATCGGGGAGAGAAAGTGGGACTTCTACGATTGCGCATGATTCGTCCCTTTCCTCATGCGGAGATTGCCCGTGCGCTTGCTGGGAGGCGTGCAGTGGGGGTCATCGACCAGAACTTGTCTGTCGGCAAAGGGGGAATCCTCTTTGCCGAAGTGGCGAGTGCGTTGCAGGGTACTGCAAGTCCGCCGCTGCGGTCGTTTGTCGGCGGCCTTGGGGGCCGGCGATTCCGCGACGAAGAGTTCGACGAAATCTTAGCCGCGTTGCGAGAAACGGAGCACACAGGAGGATCAGCGGAGCCGTTCCTGTTGTACAGCGAATCTGAATACCAGCAAATGCTCGCGATGCTGCGCGTGGCCGGGCACCCCGTGGAGGAGCCGAAATGAGTACGCGGCGGGAAATCTTCAAGAGCATCAAGGACGTGCCACAAGAGGAGTACTTGGCCGGCGGCACGGGCCTATGCGGCGGCTGCGGCGGGCTGCTCGCTTTGCGATTGTTTCACAAGGCGCTCGGCCCGCGCGTGGTCTTTGTGAACGCAGCCGGATGCCTCACATTGTTAGCCGTCTTCCCATTTTCTCCGTTCCGCTCGTCGTGGTTGTACACGGCAATGGGCTCCGCCCCGGCAGGTGCACAGGGAATCCGAGACGCGCTAGACGTGCTGATCGCAAAGGGCAAACTGGCGCGCAGCGAAGATTTGCAAGTGGTCGTCGTTACCGGCGACGGTGCAGCGCATGGCATTGGATTGCAGGCAACCCTCGCAGCGATCCACCGGGGGCTGGACTTCTACTACTTTTGCTATGACAACGAAGCCTTTGGGAACACGGGCTTCCAGATGTCCCCCGCTTCCCCGCATTTGTCGCGAACGACCACCACGCCGCGCGGCGTGCCCGGGCGGAAGCAAGATTTGTTCGAACTGTGGCGGGTGCAACGGCCGGCCTATGTGGCCACTGTGTCGCCCGCGTACCCATTGGATTTGCTGGACAAGGTGGCACGTGCTCAGCGCTTGCGGGGACCCAAATTGTTCCTGGCATTGTCGCCATGCCCGCCGGGATGGGGTACGGACGCAAAGGACTCGGTGGAAGTTGCCAAACTCGCCGTGGACACCGGAGTTTGGCCTCTCAAGGAAGCAATCGGGTGTGGTCCTGTGACCTACACGGTCGTTCCCCATCGCTTCAAACCAGTGGAAGAGTACTTGCGGACCCAGGCACGCTACCGACATTTGTTCGAACCAACGCGCCAAGAAGAGCTGATTCAACGGCTTCAAGCCGACGTCGACGAGTATTGGAAGGCAGCGGTCGGGCCAAACGCGCCTCATCGAAGTTGAGCAAAAAAGATCGAAGCAATCGCACGCCGTGAATGAGGCGTGAGCGATTGCCAAACTCCACAGCCCTTAACCAAGTAGTGGTTGTCATGACGATTGGAAACGGCGCCGCACAATGAGCGCCGGCTAATCGCCGCGAGTTGCCGTTGCATTCGCAGCGAGGTTGTTGCAGATGAGGCAGCATCATGGCCGTGCGAACGGGAGCTTGCAGGCGAAGACTTTCTCTCGCAGGGGCCGCTAGGGTGGTTCGTTCCGTCGTCAGCTTGGCCTTGCTGGTCGTGCCCATTCCTGCCCTTGCCATCCAGATTTTTGTGCGGACCTTTGCCAACCAAACCCTTACCCTCGAAGTGGAGCCGGGCGACACGATCGCAACTGTGAAGCAGCTCATCCAAGACGCGACGGGAATTCCGCCTAACCAGCAGTGCCTGACGTTCGCTGGCTCACTGCTCGAGGACGATCGCACGCTGTCGGAATACAACATTCAGAAGGAGTCAACGCTCCAGCTCACGTTGTGCCAACGGACGGCCGTGGTGGCGACTCCGGTGGGAGGGTTGCCACTCGTGATTGTGATGATCGGGGTGCTCGGATCCCTGGGCTCGTTGGCTGTTCTGAGACAGCACAAAGACGCGTGATGGCCCGGAACGAGAAGGCTCCGGCCGAATCCTGCCAGCTCGACTTGCGACGGAAACAGCCTTTGTCGGCCACTGAAAGTTGCAAACACTTGGTTTCCACGTGCCTGCTGGAAGGATCGCGGAGCGACTGAAAACGACGAGCGCAGGCGAGCTAGTCGTAAGGATGGCCAGAGCGGGACCACCGACGCCACGGATGATTTGGGGGCATCGACGACGCACGGAACTACCGCACGCACGAGCGACGGCTCGAAAGCAAGTGCTGCGCTGACCGGATTTGCAACATCATGGCGGCAGTCGATCGCTTACGAAGTGGTCGCCTGCCTTTTGCTACCTCAGATTTGATAGTTCTGGACGAAAATCCGCATGCGTTTGGGAAACACGAACACAGTGTCTCCGGCTCGGAGTCCCAGTTGGTTCAGGCGGTCCCATGGTAGATCCACCCGCAACGCCACGCCGAAGTCCAATGCAAATACATCGAGTTTGACCGCCGATCCCAGGGGATGGATTCGCAACACCTGCGCCTTCAAGCTCTGGGTGCCACGCGGCAGTCGGTCGACCTCCAGCTCGTGTGGTCGAACGTAAGCGGTAGCCTCAGTAGGCACTTCGTGCGGATATTCGTCGTAGTGCACTGCAAAAGGTCCCACTTGCGCTAGGCCCCGGCACACGTGTCCGCGAAACACGTTGACATGGCCGAGAAACTCGGTGACGAAGGCGTTTGCGGGCTGGTTGAATACGTGCACTGGCGTGCCCACTTGTTCGATGTTGCCTCGGTTGAGGATCACCACTTGGTCGGCGACCTCGAAGGCCTCGTCTTGGTCGTGCGTCACGAATACGCTCGTGATCCCAACCTGATCGTGGAGCCGCCTGAGCCACTCGCGCAACTCGCGGCGCACCTTTGCATCCAGAGCACCGAAGGGCTCATCGAGTAGCAGCACTCGGGGTTCCGGTGCCAGAGCTCTAGCCAACGCGACGCGCTGGCGCTGGCCCCCCGACAGCTCGCTTGGGTACTTGAACTCAAGACCTTCGAGTCGGACGAGACGCAGCAGTTCACGCACGCGTTCGTCCACTCGTTCCCTCGGCCAACGACGCACCCGCAGGCCAAACGCAACATTTTCGTAGACCGTCATGTGGCGGAAGAGGGCATAATGCTGGAAAACAAAGCCGAAGTTCCGATGATGGGGGAGCTGTCCCGTGATGTCGTCGCCGCCATAGAATACGGCGCCATCGTCGGGAACTTCGAGCCCAGCGAGAATCCGTAAGAGTGTGGTTTTGCCGGAGCCTGAAGGTCCCAGGAGCGCAGTTAAGCTCCCGTCTGGCACGTCTAAACTCACACGATCGAGGGCCACGAACTGGCCGAACCGTTTCGTCACCTTGTCGATCCGAATTCCTGGGGTGTGGTTGTTCTCCCCAGCCTTGTGTCGGAGCCCGATGCACGGCTTCGGTCCTCCGGCGGGCACCGGGTGCGTTTGTAAGGGGTCTCGCGCGTGCTCGGTCATGCGGTCGATCTCTTGCAGGCGGGCTTCGATTTCCCTGCGGGTCTTCCGCTCTAAGGCAGTTTTGGCGCCGAGTGTGAGTACCCCCAGAAAGGTGAGCAGACTTGCGACGGCAAAAGCGCCAGGAAGGTTGTACTCTTGAAAGAGTTTTTCCACCCGTAAGGGCAGCGTATCCGTAACCCCGGTAATGCGCCCGGAAACGACGGCAACCGCCCCGAACTCCCCAATGGCCCGAGCGTTGCACAAGAGGATGGCGTACAGCAGTCCCCAACGGAGGTTGGGTAGGGTCACCTGCCACCACAAATCCCACCCGCGAGCTCCAAGACTACGCGCGGCAAGTTCCTCGTCTGGCCCGATGGCCTCGAGCAGCGGAATGAGCTGCCGTGCGACGAGAGGAAAGGTCACGAACGCTGTAGCCAGAACCAATCCCGGTTCGGCGAAAATGACTTTAACGCCGAGCTCCTGCAACCATGGTCCTAAAAACCCATGCGCGCCGAACACGAGCACCAAACTGAACCCGGCCACCACGGGCGAAACGGTGAGGGGTAAATCGATCAGGGCGGACAGCAGGTTCTTCCCCGGAAAGCGGAACCGAGCGAGTAACCAAGCTGCGGAAAGACCGAAGGCGAGGTTGAGTAGCACGGCGAAGCTGGCGACTCGTAGAGTCAGGTAAATTGCCGCGCGGGTGTCCGGGTCTGTCACGACGTTGGTCCAATACCCGGTCAGCCCGGCTGCAGAAGCCTCCCAAAACACATTGATCACGGGTACGACGACCAGTACCCCGAGCACCGCGACCGCGGCGAGTGGAGCGAGCATGCTCCCCCCTGGTTGCCTCGAGGCTGTGATCGGCTTCTGCCCCTGGTGGAACGCTCCGAACGTTTCAGGCTGCATGGCTGCTCCTCTGTTGCAAGGTGTGAATGGCCAGGAGCAGCAGGAGCGATGCTGCGAGAAGCACGGTGGCAATCGCTGCTGCTTCGCCGTAGGCAAATTCTTCCAAGCGCGCCACGATGAGCACTGGCGCAATTTCAGTCTCAAACGGTTTGTTGCCGGATACAAAAATGATGGAACCGTATTCCCCGATTCCGCGCGAGAACGCGAGTGTGAATCCGGTCATCAGGGCAGGCACGAGCTGTGGAAGGTGAACGCGCCAGAATACTTGCTGGTGGCTTGCCCCAAGGCATGCCGCTGCCTCGTCAAGTTGTCGCTCGAGCTGGCCGACGACCGGTTGAATCGTCCGCACCACCAACGGTAGGCCGAGAAAGACGAGAACAAGTACAATCCCGAGGCGCGAGTACGCTCCGGTGATGCCCCAGGGTTCCAGGAAACGGCCAAGCCAGCCGTGGGGTGCGTATAAGCTCGCATAGACCAATCCAGCCACGGCCGTAGGCAGCGCCAGCGGTAGGTCCACAATTGCGTCGAAGAGGCGCTGCAGCGGAAAGCGGTACCGTACCAACACCCAAGCCACGAAGCCCCCGGCGAGACTAGCAACGGCCGCGGCCACAGCGGCGGCGCCAAAAGTCAACTTGTAAGCGGCGAGGGCCCGAGGTGTCAGGACCGCAGCCCAGAAGCGCTCCCATCCGAGGGACGTTGCCTTGAGTGTGACCGCCAGGAATGGCAGCAGTACGAGCACGGTCAACCAGAGCCAAGAGTAAAGAAGCGTGCTCCGGAACCCGGGCAGCACGCTGCGATGGAACGTGTTCATGGCTGCGCTCCGCTACGCCCTGCGGCGTAAATTTGATCGAACACACCTCCCTCCGCGAAAAACGTTTCCTGTGCGGCGTTCCAGTCCGAAACAATGTCGCTGACGCGAAACAGCTGGATGGAGGGAAAGCGGGCGGCGTGGCGTTCGAACACGTTGCGGTCAATTGGGCGATAATAGTGCCGAGCAGCCAGTTCCTGGCCCATCGGGCTGAACAGGAATTGGAGGTAGGCGACAGCCGCTCTCCGGGTTCCCTTGCGTTCGACAACGGTATCGACCCATGTGACTGGAGGTTCCGCTAGGATGCTCACCGGCGGATACACGATTTCGACCTGACCGCCTGCTTCCTCAACCTCCAAATGCGCTTCATTTTCCCAGGTTAGGTGGACGTCGCCCAATGTTCGCTGCACGAACGTTACGGTCGAAGCGCGTGCGCCTGTGTCGAGCACGGGCACGTTCCGGTAGAGTTTCGTGACAAAAGTACGCGCATCGCTTTCCGAGCCTCCGCGGGTGACCACAGCTCCCCACGCTGCAAGGAAGCTCAGGCGGCCATTTCCGGACGTCTTCGGGTTCGGGGTTACGACCTGTACGTCGGGCCGAATCAAATCAGGCCAGTCACGAATGCCTTTCGGGTTGCCGTTGCGCACGACGAAGACGATGGTCGACGTGTAGGGAACGGATCGATTTGGCAAACGCTCTTCCCATCTGGGGGAAATCTTGCCTGCCTTGCGAATGGCATCGACATCCGACCACAGTGCGAGCGTGACGACATCAGCTTCGAGCCCGTCGATCACCGCGCGTGCCTGGCTCGAAGAACCGCCGTGAGACTGTCTGACCACGACCGTCTCCCCGGCTTGCTCCTTGTAGTGCACGGCAAAGGCTCGATTCACTTCGGCGTACAGCTCGCGGGTAGGATCGTAAGAAGCATTGAGCAAGCTTATGGGCTCGCTGGCAAAGGTTTTCGCAGCGACCCATAAGCAGAGCACGAGCCCGGTGAGCGAAGTCATCCAAGTGACGACAAAGTTGCTTACGGGTCCCTTGCTGGAACTTCCGATCGCTTGCTCGCATATCCAGAATTTCTTGCTGCTGTATTGTTTTTCGGATTCGTACTTCATTTCGTCTTCTCCTCGACCAAACACGTGGGAAGCGTGGAAACCGGACGGAACCCCCAACGAGCACACGCGCGAGTTCCGCCGAAGGAGCCCTTGGAGGGGCACATATGCGCGAAGGCCCAGGAGCCTCGATTCTCCTGGGCCTTCGGCGATGCGCTCGGGGTGTTACGAAAGGTTATCCGTTCGTTGTGTCAGGCCGACACTCGCCGCCTACCCAGGATGGCTCCTGAGCGCTTCTACAGCAGCAACAGCGAATGCCGAAAACGAACGGAAACATATGCGGGACCGGATGCCACAACCCGTGCACGTGCGCAAGCGTCTCGTTTCCACAACCATGGAACACAGGGCGCGAGTGGGTACACGGAGGATGCGGAGCTTTTGGCGAACGAGCACACTGAGTTGAAAAGCTCGCTCCGATCCAGGCGGGCGAGGCGGCGGCGACGTGACTACCGACTTCGGTGTACTCCTCGCCGAGCACAAAACTCGTGCACCGGGCACGCGCTACAACGTGGCGATATCGGTTTGCAGATGGTTTGGCCGAACGCGACTAGGAGATCGTTGATTTCGATCCAATATTCCTCGGGCAAACATTTGCGCAGTGCGAACTCTGTTTCGACGGGTGTACGAGTGCACAGATAGCCCCATCGGTTCGTGATGCGGTGGACGTGAGTGTCGACGCAAATGGCGGGCAGGCCAAATCCCTTGGCCACGACCAAATTTGCCGTCTTGCGCCCGACGCCGGGAAGCTCGAGCAACGCCTCTAATTGGCTGGGCACCTGGCCCCCGTGCCGCTCCAAAAGCAAACGACAAATCTCGCGAATGCGCCGGGCTTTCGTGCGGTAAAAGCCCACTGGGTAGATCGCTTTTTCCAGAGTTTTCAGTGGAACCCGCGCGAGGGTTTCGGGAGTCTCACCAAGAGCGAACAAGCGCTCCACTGCTTGTGCAGTGGTTTCGTCCTTCGTACGCAAGCTGAGCAAACATCCGAGCAGCACATGAAACGGGCTCCGATTTTGTTTGGCCATGAGGGTGACCACCGGTGCATTCCAGGTTGGCGCTGCTGCCCGCAGTCGCTCCATGACGGTGTCGATGGGGAAGGTCTCGTTACAGGGAAGCGTGGCGCCGGTTCGACTGCGCTGGGAGCGGGTTTTCTTGGATTGTCGTTGTTCCCGAACCCGCGAACGCGTTGTCGTGTTTTGGTCGCGGGACGATGGTGTGTTGCGTTTGCTTCGGGACCGCATTGTGGCGTTGCTAGCCAAGTTGCCCGCAGCGGGGAATGACGCCGAATGCGACGGCTTCGCGAAGCTTGCCCCACACAATGGGAAACCTTCCATTGGCGAGGTCCCTTGGGAGTTGTCGGTGGTGCCGTGCGCAGGTAAGCTCGGCCGGTGTCGAAGTTGCGCATCGGACTCATCGGAGTGGGCCGCCACGGAGCACGTTACGCAAATCATCTGAAGCACGATCCGCTCGGTGCGGAGCTGGTTGCGATTGCTCGCCGCGATGCTGTGGCAGCCGCAGAACAAGCGCGGGAATATGGCTGCCGGGCCTACCACGACTGGCGAGAACTGGTTGCTGCCCCCGATGTCGACGCGGTCATTGCCGTCGTTCCCCCAACGTTGCATCGGGAAATCGTGCGTGCGGCGGTAACGGAGCGGAAGCCGTTGCTGCTCGAGAAGCCTGCTGCTCCGAACTTGGCCCACGGGCGCGAAATGCTTTCCCTAGTGAAACAGAACAACTTGCCCGTCATGGTAGCGCAAACGCTGCGGTACAACGGCGTCGTACGGCAGTTCATGGAAGCCTTGCCACAAATTGGCGCCATTCACGCTTTGCGGTTGGGACAACGGTTCGAGCCCTCACGCCCGGGGTGGATCGACGATCCAGCCATCGCTGGCGGCGGGATGGTGTTGCACACTGGGGTCCACTGCTTCGACTTGGTACGGTTCCTGTCTGGACTCGAGGTCGAGCGGGTGAGTTGCGAGGTGAGTCAGGTGCGGGTGAAGCGCACGGAGGACAACTTTGCGGCCGTGCTGCGGTTGAGCGACCATACCACGTTAGCGACGGTTGCGGGGTCGCGGGCCACCGGGAGCCGGAGCGGCGGGGTGGAAATTGCAGGTGAACGTGGGCAACTGATCGGGGACCACGTTCTGAACTGGGCCGCGATCGTGACGGGTTCGCAGGTGCAGCAGTTATCCGTTCCTCCGCCCGTGCCGACCGTGCGCGAGGTTGTCCGCGAGTTCGTACGCGCAATCCAAGCTGGCGAGCCGGTTCCTATTCCACTGGAGGAGGGATTGCGCGCAGTCGCCATCGTGGAAGCTTGCTATGAAGCTGCAGCACGCCAGCAAAGCGTAAGCGTTGCCGACCTGACCGCCAAGCACCCTGGCGGGCCAACGATGGGCAGGGAGTGAATCGAACACTCGACACGAGGATTTTCAGTCCTCTGCTCTACCGACTGAGCTACCTGCCCATGGCTTGGGCTCAAGAACGCCGCACTTGACTAGAAAAGCGCGTGTTGGCTGGCAAGGGGAGCTCACACCGCGCACGAGCATCGGCAACGAGGAGCGGTCGCGAGCGAGGTGGCCTGTACGCCAAAGCGCGTAAGCCACGACCCTGGATCGGTGCGGTCCCAGTGATGCGCAGCATAGAGCCCCGCATGACTGCTCGAGGCGAGCCTCGGTGGCCGAAACCGTCAGCGACTTCTCGCGATCGTGAGTACTCGATGGGTCACGGTTAGTCTTGACATAAGCGGGGCCGCTCGCGTAGGCAGGTGCAATGCGCAGTGGGAGAGGTTGGCACTGGGGGTGGCGCTGCTCGGTAGCGGTGTTCGCTGCTTTGGTGTGGGCTGCGTCATTGCAGGCACTGGTGGTTACGCGGGGGCCGTTGTTGCAAAACCCCGACAACGATCCCACGACCATGACAATTTTGTGGTGGACCGATTCCCCCGGGGACAGCACGGTGGAGTACGGAACGACGACGGCCTTGGGGCAATCGGTGTTCGTTCCTGCTGCGGGAAGCTGCGAGGTTGGGAACGCGGGAACGTGTCATAGCGTGCGTCTCACGGGGCTCACACCGGGAACCCGTTACTATTACCAACTCTCAAGCAACGGCGTGGTATTGCAGCCGGTGTCGCTCGACACGTACTTCACCACTTTACGAGCGCCCGGAGATCCCGGTGAGATTTTCTTTACGGTGATCGGCGACTGGGGCTCCGGAGCGACGGCTTACTACGACGTTGCAAACAACCAAAACGCGGCCGATCCGCCGCTGGTGTTTACAGTGGGGGACAACGCTTACCAAAACGGCACGCAATCGGACTGGGATAGCAATGCGCTCCCGGCTTACTCGGTGTTGTTCCGGCGAGCGATGTTTTTCCCGGTACTCGGCAACCATGACCTGAATAGCGTAGGGGCGAGCAACTGGGCCTCGTCTGCAGAAATCCGGATGTTGCAAATGCCTCCCAACGCTCCCGCTGGTCAAGAAGAGCGCTACTGGGCATTGGAGAGCGGCAACGTATTGTTTCTCGGTCTCGACGCCAATTCTCCTGCGCTCAACTCCACGCAGCGAGCGTGGATTGAAAACCAACTTGCTACCACGACCCGCAAATGGAAGATCGTGTTCTTGCATCAAACGCCGTACTCGTGCGCGAACGGCTTAGCCTCCATTGGCAGCGACTTGACCGTGCGCAGTCAGTGGGGACCGTTGTTCGAAACGTACGGCGTGGACATTGTGTTTACCGGTCACGACCACATTTACGAGCGGAGCAAGTACTGGGACGAATACTTTCCCGATGGCTCGGCGGGGCAAGATGGCAAAGGAACCGTGTACATCATGACCGGCGGAGGTGGTGCAGCGCTGGACTCGGCTGCCAACGTGGACGCCAACGGGCCCTACCGTCAGCCATTGTTTGGAAGCAAAACGTATTGCCCGTGGCTTGCGCAAGATTGCCCGGGTGGGCCCTCCAACTACTGCAGTTTTGCGCGCTACCACCATGCTGCAGTACGCATCACAAATGATACCACGCTCACGGTTCAAGCCGTCGACCGAAACAACGTGGTGTTCGACACGTTCGTGATCGTGAAGGCGAATCCGACCGCGACGCCTACCGGGACCCCGACGGCTACCACCACGCCTCCCCCGAGCCACACCCCCACCGCGCTGCCAAGCTCCACCGCGACGCCAAGCTCTACCGCGACGCTCACTCCTTCTCCCACTTTTACGTTCACGGCAACGGCGACGGCGACACTCGTGCCGACGGCAACCGCGACGTGGAGCCCCTCGGCAACTCTGAGTCCGACCAGCACTCCGATCCCAACGGGTTCGTTTTCTCCAACACGTACAGCGACAATGACAGCAACGCCTTCGATGACCGCTACCCGCTCCCCTACGCAGACGCCCTCGGCCACAGCAGTGGCTACGTTTACCTTCACCGCCGTGCCCACGGCGACGCCGAGCATCAGTGCTTCTCCGACGGCATCTCCAACTCCGACTCCAAGCGCCAGCCCGACCGTCTCGCGCACTCCGACAGCCACTCGCACGGTAACCAACACCGTCACCGCGACCGCGACGCCGCCACCTTCAGCGACCCCGACGCCCACAACGACTCCGCCTCCGGCACTGTGCATCGGCGTGGCCCCTGGGAATCCCTGTGCGCCCGGTCGTGGGGCGGGTGCCAAAGACTGTCATCTCGAGTTCGC
This sequence comes from uncultured Binatia bacterium (SeqCode), assembly GCA_964534275.1. Taxonomy (GTDB): domain Bacteria; phylum Desulfobacterota; class Binatia; order HRBIN30; family HRBIN30; genus HRBIN30. The sequence goes on along the minus strand of CAZHQG010000012.1, from coordinate 56,958 downwards.
AGTGCCGGAACCGGCGCCACGGAATCGTGCCGGTGTGCCATTGAACCGAATTGTTTGCGTGGATGGGGAGCCGACGTGCGACCGCGATGGGGATGCCACAAACGGCACATGTTCCATCCCCGTGCACTTTTGCCTGAACAATCGCGATCCACGCTTGCCCACATGCTTCGCTGCGGGGGCAACGCTGGTGGATCTGCGCAGGCCGGACAACCGGAGTGCGGATCCCGCGGACCAGGCGAACTTGGCCGCTTTGCGGGCTGTGTTTGGCAGTGGAGGTTTTGGGCTCACGGTGTACGAGCGGGGCGTGCTTTCTCAGGTGGGTACACCCCTGTGGGCAAACGATTGGTGCAGTGGCGAAGTGTTGCTCACCGTACCGGTGCGTCGAACAACGCGCGGATCCCTGCCGGGAACGCGGCGGGTGCGGATCTTACTTGCTGCAGGCAACGGTGCGGTGGATCCGGACACGCTCGTTTTGCAATGCCGGCCGTCGCCATAGCAGCGTTGTGTTTCCGCGTACGTCCCGTGAGTCGAACCCTTGTTGACTCGATTGGGGCGCTTGGCTAACGCGTAGCGCCGTGTCGGCGTTCTGTGTCCCACGCTCGAATTGGCGAATCGCTGACGCCCGGCTGAGTTACGGACGAGGTTTGCCGAACTAACTGGCAGGCTCTTTGGAGGTTCCCCCCATGGCAGAGAAGAAGGCAAAGACAGCAGAAAAAGGGGGCGTGCAAGAAAAACGCTCCTGCCCGAACTGCGGCGCCGATGTGCGCGTGGTGAAATTCACCGGCTTTGGGCCGCACGGGTTTTTCTGGGTGTGCGACAAAAACTGCGGGTATACGCGAAGAACGCGTTAAGCAAATCGCGTAACGCAACAGGAGGTGCGCATGGCACGGACGTCGAAAAAAACCAAAACCGCGAAGAGCCGTGCAAAGAAGAATTTGCGGCTGCTCGATCCGGAGCTGGCGGGCGAGAGCGAAGAAGAGGGCCTACCAAAAGACGAAGCGGGGCGCCGGAAAATTAAACGCCAGTACGAGGAGCTTCTTGGTATTCGCATCGAAAAGCTTAAAGGGCGCATTTTGAACCGAGAGCGAATCAACAAGACCATCGACGGCATCTACTTCATCTGCTTCGAGTGCAAAAAGATCTGCCATAACCTGGACGAAGGTTTGGTCGAAGATCCGAACAACCAGCGCAACATGTGCGCCGCCTGCGCCAAGGCGAAGAGCAAAGGCAAACAAGTCGCGGCCTGAAGGTTTCCCTCTCTAACGGCGGCGCGCGAGCTGGCGACGGCGTGGCCGGCTCGCACGATAGAGTTCCCGTTCGTGTCGACGCAACCGGCGGAGAACGTCTTCGAGGTCCTCGGGCAAAGGTGCACTCACCTGGAACTGGCGGCCTGTCATTGGGTGCTGGAACACCAGCCGCGTGGCGTGCAGAAATTGGCGCGCCAGATCTGCATGCGCCGAACCGTAAAGACGATCGCCTATGATCGGGTGGCCGATCGCCGCCAAGTGGGCGCGAATTTGGTGCAGTACTCCAGTGCGGATTTCCACGCGGAGGAGCGTGTACTCCTGGTAGCGTTCTAATGGCCAGAAGTAGGTTGTTGCTTCACGGCCCTCTTCGCCTTGCGCGATCCTGACTTTCCCGGGAGTGTGCGGGTCGTGTGTCAAAGGAAACTGAACGGTGCCAGGTTCGCAAACACTTCCTGCGACCAGAGCGATGTACTCCTTCCGTACGGCGTGTGCGGCAAACTGCGCACGCATCGCCGCCCGGGCCTCTGCCGTACGAGCAGCGAGCAACGCTCCAGACGTATCCGTATCCAGCCGGTGTACCAGTCCTGCTTCGAGTCCGGCGTGCGACAGCGCAGCCATTTCCGGAAAATGTGCGAGGAGAAAGTTGGCGACGGTGTTGCGCTCGTATGGCCGCAACGCGTGGCTCGGTAAGCCTGCTGGCTTGTTCACCACAACGAGATGCTCGTCGGTGTAGAGAATGCTGACAGGTAATTCCGGGTTCGGTTGGAGTTTCTCCGCCGCCGAAAGCTCCATGGCAACTTCCACGACGTCGCCGGCGCGGACCCGGTAGCCTTTGCCGAGGCGGCGGCCGTTGACCATAACCTGCCCGCACCGGATTGCCTCTCGAACGGCCCGCCGAGACAAAGCCGGAAGCACCTCGGCGACGAAGGCGTCGAGACGCTCGCCTTCATGTTCCGCAGTGACTGGAATCGATTGGAAAGGTTTTTGAGGGTCCATCTGATTCTCCATCGACTTGGTCTTGGTTGCTCGAGAAGGTAGGTACTGCATCCATGACGGAAAATCGCTGGCGGACCTTGTTTCCCGTAACCGAGCAGTTGGTGCACCTCAATCACGCTGGGGTGTCGCCAATCTCGCTTCGTGTGCAGGCGGCTGTATCTGCGTTCTTGGAAAGCGCCTTGCGGATCGATCCACGACGCAACCAGTGGTGGGAAGAACGCAGCGAGCAGGTGCGTGCCCGCTGCGCGGATTTGATCGGCGCGCGTGCGCACGAAATTGCGTTCGTGAAAAACACCTCGGAAGGCTTGTCCCTCGTTGCCGCGGGGTTGCCTTGGCGAGAGGGGGACAACGTCATTGCTGTGGACAGAGAATATCCATCGAACGTGTACCCGTGGTTTGCGTTGCAGGCCCGCGGAGTGGCCACCCGCTTGATTCCGCGCCGCAACGGGCGCGTGCGACCCGATGACGTCGTTGCTGCTGCGGATGCCCGCACGCGTGTTGTGGCTGTGAGCTTTGTCGACTGGCTTACTGGCGCACGCAACGACTTGGCGAGCTTGGCCGAGTTGTGTCACGCGCGGGGGTGGCTTTTTTGTGTGGACGGAATTCAGGGCGTGGGGGCAATTCCCTTGAACGTGGAGCGAGCGGGAATCGACTGCCTGGCGGTGGGTGGCCACAAGTGGCTCCTGGCTCCCGAAGGCTGCGGTTTTCTCTACGTGTCGGATCGGGTCGTCGAGCAGCTAAGCTCGGTGTTGCAAGGCTGGAAAAGTGTCGACGATGCGGACACGTATCTGCCTTATCACTTCGAACCCCGACGCGATGCCCTCAAGTTCGAATCTGGTACTTTGCCCCACCTCGGCATCCATGCTTTGGGCGCAGCGGTCGAGCTCTTGCTCGAAGTGGGCATGGATGAAGTTTGGGGCCGTATTTCAGCGGTCACCGAACGCTTCGCAACAGGTCTTCGATCTCTGGGTGCGGAAATTGTGAGCCCATGGGAGGACGACGCGCGCTCAGGCATCGTGGTCTTTCGCGTGCATGCCGATCCTGAGGTTTTCGTGAGGCAGCTCAACGAAATGGGTTTTATCGTTCGCGTGCGCGAGGGGGGGATCCGGGTGGCGCCGCATTTTTACAACAACGCGGACGACGTGGAACGCTTCCTAGCCGCAGTGACCAGCTTGCTGCACCAGCGTGGCCGGTAGCGGCTACATGCATCAACCTGCGCTGGCCACAGGTTTCGCTGGACGGTGGTCGGTCGGGTTTGCCACTTTAGCGAGTGGCAGCATGACGCGGGCGCAGGTCCCACCGCTGGGGCCGGACTCTGAGGTCACCGTTCCACGGTGGCCCTCGACAATTTTGCGCACGATGTACAACCCGAGCCCACTACCGGAGAGCGGCGGGCCAGCGTGCATCCGTGTGTACGGGCGAAACAGCGAGGCACGCTCTTCCTGAGGGATCCCTGGACCTTGGTCGATCACTTCCACGACGACCCAGCCAACACGCGGATTGGAAACGCGGAGGCGAATCTCGCCACGAACGGGCGAGTACTTGATCGCGTTGTCCAAGAGATTGCTCACCACCCGCTCGAGTTGCGCCCGGTCGGCTTTGACCAGGGTCTCCTCGGCGACACGTTCCAGTTGCAGGCGCACTTTTCGGATGCGCGCAGCAGAACCCATCGAACCGACAACTTCTTCGACCACCTGAGCCAGATCCACGGTTTCGAACTCGAACGGTAGCGCTTGGTTATCCAGGCGAGCAGCGTCCATCAAATTGGTTGCCCGCCGGACTACGCGCCACAAGTCTGCATGGGCACGCTCGATGAGGTCGCGCTGCTCCTCGGTCAGCGGTCCGGCGTCGCCCTCCAAAACCATTTCCGTCAGGGTGACGACGTTGGCCAGCGGACTGCGAATGTCATGCGCTGCTGCAGCAAGCGCTTCCAGCCGTTCTCGCTGGCGCCGCAACTGATGTTCCCGCCGCGCGCGGCGGCGCTGTTGCTGGCAGAGATACCCAAAGAAGGAAGCGGCAGCCAGCAAGAACGGAAGCCGCAACAGCTCCTCCGGTCGGGTCCACAGCGCGCCAGGCAAACTCGCTGCGGCGGTTGCAAGATGCACCGAGCCCAGAAGCACCGCAGCGGCCACGGCGCCTCGAAGATCCAGTGCGACAGCGGCGATAAACAACGTCAGGAATACCACAGGGTAGAAATCGACTTGCTCCCGATGCACCAAGGAGGAGCCCGACGCTCACCCAGCAAACATCGAACGCTACGAGCCCTGTGAGCACCCGTCGGTCGAACGCGTGGCGCCGGACGAACGCGTGGACGAGCGGAGTGGACAACAGGTACGCCAGAATGTACACGGGCACCACCCACGGAATCGGTCCGCTCCGATTGCTGAACCACACGAGATACACGGTGGCCAACACCAGCACCCAGCGCAGCAGAATCAGACGCGCCGGCATGCCCTCTGTGGCCACAAGCCTTCTCATAGTGCCGCCCAACCCAGCATAGAACGTTCCCTAAACCACTTGTCCCCGTCACGGGACACCGTGACGCTGGGCCAATAGCTGCCAATGCCAGGCGTTCGACAGAATGTCAATTTCATGACCCTCACCGGCGAATGATCGCGACCATTGCCCCCACGTGCTCTTGTCAGTAGGGCAGGGTCTTGCTCGGGCTTCTAACGCTCAGAAGCGTCCCATCGGCCGTTTCGGAAAACCGCTTGTGGAACGGAGCGCGAAGGGGATACGCTATTGGGTGCGATGTCCGCACACCTGGCAAGGACGGATCCCGATACGTCGAACTTCGCGACGGGTAGCGACTGGCGGGTGCAACCGCTCGCTTGGCAGGACGAACGGCAAGCGGCCGCGATGTTAGTGCGGGCATTTGCGGAGGATCCTCTCGTGCGAGCCATTTGTGGCCAACCTGAGAGCCGCCGCGAGGAAAAAATGCTCTGGAGTTTTCGGTTGTCCTTACGGGCACATTGCCTGTCGCCGCATCCAGGTTGGGTGGCCCGTTCGGGGAACGGCAACATCGCTGGCCTCGTGCTGGTTTCCTATCCTGGGGCCCGGTTGGAAGCCCGTCCCGATACGTGGTTTTCCCTCCGCAGTTTGTGGCACATTGGTTGGGCGAGCGCGCAGCGCGGAGCAGAGGCTGCTCGCACGATCGGACGCCATCTGCCGCTCCAGCCTTTCTTGTACGTGCGGACTTTGGGAGTCGACCCTGCCTTTCAGCGTCGTGGGTTAGGTAGCGCGCTCCTCGAGTACGGTATTCGGTGCGTACGGCGCAAACTCCCAGCATACCTCGAGACCGCTCGCGAGGAGAACGTGCGCTTTTACGCCCAGCACGGTTTCCGATGCGTAGGGACTTTTCGTTGCCTTGAGGTTCCCGTTTGGCGGATGTGGCGTCCCGCGGAATCCACCTGAGGAGTGCGGTTGCTCGCGTTGACTCTTTGGGCTAGGAAGGCGCGGCAAGTTCGAGGTGGCCTTGTGGGGCTGTAGCTCAGTTGGGAGAGCGCCTGAATGGCATTCAGGAGGTCGGCGGTTCGACTCCGCTCAGCTCCACTTTTCCCCCAGGGAAGAACTTGGCGCGCGGATGGGTGGAACGAACAAATGACTGGCTCGTTGTCCGCAATCCGCCTGGCCGTGTGTGTGCTCGGGGTGATCTGCCTCGTACTTCAAGCTGCGTGTGGAGGGCGTCAAGCAGTTGCGCCACCGAGGGCGCCGGTAGCAGAGCGTTCCGAGACGTTCGCGTCGCTGGAAGAGGCCCAACCCTCAGCCGTTCGAAAGGAATCGCGCGAGCCCTCCAAGTGGGAAGAAGCTGCCACGGCAGTGTTATTCGTGGTCGTCGTGCTCGGAGGCGCACTCGGCTCGATTCTTTTGCTGCTTTGACTTGCCCCGCGCGAGCTTTTCCCGAGCCTCCAGTTTGGCCACCTCCACCGATCGCGTTCCGGTGAAGGCCGCTGTGGGCGTGCAAATGTAGCGTGTGACAAGTTTGCACCTCCTGGTCGTGCGGCGCGGTACGAAAGCCGGCTAGCCAGAACGAGTGACACTGTTCTGGTACGGCTCTTGCGCGCCTGGCGTCTGCCCCGAGTATGACGGTTCTGTTCGCGAACGAGAGACAAAACTCGAATGGGCCAGGCTTTGCGCGTCGGGTGAGGAAAGTGCACGACAATGCAGCCGGCGACAAAAACTGACTCTTTGTTGGGATCCCAGCCGCCCCCGCGTGGCAGCTCCTCCGGCACGCTAGGCGGACTCGGCAACCGTTTTGTGGCGTTGTTTGCCAAGCGGCTCCCGCGGCTGGAGTTTGCCGCGGAGGTGGGCCGCTCCGTGTCGGAGGCGATGCGCGTGACCGCGGTGGCGGTGTTGGGGTATGAAACGCGGCGCGAGCGCCTCGTGTTGCTTGCGGCGGAAGGATTGAATACCGAAGCGGTCGCGGCGCTGGGCGGCGGCGATGCCTGTACCTGGGATATTCCTTTGCGCTCGCTGCGGAATCACCGGATCAGCATCATTACGGCCGCGCACAAAAATCCTTTTGTCCCACGGGCCCTGGCGGAAGTCAGTCGCTTAGGGCTGACCATCGTGGCGGTTCCCGTACTCCAGAACGAACAGCCGGCTGGTGTCGTGCTGCTCTTCGCGTCGGGGAACCGCTCGTTCTCCGACGCAGATTTGTACACGTTAAGTCAGGCGTTGTTGGTATGCGCTCCGGTCTTGCGCGACACCGAAGGCGCCGCTTCGCCGGCGCAGCCAGTAACCGTAGAAGATGGCAAAGTACGGCAAACGTTGGCCAAGTTGGCGGCAGCCGGCGCGATCATCGACCCAGGCGCTGCACAGGCGCAACCCGCAGAGCCGCCTCCCGAGCCGCCCCGCTGGCAGGATCGCTCCGCCGAAGCCACATCGCCTGCATCTGCGGACTTCGAAGCCGAGCGTCGACGCTGGGAAGAACAGATCCTCTCTCTTCAGCAGGAACTCGAGAGCACGAACGCGAGACTGCGGCAGCTTACCCTGCAAAATCATTCGCTGGTTCGCGAACGCGACGACCTGGTGCAGCGACTGCACGATCAGGAGGCGGAAAAGGCGGCAGAAGTCGCTCGCCTGCAGGCCGAGCTGAACGCGTTGCAGGATCGCTTGGTTGCCGCTGAGGCGGAGCGTACTCGGACCGCCCGTTTGGCCGATAGCCGCGTGCAGATACTGCAGCAGTCGCTTGCGAATCTGCAGAAGGAGTGGGAATCGCTCCGTTCCCAAAGCGGCAGCGTCGAAGCCCAACTGGCGGAATGGCAGACCCTAGCCTTGGCGGTGTTCGAGGAGCGCGACCGTTTGGTAGCTCAGATCGAATCGCTTCATGCGCACCGCCGGACTCTCGAAGAGCAACTTGCGCAGTTGCGCCAAGCAGCGGAGCAAGACCGCACCGCATTCGCGGCAGACCGCGATGCGTGGCAAGCCCAAGCAACCGAGGCGCGCAAGCAACTCGCGGAGCGCACGAAGGCCCTCGCGCGGCTGGAGGCCGAGGCTCGGGCGGTCGCGTTGCAGCGGGATGCACTGTCCGAGCAACTACAGCAGTTGCGTGCGGAGCTTGACCGCGTCGCCCAACTTGCTGAGGAGACTCACGCCCAGTTCGCGGATAGCGAAACTGCCCGTGCGGCCGCGATGGCGGAAAACCAAGTTCTGCGGGACGCCCTGGAACAGGAACGGCAGCGTGCGGCCGACACTGCCGCGACGCTGCGCGCCGAGTTGGCTTCCGAGCACGCGCAGGTGGAATCCCTTGCGCACCTCGTGGACACGTTGCGCTCCCAAGTTGCCCAACAAGAGCGGTTGCTCGAGGAAAACCAACAGGCTTGGGAAGCATTGCACAACCAGTGGAGTGCAGCGGAGCGAGAGCTCGAGCGGCTTCGAAGCGAGCTGGAAGCCACCGCGGCCGGTCGGGCGGAAGCGGAGTTGCGCTTAGCGCAGGTCGAAGAGGCACGCTCCGCTGCGGTGCAAGAACGGCAGGCATTGCGCGAGGAGGTCGCCGCGTTGCGGCGACAAGTGGTCGAGCTGGAGGCTGGCCGTGCCGCGCTCCGAGCTCAATTGGAAACTCAAGCTTCCGCCACGGAGCTCGAACTTGAGCAACTGCGAGTCCAAGCAGCGGCGTGGCAGCAGCAGGCCGAGCAAACGGCGGAGGAGTTGCGCCGGACACAAGCGGACCTGCAACGTGCCACCGCAGTCACAACCGCTTTGCAAGCGGCGGTCGAGGAGCTGCGGCAGCGGCTAACGGAGTCGCTGGCAGACCGCGAACGTTTGGCCCACGAACTCGAGCAACGCGAAGCGCTGATTCAGGCCGCCGAGCAAGCACGACAAGCGCTGGAGCTCCAGATCCAAGAGCAAAGGGACCGTGCGCAGGAAGAGCGGGCGTTTTGGCAGAGCCAAGTGGACCAAGCCGCCGAAGAACGTGCCCGGCTTGTCTCCAGGCTTGTGGAACTCGAGCAATCGCTTCAAGCAGCCGAGCGTCAACGCGCGCAGTTCGCAGCGGAACTGTCTGAACTGCGGAGCGAGCGGGAACGCTGGCGCCAGCAAGTCGAGGCACTCCAACAATCGCTCACCGCGGCAGAAACGGAGTTGGCTGCAGCCCGAGAAGAAGCGACTCGCGCGCGCTTGGATGCGACGGAGGAGCGCAACCACGCCCAAATGCTCGAGCGTGCCCTTCGAGCCGAGCTGGCCGCCGTGCGGAGCGATGCCGAGGCTGCCGCTGGACAGTTGCAACGGTTGCAAGAACAAGTCGCGGCCGCAGAGGAAGCATTGCAGCACCGGGAACAGGTTGCGGACGCCTTGCGCCGCGAACTGGCGGAGCTGCGCCAACAGCTTGCCGACCGGGCCTTGCTTGCCGCCCAGGCAGAGAGCCTGGGTGCTCGGGTTGTCGAACTCGAGCAAGAACTTGCTGCTGCGCGCACGGAAGCTGCACGCGCGCAAGACCGGAGTGCGAGCGAGTGGGAAGAGCGTGTGGTGGCTTTGGAGCGTGAATTGGCGCGTGTGCGCGGAGAGGCCGCTAGCGCCGAGCGAGCACGCGCTGCACTGGCAGAAGAACTTCTGGTAGCGCGCAACTTGCTGGCCCAAACGCAAGTCGCGGCTGATCGCAAACTTGCCACGCTGCGGGAAACCATCGACCACTTAGAGCAGGAGCGACGGCGACTCGAGGACGCGATCGCACGGCAAGCAGCGGAGCGGGAAGCGCAGTCAAGCTTGCTGTCTGCAGCGCAAACAGAGTTGGAACAGCGGACGCAAGAGCGTGACCAAGCCCGGCAACTGGTTGCAGAACTCGAACAGCGGCTACGCGAAGGGAACCAGGAACTCCGCGTGTTGGCCGAGCGGCTGGGCGCGTTGGAACAAGAGGCTGAACGACTACGCGTAGAACGCGCTCGCCAGTTCGCGGACCTCGAACGGCTGGAGGTGGAACGGTCGGAACTGGAACGCGTAGCAACCGAGCTTCGCGCACAGCTTGATGCGGCTACCGAACGATGGAAGGCTGACCGTGCCGCCTGGGAAGAGCAGGTGCACGCGCTGGAGCGCGAACTGCAGAACACGCGCGCGGTGCAATCGGAGAAACACCAAGAGACCAGTGAATTGCGGGCGCTTCTGGAACACTGGCAAGCTCAGGCCGCCGAGGCCGAGCGAGAACGCACGGCAGCGACGGAACAAGCGCAAGAACGCGAACGCACGCTGCAGGAACTTCGCCAGCGGTTCGATCAGGAGTTGGCGGCGGCAAGTCAACGCGTGGCGGATTTGGAAATCCAGCTCCAGGCAGCACAGCAGCAGTTGCAAGCGTCGGACGTGGTGCTGGAAGAGCTGCGTGCGCAACTTGCAGCGCGCGAACAAGCTCTAGCCGAAGCAGTGCAAGCGTCCGCCCAGTCGCGGGAGGAGCTTACCCAGCTCGAGTCTGCTCGGAAGCTGCTGCTCGAAGAACAGCAACGACTCCAGGCGGAACTGGAAGCAGCTCGAGCGTCCCAAGGAGAGCAAGTGCAAGCGTTAAGCCGCGAACTGCAGCGGCTCCGCACGGAATATCGCGCCTTGCAGCAGGAGAAACACTTGCTCGAAGGGGCGTTGGCGGACCACCAAAAACGCACTCGCGACTTAGCACAGGCCCATGCCGCCAGTGTGGGCGAGCTGCAAACGCTCACAGAGCATTTGCGCAAACAAATTGCGGAATTGAACCAAGGCCGAGCACAATTGCACGAGCGCTTGGAGCGGAGCGAGCGCGAACTCGAGGCGTGGCGCGACGAGGCACAGCGCCGCAGCATCGAGCAGGCGGGTGTGCTGGAACGTTTGCGTGCCGCAACAGAGCAACTGGCGGCCAGCGAGCAACGGCAGCAGGAGCTCGAGGCAGAGCTCGAACAGTTGCGCGCAGAGGCGCAAGCATTGCGAAGCCAGTTTGCGGACCAAGAGACACGTGTGGCCGAGGCCGAGCACGCGCAGGCTCGCATCGCTTCGTTGGAAGAAGAGCTTGGTGCTTTAAGGACCGATCTGTCGCGCAGCGAACGGCAACGCCAGGTCTTGGAGGAAGAGCGTGCCCGAGCACAAGCGGAGCGGGCAGAATTGTTGGCTCGACTGGAACAAGAACAGGCGCGTTTGCAGGAACAACTGGCGCAGCTCGCCAGCGAGCGGCGGCGGGTGGAGGAACTCCTGGCCGAACAGCAACAAGCGCTCGAACAACAGCGAAACGTCGCGGCCGAGTTGCGCCAACAGATCGAGCAGCTCCAGGTGGAAAAGTTGGCGGTAGAAGGGGAGCGATTGGAGCTCGCCGAGACATTGGCAGAGGCACGCGGAAAACTTCAGGAGTTGGAGGCCAAACTCGAGGAACGAGAGCGCGCGTTGGCGCAAGCGGAGCAAGAGCGGCGCGAATTGCTGGAGGCGCTTCGCGTCGCACAGGAGGCGGCCAGTCGAAGCGTGCTCACCAACGGCCAAGCGAAGCGTGCGGGAGTGCTAACGGTAGAGCCCAAAGCACTGGAACAGTCGGCCGCGCGAGAGTGGAAAACCGGGGACGCGTCGCCTCCTGAAGCGGCTGCAGGAGGGACAGCTCGAGCGGAAGCGGTCCGCGAACTCGTGCTGCTCGACGCAGGACGGCGAGCGGAAGAAGCCAGTGCTGCCTTGCGTGCTGCGGGCTTCGAGGTGCGGCCGATGCCGCCGAACGAAGAGTCGTTGCACCAGTTACCCCCTGAAAGCATTGGCTGTGCACTCGTGAACTTGGGGGCCGGGCCGTTAGCGTGGAAGTCGCTCTTGCGCTTGCGGGCGGAAGAGCGATGGCGTGCGTGGCGAGTGCTCGCCTACGTGATGCCTCCAAGCGGTGACAAAGGTTTTTGTTTTGGAAGAGCTGAGTTCGACCTGTGGCCCATGGATGCAGAGAGGCTGCTTGCGAATCTCACGTGGTTGCGCCCGAAGATCAAAAAGTTGCTAGCGGTGAGTTCCGATGTGGATGGAATGAATCGCTTACGCGAGCCGCTGACCCGCGCAGGGATCTCGACGTCCATCGTTCTGGACGGAAAGCAGGCACTGGAGTTTACCAGCATCGTGTCGCCGGAAGCTGCGGTCCTACACCTTTCACCGGCGACCTCGGGCGTGGGCCGTGCCATTGCCACGTTGCGACAGCAGGAAGCTACTGCAGAGCTTCCGTTGCTGCTGGTGCTGGATCCATCACCAAATCGGGAAGAGCATTTCTACGCGTCGACGGTGCGGGAGTTGCTTTTTAAAGGAACGTTTACGTTCAAAGATCTCCCATCGGCGTTGGCCGCTTTGTTGGCATGACCGCCGGCAAGCCGCGGTTGCTCGAGACGCAACCGACGCTGCCCGCGCCGTGCCGAGAGCAGGCGCGACCGACCGGCCACGTTCAGACGCTCCACGGCTGAGAAACCGGTTGGATTCAAGACCGTTTTTGGTGGACAGCTCCTACTCGTGTCTGTTCTTGCTGTTGCCAGCTTGGCGCGTGCTGTGCGTGAGCTTCGAACCTGTGGGCGTACGGCTACCAATCCATGGCGCCAGTGTTCGACAACCGAAGCTGGGAGAGGTCGTGGGCGTTCCAGCGTTTGTCCGCGCAGCATGACCTCTTCTCTTCGACTGAGAATCCCCGGAGTTCGCGCGACCGCTGGATGCTCAGGCATCCGTGTGCGCACACGGCGCTCGCTGGCTACAGGTCCGGACCGGGCTCGGCGGTCGTGGACGGTCCGGTTCCGCCGAAGTGATCGTGCCTCGTCGTGCGAGTGCTTCGACGTGGCGGGCTGGATGGCAGGCCAGCAGCGCGGATCATTCGGTGCGGTCTACCCACCGCGTTGCGCAGCCGAACGCCGCACCGACCCGCGGTGCCGTCGAGGTAGACGGTGTTCGAGGGTTCGGACAGCGCTCGCTCGGTCCCGCATCATTCGGGTTGTCTCGCCCTGCGAGTTTTACCCAAGGTTGCTGCAGGATTGCACTGCCGTTGTTCCCCATCCGCGCCGACATCGACCTGGTGCGCATCGCGCGGGTTCTCTTGAGGGCGTCGTCGCTGTTCCGCTCGTTTTCTTTGCTCGCGCAACCCCGAACCTTTCGAGGCAAGGGCGAAGTCTTCTGCCATCTTTCTGGGCAATCCTGCACGGGAAACGCGATGTGGTGCGGTAACGGGAGGGTGTGCCTGACCCTGCGTTGAAGAATCGAAGGTTGCAAGCCAGGCCAGCGTACGTGCGTCTTTCAGTTTTCACGATTTGCGCGAGGAGTTTCCCCTGTCCCTCAAGGTGTGCAAACGAGCGTGCTTCGTCGCATCGTGCACGCGGAAGCAGAACCCGCGCGGTCGATTGCGGTTTGCACGTGGGTCAGAACGAAATTGACTGGACCGCTTAAAGTGCCGGGCAACGCTCGGTGGCGGCAGCGCGTTTGCCAGAAATATGTGCCAGAGGATGCGCGCGATGGCCGAATCACCAATCGCGCGAGCCCGTCCTGGCTCACGCAGCGCACGCCGCCGCGTAACAGCGCGGTGCACTCAGCGGCGGGCCATTGGTACAGCTCGTCGACAGTGGTCCCGTCCTGTACGCGAAGCGTGATCCCGGAAGCGATGTCTAACGCGTCGGGCGTTCCCGACACGTAGGACCCACGAGCAAGGACGTAGCCATTGTCCGTGGTTGCGCTCGTATCGGGGTGAATCGAAACACGGGTGATCACAAGGGGAGCGTCGTCGGGGTCGCACACGTCGCCGAGACTGTCGTGATCTAAATCTTCTTGCCCTGGATTGAACGCCGCTGGGCAGTTGTCTGTCTGGTCGGGAACGCCGTCCCCGTCAGCATCTGCCGGCGCCGTCGCCGTAGCAGTGAAGTCTGGAGTATTCGTGGGCGAGGGGGCCGAAGGCAACGTCGGGGTTGCGGTAGGAGTGTTCGTGGGAGTCGCACTGGGGCCAGTAACTTGCACTGTTGCTCCCGTGCGGTTGCAGGGGAACAAGCCGCCACCGTCGCGTTGCAAGTCACAGGCTGGCACGCCGCTCGACCCACAGAAAACTGTGTCGAAAGCAATAGAGGCAAGACCGCCCGTTCCAGCAACAAACTGGATGGTCGCTAGATCGGGGTTGTTTGCGGGGTACAAATGATTGGGGCAACTGATGGCAATGCAAATCTTCCCTGCGTATGCGGCGTTCGCTTGGGCTGTACACCAGGAGGGAGTGTTGAGCGTCATGCTTTGGAACGCCAGGACCGAAGAATCGTACGTCAAGCCAAAGGTGTAGTAAATGATCTCGCTGGTGTCGTCGATGTGAAGTTGCAACGTGACGCTTTCGCCGACACCGATGGTTGCGCTTCCAGGTACAAGACTCACGTTCCTTGCAGGCAGCGGGGTGGGGGTAGGAGTTGCACAGTTGTTCGTATGGTTGCAGATGCCGTTGGCGACATCGCAACTGTCCGTGGTGCAACCCAACCCATCGTCACAGTCCGCATTGTTCGTACAAAACGGCTTGATGAACTGCCCCAACGCCCACGGCGACGATCCCACCGGAATGGTTGTCAGGACACCGGCGGCACCAGCATCCACCACGGACACCGTATTGCTGCCGGCGTTCGCCACGTAGACACGTCGCCCATCGGGGTGCGCGGCCACTCCGCGCGGCTGTGTTCCCACGGGCACAGTGGCGACGACGGTGTCCGTGGCGATGTCCACGATCGATAACGTGCCGGCCCCCGCGTTGGTTACGTACAGCCGTGCGGAGTCGGGGCTTACAGCAATACCGTACGGCTGAGTCCCCACAGGGATCGATTTAAGGTAGGGATACGGATATCGGGTGGGATCCCACGATTTGATGGCGTTCGCACCTTCGTCGGCAAAGTAGACCTGGCGGTGGCCGCCTCCTGGACCTCCGGTCACTGCGATCCCGTTTGGTGAGACCCCTGGCGCGATCATGTTCCAGCCGAGGTCCGGGGGAGGATCGATCTTTGCGTACCCAGGCCCGTTTGCACCGGTTCCGCCGGGTCCGGCGTGTACGGCAACGTAAATCACGCCTTCTGAGTCTACAGTGACGCCGAGAGGCACGCTGGCAAAGTACCCGACGCCTGCGAAGTAGCTCGGGCCCGCTGCGTCGTACGCAAAAAGCGTGTTGGCGTTGCGGTTCGTGACGTAGAAATAAGCGCTGTCCGGGCTCACCGCGACCCCGAACGCACCGCTTCCTACGGAAGTGCCACTCAGGGGTGTGCTGACGCTCAAGGTCGACAGATCGATCACCGAAATGGATTGGCTACCAGAGTTCACTACATAAGCTTTGGTGCCGCTGGGATTGACCGCGACACCAGCGGGGCCCGCGCCGGTACTGAGCGTGGCGACGACTGCGTCGATGGCCGTGTCGATCACACTCACGGTACCGTCGCCATAGTTTGTGATGAACGCTAGCGGGGCAGCATTGGCATCCCCACTGAAACAAAAGAAAAAAACAGCCCCTACCATCAAAATAAACCACGCGGCCCGATGCATGTTTGTCCTCCTTGACCACCGATAGAATTGTCTACGGGCAGGGACGAATCAAGCAAATAATTTGTTGCATGTTGGGAAGATCCGGTCGCGGGGCGCAGCCGGACAGGAGGTGGCAAGGAATTTAGGCGGAGTGCTGCATGCGTGAGGCCGAGTCGAATGCCCGTCGCGCCGGTAGGGAGAACTCGACGAGCTTCGGTCGCCTGCTCTAACGGATACGCGTTTTCGCCGATCGAGGTGGCGAGGCGGGCAGGTCGCGGAGCTGTTGGCGCTTCGACGCCGCCGTCACTGACCGCGCATGAGGTTCAATGCGGCGCCGGCTTTGAACCACTCGATCTGCTCGGCGCTGAACGTGTGGCGGCAGAGGATCCGCTCTTCGGTGCCATCAGCGTGGTGCAGGATGACCGTGACAGGTTTGCCCGGAGCCAGGTCGCGAAGCCCTACGATACTCACGCGATCGTCCTCGCGGATTTTGTCGTAGTCCGAGGGATCGGTGAACCACAACGGCAGGAGCCCCTGTTTTTTCAAATTGGTTTCATGGATCCGCGCGAAACTACGGGCAATGACGGCTTTGCAACCGAGGTAGCGTGGCTCCATGGCGGCGTGCTCGCGACTCGATCCTTCGCCGTAGTTTTCGTCGCCCACGGCAACCCAACCGACACCAGCCGCTTTGTAGTGTCGTGCAATTTTCGGGAAAGGCACGCCGGTTTCGCCCGTGAGCACGTTCTTGCCTTT
Source organism: uncultured Binatia bacterium (SeqCode) (assembly GCA_964534275.1). Classification (GTDB taxonomy): domain Bacteria; phylum Desulfobacterota; class Binatia; order HRBIN30; family HRBIN30; genus HRBIN30. The sequence continues at coordinate 41,056 of CAZHQG010000012.1, read as the reverse complement.
GCCGATCTCCCCGGTGAACGCGTTCACCACACCGGTAAACAAGTTGTCGCTAATCCGGTCGAGATGCCCGCGATAGCGCAACCACGGACCCGCCGGCGAGATGTGATCCGTGGTGCATTTCCCCTTCGCCTTTACCAGTACAGGAAGCCGCTCGAAGTCTTTGCCGTCCCACGGTGGAAACGGTTCCAGCAACTGCAGCCGCTCGCTGTCGGGCCGCACAATGACTTCTACATCGCTTCCGTCAGCAGGTGGCTCCACGTATCCTGCGGTTCCAGGGGCGAAGCCTTGCGCAGGGAGCTCGGGTGCCTGAGGAGGCACCAGGCGCACGATTGCTCCATTCGGAGCTTGGAGGCCGTCCGTGAGCGGATTGAAATCGAGGCGACCAGCGAGGGCGAAGGCAGTGACGATTTCCGGACTTGCAATAAACGCAAGCGTTTCCGGGTTGCCGTCGTTGCGAGCGGGGAAGTTGCGGTTGAACGAGGTGACGATGGTGTTCCGCTCTCCCTTCCGAATATCGTCCCGCTGCCATTGGCCGATGCAGGGACCACACGCGTTGGCCAGCACGATGCCACCAATGGCTGTGAGCGCCTCCATCTGGCTATCCCGCTTGATGGTGTTGTAAATCTGGTCCGAACCGGGAGTGATCAAGAACTTCGTGCGCGCCCGGAGCCCGTGTTGCAACGCCTGCCGGGCCACGTGAGCTGCGCGGCCAATGTCCTCGTACGACGAGTTCGTGCAGCTTCCTACAAGTGCAGCACGGATTTCCAGAGGATAGTTATTTTTCCGGGCGTCCTCGGCCAGTTGCGAGATCGGCCGCGCCAAGTCTGGAGAGTGTGGGCCAACCACATGGGGTTCGAGTGTGGACAGGTCGATCTCGATGATCTCGTCGTAGTATTGCTCTGGTGCTTGCTCGACTTCCGGATCGGCACGCAACTCGGCGGCAAGACGGTCAGCAAGCGCGGCAACCTCGGCGCGATTCGTGGCACGCAGGTAAGAGGCCATGCGCTCGTCGTAAGGAAAGATGGACGTGGTCGCTCCGAGCTCGGCGCCCATGTTCGTGATCGTGGCTTTGCCGGTGCAGCTAATGGAGCGCGTCCCCGGGCCGAAGTATTCGATAATTTTGCCCGTGCCTCCCTTGACGGTCATGATGCCGGCAAGCTTGAGGATCACGTCTTTTGGTGCGGTCCAACCCTGGAGGGATCCGGTCAGGCGGACCCCGACGATCTTCGGCAACTGCACATTCCAGGGAAGCCCTGCCATCACGTCCGCCGCGTCGGCACCGCCGACACCGATGGCGAGCATCCCCAGCCCACCGGCATTGGGCGTGTGGGAGTCGGTGCCGATCATGAGCCCGCCCGGGAAGGCGTAATTTTCCAGCACGACTTGGTGGATGATCCCGGACCCGGGCTTCCAGAATCCGATGCCATATTTGCGCGAGGCAGACAGCAGGAATTGGTAGACCTCGTCGTTCTCTTGAAGCGCAGCTTGCATATCGGCATCGGCGCCCACACGTGCGCGAATCAAGTGGTCGCAGTGCACGGTGGTAGGCACTGCCACGCGCTTGCGACCGGACTGCATGAATTGCAGCAAGGCCATTTGTGCCGTGGCGTCTTGCATGGCCACGCGGTCGGGCCGCAAGTCCACCCAACTTTTGCCGCGCTCGAGTTCGGCTTCGTGCGGCTTGTCCAAGTGGGCGAACAGGATTTTTTCCGCCAACGTCAGGGGCCGTTTCAGACGCTGGCGTAAAGGAGCCAGCCTATGAGGAATGCTTTCGTACAGTTGCCGAATTTGCTCGATCATGATGGTTGCCTCGCTTTGCACGCGCTCCGCGCGCGTGCCTGTGTTTTCCGGTAGCAGCAAGCGCGGTGCAAGCCAGAGCTCCGTGGTATGCTCAAGCAGCCGCGCGTACGCGCTCTGGGAGGCTTGGGTCCGGTTCCCACGGACCATCAGGCGTGCGTCGAATGCAGGAGCCCACGTAGTCGTAACGGTGCCAGTAAATCACCCGTTCGTACGCACGAGCCGGGTCGTTCCGGGGGCGCTTGTAGTACCAACGTTCGTTAAAGCGCATCCCGTTTTCCTCGCGCTCTCGCGGCTCGTTGACGGAACCTTCGGCCACATCGGGGGTGCCGAACACTCTGACGATATCGTTGCGACGGATCGGAGACGCCACGGGTTCGGTCCTCGCCTCAGGAGAGGGCTACGTCGCAAGAGGCTTCACACGACCGCTTCGACGGCATCGAGCAGCACTTTTTTTGGTACCGCGCCGACGATTTGGTCCTTCACCTGACCGCCTTGGAACAGGAGCAACGTGGGGATCCCGCGCACGCCGTATCGGGTAGCCGCCTCCGGGTTGTCGTCGACGTTGATCTTGGCGACCTTCAACTTCCCCGCGTACTGTTGGGCAATCTCCTCGACCAAGGGAGCGATTGCCCGGCAAGGGCCGCACCACGGCGCCCAAAAATCTACCAGCACCGGTACGGGCGATTGCAACACTTCGCGATCGAAGGTTGCGTCGGTAATTTCAGCAACGTGTCCCACTGTTCGCCTCCTTTCACGTGAAATCCAACCATAAGAAGCTGTCGGACAGCCTGCAAGCCAAAGCAGGGTCTACGAACGTGGACCGGCTGGCTTTGCTCGACAGCAGGGAAATTCCATCCGCATGCGAGCTGGGAACGATAGGGAGCACTCCTGTTGGTGAACCTGGATCGAGTTAGGCGGGGGATCGAGAGGTCACAGGCGAATTGGTTCGCGAGCGGAAGGCAAGATTTGAAAGTCGTTCAAGTCGTTTGCGGGCGGCAGCCACTGGGTTTCCACCTTTTCCACGTGGGCGCTTCGCGGACCTTGCTGACATTGCTCGAGCAACAAGCGCAGAGCCTCTTCGGGGCCTTCTGCAAGCACCTCGACACTACCATCGGCGACGTTGCGTACCCAACCACGGAGGCCCAGTCGGCGCGCGTGGCGTTCGACAAAAAAGCGGAAGCCCACGCCTTGGACAATTCCGCGAATCACCAGGTGCAGCCGTCGAAAACCACTTCGATGCTCCGTGTTCACGCCTCTTCCCCCTGCAGCATCCGTTGAAGCTGGTTCTCGTCGATGGTTGGTACGCCGAGTTCGCGCGCGCGATCGAGTTTGGATCCGGGATCGACTCCCACCACGACATAGTCGGTGTTTTTGCTCACGCTCGAGGCTACACGCCCCCCCGCTGCTTCGATGTCTCTCGCGACTTCGTCGCGCGGGCGCGACAACGTGCCCGTGATCACAAAGGTTTTACCGGCAAGTCTCCCGCCTCTCGGGCGACGCTCCACCCGCGGTTTCACCCCCGACGCAAGCAGGCGGCGGATGACCGCACGGTTGTCGGGCAGCGAAAAAAAGGCGCGAATTTCATGCGCAGTTTCAGGCCCAATCTCCGGAACTGCAAGTAATTCCTCTTCGGAGGCACGCTCGAGCTTTTCCAAGCTTCCAAAATGATCAGCAAGAACTTTGGCTAAGTGTTCTCCAACGTGCGGGATTCCGAGACCGTAAATCAAACGCGCCAGGGTGGTGTTTTTGCTCGCTTCAATTTGCTGAATCAGGTTCTCAGCTGATTTTTTTCCCATCCGCTCCAGGGCTTCGAGTTGCTCCGCCTTTAACTGGTACAAGTCGGCAACGTTGCGCACGAGTTTGTGCTCCACCAAATGGCTGACCAGCTTTTCTCCTAAGCCATGGATATCGAGGGCACGCTTGGAGGCGAAATGCCGGATGCTTTCCCGAAGTTTTGCCGGGCAACTCAGACCGACGCAGCGGTAAAAGACCTCGCCTTCTTCGCGGACTACGGGGCTCCCGCACGCGGGACACTTGCTCGGCATGCGAAACTTCCGCTCTTTTCCAGAGCGTTTCTCGAATACGACCCCGGCGATGTAGGGAATCACATCGCCTGCGCGTTCGACGATGACGTAGTCGCCGATGCGCACGTCTTTGCGCTCGATTTCGTCCATGTTGTGGAGAGATGCGCTCGACACGGTTACCCCGCCAACTTGAACCGGTTCGAGTTGCGCGACGGGAGTGATGATGCCGGTGCGGCCCACGGACGGAATGATGTCGATGACGCGCGTAATTGCTTGTTGAGCCTTGAATTTGAACGCGATCGCCCATCGGGGCGAGCGCGACACCTCCCCGAGACGCCGCTGATAGTCGAAACGATCGACCTTGGCGACCACACCGTCGACGTCGTAGTCAAGCTCGGCGCGCCGCCGCTCCATTTCCGCGTGGTACGCCACGACGGCATCGGCGCCCTTGCAACGGCGGTTCAAAGGGTTCGTTTTGAATCCCCACGCTTTCAGTCCCTCGAGAAAATCCCAGTGGGTTTCGAAAGGAAGCCCGGTCATGTCGCCCGGCGCATAACAAAACATGTCGAGCGGGCGCGATGCGGTAATGCGCGGGTCGAGTTGGCGCAGCGAGCCAGCGGCCGCGTTGCGCGGGTTGGCAAATAGCGGCTCGCCGGCTTTTGCCCGTTGCTCGTTGAGCTTGTGAAAAGCCGACTTGGGCATGATCACTTCGCCGCGTACTTCCAAGCGTTCCGGAATGGGAGGTGCGCCTTTTTCGCGGCGAAGCTTCAGGGGAACGCTCCGAATGGTGCGCACGTTCGCGGTGACATTTTCACCGACAACGCCGTCGCCGCGCGTGGAAGCAACTCGGAGTTCACCGCGTTCGTACACCAGTTCGACGCCAAGGCCGTCGAGCTTGGGTTCGGCAACGTACACCACTGGGCCCGAGAGCCCCAGTGCCTTGCGCACGCGTTCGTCGAACTCGCGAAACTCCGCCTCGGACATCGCGTTCGACAGAGAAAGCATCGGTACGGTGTGCCGCACCGGTTCGAACTTTTCCGCCGGTGGGGCCCCGACGCGTTGCGTGGGAGAGTTGGGGTCGAAAAACTCCGGGTGCGCTTGCTCCAGTTCTTGGAGCCGTCGGAACATGCGGTCGTACTCGGCATCGGAAATCACCGGAGAGTCGAGCACGTAGTAGCGGTAGTTGTGGTACTCGATTTCCTTCCGCAAACGTTCGATTTCTTCTCGAATTTTCTCCTTGTCCCCCTTGGAGCTCATGCTTCGCTCGCTTACCCGAAATAGCCTGATTGGGCTAGACCGTGCGGGCTTTGGGACACGGCTAGGATCGCTTCCGCGAAGCATCGTCCTTTTCGGAGCTGCCCGGCCTCGATCGTCGGAAGGTGCGCCTTCTCTCAGTGCCGGTCGCGCGATCGGCCGAACAGGGCGCAGCCGCGACGCCAATCCACCACACAAGTTCCGGACGGCGGTTTCCCAAACCACCGCAAGGCTGTGGGGGGATGGCCCTCTTTCCTGTTCGCGACGATGAGCGCTGCTTCGTTGTACCCGAGGACGCGCCAAGCAGCGCGGATCCGAGTTGACATTGCCGGTGCGCTTTTAGATGTTGAGAGGCTACTGTGCGCCGATTTCCGAGTGTATTGCCGCGACTTGGGTTTTTGTGGCTGGTGTGCGCTTTCCTGGTTTTGGGGCGCAACGAGGTGGGCGGACAAGGGGTGTGTCTTGGCGACTTGGATGGCGACAGCGTGGTGACCCTTTACGACTTGGAGCTTCTTCACCAGCTCCTATTCGACAACGAGCTCGCGCTGCTGCTCGCCGCCGTTGCCGATGTGAATCGAGACGGCGTGCTGACCACGGCCGATGTGGCGGCTCTCGCAGCTCGGGTAGGAAGAAGCTGCGCTGGAGCCACGCCGACTCCGCGGGCGAGTTACACGCCGACGCCCACGCCAAGTCGAGCTGTGCCGACGGGAAGTCCGGCCACACCAACCCGGACGGCCACTGCGACGGTTACGTTCACTCCCACTCGTACCTTTACGTTTACGCCGACGCCCACGCCAACGGCGGTATGCACGGTTCGAGCGCTCACCCCTGGGGCGGTCGTGGACGGCGCACTTTCGTCGAGTGATTGCCCGCGCCTCCTCGCCGGTACACAGCGCTTGGTGGATGTGTACGAAGTCACTGCGCCTGCTGGATCGGCCTTGAAGGTGGAGTTGTCGAACTTGGGCACGGGATTCACTGCGCCGTGGGTGGCGGTGATCGACCGCAATGGCCAGTTTGGCTTTGGGCACGGCCGCCCACCTTTGCAATGGGCGGTGAGCGGGGAGCAGCCGTATCTCGTGTACGTCACTTCGGATCCGGGACAACCCCAGCAATTTGGCAATTATCGTCTGGCGGTGACGACGCGTCCCTGTCCGACACCTAGAACGATCAATTTGGCCTCCGGGTTTAGCTTGTCCAATTTGCGCTTGAGTGCCTCGGATTGCCCAGATCCGTCGATCTTGGGGACGGACGGAACGTTCGAACCCGTGCATGCGTACTCGTTGCAAGTGACAACGGTTCCCACCCAAGTCGACATTGTCATGCGGCAGTTAATCGAGGACGATCCACTGGACCCGACATTTGTCTTGCTCGGGCCTGACGGCGTAGAGGTCGTCCCGTCGGATCAAGTGGACGACGCGGCTGGTGGCCCCTTGGGGGTGGACGCTGGTGCGCGTTTCCTCGCCGTTCGCCCGGGGACGTACACGTTGCTCGTCGGTGGCGGACAAGGAAGGTATTCGCTTATCGTTACCTCGCCGCGTTGCCCGGCTACGACACTACCAGCACTGCCAGCAGATCGCCCGCTCGTGTGCTCGGGGCAAGCTGGCCCCGGCTGCCAAGGGACGCTCTATGGCAGCCGGGCAAGCGGTACGTGTGGTGCGCCTCTGCCTGTGTTTTCGGATGAAGAAGCTCCCGCAGCGAACGCTGGAGCCAATTTGTACACACTCACGGCAAACCCTGGAGACTTTTTGAGTGTCGGTGTGGAAGTGGATGGAGACGACGCCTACGCGATGGTGCTTGGTCCGAGCACTTTCGGGAATCCGATCGTAGCGTACGATTCATCGATCCTGTCCGGATTCTCCACCACGCAGCTTGGAGCCACCCTGGTGCGAGCCGGCACGTACACGTTGGTTCTAGGGAACACGACTGCCTTGAGTCCTCCGGATTCCACGGCCGGCGACCCGGGCGACGTGTTGGCGTACCGCTTTTACGCGCAAAAGTGCGGCGTGAGCGGGGTACTGCAACCGGGGGCCACACAGGCATTGCAGTCGGCATTTCGCGTGACGGATTGCCTGGGCCCAGGGCTCACGCCCCACCGTAACTATGTGGTACCGGGGCAGGCCGGCCAGTTTGTCATGGTCGAGATGCAATCCGACGGCAGCTTCGATCCCGCGCTGCGGCTCTGGGCTCCGGACGGCTCGGTGACGGAAAACGATGACGATCCGTTTGGCAACAATCTCACGGCGCGTGTAGCGCGAGTGCTGCCTGAGGACGCGAACTACTTTGTGGAAGCGTATGCTTCGCCCCAGGACGGGGAGTTCGCCCCCTCTCTCTCGGCTGCATTCCGATTACAAGTGCGGAGCTGCGGAACGAGACCGATTAGTCCAGGAATTCTCACCGGCGTGCTGGACGCCCAAGACTGCGCCTTTTCGTCGGGCCAGCGTTACGAGGTGTGGACGTTCGACGGTGGGCAGACCGGAGTGGCGAGCTTTTCGGCGAGCGACGGTGTTTGCTTGCAGGCCTTGCTTCCTTCGGGGCAAACCATACCTGCCTTCGGCTGCGCGACCGGACTACTCGAGGTTCCGGTGGTCGAGGCAGGCGTTTACGCCATGATCGTGGCTTCCGTGCTGGGGGAGCCGCCGGGCGGCTATGCGGTCTCTTATCGGCGATGCAACATTGCCGCGAGCGCCTCCTACGCCCAACGCTTGTCAGGTTCGCTTACGGCGACCAGTTGCCAAGCGGGTGATGGCGTGCGGGCCGACTGGTACTGGCTCTCGGCGGGGGAGAACCTTTTGCGCTTCAATCAGGGAATTGGTGGCGCGGTCGAGAGCGGGTTTCGTGTCATCACTGGGGTGACCGATTTGAACGGCACCACGGAGCGCGACCGAATCTTTTTCGCTGATCCGGGGACAATGCTCCGGGCTTCAGGGGGGAGAAGGGGCGCGTTGTTGCGAGTGCGTTCGGTAGGTGCGTCAGGCGGGTACGTCGTTCAGGTGGACGCGGCAAGCCGTCGCGAATAATGGCCGGCGGGTAATCGCAGTGGCTTTGCGAAGAACGCGCGGCGGACAGCGGCTTTTCCCCTTGGGAAATTTCCGTTGCACGGCTTGACCGCTCGTTTTCCGGTGGTGTATGCACGCGGCGCGGAGGTTGGATTGCGGGGAACGGTGCACAAGCTGGGTTGGGGTTGGGTCGCGTTCGTAGCTAGCGCATGGTGCGCTCTACTTTCCACCGGCTGTGGCGGCGGCGGGCAAGACGTGGAAGGTGGCAGCCTCCAACTTCGCACCGTCTGGGAGAACGCGATGCAGCCGCGCAGCTCGCGTTACCTGCCGCGCTCCTTCGAAGGAGAGACGCAACTGCCGCCAAGCGCGGGTACCGTGGAGGTCCGGGTAGGTACGCGTTCCCAAGTCGTTGATCCCACTGCGACACGCTCGGTTCTGTTTCGACAACTGCAACCGGGGCCGGTGAATGTCGAGGTTCTCGCGTGGGACGTTCCCTTTGCCCAGAGGGAACGCATCGTTCAAAGCGGTTTGCCGCCGTCTTTCGTTGGTCGTACGCAGGTCACGGTCGAGGCGGGGCGCACGGTTACGGCAGAGGTACAGATGCTCGCCCAACCCTTCGTAACCGATTTCGAGCCATTGCCGGGCGCAACCGGTGTTTCGCGTCTCACCCCCGTGCGTTTCCTAATTGCGACCGCTGCGGGAGCGCTGGACATCAGCAGCGTGGAAATTTCTGTCGGTGGGCGGCATTGGGTTCAAGGGGGAGTCGCTCTTCCCGAAGCCGACTTGAATGCGTGCGACGACGCAGCGGGAGAACCCGACTTTTTCTGTAGCGCAGGAGGAGCCAAACGGCTTGCTGGTGTGTTGTTCGAGTTGGTTCCCGATGTTCCTTTTGGCGCGGAAGAGCGCATTGCGGTCGTGGTTCGTGCCCGTTCCTTGAACTATCCCGAGCGCGCGCTGAACTATTCGTATTCCTTCGAGACAGGCGTATTCCTGCCTTCCCCAACTTCTACCGCAACGGCCACGTTATCGCCGAGTCCTACGACCCCGCCGTCTGCGACTTCGACTGCCACGAGGACTCTGTCCGCGACGGCAACCGCCTCTCCGTCCCACAGCGCGACTCCTGTCGCCACAGAGACGCCATCCACCGCCCCGACGGCTACGGTTACGGAGACCGCTACACCGACACCGACGGACACGGACACTCCCACGCCGACACCGACGGAAACGCAAACTCCCACTCCCACAGAGAGCGCCACGCCAACCGCGACCGAAACGGCGAGCCCCTCACCGACCGAGACACCAACCGAGACTCCAACGGAAACACCAAGTCCTACGCCGACAGAGACTGCAACTGCGACGGGAACCGCGACGAGCACTCCAACGGCAACGGAGACCTTGACCCCGACCGCAACCCCGACTCCGACAGATACTCACTCCCCGACAGCTACCGCTACGGTCACGGAAACGCCGACTGAAACTGCCACGCCCACGGTGACAGATACCCCGTCTGTAACGCCAACTTTTACAGAGTCTCCAACACCGACGGCCACGCCAACGGTAACGGATACGCCAACGGTAACGCCAACTCCGAGCGTGACCCCGACTCCGACGGAAACGGGCACGCCGACCGAGACATCGACTCCTACCGAAACGCCTACCGTAACGCCGACAGCGACCGAAACACCGACTCCGTCGCCATCCGCCACCGCGACAGAAACGGCGACCCCGACAACGACGCCCACGGAAACTCATACCCCAACCGCAACGGAGACGCCGACTTTTACTGTCACCCCAACGGCCACGTTCACGGATACTCCCTCACCGACGCCCACGGATACAGCCACGCCTACCGTAAGCCCGTCAGCAACGCCGACGTTTACTGAGTCTCCGACGGCTACGCCGACGGCCACGCCCACATTTACCCCCACCGCAACGCCGACCGATACTCCGACCAATACGCCCACGGACAC
>CAZHQG010000012.1:0-30912 GCA_964534275.1 uncultured Binatia bacterium (SeqCode) | reverse complement strand
ACGCCTACGAGCACGCCAACGCTCACATCCACAGCCACGCCGACGGCCACGCCGACGGCCACGCCTACAGCGACCACCGTTCCGTTGGTGTTCGTGAGCAACTCTGCCTCGAACACGGTATCGCTGATCAATGCGGCGGACTTTGCCGTGGTTGGCACCACCACGGTAGGTTCCGGGCCCTTTGGTGTTGCGGTCGAACCGAGCGGGGCGCATGCGTACATCACCAATTATTTCAGCGCTGAACTGTCCGTGCTCGATGGCAACACCGGGAGTCTCGTGCGCACGATCCCATTGGGCGCCGGACTCCGACCGCTTGGCGTTGCGGTTACGCCCGACGGCGGAAAAGTGCTGGTGGCAATTCAGTTGCCAGCCACGTTGCGGCGCTTAGCAGTGTATGACGTGGCCGCGGACACCTTGCGAGAGATCACGGTGGGCAACAGTCCTACGGGGGTTGCGGTTCATCCGGGAGGATCCCTTGCGTACGTTACCAACCAGTTGAGCAACACGGTCTCGATCGTCGACACGGTCAACGAGAGCGTCTTGGGGACCCTTGCCGGATTTAACCAGCCCTTTGCCGTAGCCGTCAACGCGGCCGGGACACGGTTGTACGTGACCAGCGTTGGGGACAATACCGTCAGGGAGATCGACACGACGTCTTTGGAGACGGTGTGGACTTACAACGTCCTCGCTCGGCCGTTCGGTGTCGCTGTGCGACCGCAGGGGGACCGCGTGTATGTTTCGAACATCGACAACAGGCGCGTATCGATTCTCGATACATCTTCCCGTACGGTGAGCACCGTGACCGTGGGCAGGAGCCCGTGGGGAGTTGCCGTGGACCCCTCTGGACAGCGGCTATTTGTTGCGAACTTCGAGGACAACACCGTTTCCGTGGTGGATGCGCTTGCCGGCAACGTGTTGCAAACCATCCCTGTCCAACAGTCTCCCGTGGCGTTCGGGGTGTTCATGCGCCCGGGCACGGCGCCGTAGGAGAGAAACCATGGTGCGGTGGAGGAGAGCGTTGCGCATGGCGTGGCTCTGGAGTGTTTTGCTGGCGTGGATACTTGCCAGCAGTGCTGCGCGTGCGGATGTCGTTTCGCAAGTTGCGTATGCGCGTGGATTGGTGGCCTTCCACCAAGCGCAATGGAACGAAGCCATTGCAGCGTTCGATGAGGCTTTAGGGGCTGACCCGCAAGACGCCCGCGCCCGTTACTACCGCGGACTTGCCCGAGCTCGTGTCGGTGACACTGGAGGCGCAGTGGAGGACATCGAGGCGGCCCTCCGGTTGCAACCCGATTTGCCTCACGCCTGGCTTGATTTGGGAATTGCGTACCTCAGCGCGGGGCGACTGGCGGATGCGCGTACCGCGCTCGAGCGCGCCGTGGAGCGAGGGCACGAGCGGCACGTTGCCGAATTTTTCCTCGGGTTGGTCTTGTACCGTCTGGGCGAGCGCGATCGAGCCGCGACACTCTTACAACAAGCGCAGGCAGACCCCGAGGTGCGGCTTCCTGCGGCCTACTACACTGGATTGATTGCGGTTCAGCAAGGGGCGCCGGAGCGTGCCCGCTCGCTGTTGGAAGGGGTGGCGCGGGAAGTGCCGAATACAGAAATAGGTGTCGCAGCAGCTCGTTACCTCGGCGGCGGAGAAGTGTCTGAACCGCAGGTGCGGCAATGGAGGCTCCATGGGCGCGTTGGCTTCGAGTACGATACGAACGTGACCCTTGGCCCGAGCAGTGTGACCATTGCGACGCCCCGCGACATTACGGAACAGTCCGACGGGCGCATCGTGGTCGCTGCAGGTGCGCAGTACCGCTTTTTGGAGAATTCTCCGTTCTCGCTGTCAGCGAGCTATGACTTTTCGCAAAGCGTTCATTTCGACCTCACCGCGTTCGACTTGCAAGGTCACCGACTAGCTTTGTCCGTCGCTGGCCGACGCGATCCGTGGTCCTACGGACTTTCCGGGGGGTACAACTTCTTCGCGCTGAATTACCAAACGTTTTTTCATGAAGGCTTGGCAACCCCGTGGCTGACCTACCATTGGTCCGACTCCGCCGCGACGCAGGCGTTTGTGGCGTTTCGGGGTCGGGATTTTCTCCGGCGCCCGTACGATCCCGGGCGTGACGCGCGGAACTATGCGCCCGGCTTGCGGCAGTACTTGAGCCTGGGTGCGACGGACCGATTGCTCGCCTTGGGCTATCAGTACGAGATCGAGGACACGGTATCGAGCGGTCCCCAAGGACGAACGTTCGCGTATCGAGGACATGTGCTCGACACCGAGCTGCACTGGCGGATTGCAGAACGGTGGCTGGTCAACGCTGGCTATGCATACCGCCGGTACGACTACGAGAACGTCGAAAGCGGGTTTGGGCTGCGTAAGCGTAAGGACGATGGTCATCAATTTGCTCTTGGCGTCGCGTATCCCCTGAGCGACCATGTTGCGTGGACGTTCGGGTACATTGGTCACCGCCACGACTCGAACGTGTCGTTGTTCGAGTACGACCGGCATATTGTTTCTACCGCTCTGGAGCTCGTTTACTGAGGAGCCCTTATGCGCAAAGCAGGTTTGGCGTTCGCCGTAATCTTTGTCGGGCTGGTCCCGCTGCGAAGCTTGGGAGTCGAGTCTGGCAACGCGCGGTTTGCCGCTGTGCAGGGCGAAGTGCAATGGGTACGCGCGAGCGGGCGAGCTACGGCCAACGTGGGCGAAACTGTGCGCGTTGGAGATCGGGTCCGTACTGGCGCTGGCCAGCGCGCAAAAATCGTTGCGTTGGATCGAGCTGTGTTCGACTTGGCCCCCGGCACCGAGGTGGCCGTGGACGAACTGAAGAGTGTTCCCGAAGTCGAACGTCTGGCTCTGGAACTCCGGCTATTTCGTGGGCGATTGCTCTTGCGGACTACCCCTGCGTTCGCTCGAGGCGGGTCGTCGTGCATCGTGGAAACGGGAACCGCTACCATTTCCGTTCCGACCGGCGAAGTCGTGGTGCAGTACGACGCGGATGGGGAATATACGGAGGTGGCGGTGCTTTCCGGCGAAGCGGAGGTGACAGGGAAAGTCGCAGCGGTCGCCGGGGGACGTGTCCGCCTCGCACCTGGCAATGCTGTGCGGGTCGGCAAGGGCAGAATCCCGCAGCAACCGGCAGAATGGGGAATCGAGCGCGTGCGACACTATGCAGAAGGAATCGAGATCTTTGGAACGGGTAGGCGCGATGGCCTCAACGTCTTGCATCCTTTGACATTGGGGCGCTTGATGGATCCGTCGGACATTGCTGGTGTGACTCCGCCGGCTGCCATTGGTGGTGTTGCCCCAGGGCTCCTGCTGCCAGACCGAATGTCACCAGATGTGTACACGAACACACAACCACTCGAGGTTTTTCGGGCGTTGCCTCCAGGGCGTCCCCTCACCGGCGATGTACGCATCGATTTCTAAAGTTCCGTTGTAGAATTTCTCATGCACAACTTGGCCTTGCGGCTCGGGAAATTTTGTGCAACAAAGGCGGCGTTGTCGGTTTGCCAAGTTTGAAGAGAGAAGGAGACATCCGATGCGAAGAAAGCACTGGGCCTTGGCAATCGTGGGGCTGAGCTGGGTAGGGCTCGCTACCGCAGGCTGTGGCGAGAGAAAGCCGCTGATCGATCCCAACACCGTGTCGCGTGTGGAGTCGGCGGCGAGCCGCGCGGAGTCAGCAGCAAGCCAAGCAGAAGCTGCGGCGAAGCGGGCTGCGGACGCAGCAGCCAAAGCCGAAGCAGCAGCGGAGAAGGCTGCGGCCGGTTTCAAGCACAAGCTCCGGAAGTAAGTCGGCTAGGGCTGTTTAGTCCGGGTGATCCGAAGTGCCGGTGACTTTACGGTGCTAGGGAAGACGAAGGAGGTGAACAGAAAATGAGGTTCGGAACGCAAGGGAAAGCTTTGGTAGCGGTTGCTGCTGGTATCGCGCTGCTCGGAGCAGCTTCGGGATGTACCCGCAAGCTGAGCGCCGAGGAGCAAAATGCCATTTCGCGGGTAGAGGCAGCCGCAAGTCGTGCGGAAAGTGCTGCCAGCCGTGCAGAGCAAGCAGCGCGGGCTGCGGCTGACGCGGCGAGCCGTGCAGAAGCGGCAGCAGCGAAGGCGGAAGCGATCTTCCACAAGGGCCTGCGGAAGTAGCCCTTCCTCAGCGATTGGAAACGTGAAAGCGCGCCCGGCAGGGCTTTCAGGCTTTGCCGGGTGCGCTGCTTTTGGGGTGTGTTCGTTTTACCCTCAAAAGCAGACGACTACTTTGATGGCGGCCGGGTTCCGTGCGGCGGTGGCGTAAGCTTGAGCCACCCGTTCGAAGGGAAACACGTGCGTAACGACGTGTCGAGCCGTCACGACGCCCTGAGCAATCAAATCGAGCGCGATGCGGGTTTCTTGTGGCCCGCAAGAGTAGCTTGGCACGAGGCGAATTTCGCGGAAGTACACATCGTGTGTGTCTAGGGAAAGCCGCTCTCCCGGCGGCGTTCCCATGAACTGGATCACCGTGGCGCCGCGTGCTGCCGAACGTATAGCGAGATCCAAGGCTTCGGTGGTGGCCGGGCCAGCAATCACGATGTCGCAGCCGCGTCCGTTGGTGATTTCCAAGGTGGCGCCCACTGCATCCTGAGCGCTGGCATCGATCACCTGGTCGGCCCCAAGCTCGAGCGCCTTGGCGCAGCGCGGTTTCTGGAGATCCGCGCCAATGATCAGCTCTGCTCCCCAGTGGCGAGCGAGCAGAACGTGGAGTTGCCCCATCACTCCAAGGCCGACGATGAGCACGGAAGCCCCTTGCACGAGTCCGGCCCGCCGTAGCGATTTCACGACGCACGCGAGGGGCTCGACAAGGGTACCATCGACGTCGGTCACGGACTCGGGCAGGACTAACGTGTCCACGCGAGCGTTGATTTGCGGTACACGGATAAACTCTGCCATTCCGCCGGGCTCCAGCGCTGTTGCCCGCCACGTGGGACATTGGACGAACTCCCCGCGGTCGCACCAGGGGCATGCGAGGCACGGCACGTGGTGGTGAACGAACACTCGACTGCCTGGTGAGATCCCTTCTACTCCTTCGCCGCAGGCGACCACCTCGCCGACGGGTTCATGGCCGAACACGATTGGAGCCTTCTTGCGGATGTACCAAGGCGTGACGTCGCCGGAACAAATGCCACAAGCGCGGGTACGCACGAGAAGGTCGCCCGGCTTAAGAGTGGGCGTGGGAAGCTCCTCCAAGCGAACGTCGAGGTAGTCGTAGGCGCGCGCTACCCGCATGTTCATCCACTCATGGTTCGATGGCGAACTTGATGCCTTGGCCCCTGTGGTGAGCCTCAAGAGCTTCTGGGAGAGCAGAAAGCGGGAATCGACCCGTGACGAGGCGTTCGGCGGGAAACGATGGGTCGCAAAGGAGTTCGTACGCTTGCCGGACCGCACGCGGCGTAAAATGGAATGGACTATGGAGGCGTAACTGGTCGTAATGCAAGCGGTGGGTTTCGAACCGCGCCACCGTTCCAGCGGCGCAACCCCCGAACAAGACTACTGTGCCCCCACGGCGTGCGAATCCGGGTGCTTGCTCCCAAACCTCGACTTGGCCCGTGCATTCGATGACCAAATCGGCCCCTCGTCCCTCCGTGGCCTCCAACACTGCCCGGCGTGCGCTTGGCAGATCCCCTGCAAGCACGCGCGAGGCACCCACCAGTGTCGCGAAGCGAACGCGCTCCGGAGAGCGCCCCACGACCCACACATTTGAAAGGCCGCGCTGGCGCAGCACCAGCACGTGGAGCAGGGCGATGGCACCCGCGCCGAGAATGACGGCGGTGTCATCGGGGCGTACGGGAACTTCCTCGAGGCCGTGGGTGACGCAGGAAAGAGGTTCGAGCAAAGCCGCTTTGTCAAACGAAAGATGCTTGGGCTTCCGGTACACGTTCGCCCGAACGGTACGGGCCGGAACTTTCACGTAGTCGCCGTAGGCGCCGAGAACCATCGTCTCGATCACGGTTTCGCACAGATTCTCCTGTTGGCGCATGCAGTAGTAACAGGAAAGGCACGGCCCCGTTGGTGCGAGCATTACCTCGTCCCCTTCGTGCCAGCGAGCAACCCCTGCTCCCACGGCTGCCACTACCCCGCTGAACTCATGGCCAAACGGGGTGGGCGTAGGGAACTTCGGATGCCCCCGTAAAAACATCTTGAGGTCGGTGCCACAGGTTAAAGCAGCACGAATGCGCACGACGATTTCGCCCGGACCCGGCTGCGGTTCCGGCAATTCGAGCAATTCGATACACCCCGGGGCTTGCAAGATGTGCGCGCGCACAGCCGTAGCGGTATCGGTGCGGCTCCAGCTTGTCAACGAAGCGGAGGCGCCGTGGCCCCGGGCCCAGGCAGATGCGCCAAGCGACGCGCCGTCACGATGAAGCCCGTGTGCGCCACCATGCGATGTTCCGGGCGCATACTGCGCTCCTCGACGTGCCAGAAACGTTGCAGGAGCTCGAACACTTGCACCAAGCCAAAGTCGGCTCCTCTGCGCATCTGGTCGACGAGCTCCTTCACCTGCAATACCGTAGGCAAGTAACTTACGAGTACGCCTCCAGGACGTAGGGCGGCTGCGACTTGTGCTAGCAACAGCCAGGGCTCCGGTAGATCGATGACTGCTCGGTCGACATTGCGCTCCTCGATCCCGGCGAAGGCATCGGCTTGCTTGAGCTGCCAGTGTGGCACCGGACCAAGAAGCAGCTCCACGTTCTGGCGGGCACGTGCCGCAAAGTCGCTGCGGACTTCGTACGAGACGAGTCGCCCTTCGGGCCCGATTGCCTGTAAAATTCCCATAGTGAGCGCACCCGGTCCCACGCCGATCTCCACCACATGGGCGCCCGGAAAGAAATCTCCCCAGAGCAGGATGGGCCCGATGTCCTTCGGATAAATCGGCTGTGCTTGGCGCGGTAGATTGGGAATGAATTGGGCGATCGTGGGTCGAACTAAGACAAAAGCTTCCCCCGCGCTGTTGTACACGGTATGGCCCTCGGCAAGCCCAATTAAGTGGTCGGCCCAAAAAAATCCGTCGCGGATGTGGATTCGTTTTCCCGGGGCCAGCTGGCGCATGTACTCACGCTGTTTGCGATCGATGAACAACACAGCCTCTCCTGCTTGCAGCCGGCCGGAGTTCCGTTTCATCGCCCAAGGTCCCCGATGCTAGGCGCTAGAAGTTGGGGTTTCCCCAAGCCGTTCCGCGGCGGATTTTTGCATCCGTTGGCGCTTTCCTTCGACCTCTTCGAGAAGGCTGCAAAAGCGGCATACGGGTCGATGCGACGGTAGCCCGCATCGCGTGCACGTGACGGGTGCGTCGAGTTCTTCGCGGAACAAAGCTGGGCGCACGCGGCGGTAAAATTCGGTAACGAACGCCTGCTTCGTCCCGGGCATTTCCGCCTCGAGCCGCTGAAGCACATCTTTGTAAAGGAGTTGGGATGCGCCTGCCGCGTTCGGACATTCGTCGACCACGTAATCGATCCGACTGAGGAACGCGTACACGGCGGTTTCATATTCGCTCACGCGAAACAGCGGTTTGACCTTGCGCACGAACTTTTCGTGTGTCGGAGCGAGGACGGGGGTCTGCCGTAGTAAGTAATTCATGTCCCACCGCAGCACGTTACCCAGTAGACGCGCAGCTTCGTCGTCGAGATTATGCCCGGTTGCCACCACGGGGAAGCCGTGCTCGAGGGCGACGCGGTCGAAGTGATGGCGCTTCGCTGTTCCGCACGCCGCACAAGCGGGCCGGCGAGTGATCTCTACAATTGCTGGGATTGCGTGGCCTTCAGCCGCAAAGTCGACGACGATCAACGGTAGCCCGCGGTCACGAGCAAACGCTTCGGTCTTGGAACGCGAGAGTTTCGAGTACGCACCGATTCCTAAGTCCAAATGCAGCCCCGTGGTTCGGTAACCCAAGTGCTGCAAGACCTCCCACAAGGCTAAACTGTCTTTCCCACCTGAGACCGCCACAAGGACCGGTTCCTCGCGCGTGAACATCCGCTCTCCTTCGATGGCGCGCTGCACCTGACGGCGGAAGTAGAAAAGAAAGCAATCTTTGCAAAACGCAGTGTGGTGCGAGTGGAGTTGTACCACAGCGGGAGCGCGGCAACGCTTGCACTTGGGTTTCGGTGCCAACTTGGTCGAGTTCATGGCCCATCCTTATAGGATGGTTGCACGTCTGAACCAGGGGGATGAGTTGTTCTACGTGGAAGACGCAACTGGACAGCCGTTCAACGCCACGTTCACAGCGGCGATGATTTCGTCCACCGTGATGCGCTGGTCGCCGTTGTGATCGCCAACCGGGCAGTGCTCCAGCGCTAAAAGCTCGAGGGCGATGTTCACTAAAAGCACGATTTCGTCCACGGTTACTGCACCATCACCGCCACAATCTCCGCGGCACGGAGACGCCGAGGGGCGCGGTGTGTTCGTTGGCGTCGATGTGGAGGACAGCGGCGTTACGGACGCGGTGGGGGTCGTGGAAGGCGTCGGTGTAGCCGTTGCCGTTCGGGTCGGCGTTGGCGAGGGCCGGTCAACGACCGGGTAAAGCACATCGCGTCCACCCACGTCATCGTATGCCAGGCTGGGGTCGCCAAGGCGGCGGAGCAGGGTCAGAAGACTGGAAGGCTGCGTTTGCGAGAGGCCGCCCCACATGACCGGCAGCAATAGCGCGGGAGGGTTTTGTGGGTTCGGCCAAATCTGGAGGTCTCGGAAAGGATCCAAGGGATCGATTTCCATGCGGTTGTACGGATCCGCGTCCGTGTCGAAGAACCGCCCCTCGTTTGGGTGGCCCAGGCCCAGGGCGTGGCCAACTTCGTGGGCAACCAGCACCTGGAGGGCAGCGGCGAGCACGTGCAACGGTTGTCCTAAGCCCATAAGCGCGCGAGCTGCATCAGCGATCCGGTCGCGGTTCAAGGTGATGTCTGCGCCAATTATGGTGTCGCCAGGGCTTTGCTGGCCATTGGTTAGCAACCGTTCCTCCGAAAACCGCCACCAGACAGAGGTCCAGCCAAAATACGTGCCGGCATTGCCTACGACCACGTCGATCTCGTTTCCTTCCTCGCCTGGTTCGATTTCAGGATCGCCAAACTGTACATCGAATCGCAGCGGCCCATATTCCCAGCTACGAATCCCGTCGGAAATGACCTGGCGCGCGAGTTCCTCCAGTACTCCAACAGCGACTTGGTAGTGAGCGGCCGTTTCCTCAGCGAGACCAAGCTCCGCGAGCACGTTGGCTACCACTCCTACTTGGATGCCGTCGTGCAGCCCTCGGTTGGGTGCAAAAGAAACGGGTGCGGCGCTCCACCGTGGTGCCGAGGCTGCCGCTTGCGGCGCGGGGAGATGGGCTGAGTCCCGCAGCAGCGCAAAGCCCCAGGCTTCGGAAATCACCAAGCATAGGAACGCGAAGCACAGTACGGCATCGAGGCAAACCCGCCAATTCGGGAAGAGCCACCAGGAAGGCACCTTGGAACGCTTACTGGCTGGGGAAGGTCGGAGTCAAGCGCTCGCGAAGTGGCCTGTTCTGCGACGTTACCCACCGGAAATGACGCTGCGAATTTCGATGGTGTCGTCAGCTTCGACGACATCCTCCGTCGTCAGCATCTCGTCGTTGCGAATGACGAGGACTGTTCCAGGAAGCAATTGGAGCTGCCGCAGCACGTCGCCAACCCGGTGACTGCCCGGAAGCTCTACTTCCTTGCGGCTCGGGAGAAACACCACACGCACAGCCCCGTTGGTAGATAGAGGGCGACAGCCGGTCAACCGACGCTTGTTCCCGAGCGCCGGTGAGAGGTGGACTCGCGAAACTGCGCGCAGGTTAAGCCGGCGTTTCGCGTTGGCTCGTTACGAGTTCCACGAAGCGCGAGAGAATCCGATGCGTCAACCCCCAGATCGTGTAACCACGGAACTCGACGGCGGGATGCGCAGAGCCCACGGGTTTTCGGGGGCTGGATGTGGAATGCGCATCTTGGCGGAGTACCGCTAAGGGAATCCACAAAGCGTTTTGAACCTCCGCGGGGTTTGGACTCAGGGATACTGGATTCCGGAGCACGAACAGAACCGGACGGATGACTAGGTCGAGCAACTGGCCTCGGCCTACCGCGCGTAACTCGTCAAGCTCTGTGACCAAGTCGGCGTTCTTGTCCAGATCGACCCCAATCTCCTCCCTGGTTTCACGGATCGCGGTTCCGACCAGGTCGGAATCACCAGGCTGGTGGCGTCCGCCGGGCAAAGCGACATGGCCAGACCAAGGGTCCCCGTGGCGATGGGCACGGTGGATGGCGATGAACTCACTGCCGCGGTCGCCGTCGCGAAGCACCAAAGCTACTGCGGCCCGCGGTAAGTTCGGTGGATCGTCGACGCCCCGGAATCGGTATCCCCGGAGCAGTTGTTGGATTTCGGAGGTCCACAAGGGTAAGCCGCTTCGCAAGTTTGGCCGCTCGAGCGTGCGCGGAGGGTTATCCATAGTGCGGGACAAGCTAACGCAAGTTCTCCCAGATGCCACCTCGACCCAAAGTGCCGGCTGCCCTTGCGTCGGGTCAGTCCGGACAGTGCCTAGGGGTCGGCCGAGACCTGGCCCGGTAAATTCCGTACGCGTGTTTGGGCTTTGCGTTGGAGCAGTGTTGCGCTAAGCAATCACGCTGCGTTTTGGAGGAGGAGATTCCACATGGCACGCATTACGGTAGAAGATTGTCTCCAACAAATTCCGAACCGCTTCGAGTTGGCGTTACTGGCTTCGCGTCGAACCAAAATGCTTCTCAAGGGTGCGCGGCCGCTTGTGGAATCGAATAATAAGGAGGTCGTCACCGCACTGCGCGAGATTGCGGCAGGGCGTGTGAACCGGCGCTATCCCAAAACCCGCTAACTCGCCTTTGTGTGCCGGCGGGGCGAATGGGTAGGGGGCGCGCACTGGCGAGGGGCACGCCAAGCCGGGATGGTGTTGTCTGATGCCCGAAAAAGACTTGTACGCCATTTTGGGCGTTCCACGAACTGCAACCCAGGAGGAAATTAAGAAAGCGTACCGGAAGCTTGCCCGCCGCTACCACCCGGATGTCAATCCGGGAAACAAAGAGGCTGAAGAGAAGTTCAAAGAAATCTCGGAGGCGCACGAAATTCTAAGCGACCCGGAAAAACGCAAGCTGTACGACGAATTTGGCATGGCCGGGTTGCAAGCTGGTTTCGATGCAGACCGAGCCCGTGCGTACGAACAATGGCAACGCCAGCAGCGCGAGTTCGGTGGCGGGTTTGCCTCGGGCGGATTCGGCCGCTTCGAGAGTTTCGAGGACATTTTTAGTGATTTGTTTGGCGAAGCTGCGCGTCCGGGGCCACGACCGGGAGCCGACCTCGAGACCGAAGTGGAAATTGACTTGCTGGATGCCATCCGAGGGCGCACCATGGAAATTTCCCTCCAGCGCCCGTCGGCGTGCCCGATCTGTCAGGGAACGGGCGAAGACCTTTCTGCCGCGAGCACCTGTACGGAGTGCTTGGGAAGCGGTCGAATCCAAGCTGCCCGCGGGCCCGTGCGTTTTTCGCGGACCTGCCCCCGCTGCGGCGGAACCGGGAGGATCTCTACGCGTGCTTGCCGGAACTGCGGAGGAACCGGCGAAACGGCTCAGTCCGAGCGCCTCCAAGTGCGGATCCCACCGGGAGTGGACACGGGCTCGCGCGTACGTGTGGCGGGCAAGGGAACTCCGGGAACCCACGGCGGACCCCCAGGCGACTTGTACCTGCGAGTTCGTGTTCGGCCTCATCCCTTGTTGGAGCGGCGCGGGGACGACCTGTACCTGAACGTTCCCATCACGGTAGGAGAAGCCGTGGCGGGTGCCTCCATTACTGTGCCGAACCCCCTCGGGGGTGCCCTGCGCGTGCAAGTTCCGGCCGGAAGTCAAAGCGGAAAGCTGTTGCGGATTCGTGGCCGCGGCGTCCCCCACCTGCATGGCGGGGGGACTGGGGACCTCTATTTACGGCTGATGATTCACGTGCCCACGCGGGACAACGAGGCAGTTCGCCAAGCAGCAAGGGTGCTGGACGAACACACCGTGCCCCATCCGCGCGAAAGCTTGAAACTTTGAGGAGGCGTGTTGGTGCACCGGTACTGGCGCATAGAAGAAGTGCTGCGTGAGCTCGAGGTGGACCGCGAGTTTCTCCGCACGTTGGAGATGGAAGACATTATCCACCCCAAGCACACCTTAGAAGGTGAGGTCGTGCTGTCGGCGGAGGACGTGGAGCGCGTGCGCGTGGCGCGCATTCTCATGGAAGAACTCGAGGTGAATCTAGCGGGGGTGGAAGTGGTGCTGCACTTGCGCGAGGAAATTGTGGCCATGCAGCGGCAGTTTGGCGACCTGCTAGAACACTTGGTGCGCGAGTTGCGCGTGCGGGTACGCAAGCAGTAAACGTGTCTTGCCGCCCCGGCCAGAACTCGATACCGTGCCCAACGAGCCAATGAGCCAATGAGCGACGTGGAACGGCCCGCGACTGTTGCGGAAGACGAAACCGCAGACGAAGCACTCCCCGTGCTCGAACCCATGGAAGCCGAGCTGCCCGCGGAGGTTCCTTCAGCGGAGGAGCCTGTTTTGGAGGCAGAGCCGGTCGCCGTCGAAGAGGAAGAGCAGGGGCCGACTAGCCGAGAAGTCGTTCCCTTCGACCCGCTCCAGCGGTACCTGGCGGAAATCAAGCGGTATCCCATTCTTTCTCGCGAGGAAGAGCACGAACTTGCGGTGCGGTATAAAGAGTATGGCGATCTCGACGCAGCCTACCGCCTGGTGACCTCGAATCTCCGGCTGGTCGTGATGATTGCCCGCGAATACCAGCGTGCGTTCCAAAATTTGCTCGACCTCATTCAAGAGGGAAACATGGGTCTGCTCGAGGCAGTGAAAAACTACGACCCGTATCGTGGTATTCGCTTTCCTTCCTACGCGGTGTGGTGGATTCGGGCTTACATCATTCGGTACATCATGAACAACTGGCGCTTGGTCAAGCTGGGCACCACCCAGGCGCAGCGGAAGCTGTTCTTCAACTTGCAAAAGGAAAAGGAACGTCTGGAGCGCGAGGGGTTCAAGCCCACCCCGAAATTGCTCGCTCAGCGGCTCGACGTGAAAGAGTCGGAAGTGGTGGAAATGGATCAGCGCCTGTCCTTCCGAGAGCTTTCCGTTGACGCTCCCGTCGAGGAGGGGGAAGAAAGCACACTGCTGGACTTTCTCCCCAGCCGCGAAGCAAACGCGGAGGAAAAAGTTTCCGATGCGGAGGCGCGAGCCCTCCTGAAGAAAAAGATCGAGGAGTTTGGGAAAACCCTTACCGGAAAGGAAAAAGTCATTTTCGACGAGCGGCTGATGGCTGAAGAGCCACTGACGCTTCAGGAAATTGGCGACCGATACGGCATCAGTCGGGAACGGGTTCGTCAGCTCGAAGAGCGAGTGAAAAAGAAGCTGAAGAAATATTTACTGGACAGTGCGCGGGATATCGAAATCGCGGTGAAAGACATCATTCGCTGACGATCGCACCCGGCCTCGTGGCGGGCTTGCTCGCGAGCCTGCGAGAACCGCGCATCACCCTTGGCCGTATAGAGCGCGTGGGCTACAAGGCGCTGCTATGCGTTTGGTTGCTGCGGGCGGGCTGAGGCTGCATTACTTGGACGAAGGCAGCGGCACTCCATTGGTGTTGTTGCACGGGCTTGGCGGGAACTGCCACGTGTGGGACGAGCACGCGCCGATCTTTGCCCGCCACCACCGAGTATTACGTCCCGACTTGCGAGGCTTTGGTGAATCCGATCGTCCTCCTGGCCCGTACTCGCTTGAAGACTACACCTGCGACTTGTTGGCACTGCTCGAGCACGCGGGTGTCGATGCGGTGCACTTGTTGGGAATTTCGATGGGCGGCGTCATTGCCCAGCGATTTGTGCTGGACCACCCGGAGCGGGTGCGCTCGGTGGTGTTGGTGTCCACCTCCAGCGAGGTTGGCCCACGCGCTCAGGCTGCCTGGCTTCGGCTTGCCGACTTGATCGAGAAACGAGGCTTTCAGGAAAACAGGGTCGATGCCAGTCGTTCTGTTTCTCCAGCATTTGCGGAACGCTTCCCCGAACGCGTGCGCCAACTGGAGGATGCGACGCGCCAGTGCGACCCGCTTGCGTACGCAGCGGCGGCTCGGGCAGTGGCTGCCTACAACTTCACCGCGGAACTGGCTCGGGTGCGAAAACCCGTGTTGATTTTCCAAGGGCTCGACGACCAACTAACCCCGCCTGGGGGCTCCGTGAAAATGGCACGCGCCCTCCCGTGCGCGCGGCTGCTGCTCGTCCCCTCGGCAGGTCACAACCTGCCACTGGAGCAACCGGAGGCGTTTGGGTGTGGCGTGCTTAGCTTTCTTGCAGGTGTGGATTTCGCCAGCGAAGGCTGCGCGGCGAGGTCGTGACGATGCATACGGGAAGGGAGGGATCATGAATCGAAGAAAGCAAATTGAAATGTCCCCTGAGGAACGCGCGACGTTTTTGAGCACTGCACGCACCGCTGCCTTTTCCACGATCGACCCTTGGGGCTACCCGCATACGGTCGCCATGTGGTTCGCGATGGAAGACCAGTGTCCGGTCATGACGACCTACGCGAAATCCCAAAAGGCACGGAATGTGGAACGTAATCCGAAAGTGGCTTTTATGGTCGAGTCGGGTGAAACGTATGATACCCTCAAAGGTGTGCTGATCCGCGGCGAGGCCGAACTCGTGCGAGATCTCGACTATACGGTCGCCGTACTCAAGCGCATCCACGAGAAAATGCTCGGCGCGTTTCCACCGGGTGTGGAGGAAGCACTGCGGCGCCAGGCGCAAAAGCGTGTCGTGGTTCGTATCCGTCCCGTGCGCGTGAGCAGTTGGGACCACAGCAAACTCGGCGGTACCTACTGAGTTTGGCCAATCGATCCGCCAGCTTTGGCGGATTGCAAACACCCGTGTGCCCGCGCATACAGGATGATCTAAATGGTTCGAACACGATGGAGGGCGCGGGCCTGGCGAGGCGGCTTGGGAGGCGCGGTGGCAGTGCTGTTGATTTGGAGCACTTCCGCCCGCGCTGCCTGTCTGCCCGTGGATCACCCCGATGAGGTGCTTCCCGCGGTGGTCGCAGCGCTCTTCGGAGGAGTGCCGCCGTGCGGTTACGAAGACCCCAACGGCGACGGCCGAGAGAACGCGGCCGACGCGGTAGCTGCCACCCTCAGGCTCGTGTTCGTGGAACCAACGCCGAGCGCAAGCCTGACGCCGACGCTTTTTTCGAGTCCCACACCCACGGATAGAATCGCTCCGTCGCCCACCCCAGAACCGTCGCTCGAGCCGACCGAAACTCCCACGGTGCCCGAGCCAACTGCCGCAGAGGGAACTCCGACACCAACGGAGACGGCTCCCGGGTCCGCAACTCCAACAGCGGCGCACACCCCGACGAATACCGCGGTGCCATCGCATTTGTGGACGCTGACGCCCACGGCCACCGGCACCGCTACGCAAACGCGCACGCCGTCGTTCACACGAACACCGACGCGCACTGGCTCGCCTACTGCCACCCCCACAGCCTCGAACACCATCCCGCCGACGCGAACGCGCACCCCCACTTGGACGCCACGCCCGACGAACACCGGAACAGGCACACCCACCGCCACGCTGACCCCCAGCCAAACACCCTCGGAGACACCGACGGACCTACCCACCCCGACGGGCACGGAGACAGCAACTCGTACTCCGACACTTGTGGCTTCTCCGGTTGTGTCTGCGTCGCCAAGTGCCACCGGCACCGCTTCGCCAACCGTCACGGGGACACCGTCCGCGACCGTACGGTGGTCTCCGAGCCCCACGTTCAGCCGAACCCCAACCCCAGCGGCCACCGTGACGGCTACCCAAGTTGCGACGGCGACACGCACCGCGTCGGCCTCGGCTACGCCAACGCCTACGCGCACGCCGACCACAACCCGCACCACAACCCCCACGCCCACCCAGACCCTGACGGGCACGCCCACTCGCTCGTCAACCGCGACCCGGTCGCCAACGAACTCGCCGACAGCGAGTGGCACGCCCTCGAGTACACCGACGCGCAGCGCCACGAGTACGCCCACACCCAGCGTCCCACTGACTCCAAGTTTTACTCGCACGCCAACTCGAACGGCGAGCGCGACACCGACCCCGACACCGTCCTTGACGCTGACCCCCACCCGTTCGCCGACCACAACCCGCACGAGCACGCCCCTGTTCACCCCGACACGCACACGCTCAGCCACTGCAAGCCCGACGGCTACCCCGGTTGCAGTCGGGCCCCAGGTGACCTTTTTCGGAATCATTACCAGCCTCGATGGATGCGTGTTTTGTTGCGATGCCCGCTGTCGCCGGACTCCAACACCCACTCCCGTGATCGATAGCTTCGGCCGTCAGGTGTTTTTTACGCGCAGCGGGCAGTTCATTATCGTGGTCGAAGGACGCCCAGGGCCGAACGGGATTGCGGTCGGGACCTCGTTGGAAGCTGGACCCGACGGGCGGCCGGATTTGCAAATTCAGAATTCGCGCGACATGGGGGACGGTAGCTTGAAGGTGTGCGACACGGGTCCGGTTTCACAAGGCGGTGGCGGCGTGCCCGGAATTTGGCCGCCGAGCTTCGATCCAAACAGCAGCCTGATCACCGCCGCGTTGCTCGATTTTGCTTGCCGTTTCGACTCCTCTGTGAGTGCGGCTTCGCCGTGCACCATTCTCGACGAAGGCCGCGAGCCGCGCCTAGTCGTGCCCCAGTCGACGGCACAATTTTGCGACTTCGTCGCCTCGACCGCAGCGTTCCCTCCGGGAGAAAATCTCCTTACGGTGCGGCTTCGCGACGTTTTGGGCAATCCTGGACCGACTGCTCAAGTGGTTGTGCGGGTAGCAACGCCAACACCCACCCGTACTCCAACCAGGACTCCATGAGGTGCCACTGTGTGGGGCAAACTGCGGGCAATCGTGTTGAGCCTAGGCATTTGGGTGCCTGTTGTACCCTCGGTGGCGAGCGGACGCGAACTCGCACGTGAGGCCGGGCACGAAACTGTCTGCGTCGTCGATGCGCTGTTCGAGGAAGTGCCCAGTTGCCCGGGCGCCGACGCCAACGGCGACGGAATCATCAGTGCGGCAGATGTCGTCGCCACGGTACGCCGGCTCTTGGCGCCTTCGTTCACCCCGTCACCCACACGGACGCCCACATCCAGTGTGACGGCTACGGCATTGCCTACCTCGAGTGCCACGGCAGCGTCTATCCCGACTGCTTCGCCCACTCGAACTTTTAGTGTTCCCGTAAGCCTGACACCCACCCCTGCGACGACGCCGAGTTCCACGCATACGCTTTCAACCACGCCGACGCCCACACCCACGCGGACACCGACAAAGCCGGCGACTGTGGCTCCGAGTCCGAGTCCTTCCGCGACAGCTCAACCGTCGGCCACTCGGACTGCCAGTCCGTCCCCACTTGCTACCGCAACTCCTACGCCCCCGAGCAGCGCGACGTCTACTCCCTCAGCGACCAACTCGCCTTTGCGAACGCCGACTACGACACCGACGGAGACGTTCACTGCGACGGCCGTGCCGACGGAGACGCTCACTGCCACAGTCCTGCCGACCCTGACCGCGTCGGGGACCGTGACGCCGACCGAGACCGTGGTCCCCACGGCTTCGTATACAAGTACTCCGGAGCCTACGAATACATGGTCGCCTCTACCGGAATCGTCGCCGACGCCAAGCGGAACAAGTACTGGGACGCCCACCCGCACGCCCATACCAGGTTCCCTACCAACGCAAACACCCACGGCGTCCTTTACTGCTCCGGGAGCGCGAACGCGGACACCCACGCGTACTCCCAGGAGTACGGTCACTGCCACACCGAGCGCGTCACCCAGCGAGACTCCAGAGCCCACACCTTCGCCCTCACCGAGCGAGACTCGAACGCCAACAAGCTCGCCCACGGATACGGGTACTTGGTCGCCTTCGGTGACGGCAACGCCAACTGCGACGGCATCTCCAACGCCCTCGCTCTCAGGCACCCCGTCGGTATCTCCGACACCGACCGCGAGTCCGTCCCCAACTTTATCGCCCACTCTCTCTCCCACTCCCACAGCGACTCTCTCCCCGAGTGTAACCCCAACACCGTCAGTCTCTCCTACCGCCTCACAAACAGCGACCCCAAGTCAAACACCGACGAAGACCACCACTCCGTCGATCACGCCGACGCCGAGCCCGTCTTCAACGGCCACGCCCAGTTTCACGCCAACCGCGTCCCCGACGCCAACCGAAACTTCGTCCCCAACGGCCACCCACACAGCGACGGAAACGCCCTCCGCAACGCCAAGTCGCACTCCGACAATTACGTCGACGCCGACCATCACGCGTACCCCCACTCGCACCCACACTCCGACGCGCTCGCCGACCAGTACCTGGACGGCCACGCCCACGCTGACGCGCACCTCCACACGCACCGCGACGGCCACGAGTACGCAGACGCCGAGTCGAACGCCCACCTGGACAGCGACGCTGTCGCCGACGGCTACACTGTCGGCGACACCTACCCCAACGGGGCGAGGTCCCAACGTCACGGCGTTCGAGGTGGTTGCGCGTCTCGACGGCTGCGTTTTTTGTTGTGAGCCAGAATGTCAGGGTTGGCCCACACCGACGCCGGAAGTAGACAGTGCCGGGCGCAGAGTGTTTCGCGTTTCTTCTGGTCAGTTTTTGATTGTTGTCGAGGGCCGTCCGGGGCTGAGCGGAGCGCCACTGGGAACTTCGTTGGCTCCGGGCTTGGATGGTCGGCCGGACCTTTGGATCGAAAATAACCGTGACTTGGGCAATGGAAGTACGAGAGTGTGCGACACCGGGCCGCCCTCGCAAGGCGGCGGCGGCGTGCCAGGGGTCGACCCGCCTCGCTTCGATCCAGACGACCAATTCGTTACCGATGCACTCGTGGACTTTGCGTGTCGATTCGATCCGTATATCGGCGTGAACTCGCCATGCACGATCATGGATGCGTCTCGCGATCCGAAGCTTTTGCAGCCAACTTCCACGTGGCAGTTCTGCGCCGCAGTAACCTCGACGATGGTCTTCCCCCCCGGGGAGAACTTGCTCACCGTGGCGTTGCGCGACACGGCGGGCAACACCGGCCCCACAGCGCAAGTTGTCGTGCACGTTGCGACACCGACCATCACTCCAACGGCGACGCCTACTTCGCCGTCACCAACGGCAACAGTCACGCTGACCCGTACCAGGTCCCCAACGCGCACATGGACACCTAGCCGAACTGCAACGCCTACCGTTACGCCAACCGCGACAGCCACGATGACGGCGACTCCCTCCGTCACCGAATCCCCAACGCGGACACAGACGGCAACTCCGACAGCGACACCTTCCCCTTCGCTCACGCCCAGCGTGACTCCAACCCCTGCTTGAACAGGCCTTCGGGTACTGGGGTGCGGCTTGGGCAACACAGCGGTTGCGGAAGTTCTCCGCGACCGGGCGATCACGCCAAGCTCGGAACAACCCGTAGCCCTTGGCTGGGCTCGACAAGCTCGTGCCGGCTTGCTCTTTGGATGCTAGTCCGTAAGGCCTCGCGGAAACCACGCTACTCGGGGATCGGTTGTTCCTGGAGCCGGGGCCCTTGAACCATCCTTTTGGTCTTCCCTAGGTTCGGACTCATGGCATTACGGACAATTCTGAAATACCCGGACCCAGCTTTGAAAAAACGCTCGGCACCGGTCAGCAACATCGATGGGCACATCCAGGAACTCGTCGAGGACATGGTAGAAACCATGTACCGCGCGCCGGGGATCGGTCTTGCAGCACCTCAAGTCGGTGTGCACCAACGCGTCATCGTCCTGGATGTAGACAAGGAACACCAGGGACAGGGGCTGGTGAAGCTCGTCAATCCGGAAATTGTGGCTCGGGAAGGGACGATCGTCTTCGAAGAAGGTTGCCTGAGCGTCATTGGTTACACAGCCGAAGTACGGCGTGCCGCGAAGGTGTGCGTGCGGGCATGGACACCCGACGAACAGGAGGTAGAGATCGAGGCAGAGGGACTATTTGCCGTTGCCTTGCAGCACGAGATCGATCACCTCGACGGTAAGTTGTTTATCGATCGAATCAGTAGCCTCAAGCGCGACCTTTACCGCCGCCGGTTGCGCAAGTGGATGCGAGATGGTTTTCCGGAAGAAGTGCTAGCGGCTTCGAGCAGCTTGTGACGACGGACGAAGCTCCTCAAAGCGAATCGGATCGAACCCACGGCGGTGCGCCAACTGGTTGGCGCATCGTTTTTTTTGGTACGCCCGACTTTGCCGTGCCATCCTTGCGCGCTTTGGTGCAAGCACGGGAACGGGTAGTCGGGGTGGTGACGCAGCCAGATAAGCCTGCCGGACGGGGGCAAAAACCAACCCCGCCGCCCGTGAAGCTCGTTGCCCAAGAACTCCAGTTGCCGGTGCTCCAACCGTCCAAAGTGGGCGACAACCCGGAGTTGTTTGCCGCTCTGCGGGCATGGCGTCCCGACGTGATCGTCGTGGCAGCGTACGGCAAGATTCTGCCCCGCGAGATTTTGGAAATTCCGCCCCATGGTTGCATCAACGTTCATGCGTCGCTGCTTCCGAAGTATCGCGGAGCTGCTCCGATCCAGTGGGCGCTTTTGAACGGAGAGCAGGTTACCGGGATCACCATCATGCTGATGAGCGAGGAGATGGATGCGGGTCCGGTGCTCTTGCAACGCTCGGTCTTCATCGAGCCGGAGGAAACATGTGGCGAGTTGCAGGCCCGGCTAGCACGCGAGGGTGCCGAGTGTTTGGTCGAAGCGTTACGTGCTTGGCACGCGGGTCGACTGACGCCACAGCCGCAGGATTCGAGTCAGGTGACCTTCGCCCCTGCACTGAGAAAGGAGCAGGCGTTGATCGACTGGAACCAGTCAGCGGACGCGATCAGTCGCCTCGTGCGAGCGTTCGCTCCGAACCCTGGCGCTTTTTTTCTTTGGCAGGGAAAGCGGGTGAAGGTTTATCGTGCTCGGGCACTGGAAGACGCTGGCAGCGAGGGTACGCTTCCCGGTACGGTGCTCGAGGTAGAGCCACGGTTGGTGGTGGCGTGTCGGGTCGGGGCGCTCGAGCTCATCGAGGTTCAGTTGGAAGGGCGGCGTAAGTCTGCGGGTTCGGCGTTCGCCCGTGGCGTGCGCTGGCGCCCGGGGGATCGGCTTGTCTGAGAACGATGTCTCGCTCAGGCAAGCAAAAACCACAGAGCGACCCTCGGGCGTTGGCCTGGCGGGTGCTCCAACGCGTCGAACAAGGGGGGTATGCGGACATACTCCTTGGCCAGGCACTGTCACGTGCGGTGTTGGCTCCGGCGGATCGGGCTTTGGCTGTTCGGCTCGTGTACGGGACATT
Source organism: uncultured Binatia bacterium (SeqCode) (assembly GCA_964534275.1). GTDB lineage: Bacteria > Desulfobacterota > Binatia > HRBIN30 > HRBIN30 > HRBIN30. The sequence continues at coordinate 9,551 of CAZHQG010000012.1, read as the reverse complement.
GGCCTGGCAGCTTTACCTGGATCATCTGCTGGCTGGCTTTTGCGTCCGGCCTCTAGTCGAGCTCGACCCGCCGATTCGTGTGCTTTTGCGCATGGCCATGTTTCAGCTGTGCCAGCTTCAAAGGGTTCCCGCGTTCGCTGCGGTGGATACCGCCGTGGAGCTCGCGAAGTCATACAAGCATGGGGCCGCAGTAGGGCTGGTCAACGCGGTGTTGCGCCGAGCTGCGACAGGCTGGCAGGGGGTCCCGTTGCCTGCACGCGACCGTGATCCAGCTGGTTATCTCAGCGTGCGCTACTCGCACCCGCGATGGCTGGTGGAGCGGTGGCTTGCTGAGTTGGGGCAAGAGCAAACCGAGGCCTTGCTGCGCGCAAATAACGAGCCTGCGCCCACGACATTGCGAGTAAACTGCATGCGCGCCAAGCGTGAGGAAGTCCTGGAGGCTTTGCGGCGCGATGGTTTGCATGGTGTCCCGGGTTCCTTTTCTCCGGCCGCAATCGTAATCGGTGGGTTCGACCCGGCCTCGCACCCGCTGTATGCGAACGGACGTTACTCGGTGCAGGGCGAAGCAGCGCAATTGGTGTCGTACTTGGTTGCGCCAAACCCGGGGGAGCGCGTGCTCGACCTTTGTGCGGCCCCCGGAGGGAAAAGTCTCCATTTGGCCGAGCTGATGAACAATCAGGGGGAAGTTGTCGCTGTGGACACGCAGCATAAAGGACTCGCGCAGTTGCGCGCTGAAGCGCGCCGCCTCGGGATCAGCATCGTGAAAGATGTGCTGGCCGACGCGCGAGGGTGGTCCGATCCAGCTGGCTTGTTCGATCGGGTGCTGCTCGATGCCCCGTGTAGCGGGCTCGGAACGCTGCGCCAGCATCCAGAAATTCGCTGGCGGCGAAGCCCGGAGTCGATTGAGCAGCTTGCCGTCCTGCAGCGAGAGCTACTCGAAGCAGCAAGCCGGCACGTCCGACCAGGCGGAGTGCTGGTTTACGCCACGTGCACGATCGTACGCGCCGAGAACGACGAGGTCGTCGAGGACTTCTTGGGCAAACATTCCGACTTTGTCCGAGAGTCTCCGCCACCGGAGCCTGTGATTCCTTGGCCAGCAGTGGTCGATCCACACGGCGCGTTGCGTACTTTTCCTCACCAACACGGATTGGATGGGTTTTTTGGAGTTCGGTTGCGCCGTGTGTAGGCGCGGGGTAACGTCGGGACATGGTTCGCATCGCCGCATCGATTCTTTCGGCTGATTTTGCGCGCCTCGGAGAAGAGGTGCGTGCAGTGACTGCTGCCGGTGCCGACTGGATTCATCTCGACGTCATGGACGGCCATTTCGTTCCGAACCTCACCATCGGGCCCGACGTTGTGCGCGCAGTGCGGCGGCATACGCATTTGCCTCTCGACACGCACCTCATGATCGAACACCCTGAACGGTTTTTGGCGGCGTTTGCCGATGCGGGGAGCAATTACATTTCTGTACACGTAGAGGTTGCAAGCGACGTCCGCGCTTTGGTGGATGAAATTCGGAATCTGGGGTGTCACCCGGCGGTGGTCATCAATCCGGATACGCCGCTGGAACGGGCCGTGCCGGTGTTGGACGCCGTGGACATGTTGCTCATCATGAGCGTGCACCCCGGGTTCGCAGCGCAAAGCTTCATCGAGGGCACGCTGGAGAAGGTCCGAGCCGCAAGGGCACTCCGAGAAGAACGGGGCCTCAAGTTTCTGATCGAAGTGGACGGTGGGATCAAAACCCACAACGCGGCACGGGTGGCTCATGCCGGCGCCGACGTACTAGTGTCGGGCTCCGGGATTTTTTCCACCGGTAATTACGCGGAAACCATCGCGCGCATGCGACAAGAAGCGGAAGCTGCTGTGCTCGAGCGGGTGTGAGCTGAGCGCACTTTGGGGCACATCCAACGTGAGCCCCTTGCCATGCGAGCCCCAAATGCCACTTCTGGAACACACTCGGGAGGCAATTTCCGGTGCTTCCGAGGATGCGCGAGAGGGGGGAGGTCGAGGCTACCCTGGCAGCCAGGCAACGCGGTGATTGCGGCCCCCGGAGCGCCGGTCACCTCCCGAACTTGAGAACGTTTTGATGGCCAAGGACTCCTGGATGTGCCGCGAAAGATCTTTAAGCGCGCAACGACCGCGCTGGATCAAGGATTTTTGCTTTCGGTGCCCGCGGAACGCACCTCGTCCCGCCTTCTGGTCAGTCGCCAAATGATTGCAAATTCTCATGCCTGTGTTATGAGCCGGCACCGTTCTCATTCGCCGTTTCACCATCGAGTTGGTTGTCCGAGTCGGCGGGGTGTAGCTCAGACTGGTAGAGCGCACGGTTCGGGACCGTGAGGTCGCTGGTTCAAGTCCAGTCACCCCGACCATTGTTGCCTCTACGCGTACCCTGATGCCACGGCCGAACGAATGGATCGATGCAACGGCTGACTCCCTCGAGCAGCCAGTTCTCCGCCGGCTGTGGAGGCAAGCCCGGCTTCTGCTGCCGTGGGTGCTAAGCGTGGCGGTGTTCACTGGGGTGGCTGGTCCAGTCGCTGCCAAAACTGCGATCGTGACCGGCACCGAGTGGGTCTTTGTGCGGCGTGGGCCAGGGAACCAGTTTCCCCCGTTTGCGCGAATCCCCAGTGGGAGCACCGTCGAGGTTCAAGACGTGCACGGCGATTGGGCGCAAATCATTACGGCCAGCGGGCAGGTCGGGTTTATCCACGTGCGGTTCTTGTCCTTTCCCGGCGAACCCACACGCCACACTGGCGAGGCGGCCCCGCCAACGGTCCCTCGGACCACAGAAAGGACGCCACACGCTACCATGCCGGGCGCATCTCCAACGCCATATCGGACCGCGACGCAAGCGCCGACGCGCACAACGACCCCGACACGGACAGTGACCTCGACGCGTACGGTGACGCCGACACGGACGGTTCGAGTGACGCGAACGCCTACCGCTTCACGTACACCGAGTGCCACACGCACTCCATCGCCGACGCGAACCGAAGGTGCCACGCATACTCCCAGGCCTGGTACTACGGTCACCGCGGCAACAGTCCCTGTGAGCACTGCAGCGGCTACGGCTGGAACTCCTACCCCGGTCGCGGAGCCCGCAGACCAAATTCGGATCCTTGAGGCGGAGTTGCTAGCCACACGCCAAGAGCTGGCGACCTGCCGCCAGCAGTCGTCGGCCCCACCTTTGGCAAGTTGCCCTGAAGAACTGAGAGAGGAGCTGCTGCGGTTGCGCGCAGCGTTGGAGCGCGAGAAGAGGACTTCAGGTTTAGCGGCGGGGGGTGGTGCGGTACCGGGAGATGGCAACGCCACGGTGATGCAAGACGCCGACAATCACGTGCTGACACCGTTGACCGTGTTCCTGACGATCGCGGGTTTGGTGGTGGGATGGTTGAGCGGCACCCGATACCAGCGGCGAGTAGAACAGCGGCGCCGATGGCGGTTGCGTTTTTGACCGCAGCGATTGCAGGATGGCAGCGGAAATTTTGTGGGCCACGTTTGGCTTTGCGCTTGGCAGCATTCCGTTCGGCTGGCTCCTAGCGCGAGTTCGGGGGATCGACGTGCGCCGGGCTGGCAGCGGGAACATCGGTGCCACAAACGTGGCGCGCACTGTCGGGTGGAAAAGTGGCGTCCTCACATTGTTGGCTGATGCAGGGAAGGGGGCCTTGGCTGTCTGGTTGGCCGCGCGGTACGGTACGCCGGTGACGGCAGCAGCTTGGGCAGGCCTGGGGGCTGTGTGTGGGCACATCTTCAGTCCATGGTTGCGGTTTCGTGGAGGAAAAGGTGTGGCCACGGCTGCAGGAACAATGGCGATTCTGGCGCCAGTTCCGCTGTGTGTCGCGGTGATCGCGTTTGTGGCCACCGTTGCCATTTCGCGCTACGTTTCGCTCGGTTCGCTCGTGGCGGCCGCTGTGTTGCCGCTGGCGTGTTGGCTTGCTGGCTGCGACCTGGCAACGCTGGTGGTTGCGCTAGCGAGCGCAGTGCTGATCTGGTTTCGGCATCGCGATAACATTGCCCGTCTGCTGAACGCTACCGAACCTCGGATTTTCAGCTCACCCAAGTGACCGCGCCGTGCCGAAGGCGCGGGCAGTGCTCGCGTATTGGGCAGCAACGGGTCGCTTTAGAGGCAGGTCCGTGGAGCACTGCTCGTAGGAAGCTGTCGCCCCGGTGCTGGCGCCGCCTTTGCTTTCCTGATGAACCCCAACACCAACGTGACCATCCTGGGAACGGAGAGAGCGAGGGAATCGAAGATGAGAAAAGAGGTGAGCCGCTTTGTATGCAGCGGAGGAGCGTGGATCCTGTGCTTGATCAGCCCCACGTTGGCGCTAGCCGAAGGGACGGTCGATTCGGGGGACACGGCCTGGGTGCTGACGGCTTCCGCATTGGTGTTGATGATGACTCTCCCGGGGCTGGCATTGTTTTACGGCGGCTTGGTGCGGGCGAAAAACGTCTTGAACGTTTTGATGCAGTGTTTCATCTCCGCGGGTGTGGTGGGGCTCTTGTGGATTCTCGTGGGTTACAGCTTGGCGTTCAGTGGTGGCGGCCCGTTCTTAGGAGACTTGGCCAAGGTCGGACTTCGTAGCGTGACGATCGAATCGACGGTCGAGAACTTTGCCTCTCCACCACGCCTGATCCCAGAGTACGTGTACGTCATGTTCCAGGCGATGTTCGCGGTGATCACGCCTGCGCTGATTCTTGGCGCGATTGCAGAAAGGATGCGATTCAGCGCGTGGACGTTGTTCATCACTCTTTGGTTTCTATTTGTGTACTGCCCGATTGCGCATATGGTGTGGTCGGCGGAGGGTTGGATTTTCAAGTCAGGAGCGATCGATTTCGCCGGCGGGCTGGTGGTGCACATGTCAAGCGGGTTTTCTGCGCTCACGGCTGCCCTGCTTCTTGGAGCGCGCCGGGGCTACGGCAAGGAACCGTTGCCGCCGCACAACTTACCGCTGTGCCTCACTGGTGCTGGGTTGTTGTGGACCGGTTGGTTCGGCTTCAATGCGGGCAGTGCACTCAGTGCCAGCGGCCTAGCAGCGCTCGCTTTCACGAACACCAATACAGCTACCGCGACCGCCGTGGTTGCCTGGGTCTTGTTGGAGTGGCTGCACCGTGGCAAGCCCACGGCGTTGGGTGCCGCCACGGCTGCGGTTGCTGGACTCGTTGCCATCACTCCGGCCTGTGGCAATGTGAGCCCGTTAGGGGCGATCGGGGTTGGAATTGGGGTGACGCTGATTTCGTACTTTGCCCTGACGTGGCTCAAGCCCACGTTGGGCTACGACGATTCGCTCGACGTGTTTGGAGTCCATGCGTTAGGCGGCGCTTGGGGGGCACTGGCCTCGGGGATTTTCGCGACCACGTTGGGAAGCGGCATCGAAAGTAACTGGCAGCAGATCGCTGTGCAGGTCAAGGGCATCGTGTTCGTTGCCGTGTTCGCGCCCATCGTAACGCTCGTCTTGTTGTGGATTACGCGTTTGCTCGTGGGCTCGCTGCGCGTTGCGGACGAGGAAGAGGTGGAAGGGCTCGACTTCTCGCAGCACGGAGAGAGTGCCTACACCCTATGAGGGAAGGCTGCATGGTGAACTTTACAGCTCCGCGACGCTGGCGTATGAGGGCCCTCACCAATAATGACTCGCTGCAAGCGTAAGGAGGCAGCATGAAAAAGGTCGAGGCAGTCATCAAGCCGTTCAAGCTGGACGAGGTTAAAGAGGCACTGAGCGCTGTCGGTGTCCAAGGCATCACCGTCAGCGAAGTGAAGGGCTTTGGGCGCCAAAAGGGCCACACAGAGTTGTATCGCGGTGCCGAATACGTCGTGGATTTTTTGCCCAAGGTGAAACTCGAGATCATCGTCAAGGACGAAATGGTGACCCAGGTGGTGGAGACGATCATGAAGGCGGCGAAAACTGGCCGAATTGGCGACGGCAAGATTTTCGTTTTGCCCGTGGAGGAAGTCGTGCGCATTCGGACCGGTGAGCGTGGTCCCGATGCCTTGTAATCGAGGATGCAAACCTGCCGCCGAACCGGTGGCTGGAGCGACCAGAAGAGGAGGAGGAAGAACGGTATGACACCGAAAGAGGTGATCAAGTTTGCAAAGGACAAGAAAGTTACGATGGTGGACATCAAGTTCAATGACTTTCTTGGCATTTGGCAGCACTTCACGATTCCCGTGAGCGAGCTCGACGAGAAGTTGTTCGAGGAAGGCTCAGGGTTCGATGGGTCGTCCATTCGCGGATGGCAGCCAATCCACGCGAGCGACATGCTCGTGGTACCCGATCCGACCACGGCGGTGATCGATCCGTTTTTTGCGGAACCGACGCTGTCGCTCATCGGCAACATCGTAGATCCCTTGACGAAGGAAGAATACTCGCGTGACCCGCGGAACATCGCGAGAAAAGCTGAAGCCTATCTCAAATCGACCGGAATCGGCGACGTCGCCTACTTCGGCCCCGAGCCCGAGTTTTTTATTTTCGATGACATTCGCTACGCGCAAGACCAGCATTCGGGCTTTTACTTTCTCGACTCGATCGAGGGCCAATGGAACACAGGCCGCGACGAGAAGCCCAACTTGGGTTACAAGCCACGCTACAAGGAGGGATACTTCCCTGCTCCACCAACTGACAGCCAGCAAGACATTCGCTCGGAAATGGTGCGGGTGATGGAGCAGGTTGGCTTGCGGGTGGAAAAGCATCACCACGAGGTAGCCACCGCAGGACAGGCAGAAATCGACCTCCGGTTTCTCCCCTTGGTGAAGATGGCCGACGCACTGAACTGGTACAAATACATCGTCAAGAATGTTGCACGGCGCCACGGCAAAACCGTCACCTTCATGCCGAAGCCGATTTTCGGCGACAACGGCTCGGGAATGCACACGCACCAAAGCATTTGGAAAGGGGAAACTCCGTTGTTTGCCGGAGATCGGTATGGTGGCATGAGCGAGCTGGCCATGCACTATATCGGAGGCATCCTGAAACATGCGCCAGCGCTGGCTGCTTTTACGAACCCCACAACGAACAGCTACCGGCGATTGGTGCCCGGGTTCGAGGCTCCGGTCAATTTGGCGTATTCCAGCCGGAATCGGTCGGCCGCCGTACGCATCCCCATGTACAGCCCGAGCCCGAAGGCCAAACGCATCGAGGTTCGCTTCCCTGATCCAACTGCCAACGGCTATCTCGCGTTTGCCGCGATGCTGATGGCGGGACTCGATGGAATTCAAAAACGGATTTCCCCAGGGGATCCTTTGGACAAAGACATCTATTCGCTCACGCCGGAAGAGCTGAAAGATGTTCCCAGCATGCCGGCGAGCCTCGAGGAAGCGTTGGAAAACCTCAAGAAAGACCACGAGTTTTTGCTGCAAGGGGATGTGTTCACCGAGGATGTGATCGAAACCTGGATCGAATACAAAATGGCGAACGAAGTGAACGCCATGCGTCTGCGCCCCCATCCTTGGGAATTTGCCTTGTACTTCGACGCCTGATTTGCAGGCAGCGTACGGAGCAAAAACGGGGCGTGGGGAATGCTCCCCCGCCCCGTTTTTTGTTCTGGGCTCCGATGCTCTTTTACCTCCCGAAGCGCAGGAGAAAATCGATGAGTCGGCGATGGCGCCGGCCGTACGGGGGATACATGAGGCGGAGCAAGGAAAAACGGGGTGCGTGGAAAACAGGACGCAGCTTGCTGAATTCGAGAAAGCCCTCGTAGGCATGGTACTGCCCCATGCCGCTGGCCCCGATGCCTCCGAACGGCAGGTCGTGCTGTGCCACGTGGAGAACAACATGGTTGATCGTGACCCCGCCTGAACGAGTGCGAAACAGAATTTCCTCTTGCTTGTGGGGGTCGTTCGTAAAGATGTACAAGCCAAGCGGCCGATCGCGCTCGTTGATGTAAGCAATCACTTCTTCGAGCGCGTCGTAGGTCTTGACCGGGAACAAGGGCCCGAAAATTTCTTCCTGCATGATGATCATGTCGTCGGTCGGGTCGAGCACCAGGATGGGAGGGATTTTCCGCAGTACGTCGTTGAACCCCGCGTCTGGGACCAGCGGGACAATTTTCGCCCCTTTGCGCTCGGCATCTTCTAGCGTTGCACGCAAGCGACGGTACGAACGATCGTCGATGATCGACGTGTACGACTCGTCGCTGGGGTTCGGATAGCGCACACTCATGATGCGCTGAGCGCACTGGACGAACCGGTCGCGCTGGCCTTTCGGTAGAAAGAGATAGTCGGGCGCCAGACAGGTCTGCCCTGCGTTGATGTACTTGCCGTACAAGATTCGCTCCGCAGCCTCTTCGATGTCGTAATCATCGCACACAATCGTGGGAGACTTCCCCCCGAGCTCCAGCGTAACCGGGGTGAGATGATCAGCGGCGTTGCGCATGACCGTTCTTCCGGCGTCGGCAGACCCCGTAAAAATCAAGTGGTCGAATGGCAGCGTGGAGAAATCTTGAGGCCGTACCCCGGGAAGGATCGCTACGAGATCCTCGGGAAAGACGTCGCGGAACTTTTCAGCCAACAAACGGCACACCGTTTGGGAATTGCTCGCCATCTTGATCATCGCACGGTTGCCAGCGGCGAGTACGCTGGTCAGCGGACTCACGGTGAGGAACACAGGATAGTTCCAGGGCGAAATAATCCCGACTACGCCCTTTGGCTGCGGGATGACACGATTGGCCCCAGGGAAGAACATTGCCGAGACCTTGCGGCGCTGGGGACGCATCCATTTCTTGAGCATTTTGCGCGTGTAGCGGATGCCATCCACGCACCCGAAAATCTCGAGCATTTTCGTTTCCTCGGGACATCGATGCCCGAAATCCGCACGGACCGCGGTCGCAATGGCCTCTGCGTTATCAAGCAGGATGCGCTCGAGTTTGCGCAAGTTGTCCAGCCGTTCCTCTAAGCTGGGGTACGGCTGACGCAGAAAGGCCTCGCGCTGCAAAACGAATACACGCTGCGCTTCGTTTTCAATGGCGGCAAGTTTCCTCAGTTGGGCGGTTTGCGCCATCGTGCACCTCCTTTTCCGGCGTCGGCACCCTGCCTACGCCAAACGAACAACTCCCATTGCACTGGTTCGCTGTGGACTCAAGAGACGGTCGGCCCGCGCCTGCGAGAGCCCTCGATGGCTGTACAGGCGATTCGCAGGCGTGTGGGCACCGGGCAACGGATTGGCCAACAGTGGCCGACGGGTTGGTGACCATTGCCGGCTAGCGCAGGGGAATCCGTTTCAATGCTCGTGCTGAGGTTGCCCGATCGCGAGCTGCGCGAGTTTGCGAACGCTTTCTTCCGGGTGCTCCGCGCTGGCACGCAGCAGCAACGCTTTTCCCTGTTCGCCCATTTCGGCAAGAGCCAGAACCGCGGCTGCGGCCCGATTTGGGTCGTTGCTGTTCAGCGCATCCTGCAGCACCGTCATTGCCTGTGTCCCCTGTTGCGCCAGGGAACGGGCGGCCGTACGACGCACGTTGGCGTCCGCATCGCCGAGCAGCTTCGCCAGCCTCGGAATCGCTTCCGCGTCGCCTGGCTGGGTGCTGGACCCGGCCACGCGAAGCCGCACTTCCGGCGCGGCATC
>CAZHQG010000011.1:0-115547 GCA_964534275.1 uncultured Binatia bacterium (SeqCode) | reverse complement strand
GAAGACGGCCGGAGCGTGCTGCTCCACGTACCTGCGGGGGTGGCAACGCGCGACCGGTCTCAGGCGGCCGCGGAGCTTTCCTCTCCACGGGGCGGAAGAGAGAGCCGTTCCGGTCTTCCTGGAACCTCGGATGTGGAGGGCGAGACGACGCAGGAATCGCAGCACGACGGAGAGGGTAGGGCCGACGTCCTTACATTCTGGACTGATACCCGGAAGTGGTGCTGACGCTCATCGGCTCAATTCACGGGCATTGAATTCGGACGCCGGAGGGTGAGGAGCTATCAGCGACAAACGGTAGCTGGAGCGGGCTCGGTTTTGGATCGCCCGACAACACCTTGCCGCAGTCGGTGCACGTGACGTTGGTCCAGCTCGCACTGCGAGCCCGCATCGCCTGAATCCAGTCCACGATCGTCATGGACTCTCCGCCACTTTGATCCGTGTACACTTTGTTCAAAAACCACATGCCGTGGCGGGAGCCGGCTCCGATGTAGTAGCGGTAATTTGCTGGCGCGGCGGCATACGTAGTGATGGCTTGCTGCACCATCGCCGCGTTCCACGCGCAGCTCGCATTCCACCAGTTTGGCCACTGGAACACATTGTTGGGGTTGAGCATCACGTTATAGAAACCAGTCTGTCCCCCGGTACCACCGTCGAAAGCGGTCGTGTACTGAGCCCAAGCAGTGTTCGGAAAGTAATTGGCAACCGCGGCCACGTAGCTCGCCATCCCGCCCCCCTGCATGGCGGCTATGACACCGGGGATTGCTGGGGGCACGTGGGCGATAAAGTTCCAGGTGGGAAACTCGTTCGCCAAGAAATCCGGTGTAATCACGCCGTTCCCAGCGTCGCCCAAGACCGAAAATACCGAGGCCGGCCATACGTCGTGATGCAGCGGCGCGTTGAACAGCGCCCCGTAAGCACCCGCGCTCGTGCCGGTGACGAAAATCTCGGTCGGGTTCACGAAGTGCTCTCGCGCCCATTTCTCGACCACGCGAGCATTGTGATAGCCGCGGTGCAACACGGTGACGGTTCCCCCAACCGTGTAGGTTCGATAAGCATCACCGAAATGGAGGTCGCCGGTGCAGTACGGCACGAACACCACGCTCCAATTGGCAAAGGGATTGAGGGGATGGGAAGGATTGCCGAAGCCGCCGTAACTGACATTGTTCGGATTGTCGCTGCCCGATAGGTCCACCGACGAGTCGAAGGTCTGCAGAAAGCCGCACGTCAGATAATTCCAACATGCTCCCCCGCCTTGATAGTAAATGAGCAGTTTGTTCTCGGAGCCACGCTTGGCAAAAAAGTGGAACGGGGTGTCGAAGGCACAGCGTGGCGTCAGGACTTGACCAAGATACGGTACCGGTCCCGAAGGCGACACAACCAAGAAGGACGAGTCCGGAACATTGGGCGACACCACGCACTGCTCGATCACCGCGTCCACCGCATCATCCAGAGTCGACTGCAAACTTGCGTCGCTCGCGGTGGTCGGGCAGTTCGCTGCCGTCGCTTTTGTCCACGCCGACGAGAACCTCTGACTCGCTTTGCTGCGGCGAGCCTGGCGGGCGGTTCCCTGCGGGTCCTTGGCAAGCTTCAGCAAATGCATTCCTTCCGCAGCCAAAAACGCGCTACACCGTGCTGCCGCTGCTCGCAACACGCTGCGACTGCAGCGTAGGTGCGCGGGGTCGGAAAGCGTGAGCCCGGTATTCATCTGGGTCATGGTTGTCGCGACCCACGTGTCCACGATCGTTGCAGCGTTGTTTGCACTCGTCGTGGTATCGCTGCAGTCGGAGCCTTGCACGAGCGCCTTTGCCTCCGCCGCGCTCCACTTGTTTGCCAGCCGTGTTCGAGCACGTCCGAGTGCCGTGTCGCGTTTGGTGGCGTCGTTGTGGCCCTCGAACGCCGCCCAAATCTGAAACACGTTGCGACAGTACTGCGCACTGGCCCGCAACTTGGTGCTGACGCAACGGTTGACGGGATAAACCTTGGTGGCCGCGCCCACGGGGCTCACTGAAAGAGCAACCGCACACGCGAGCACCAGGGCTGTTTCAGCGAACCAGAACAGGAACATCCACCTGTGCTCTCTCTGTAATTCGACCATGCCCGATACCCCTCCCGTTGAGTTCTTCCGTATTTCAGGCGCTCCACCAGCGCAACGCCGGTTATCCGTGGTCGCGCAAGCGTTCCAACGCCACTTCCCGTGCCCAACGGTAGTCCGGCTTACCGGTTGGGCTGCGCACCACCTCGTTCACGAATACGATCGCTCGCGGCAGTTTGTACCGGGCGAGCTGACCCGCAGCGAACTCCCGCAGTTCTTCGGCGCTTGTCGTGAACCCCGGCCGCAACGAGACCACTGCGGTCACCTGTTGCCCCCAACGCTCGCTCGGCGTCCCGGTAACCACCACGTCGTAGACTGCTGGGTGGCTCTTGAGTACTTGCTCCACCTCCTCGGCGTACACTTTCTCGCCACCGGTGTTGATACACACCGAGTCGCGCCCGAGAACCACGATCGAACCGTCGTCTGCATACTGTGCACGGTCGCCGGGCACGGCGTAGCGAACGCCGTCGATGGTTACGTAGGTTCGCTCGGTTTTCTCGCGGTCGCCCAGGTACCCTAACGGAACGTAGCCTCGGCGTGCGATCCATCCGATCTCGCGTTCTCTAGGTTGCAGCACGCGTTGCCGTAGCTCGTCGAGCAATACCGTGTCCGGATCCATTTGAAACCGGGTACTCACATCCGACGGATTTGCCGAGGCCGCAGCGCCCTGGGCACCAGTTTCGGAGCTTCCAAATCCATCGACGACGGTGACGTGCGGGAGTCGTTGCAATAGTTGCGCTTTCACCGATGGCGACAAGAGCGCACCGCCGGAACCGATGACGCGTAGGCAGGAGAGGTCGTAGGTTTTCCGGGAAAGTTGTTCCAACAAGGGAATGGCAAATGCATCTCCAACAATCGACAGAGAGAAAACTTGTTCCCGCTCGACGGTTTGCCAGATATCGTCGGGATCCAGGTGCCGAACCTCGCGTGGCAGCACCACCGTGCCGCCTTGGTGTAAAATCATGAATGCCGTCCAGTGCCCTGCACCGTGCATGAACGGGGGAGCGGGCAGTATGCGCATGAACGCACCGTACGGCACGCGCTCGAGCAGTTCCTCTAACGACTGCACCGGAGCTCCGCCGGGCATTCTTCCGCCAAGCGCGGCAAAAAAAATATCCTCCTGCCGCCACAGCACCCCTTTTGGCTGCCCGGTCGTGCCCCCAGTGTACACGATGTACAAATCGTCCGGGTCCGGTGTGACGGGCAACGGCTCGTCGGGAGCGCTGGCGAGAGCGCTCTCGTAGTCCAGCGCCCCAGGCAGCAGTGCCTCGCCGGTACCATCGTCCACCTGCAGCAGCAGCCGGACATCGGGCAACTGCGGGAGAATGCGCGACAAGCGCGGGGCGAAGCTGGCATGGTACACAAGTGCCTTCGTGCGCGCGTCCTGCAAAAGGTACAGGAGTTCCTTCTCCACGTAGCGGTAGTTCACGTTGAACGGCGCAAGCCGTGCGCGGAACGCCGCTGCCATTGCCTCGAGGTACTCGGGACAATTGTAAAGATAGATCCCCAGGTGGTCTTGTCCGGACTCCCACGGTGCCAATTCTGAGCGTGGCCGGTGACACCCGAGACCCGCCCGATGCAGCACCCAAGCAAGCTGGCGAGAACGCCGCGCGAAGTCGGCCCATGACAAACGGCGCGTTGGCGCAACGATCGCCTCGCGGTCCGGAACCAACCGAGCGATCCCGTCGTGGATTGCGGGCAGGGTAAACGCCATCTGAACTCCCTCTTACCTATTCGTGGCCACAACCAATGGTAGGATGCAAGTACGCAGCGTGACGACTCAACCGAGCAGTGGGCCTTGCGGGCCAGCTTCTGCCCGCAACTTGTATTTTTCCACCCGCTGCGTGGGGGTTTTGGGAAGGGACTCGCGAAACTCCCAGTACCGGGGCACCTGAAACTTCGCCAAACGCGCAGCCGCAAAAGCGCGCAGCTCCTCTTCGGTCACGTGCCCTCGCGGGACCACGAACGCCTTGATTTCCTGGCCGAGGACCGGATCGGGGACACCGATCACCGCCACCTCAGCCACGTTGGGGTGTTCGCGGAGAACCTTTTCCACGAACAGGGACGACACGTTTTCTCCACCACGCCGGATCACGTCGCGCTTGCGGTCGACAAAGTACAACCACCCATCTTCGTCCACGAACCCGAGGTCGCCGGTAAAAAACCAACCTTCGCGCACAGCGAAGCGGGTTTGTTCCGGATCGCGAAAATACTCCGCCAGGCAGTGAGGAGAGCGCACTGCAATTTCGCCCACTTGCCTCGGGGGTAGGTCGCGCCCTGCGTCGTCGACGATCCGAATCGAAACCCCTGGTACAGGCGGCCCGCAAGAACCAGGCCGCGGTTCTTGACCCACCGGCTCGATGGTGACCACACCGGCATCCGTCGACCCGAAACACTCCGCGACGTGATGCACACCAAAGCGGCTGCGAATTTGCTCTCGCAACGGAGCACTGCCCAAGCCCAAAATCACCCGCAGGGAGCTGGTTCTTTCGAGCTCGTTTGGCGGCTGAGCCAACAAGATGGCCAGGATGGTTCCGAGCGTGTAGAGCACGGTTGCCCCCACTTCGTGCACCAGCGGCCAAAATTGCGACGCAGAGAACGCACGAGGAAAGGCAACCGTGCCGCCAGCTTGGAGTGCGGTCACCACAGCGCCCCACGCATTGCCGTGGAACAGTGGAGTGACCGCCAAGATGACGTCGTGCTCGGTGATCTGCAACGTTTCGATAAAGTGCTTCCCTGCGGCTCCCGTGCTTCGATGGTGGAACAAAACTCCTTTCGGGTTCCCGGTTGTTCCAGAAGTGTAGAGAAGCGTCGAGGGGTCGTCGGGAGACAACGGAACCTCCACCGGTGTCTCCGGAGCACGGTGGATCTCAGGCCACAAATCGATCGTGTCCGGACCCCCACCAAAACTGAGCCACTGTGGAGGTTGCTCGAGTTGCAAGGCGGCGCGGTCGATTCCTTGCACCGTTTCTGGGAGGGTCACGACGAAGCGTGGAGTGGCGTGGTTCAGGACATACGAAAGTTCGCGACTCCCGAGTGCTGGATTGACCGGATGGAGCACTGCCCCCACTTTCAAAACTCCAAAGGCAGCGAGCAGATACTCCACAGAGTTGGTCATCGCCAGGGTCACTCGGTCTCCCTTGCAAGCCCCGAGGGCGCGCAGCGCGTGCGCGACGCGATTCGTGGCGGCGTCGAACTCCGCGTACGTGAGACGCTGGCCTTCGTGACACACGAACACACGCGACCCGCGCTCCCGTGCCTGACGCGCAAGTACCTCGGTGATGAGTTCCACAGACGCCTCCCTGAGTCTCAAGCAAGCACGCCAAAGTCGACCACGAGGGCTGCCCCATTGATCATTCGCGCTTCCTCGCTCGCAAGAAAGGCGATTGCGGCCGCCACGTCTCCGGGCTTTCCCCATTTCCCGGGGATCGGTGGCATGGCGTACGCAAGCAAGTGCGTCTCCATGGTACTGTCCGGAACGAAATGCTTTACCAGCGGAGTTTTCACGCCGCCGGGGCAGACACAGTTTGCCCGCAAACCTCGAGTTGCAAATTCCAAGGCCAATGCGCGCGTGAAGTTCAGCAAGCCGGCTTTGGAGGCGCAGTAAGCGGTGTTGTACGCTTGCCCGCGCAAGCCTGCGATCGACGAAACGTTCACGATGTTCGCGCCGGGCCGACGCAAAAGGTGCGGCAGGGATGCTTGCGTCACGAAGAACGGACCAAACAAGTTGACGCGGAGCGTGCGCTCCCACTCCTGCGTGCTCAATTCCTCGAAGCGGACGGCGCGCCCGATTCCGGCCGCATTGATCACGATGTCGATGCCCCCCAGGGTAGCGGCCGCGCGATCGACTGCTTCTCGAACGGAGGTCTCGTTCGTGACGTCCGCCTCGAGGGCGAGCACCTGCGCGCCGCTCGTGGCGATGCTCTCGACGGTTTCCGCGAGGCGATCGGCCACCACGTCCATCGCAGCAACGGCCGCGCCTTCGCTGGCAAGTCGTTCGGCCGTCGCTCGGCCAATGCCCGACCCGGCCCCGGTTACCAGCGCAACTTTCCCAGCAAAACGGTTCATGGCGTGAGCCTTTCGCTACCTGCCGTCGATTGCCAAACCGCTGCCACTTCGTCCACACTGGCAATGCGCGCAAGCCAGCGCAGCGTATACCGGAAAACGTCTTCTACGTACTCGGCCGGCACACCAGCGACGGCACGTTTGGGAACCACCACGTAGTAGCCCGCGTTCACGGCTTCGATCACCAATCCGAGAATCCCCACGTTCACCGACACGCCGGTGGCCACCACGGTTTGGACTCCAAGGTTGCGCAAAAGCGCATCGAGTTCCGTCCCATGAAACGGGGAGACGCCGTGCATGCGATCGACGACGAAGTCCTGCGGTTGGGGTGTGAGCGCTTCCACCATCGCGTGGCGGGAACTTCCCGGAGTCATCGGCGCCGCCTCCTGTCCCGCCGCAAGCAACGGACAGTTGACTCCGGAACCTCGCCGGTCGGCACGTCGCGACGCAGTGAGAAACACCACCGGGACGTTGGCCTTGCGTGCTGCCTCTGCCAGGGAGCGGATGGACTCGATCGTGCCTTGTTGGGCGACCACGTCGGCGAGCGCACGGAAGCGACCCTGCTCCGGTTCCAACACTCCGCGCTGGCACTCCATCACGAGGAGCGCCGACCGAGCAGGTTGCAACAACGTGGCTAGGTCGGGCAGCACTTCGAGCCGCGCTCCTTAGTTCAAGTTGTAGAGGCGAGCAGGGTTGCGGGACAAAATTTTCTCCTTGGCTGATCGCGACAAGTCGTTGCGCTCGGCAATGATTTTCACCGTGTCGGGGAAACGGCAGTCCCAGTGGCAGTAATCGGATGCGTACACAATCACGTCCTCACCAAGCGCGTTCACCACAGCGGGGATGGTGGACTCGTCCGGATCGCAGCCGATGAAGCAGCGCCCGGACAGGAAGTATTCGCTCGGCTTACGATCGATCAGCGGCGCCTGTTCCGGCGTCAGTTCCCAGTGTTCGTCCAAGCGCTCGAGCCAGAATGGCAACCAACCCACGTTGGCTTCCAGAAATGCCACCCGCAAGTTCGGGAACTTGTGAAGAATTCCACCCACCGTAAAGTTCATCACCGCAAGCATCTGCCCGACGGGGTGGGTAAACGCGTGTGTTTCGAGGCGAGTCTTGAAGCGGTCGATTCCAATTGGCACCTGGTCCAGCGCTTGCCCGCCACCATGCACGCACACGGCCACCCCCAAACGCTCCGCCTCCGCCCAGATTGGATAAAAGCTGGGATCGTCGAGATTCTTCTCGCGGATGTGCTGGGGGGTCACCATGCCCACCATGCCGTGCTGGGTGACGCAACGCCGGAGTTCTTCAGCGGCTGCTTGCGGGTCGATCATCGGGAGCTTGGCCACCGACATCAGCCGTTCCGGGTTGTATTTCAGAAACTCCGCTCTTGCGTCGTTCAAGGTTCGGCATACGGCAATCGCAAACTCACGGTCCAGACCCGCCCATTCTTCCCCAGCCCCGCCGGGGAACATGACGGTCCGATCGATCCCTTCGAGATCCATGTCTTCCAAACGCGCTTTAGGGTCGGTCATGCCGGGCCGTTCCAAGCTATCGATCTTGGCTGTGCCTTTCGTGCTCCGCACTCCGACGCCCGGCAAATTGGCAAAGTGCTTGCGGAGCCGCTCGCGGCGCTCTTCCCATTTGTCGCGAAACTGACTCGGCAGGCGCTCCCACCAATTCGGCAAGTCACCGCCATGACCATCCGCGTCGATCACGTAATATCCGTAACGGCCCATCTCCTGTTCCTCCTTTCGCTCGAGCCTGCGTTTACGCGTCGAAGGAAAACACCCCTCGCGCCAATGCGCCGGACCTCAAGTCTTCCAACGCCTGGGGGAATTCGTCGAGTCGGTAGTGTCGTGTCACGAGTTCGTCGATTTTCAACCGGCCGCTCAAGTACAGGTTCGCAAGCAGGGGAAAGTCCACCCGCGGCCGTGCAGCGCCGTAACGACAGCCTAAAATTGCCTTGTTTTGGTAGAGCTGGTGCACCACGAAGGAAAATTCGCTCCCCACGGGAGGTACACCGACGATGGTCAGCGTTCCGCCGGGAGCCAAGCTATCCAACGCTTGCCGGATGACAGGAAGAGCACCGACCGCTTCGAATGCGTAATCCACGCCACCACAAAGCTTGCGGATCGCGTCGACGGGATCCTCCTTGCTGGCATCCACCAAGTGGGTAGCGCCAAATGCACGAGCCCACTCGAGCTTCTGCGGCACGATGTCGACAGCGACGATCATGCTCGCGCCTGCAAGCACTCCCCCTTGAATGCAATTGAGGCCAATCCCTCCAGCGCCGAACACAGCCATCGTCGCGCCGGTCTCGACCCGCGCCCGATTGACGACGGCCCCGTAGCCGGTCACGATTCCGCAGCCGATCAGACACGCACGGTCGAATGGCACCCGTGCGTCGATCGGGATGGCTCCTTCTTCGCGGATCACCGTAGCCTCAGCGAATACCGACGCATGAGCGAACTGATATGCGCTCGTTCCATCGACGAGGAACGGTTTGCAATCCTTCGGGCTCGGGGCATTGCGACACTGCGTGGGCCGACCCGATTCGCAAGCGGAACAGCGGCCGCAATGGGCCAGTGTCGAAACGATTACGTGATCCCCTTCGCGAACCGATCGCACTCCGACACCGATTGCCTCCACGACGCCGGCTCCCTCGTGGCCGAGCACCACGGGAGTCGGGTAGGGGATGGTCCCGTCGATGACGCTCAAGTCCGAGTGGCAGAGACCGGCAGCACGAATGCGCACCCGCACTTCTCCCGGACCTGGATCGCGCAAAGTCACTTCGCGTATTTGCACGCTTTCCCCCGGCTTGTTCAAAACTGCTGCCTGTACCTGCATCGTTCTCCCTTACCTACATGAGCCAGCCCACGTACTTGAGTTCCGAGTATGCGTGCAGGGCGTACCTCCCGCCGTCCCTGCCGATGCCGCTTTGTTTGAAGCCACCGAACGGGGCGTCGGGGTTCGGTGGCGCACCGTTGATTTGCACCGTACCCGTGCGTAGCCCCCGCGCCACACGCATGGCCCGCACCAGGTCACGCGTCCACACATACCCGTACAGCCCGTACGGGGAATCGTTCGCAAGTTCAATCGCTTCGGCCTCGTCGGCAAAGGGCATCGCCACAAGGACCGGCCCGAAAATTTCCTCGCGTGCAATGGCCATGCGGTTGTCGACATCCGCAAACAACGTGGGCTCGACGTAAAAACCACGAGGCAACCCCGCTGGGCGCTTTCCGCCGCACACGAGTCGTGCTCCTTCTTTGCGACCGGTTTCGATCCACTTCTCGACACGTTCGCGCTGGGCTGCCGAAATCAGGGGGCCGACAACTGTGTCAGGGTCGCGTGGGTCTCCGATCTTCAATCGCTGTCCTGCCTCGGCCAACCGTGCAACGAAGGATTCGTAAATGTCTTTCTCCACCAGCACGCGGGTGCCGGCAATGCAAATTTGCCCCGCGTGGAAGGTCCAAGTTTGCATCGCACCCGCCAGGGCCGCGTCCGGGTCCGCGTCGGCAAACACAATGCAAGCCGACTTTCCCCCAAGTTCCAGCAACACGCGCTTCATCTGGGGGCCCGCTTGTCCCTGGATGGCACGGCCCACGGCCGTGCTGCCCGTGAAAGAAATCATGTCTACCTCGGGGGCAGCGCACAGAACCTCTCCCACATCGGCTCCTGGGCCGCACACAAAATTGACGACCCCCGGCGGGAGCTCCTTCGCAATCACGCGGCACATTTCCGCGACGGCTAACGGGTTGACCGGTGCCGGTTTGACAACAACCGTATTGCCGCAGGCGAGCGCCGGGCCAATTTTCCCG
Source organism: uncultured Binatia bacterium (SeqCode) (assembly GCA_964534275.1). Classification (GTDB taxonomy): domain Bacteria; phylum Desulfobacterota; class Binatia; order HRBIN30; family HRBIN30; genus HRBIN30. The sequence continues at coordinate 105,572 of CAZHQG010000011.1, read as the reverse complement.
GCGCAGTTGGTCATCGGGAAATTGAACGGTGTAATTGCAGCCACCACCCCCACCGGCTCGCGTACAGCCACACCTGCCGCCAAGCGCTCCCCTTGCCGCACCGAGACGGTGCGCGGTGCAAACGGCACTTCGGGGGGCTCCGCTGCAAGCTCTGCGTAGCGCTCGAGCCGTGTGACCGCCGCTCCGATTTGTTGCGCGACCGCCACCGGACGAACCGCTCCGGTCTCTGCAATCACCAGGTCCACCAAATCCGCGCTACGAGCGCGAAGGGCTGCCGCAGCTGCTTTCAGAAGCGCGCTGCGTTCGCCGGGGGACAAGCGCGGCCAAGGGCCGCGATCGAACGCTTCGCGAGCGGCACGCGCGGCAGCCTGCACCTGGTCGAGGCTTGCATGTGGTGCCTCGCCAATCGGCTCCTCGGTGGCGGGATCGATGACCGGATACGTCCCGCGGCCTGCGGGGATCCACTGGCCACCCACCAAAACCGAGTCGACTCGCATCAGCGTTCTCCGGGTCGATGTCTCCTGGCCGACGCTTCGAACCTAAGCCGCCTGCGCTTTGAGTTGCGCTTCTCGCTGGCGGACTGTGCTGTGCACGGGATCCTTATCGAAATGGGGCAACACGTATTTGCCGAACGTCTCGATCGAACGAAGCACGTGTTTTTGGTCCATCGTCAGCGTCAGTGGAGCGTAAATGAGCTGGTCGACACCCAGTTCTTCGTACATGCGGATCACCGGAATGATTTCTTCGGGCGCACCAATTTGCCGTCCCCCGGCTTCCAATCCAGCCTTCAGTGCTTCCGGTGTGGTCGGGGGTAGGGGGCCGATCGGACCCTCCTTCGGCAAGCCTTTGGGGCGCGGAATGGAGTCCAGCCATTGGAAGAAGTACTCGGTAAATCGCTCCACTTTCGCGTTGGCGTAGAGATACCGCGCTTCGTCCCCGTCGGGCAGGCAAAACATGTTCGTCGTAACGGCAATGTTGTTGTTGATGTAGCCTCCGATCGGGTTCTTACATCGCTGAATGGCTTCTTTGTAAGCGCGCACGAGGGGAGCGATCTCTGCAGGTGTGCCAAACGTAAAACACAAAGCCCCGAGCCCAAGCTCGCCTGCCTCTGTGAACGTGTGCGGGCTCGAGCACGCCAGCCACAAGGGCGGGTGCGGCTTGGTGTACGGTTTGGGCAAAATTGTGCGTGGAGGCACCCGGAAGTATTTCCCTTCGTATTCGTAAACACCGTCCTGCCACATACGCGGGAGTTGCTCCAACGATTCCCGCCACATGGGCTTCGTTTCAGCGGCCGAGGGAATGCAAAAGCCTGCCCACTCTGCCGTGGACGAGCCCCGACCCGTTCCGAATTCCACGCGCCCCTCCGAAAGGTGGTCCATCGTGGCGATGCGTTCGGCAACCCGCACAGGGTGATTCACTGGCGGAGTGATGTTGGTGATGGCGGTACCGATGTGAATCCGCTTGGTCCGGGCAGCCACCCAGCTCAAGAACACCTCGGGCGCAGGCTGATGCGAATAATACTGCAGGAAGTGGTGCTCGGGGGCCCAGTCGTATTTAAAGCCCGCAGCTTCCACGGCTTCCGCCACCTCCAACTCACGCATAAAGCGGGTATGCTCGTCGTCCCACGGCGGCACATGCATCTGCGAAAAGATTCCGAACTCCATCGCTCGACCCTCCTCAGCGGTTCGCGAACCGTGATTTCGTGCTTCCGAATTAACATTCGTAAACATGAATTGTCAATCGGGGTTTTTGGTGGTACCAACAGGCCGCAATGAAAAAGGCCAAGCGAACTCCTCGGGATCGGGTGCGGGAAGCACGGTATGCTGTGTACCGGCAGCACATCATGGAGGCAGCGGAGGAGGTGTTTTCCGAGCGCGGATTTTCGGACGCCTCGATGCAAGAAATCGGGCGACGGGCCGGTGTTTCCATGGGTACGATTTATTCCGTCTTCCGGAGCAAGGAAGAAGTTCTCCAGGCCATCCTCGAGCAACGCGGCGGCGAGATTCTAGAACTTGTCCGCAACGTGGCATCGAAACAGGGGCCGGCGACCGAAGCACTGCTCGAGTTGCTCCGCGAGTACGTGAAATTTTTCTCGATGCATCCAGCCTTTTTGCGAATGCACTTGCGGCTGGGAGCCCCGTGGATCCATAGCCCGGAGGATCAGGCGGGCCGTCGCGCTGCCACCTGGGAAGAGATCCAACGCTTGCAAGCAAGCATCCTCAAGCGGGCGATGGAGGAGGGGGAAGTCGTCGAAGCCGACCCGATGTTGCTTGCTCGGTTATTGAGCGCCGTCAACCAAACGCTCTTGGCGCACTGGGTGAGCGACGGCATGACGAGGCCCACCGACGCGCTACTTACAGAGGTGGAGCACTGGGTTCGCCGGCTCTTGTGGAAGTCCCGCGCGGAAGCCACGCCGGGCGCTCAGCGCCTCACAGCACGGCCAACGGGTTCAACGGGGTCCCCAGCCCCCCGCGAACTTTGAGTGCCGGTGCGCTAAGCAAAAACGTCCACTGACCTGTCGCTGCACACGTCTCGGCAAGTTCTTCCAAGTAAAACATCTCGCCAAGCGTGAGCCCCATGTCGCGGATGCACACGAGATGGAGCGGCAAGGGGACCGTTGGGTCTTCGAACGGGATCACCTCGACTGCGCTTGTGTCGGTCGCAACGGCGGAAACTTCTCTAGCATGCAGCCACGACGCGCATGCGAGGCCAAGGCCGGGCATCTGCCGCATGTACCCTTCACGATTTTGTTCGCGGGTGAACACGGTGATGTGGCCGGTTCGCACCAACAACGCGTCACCGGATTCCACTCGCACGCCTTGCATCTGTTCGGCCGCCTCCAAGTGTGCCGGCTGGATCACGAATCCTGGAGGCAAGCGGTCGGCACGCTCGAGGCGCGCGATATCCAACAACACCCCCCGGGTGAGAATTCCCGCGCCGATGGCATCAACACCGTTTTTCGCCGCCCCAGCCGCAGTGACGCTGCTCGCGGGAACACCGTTGTACAGTTGGCCATCGTAGTAAACATGGGCGAGGCTATCCCATTGTGTGGCAGCTTGGAGGGGGAGCAGCAGCGCGTCGTCATTGTAGTGGAACCCGTCTGGCTGACCGTAACTCGCGTGGAGCGCGGTGACGAAGTGCAACGGATTGACACGACCTGCTTGGCCGATTTGGGGACCGTCTGGACCCAATGGCAGTCCCAAGCTCAGCACCTTGCCCGTGTGCACCGAAGCAGTCGCGCGGCGCACAACTTCCGGAGTGATGAAATTCAAGGTTCCACGTTGGTCCCCGGCGCCCCACCGTCCCCAGTTCGAAAGGGCGCGACCAAGACGCCGTACCTGATCCATCTGGCTCCACCGATGGTCGTGGCGGCTTCCAGGACCCGGAAGGAAACGCAGGACCTCTATTCCACTAGAGAAAGCGCTTGCCGAGGACAGCGGCGAATCGCCAGCTCCACCTTGGCGCGTAGCTCTTCCGGGGGATCCGGGTTCACGAGGCGTGCGCGGTCATCCTCGCCCACCACGAACACCTCCGGGGCGACTTTCATGCACACGGCGTTTCCTTCGCACAAATCGTAATCGATGCGGATTTTCATTTTGCGACTCCTGTGGGGCCTCCAGGTTGCAACGAATCCCCCATCTGGTCAACCACGTGGCGTTACGCCCCCGCCACTGCACGCCGCCGCTCGGGCGTAAATCGAACGGGCATCGATTTAATCCCCGAGATGAAATTCGAACGCAGCCGGCGCGGCTGACCTGCGAGTTCGATATCCGGGAGGCGACGCAAGATTTCCTCGAACATGATCCGGATCTCCAGGCGAGCCAGGTTGGAACCGAGGCAATAATGCTCACCAATCCCGAAGGCCAAATGTTCGTTCGGGGAACGGGTGATATCGAATTGATCCGCGCGCTCGAACACCTCCTCGTCACGATTCGCGGAAATGTAAAACATCACCACTTTGTCGCCTTCGCGGATTTTCTGTCCACGGAGTTCGGTGTCTTGCGTCGCCGTGCGGCGGAAGCAGATGACGGGAGAGATCCACCGAAGCATTTCCTCCACTGCCGTGGGCAACAGCTCGGGGTGAGCGAGCAGTTTTTCTTTTTGATCCGGATGTTCGAACAGTGCCAACATACCGCCGGAGATCAGATTCCGGGTCGTTTCGTTCCCGGCCACCGCGAGCAGCAAGAAGAAGAAATTGAATTCCATCTCGGTCAGCCGCTCACCATCGACCTCCGCGTTCAAAAGCTGGGAGACCAAATCATTGTGCGGCTCCCGCCGGCGCCGCTCCGCCAACTCCTGCGCGTACGCCCACATCTCGGCGGCTGCTTGTTTGCCGTCTTCCATGGAGGTTTGGAATTCCGGGTCGTCAAAACCAATCAGCCGGTTGCTCAGGTCGAAGATGAGTCGCCGATCCTCCACCGGAACTCCCATCAGTTCGGCAATCACCAGCAGCGGCAGCTCCGCTGCAACCTCCGTGACGAAGTCGCACTCTCCCTTTGGTGCCACTCGGTCGATGATTTGGCTCGCCAGTTCGCGAATGTGAGGCTCGAGTCGGGCCACTTGGCGCGGCGTGAATCCTTGGCTCACCAGTCGCCGATACTTTGTATGCTGGGGTGGATCCATGTTCACGAGCATCAAGCGCGTTTGATCCAACTCTGGCTGAGGCAAGTCGAAAATGTTCGTTCCCCCACGCCACGACGAAAAGATCTTTGGTTGTTTGGAAACGTGCACGACATCGGCGTGTTTGGTGATCGCCCAAAAGCCCGGGCCTCCTTTGGGCTCCTTGTGCCAGAACACAGGAGCTTCACGCCGCAACACAGCGAACATCTCATGGGGTACACGCTGCTCCCAAACGTCCAAATTGCAAAGATCGACGTCCTCGAGTCTCATGCTCTTTCCCTCCCTCACGTGGTCTTTCTCGGCCGTGCTGCACGAACCGTGCGCAGCACAGGAACGGCACCTACCTCGCGTATACCAAGCAGTTGCCCGACCGCGCCTTTCAGAAACCGCCGTTGCCGCTCGACTGCTGCTGGCCCGAGCCAGTCCGAATCCGTCACCAACGAAAGCAGCTGGGCGTTCGCAAAATACGCAAAGATCAGGTGATAAATACCCACCGCTAAGTGCGGCAGGTCTTCCCGACGCCACGGTGCCCCGCTGACCGCCAGCACGCCGAGCCCTTGCTGGAAGAGTGGCCGCAACAACCGCATGACCGCGCCGCGGAAGTACCGAATCTCGTCGATCCCGGCGCGCTGAATCAACCGAGGCAAGTGCGGGTGCTCCACCAGGAAATCCACCACCCGGTCGATTGTCTCCTCGACCACTTCTCGCTGGCTTCCCCCGCCATTCGTGCTGCCAGCTCCTGCCGCGACCAACGAGACGATTGCCTCCACCCCACGAGCGAGCACCGCCTCGTACAGCGCGCGTTTGTTCCGAAAGTAATGATAGAGGCTCGCCTGGTTCTTCAGCCCGACCTCGGCTGCAATCTCGCGAACCGATACGCCGGAGAAGCCTCGCTCCGCAAAACACCGCTCAGCTACGTCGAGGATGACGTCTCGCGTGGTCTTCCCGTTCTCGTTTTTTCCGCCCGCAGCGTTCGCCACGACCTAATTTCCTAGCCCAACAAACGTTTGTTTGTCAAATGGGATTTGCACGAGAATCGAACCCGGTGGACCACCGAGCACCCGCCGCCCTGGCGCGGCTCCGGGCGAGCGCGCAACGACAGTCGCGCAGCCCATCTTGTTCGGCGGGGATCTCTCTGGTGCTGCATCGGCAGGCGAGGCTCCCGAGGCGCGAAGCGGAGGCTACAAAGCGGCGTCGTTCCACGACACGCACGGCTGCCTGCGAAAGTCGCGCCGCGAGCTGTCATGTTGCGGAAGGCTTCGTGTCCGCGGGCGCCGGAAGCAGAGACCCTGATTCACCGGAGTTTGTGCTGGTCCGGCGCCTGCAGGGCCACCACCAAAGTCCGCACCACAAGGGTGGGGCGCAGGCCGCACATGAGGTCGCCCGAAGCAACCTCAGCCTTCGAGTCCGAGCTGGTCGATCGCGTACTTGCGTGCCCAGTAATAATCCGGCTTGCCGCTCGGGCTCCGCACAATTTGTTCCGCGAGCACCAGGGAGCGCGGAACCTTGTAACCCGCCAAGTGGCGTGCGCAGTGGGCTCGCAGTTCTTCCAAGTTCGGCGGCGCGCAGCCCGGCGCCGGAACAATCACCGCAGTGACCCGCTGGCCCCAACGCGGATCGGGCACGCCAACCACAAGGGCGTCATACACCGCGGGGTGGCTCTTGACCACCCGTTCCACCTCTTCGGCATAGACTTTTTCGCCGCCGGTGTTGATGCAAAAAGACTCGCGGCCAAGAAACAACACTCGCCCATCTTCCGAAAAGCAGCCACGATCTCCGCCAACGCAGTAACGGACCCCATCGATCACCAGAAATGTCGCTGCGGTTTTTTCTGGGTCGCCTAGGTAGCCAAGGGGCAGTGGCCCTTTGGTCGCCACCCAACCGACGTCTCCGTCCGGTCCGGGTCTTGCGGTTTTCGGATCCACTACGGCGGTGCGATCGGCGTTCAGGAGTACCGTCGTGTCTCGCAACTGGTAGCCAGGGATCCCGCGGTAATTGGTACGCGTATCGAAACTCATCGCCTGCATTCCCGCCTCGCTCGCACCAATGTTTTCGATGACGAAGATGCCCTCAGGCAGGTACTGGAGCAGTTCCTCGCGAACGGTAGGCGAAAGGACCGCAGCAGTACTCACGAGCACGCGGATCGACGAAGTGTCGTACTTGCGCTGCTTGATCGCGTCGAGCAGTGGTAGCGCAAAGGCGTCGCCAATGAGCATGAGCTGATCCGCACGGTGCCGCTCGACTGCCTGCCACACCGCGTGAGGGTCGAAGTGTCGCACCTCGTCGGGAAGGATCACCGTGCCCCCTCGATGGAAGGCGTTGAAGCACGACCAGTGTCCTGCACCGTGCATGAAGGGAGCAGCCACCACGGGTCGGCCACCGAGTCCGCTCCGTGCCAGCTCGAGCAATTGTTCGTCCGTTTCGATCCGAGGAAATCCTGGCAGCGCTCCTCCGAGGCCAGCGTAAAACACATCCTCGTGGCGCCACACCACGCCCTTTGGCAGGCCCGTCGTACCACCCGTGTAGAGGATGTACAAATCGTCTGGAGAATAGGGGAGGGGAGGCAAGTTCGGGCTGTGGTCCGCAAGCAAGCTCTCGTACTCGACCGCCCCCGGAAGGAGCGGTTCTCCGGAACCATCGTCCACTTGAATCCAAACGCGCAAGTCCGGCAGGCGGTGGCGAATCTGTGCCAGCCGGGGAGCGAAGCAGCCATGATAGACGATCGCCTTGGCGCGGCTGTTTTCGAGTACATAGAGAAGCTCGTCCTCGACGTAGCGGTAGTTGACGTTGATCGGAACCGCACGGGCAAAGTACGCACCGTAGGCAGCCTCGAGGTACTCGTTGCCATTGTACAAGTACAAAGCCACATGGTCCTGCCCCGACTCCCAAGGTTGCAACCCGCTGCGTTCGCGGCGGCACCCCAAACCCAGGTGCAGGAGCGCGTTTCCAAATCGCTTACTTCGCTCTGCGAGCTGTGCGTACGTCCACCGCCGGTCGCGCCAGATCAACGCCTCGCGATCGGGAATCTCGCGGGCAATGAGGTCCAGGAACCGGGCCAAGTGGGCCAGCATGGCTATCGCCCTTTGAACACAGGTTTGCGTTTCTCGTTAAACGCTTTCGTTCCCTCGCGGCAGTCTTCTGACATCGATACGGGAATCCCCAATTCGAGTTCCCGCTCCAAAGCGCGTTCGCTCGGAAGATCCAGGCCGTCTAGAACCGAACGCTTGACCGCTTGGACCGCCAGAGGGCCATTGTCGCGGATAATCTCGGCGTACCGCCTTGCTTCCGCCATCACCTGATCGCCCGGCACAACTTTGTTGATGAGCCCCATCCGGAGTGCGTCTGCAGCCGAGAACTGTTCTCCGGTCAAGAGAATTTCCATCGCAAAACACAGAGGAATTTGGCGCGGCAATCGCACGGTGGAGCCACCCATTGGGAACAAGCTCCATTTCACTTCTGCGAGGCCGAAACGAGCATCGTCGCTGGCAACACGGATGTCCGTTGTGGTGAGCAGTTCGGTTCCGCCTGCCACGCAAAACCCGCGCACCGCTGCAATCAGGGGTTTGTGGACCCGATAATTGCGCAGCAACCCTTTGTAGATAATGCTGACGTCATTCTTGATGCGCTCGTCAAATTCTGTCTCCGGTGGTCGCAGGCCCTGCATCATGCGTACGAGTTTGTTCAAGTCCGCACCAGCACAAAACGCCTTGTCCCCCGCACCGGTCAGGATCGCAACGCGGATTTCCGGGTCGTTGTTGATCGTTTCCCACGCGTCCGCCAGCCGACAGAGCATCTCTGGGTTGATTGCATTTCGCACTTCCGGACGGTTCATCGTCACGACGGCGATGCCATCTTGTTTTTCAAACAGGACCGCTGGTGCACTCGCTGCCATCTTCTGCTCCTCCACGAACAAACTCCCGCGCTTCCGCACGCCTCAAAGCTCGCTGCTGACCACCCACATCGCGAAGTACTGTGCCCCGCCCCCATACGCATGCCCGAGCGCCGTTTTCGCGCCATCCACCTGATGCGCACCCGCACGCCCCATTACTTGCAGCGCTGCCTCTGCCAGGCGCAGCATTCCCGATGCCCCGATCGGATTGGTGCACAGCACCCCGCCTGACGGATCGATGGGCAGCTTCCCCCCGAACCGGGTATCTCCGCGGTCGATTGCCTTCCAACCCTCGCCCTCGGCACAAAAACCGAGATTTTCGAGCCACATCGCCTGGAACCAAGAAAACGGCACATACAGCTCTGCGGTGTCGATTTCCTTCCATGGATCGGAAATGCCAGCCATCTCGTAAACCTTCCGCGCACACATTTGCCCAGCGCGGGGGCTCACTTGGTCGCGGTTGGGCACCCACATGGCTTCCGCAAAGGTTGCAGCTCCCTTGATCCACGCTGGCTTGCGCGGTCCCTTCCGCGCCAACTCCTCGTTCGCGAGGATCATCGCTACCGCGCCATCGGAAGCCGGACAGGTTTCTCCAAACCGAATTGGATCCCAAAGCATGGGGGTCTCCAGCACTTGTTCAATCGTGACTGGCTCTCGCAGGTGCGCATACTCGTTGCGGGCCCCGTTTTCCCGTGCGTACACCATCGTAAGAGGCCCGATGTGCAACGGCGCCTTGCTCCGGGCAATGTATTCTCTGCAATACGGGGCGAAGTAACCGCCCGCGCCGGCCACGAGAGGCGCCGTAAACGGAAGATTGGGCGAGAGCGCCCACATGGTGTTTCCTTCGGACTGCTTCTCGAAGGCCACGGTGAGCACTCTGTTGAACAGCCCCGACGCCACATGCGTCGCCGCCGTGATCGCAGTGGAAGCCCCGACCGAACCCGCTGTGTGAACCCGTAGCATTGGTTTCAGGTGAGCCCCTACCGCGCCGACGAGGAATTGTTCTGGCTGGGCCACGCCTTCGAGCATGTCCGGCGCCTTCCCCAAGATCACAGCATCGATGTCTCGGTGTTCGAGGCCGGCATCGAGGAGTGCGCGATCCACGGCCTCGCGTACCAGGCCCGCGATGCTCACGTCGGAACGGCGCGAGGCGTGATGGGTTTGGCCCACGCCGACAACAGCTACCGGCCGCTTCATGACCATCTCCTTCGACTTCCGCAAATCCACACGATGTTCGTCTGCAAACAGTGCCCCTGCTGTCCATGCACCAATGCGCGCTCTGCTCCAGCCACGGTGCGCTCTCCCGCTTTTCCGGAAAGCTGTCGAAAGGCCTCGCCTAAGCGAATCAAGCCGGTGCTCATCACAGGGTCCGCACAGAGGGGCCCGCCGGACGGATTTCGCACCGGTCGGGCCCCGAACGGGTCGAGCCTAAGAGCCTCGCACAGCACGATTTCCTCAGCCGGATTCAGCGCATGGAATTCCACAAAATCGACTTGATCCGCCCGATCGAGGCCCGCCATGGCCAGCGCCTTTTCTGCCGCCAGCTTGGCTCCTGCGCTGCGCGACAAATCGCGGGCACCCAACGTTTGCAGCTCGGAACGGTGCTCCACGCCGTGGATCCACACCGGGTGATCGCACATGCGCTCCGCTTTACCCTCGGCTGCCAGAATCAGACACGTCGCGGTTTCCCCTACGGGAGGGATGTACCCCGCACGCAACGGCTCCACGACAAAGGGTGTTGCCTGCAGCTCTTCGGGGGTCGCGGGCGCACGTAGTTGGGCGTCGGAGTTGTGCGCTCCGGCCTCGCGGTTCCGCGCGGCAAGGATGGCCAAGTCCCGATCTCCTAGGCCGGTACGCGCCAAGACCATGCTGGCCTGCAATGCCGCCGAGGCCACCGCGTCGACGCCAAGCGGCGCATGGTAATAGGGATCCATTTGCAAGTTCGTCACCCGCCGGGGCTCGCCTTCCGATACCTTACCGTGCGCAACCACCAGCGCCGTATCGCAATAGCCGGCTTGAATCCGTAGCCACGCGTAATAGGCGCAAAAGATCCCGTCCATCTCCAGATGCAGGTCCTCCCGCGGAGGCCACGAGCCCATTGCCTCCAAAGCTCCGACGAACCCGAAGGGCCGGCCATCCATGTAGTCGGTAGACCCGGCAATTTGGTACTCGATGTCGTCGCGACGCACTCCGCACTCGTCGAGCGCCTGGCGCACGACCGGGTAGAGCATCTCGATCGCGGTGCGATGTTCGTCGCGAGCGACCACAGGCAATTGGGCAAAGCCGACAACGGCGACGTTCCGCAATTGAGCCATAAACGCAACTTCCCTCCTTACAGGCGGCGCGGCCACTCCGAGGAACGTGGCTCAGAACTCGGCCGAAAGTGCAGAATATCTTCGTGATCCCCTTGGCGTTCCCCGTCCGGTTTCCACACCGCCTCCACGCGCATCCCCATGTGGACCTCCTCTGGCTTGCACTCTTGAATGAGGGCGAAGATGGGGATGTCCGCGCCATCAAGAACCACAGAGGCTGCCACGTACGGCAGTTCGAGGTTGCGGCCAATGACCGGAATGTTCACGATGCAGAACGTCGTGATGGTTCCGCGATCGCTAACCTGAACAATCTCTGAACATGGCGCAAAGGTTTCCGGTGAGTTCAAGACTGGCGGTACGAAAACCTTCCCACTTACGTCGCAACGCGAGCCGAGGATTTTTCGGTCCTTCAATGCTCGCAAGTACACCGCTCGGTAGTCACCGGCAACATAGTGGTACGGGAGCCAGACAAGAGAGTCCACGTACTTGACCGGTTCGCTGGGGGGCTCGGAAAACGCCATACGCAAACCTCCTGGGTGAACGATCGAACGCAACGTTGTGTGGGCAGGCCGAGCTCAGGCGGGATCCAGCAACACGAACTCTCGAATATCCCAGATCGAGCCTTTCCGTTCGCCATCCGGGGCCCACTCGGCGCGTACGCGCGACCCAATCCGGATACGCTCGTGGTCCCGCCGCGCCACGTGCAGCAAGGCAGTATCGGCGCCATCGAGGCGAACGAGGAGATAGGCAAAGGGGTCCGTAAACGGGTGCAAGCGCTCGATCGGCTGCCACACTCGCGCCACGGCCACGACTGTCCCGATATCGGCTACGGGCACCCACTCGCCGGCCGCGCTGCCATCCCATTCAGAGTACCCCAAAGGAGGCACCACCACTGCGCCGCCGGCAACCCGTTGTCCCCAAATTTGCCGTTGCTCTTTCAGTCCAGCGAGGAAGCGCCCCACCACAGGACCCGTGGAGTGCTTGTAGGGAAACTCCATGACCTGGCGCTGGGTCATCGGTTCTACCGTGAGATCCGCAAGCTGCATGGTGCGGGCATGTATTCCAACGAACGTTTGTTTGTCAAGCGCACTGGTGCTACACAAGGAGGCCATCGTTTTTCGGGATGGAAGTTGGCAAGCGCAATATGCGCAAGAAGCAAAAAGCAAAGGGAAGGGAGACGATGATATGCACCATCGAGTCGTGTGGATCGGGCTAGGGGTCGCCTGGTTGGTTGCCCTGTACGGCACGCCGACACGGTCCGCATTGGCGGAACAAGCCGAAGAAGTCGCACCAGGACTGCGTGTGGGTGACTACCTGGACCAAAGCAATGCGCATTTAGCCAAAGATTTGCTGCCACCCGAAATCTTGAAGCACTACGAGAAGGGAGAGTACCGCAATCGAATTGTGGCATACCCGGTTGGTACCGCGAAGTGGGAACGATCGTTCTTGGAAGCAACGGAAAAGAACGCCACCACGTTGGATGTCGATGAACGCGGCACGATCATCGAAAAAGCCACCGGTAAGCAGCCTGACTTTTACTACGGCATCCCGTTTCCCAACATCGACCCGAAAGACCCGAAAGCTGGCGTAAAAATCGTGTGGAACCAATTTCTGGCGTACTGGTACGGGGGATCGAGTTACAATCGGACGTTGGTGGCCATGCTCAGTCGGCGGGGGCTAGACCGGGGGATCGTCGCCGACGGGTGGTTCCAATTTTACGATGGCGTGCCGCCGAAATATCGGCAGCCAAACCCCAATCGCCTGCAGAGTCAGTTCTTGGGTGTGACGAAATCGCCGGCGGACCTCCAAGGGACTTCGTCGCTCACGTGGCGATTCCGCGACCCGCAAAAACGCGACTCCGTATGGGCTTACGTGCCAGCACTCCGCCGCGTTCGCGCGGTTAGCCCCGCCAATCGTTCCGATGGATACCTGGGCTCGGACATTAGCGGTGACGACGGTTTCTTTTTCGACGGTAAGCCCGAGGACTTCGAGTTCAAGTTAGTCGGGAAGCGGGATGCACTGAGGATCGTGGACCCCAACGCGGTCAGTGGACCGATCCCGATCACGCCTGTTCCCGGAGGCGGGTGGAACATTGTAACGGATCTCAACCCTCCGACGGCTGGCTTCTGGCTGCCGGGCTGGAAGGGTGTGCCGTGGGCGCCCACAGATTCTGCTTTGGCGAAGCGTCCGATGTGGATTGTCGAGGCGGTGCCCCGCGACAAGTACTACTTGTACGGCCGTATCGAGTTGTGGATCGATGCCGAAACTTGGGATGGCGCTTGGAATCGCAAGTTCAGTTGGAACGGCGAGTTGGTTCACAACTACCAAATGCAAGCTCGGGTGAATCACATGGCTGGGGACCCGAAGGACCCGGAATGGTTACCCGCAAGCACCATCATTTGGGCGTGTGCGGAGAACATCAAGCTCGATCGCGCGACCTTGGGGGGCTTACGCTCCGACCCTCAGGCACCGACGTATCGGCGGGTGCCACTGGATCCCAGTTTGTTCGACCCGATGACCCTCACCCGTTACGGCAAATAACACTGCAGTCGCAGCGGGGGACGTGCTTCCCCGCGCCCCCGCTGCGTTCCGTGTCGCAATTTACTTCTTGCGAACCACCTCGACGTCGATCGTAACGTCGACCTCGTTTCCAACGAGCAAGCCCCCGTTGTCTATGACCTTGTTGAAATTCACGCCAAAGCCTTGTCGGTTGATCTTCGCGCGCGCCGTGCCACCCATGCGCTCGTTACCGAACGGGTCCGTGAAAGGCTGCGGAGTGCCTTCGACGTGAAGGGTCACCTCGCGGGTTACCCCTTTGATCGTTAGATCGCCAACCACCTCATATTGATCGTCGGCCCGTTTCACGACCCGCTTCGACCGAAACGTAATCGTGGGGTACTTGGCCGTGTCCAAGAAGTCCGGGGATCGCAGGTGTTCGTCCCGCTTGGGTTCCCGGGTGTCGATCCCGGCAGCGTCGATCGTGGCCTCGACGCGCGAGCGAGTGATGTCTTGATCGTCCAACCAGACCGTCCCGGTTACCTTGCCTAACGTCCCACGCACGGTAGACACCATCATGTGTCGCACACCAAAATGTACTGCGGTGTGCGCTGGATCGATTTCGTACACCTGCACAGCCTGGGCACTGCCGGCGCACAGAAGACCAACAGCCCCGAGCCACCATCGCCGTCCGAGCAACTGCCGCATGAGTCATCCCTCCACAGTGTGTTGGCATCCAGTATCATCCGGAAGTCTGCCCTTACGCGGCAACTTCAGGATAGCCAAGGGAACGCAACGCTTGCCGAATGGCCTCTGCCGCACGATCCAGATCTTCTGGCTTCGGGTTCAAGTCTTGGCGTGCAAAATCCAAATCGTACACCGAATCGATCGGTACGACATGGAAATGCACGTGAGGCACCTCGAGCCCGGCTAACATGAGGCCCACCTTCGTAGGCTGAAACGCGCGCTGGATTGCGCGGCCAATTTTCTGGGCTGTATGGGTCAAGTGGGTGAGCAGCGGCGGTGGCAAGTCCAACCAGTGGTCGATTTCCTCGCGCGGCACCACAAGGGTGTGCCCGGGTCGCAGCGGATGAATCGACAGAAACGCCACGCATTGCTCGTCCTTCCAAACGAACCTGGCCGGCAATTCTCCTCGAATGATTCGTGTGAACACGCTCGCCATCTTGATCCTCCTCAGGGCACATTTGTCAGTTTGTACACCCGACGAGAGCACGCGCCACTGCGGCAACGATTTCTTCGATCGTAATCGTGTTGTTGCCGTCGCGGTCCCCAGCCAGACAATCCGCTGGCCTACGGACGTCCAATGCAATAGCGACGAGAGTCACCAGTTCATCGATGGTCACGATGCCATCTCCGTTACAGTCGCCGGCACACAGAGGGGTTGGCGAAGGAGTCGGGGACGGTGTGCTTGTCGGCGTCGGCGTCGGGGCAGACACCACGACCGCGCCGTGACTTAGCCGCACACCGGCTACTGGTTCTCCCTCGTCGTCCACGACCAAAACGTCCTGGAGCGTGAGTGTGTAGGCGCCCGCGGGTGTGTCGCGCCCGACGGCTACTGTGCAGGTCCACAACACGCTACCGTCGGGGATCACTGTCAAGGGCGGCAACTCGAAGAACAAGAACGCGGCCACCCGGGTGCATTCGTCACCGGAACATGGTTCCGGGCGATACTGCGCGAGAAATGACTTCTGCAAGGAGGCATTCGCTCGGCAGTCTGGAATGCCATCTGGAGCCGGGGCAATCGAAGCATTGACGGGATCGAAAACGATTTCCGCTTGCACTGCGGTAATCGGCAGTTCTGCCGTATAAAGACGCACCGCGACATCCACACGGTCCCCTGGTAAGGCCGTAACGCTCGCGACTTCGAGGATCGGAATGCGAGCGGTTGGTGATCGAGTCGGTGTTGGCGAGGGTGTAGTGGTCAAGGTCGCCTCAGGGGACGGCACTGTGGCTGTGAGCGTGGCTCCAGGAGGGCTAGGGGTCTCGCTCGGCACCGGGGTGCTTGTCGGAGTCAAGAGGCTTCCCGTTGCAGTAGGCGACGGGGTGGCGGTGGGCACCGTAGGCGTCGGGGTCTTCGTGATTGTTGGAGTAGGGGTCGGTGGGTTTACCTCGAACGCGCCAATGTCGCAGACTGCAGATCCGTCGCCGTTTCCGTCAGCCGGCCGCGGAAACCCGCGTTGATCTTGAGCCGGACAGTCGGCGGGATCTCCCCGGTCGATCGCGTCACTGCCCGGGCGCAAGGCCATCGTCAGCGAAAGCCCCCCGTTGAACGTCAAGCCACCCAAATTTGGTTCCGCGTTGTTCAGGTCGCCAAACTGGTCGAACAAGCAGCTCGCTCCCGTATCCAGATTGTAGCCCCGGGAAAGCAGCGGCACGCCCGCACAATTGGCCCCCATAGAGCTGTTGGCAACGATCGAATTGTGAATGCTGGCATCGCCAAGGTTGTGGATTGCACCGCCTGCGGTGGCACCGTTTCCACTGAAGGTCACACTTTCCACCTGCAGAACTCCTCCGGCCAGGTTTGCCACGGCTCCACCCTGACCAATCGGCGCGGCTGTGTTGTTGGCCAGGGTGCAGTTGATCAAGATAGCTTGGGCCCCTGGGAGATTGACCAAGGCGCCTCCGGCGCCAGCCGATACCACGTTGTCCCGAAGCGTCACTCCCTCCAACCGCAAGACTCCTGCGTTGCGGATGGCTCCGCCCCCGGCCTCGACTTGCCCTTGCCGCAACACCAGGTTGCGAATGGTTACGCGGGCAGGGGAGTGAATGTCGAAAATTCGGTCCCCCCGATCCCCGTCGATGGTTGCCACCCCCGGACCGACGCCCTCGATCGTGACATCGGCAAGAAGGTCCAAGTCTCCTCGCGAAGCGTCTTCGTCGTCCTGGCCGCGGTTCGTCAGGCGAAACGCGGGTTGGAGACTCGGAATTTCGATCCGGTCCTCCCCAGAGGTCGAGTTCGCCTCTTGCACCGCGGCGCGTAGCGTGCACACTCCGGAGTCACCCGCGGCGCACACCCCGTCGCCAGGCCGAGCATCCGGCAAATCGAGAATCAAGTTCACCACGAAAGTAGCTGCACGCGCCGGATTCGAACCTCCTGGGAGCACGGAGACCCCGAACGCCAAAGCCATGAAGAAGAGCCACCGTGTAGACAACTCCAACCCTCGATGTTCGTTCTGCTCCATCATCTGCGCCGTTCCCGATGACTCCACTCACTGCTCCGCTACCAGTCCACGTACCTGCGCCAAAGTGCGGCCAGCTTACCACAAAAGCGTCGCTCCGCAGCAAGAGGGGAAGAACCCTTCACCGGCCGCACACACCAGAGGCTCGACCTCCGTTGGTCCTGCGGGAGAATCGGGACCGCAAGCAAACAACGGCCAAGCGCGGCCGACGGCCACTTAGGAGAGCTCGCACCGCGAGATCTCGAGGTTGTAGAGGGTACCCAGACGCTCTCGCTCGGTTGACGGAACCCTATTCGCTTGTGTTAATTGGGCCGTCGTTCGTGCCCTCGTAGCTCAGAAGGATAGAGCACAGGATTCCTAATCCTGGGGTCGTGCGTTCGAATCGCACCGAGGGCACTTCTATTTCCTTGATTTTCCGAGAGAATCCACCAAACAACCGTTTGGTCAGAAGGCCACTTCGGCCAATTCTGCTACCATTTTGCTACCATGACGCGGAACGCCTTGTCCCACAAGGGTTTCCGCGATTCTATCGGAACACGACTGCAGAAGTGTCAACTGCAAAGAAATCGTGTTCCGATGCTTTTTGGGCACACTGGTTCCTAGAAGGGGCACTTTGCCGCTTGGTGCCTAGTGATTTTCCGTTGGCACGGTTCTCGCAGTACCGCGCTGCGTCAACCGCTCCTGTCCGAACGGTCGTTCGCTGAGCCCAAGGGCTCGCTGCAGAACGCCCATGACGGGCTCGGTCTTCCGGCTGTTGTACCAGTGGGCATAAATCTGCATGGTGACCTGGGGGTTGGCATGCCCCAGGAAGCGGGCAACCTCGATGGCGTCGACGCCCTGCATGATGAGCATGCTTGCCACGGTGTGGCGAAGGGTGTGCAGGGTGACGCGCTTGTTGATGCCGGCTCGCTTGAGCGCCGGCTTAAGCCCCAGTTTGGCAATCGTGCCCCGATGCCGGGGCTTCAAGCCGTCTTCCGTGGCGAACACGAGCGGGCCTGGGGGACAGGCAAGTTTCCACTCCTTGAGCACATGGGCAAGCTCTTCGGTCATGGTGAGCCGACGCACGCCGGCTCTGGTCTTCGGTGCGGAAAATAGCGGATTTCCGGCCTTCCAGGCCACACTTCGCCTGATGACCAGGGTGTTGGCCTCGAAGTCGATGTCTTCCCAGTGAAGGGCCGTGAGTTCTCCCACACGAGCGCCCGTGGATAGGGCAACCTGGAAGAACGTTCGGTAGAAGCCCTCTTCGGCTGCCTCGATAAGCCGCCGGGCCTCTTCGGGTGTGAGCACTTCGGTGACGTCGTGCGCGCCTTCTAGGTCTTCGTGGGCCACCACCTCGCCGCGCTTCGCCTTCGCCCGTTCGGCAATCCGGGCAACGTTCCGGTCGATAAGTTCCCGCCGCACTGCAACGTCGAGTATCTGTGCGAGGGTGGATAGACACGAATTCACGGTGCGGGGGCTAAGCCCTTCGGAAAGAAGCTGATTCCGGAACCACTCCACAGTCTCCACCCGCAGCAGGTCGATTCTCACCCTCCCGAGAGCAGCCAAAATACGCTTCAATCGTGCTTCGTAGTGTACGATGGTGCCGTGGCGCACATATTGCTTTGCCTCCCACCACTCTTTCGCCAACTGAACGAGTTTCGGTAGCTCCCTCGGGTCGACGAGGGTGCCACGGGCTAGCTTGGGCTGGATGCTTGCCCAGAACGCCTCGGCTTCCCGCTTGGTGGCAAACGACTTCCAGTGTCGTCGCCCGTTGGGGCCATAGTAGTCGACAACCCACTTTCCGCGCCGCTTAGCAATGGCCATGGCCTTCTCCTTCCGCGCCTTGGCGTTTGAGGGCTTCTATTACCTCTTCGGGGTCGAAGCGGAAACGTCGGCCAGTGCGAACCGCGGGTAGCCTGCCCGCTTTCGCCTCAGCCCGCAACCAAGTGGGGTGGATTCCGAGGGCCTTACCCAGCTCGGTTGCGCCCACGAGCCGCTTTGGAGCCGCCGGCTTCGGGCATTCGGCCTCGATGCCCTGGAGGGCCTCCCGCACGCAACTGACTACGAACGCCCGCAAGGAAGGCACCAAATGCTCCACGACGTACCCAAACGCCGTCGCGAGCCACGGGGGCAGGGTGTGGCTTTGCGGGGGCTCGGTGCCCAGGGTGGGCCTTCTCGCCCGTCGCCCAACCGGGGGTGACAACCCAGGGGGCAGGGGCTCGGTGTCTTCGGGTTCCCACTCCTTCCAGTCGATTGCCATTGGTGACCTCCACTCACTGCACCACGCGCGCCCGTGGGAACGCGCGCTTGGCCTCTAGGAACCGCCTTAAGTCCTCTTCGTGGCCACGTAGCCGCTTGAGCACCTCCACGTCTTCGAAGAAGAGCACGGGGTGCCCGGAAACTTCGATGTCGGGGTGTTCGTCGAGCGCCTGGGTGTCGGCCACGAGCCACACGAGCCCAAAAACCGGGCTTTCCAGGAGAACCGCGGCAACGTTGCCATGCTCCACAACGTCGTCGGCTTGGGCCTCTTCTGCGAGGGCCTCCAGGATTTGGGCCTTGTGGGTGCGGATAAGTTCCGCCGTGGCCTCGTCAATAAGCCGTGTGGGGCCGACTAGTAAGCCGTTGCGGTCGAAGTCCGGGGTTAGTTCGAGCCCTCGTTCTCTCAGCCGTGCGACGATTTCGCGCCCCGTAGCCATGGCTAGAACCACCGTTTGCCGTCGTGGGCTACCGGCTCTCCTGACTTCACTTCTACAGCCTCTCCTAGGGTAGAAGTGAAGTTGCCGGCCTCGGGGTTTCCCGACTTCACTTCTACAGCCTCTCCTAGGGGAGAAGTGAAGTTACCGGGCTTGGGGTCGCCTGACTTCACTTCTTCAGCTCCACCCTTAGGGGTAGAAGTGAAGTTCGGGCCGCCGCTCCCGGAAGTTAACCGGTACTTGTACGTTGCCCCTTGCTTCTTCTCGGGTGGGTCCCGCTCCACGACGCCCCGTTGAACCAGGTCGTCGAGCGCCCGCTTGACGAGCAGGGCTCCCACGTCGCTGCCGAGCATGTCCCGGATTTGCTTCTGGGTGTGCCAATCTTGCCCCTCCAGCACCGCCGTGATTGCCTTGGCAGTCTCGGCAACGGTGTACTCGGCAGGGTCGCCCAGGGCCACGGGCCTGCCGTCTTCCAGGTCAACGAGCAGGTCATGCGGGGTCGTAAGCCGCGAAATCACGTGGATGCGCCGTCGGGTGTCGTGCCCGTCGACGTGCCGGATTTCCAACACACGGTCGACGGCTGCCGTGAACGCAGTGCCGCCGGCAACCGCCTTCCCGTGCTCGCCCTCGCCCTTGCGCGCATGGTGAACGTAGATACGGGTTTTGCCCCTTAGCCGCTCTTCGCAGCGTTTGATGGCTGCCACTACTTCCGAGTTCGAGTTCTCGTCTTGGAGCCCCAGAACGTGCCTCAGGGTGTCAACAATCACCACGCTCCACTTGTCTTGCCCGGCCTCGTCGAGGGCCGCTTCGCATTCTTCCGGGCTCAGTACTGGTGCCACCACCAAGTTTTCGGGCACCTGAGCCAACCGCTTCGCCCGAAGGCTCCAGATTTTTGTTTGCTCTTCGCTTATCCAGTAGACGTTCCGGCCTTGCTGAGCCCAGCCGACAGCGCTTGCGAAGAGCATTTCGGTCTTCCCGGTCTTGGGAAGGGCAGCAACGATGTGTGACCAGCCCTCCACGATGTAGCCCGGCTGCCCGAGCAAGGGCAGCGACGGTGGGTCTTCGGGAACATCGAGGGCCGCTAGCTCGGCAAGGGTATACGCCCGAGGGCTTCCTTCGGGGCTATCGCCCTCAAGTGCTTTGGTTAGCTCGGGCTCGTACTGGTTGAACAGGTATTCCACGACCTCTTTTGCCCGGTTGTCAAGTCGTTCAGCGCCCACAATCGCAACGGTGCCGTTGGTAGACACCCTAAGCCCAAGCCGTCGGAACAGTCCGACAACAGCAGGAGCAGCCGACTTTGTCATGGCTTGCTCTCCTGCTTGCCGGCTTTCGGGGGCTTGCCCGTGCGCCCAAGAAGTGCCCAAACGTCGCGCCGTACTGCCCGACGGGGCACGTCGAAGCTACGGGCCAAAAGCCGCACCCGCGCCTCGAACGGGCCGTTCCAGAGCCCGTCGCGCACGTCCTTGGCCAATGCGAAGATGGCCTTCCGATAGTTCACTTCGTTGAACATCGGGGCTTTTTCTTTCTCAGCCATTGCACACCTCCCGGATGTCCCGTGTGCCGGCACCGCACCGCCGACAGTTCGCGAAGGCAAGTTCTGAGCCGCGGAATTCCACTTCGAGCACCAGCCACCCAGAGCAGGGGCAGTGCACGAGCCCTTCGCCGTCCTCGAACATGGTGCGGGTACAGCGGCACCAGTCACGCCCGCAGCTAAGCCGCCGCCACTTGTCGTGTCTGAAAATCATCATGTGTTCCACGGTGGAAACCTCCTTTCCGCCGCGGAACCGCGGGCAAATCGTGCTTGACATATGCCACGGAAACCAATACTGGTTCCGGTGTCGGAGAGCCGCGGTTCACGCGGCATTGTTCTCGCCCCCGTTGGTGATGGCAGTCACCACGGGGGCTTCTCTTTTTACGCCTTCAACTTCTCATCGATTACCTCTTGTGGAATTCTCCATGTCGACGCGATACGCACCGCGCGAATCTTCCCGCTGCGTGCCCACTTGTACACCGTGCCCCGGTGCACCCGGAACAGTTCCGCCACTTCGTTTAAGGTAAGAAGTTTCATTGTTTTCCCCTCATTCTTCCCGTGGCAATTTTTCGACTTATCGGCTGACGATGTCAGCTACTACCACGCGAAGGTGCGTTTTTCAACAATATTTCCTGCGCGATTCCGACGATGCGGAAAGCCGCTCCTGGTGCGGGTTTCCGGGCTTGGTATTGCAGCCCGATGTTCGGCCTTGGAGCCTCGCTGTGCGATATCCCGCACGCACTACCCAGCCTCGGAAGTCGATGCTTGACGGCTCGCAGCCGATGTGACAGGAAGCACGTCGCACCCAGGGGGCACGTTGGGCTCTCCCACCTGCCCCCATGACGTTGGAGAGCACGACTAAGCCCGCTGGGTGCACCCGCTCGGCCTCGATGCCTTGGTGCCGAGAAGCCGAAACTTCACTTCTACCCTAGGTGAAGCTGTAGAAGTGAAGTTACGGTGCCCCGCCACCGTCGCCCCGAACAGCCAAACTTCACTTCTACCCTATAGGTGGGGTTGTAGAAGTGAAGTTACAGCCGCAGCCGTCACCCGCTCGGGGGCTTAAGCCCGGCTACGAACGCCGCCGCCCGGGCAGGATAATGGCGTTGGGCCACTCCCTAAGCGACGGGGGCAGCTTGTCCCGAGGGTCCTCCTCGGCCTCGGGCTCGTACTTAAGCCCAGCCGCTTGCAGGATGTACTGGGCTGCCCAGCGCCTCTCCTGGGGGGTGCCGTCCTTGAGCAACGTCGCCACGGTATCGAGGGCCTCGGGCACGAGGGCTAGGAGCCGTGATTGCCACTGCTGCCACTGCTCACGTCGTCGTTCCCGAAGGGCCTCCCGGAAGTCCCGGTTGTGGTTCAGCCACTTGCTCGCAGTCTGCCGGCTCACACCGAGGGCTTCGGCAACCTGGGTCACCGTCTTGCCCGTGGCGAACAGGTCAAGCGCAAGCTCCTGCTGGGGGCTCAGTGCGCTTACAGTGTCGCGTTTCGTCGTCATTTGTCGCCTCTCAGGGCCGCCCGTGATGGTAGCTCCATGGTAGCAGCCCCGCTAAGGGGTTGAACCGTCGAGCGTTTTTCGAAGCCCCTGGATTGATTATCCTGGGGTCAACGCCGTGCCTAGCTACCAAACTGCTACCACCAGAATCGATGCGGTCATGTTATCGTAGTGCGATTTAACGCATTTTCCGTTCGAAGCTGCTTGCGTTCCGTTCCGTAGATGCACTGGAATGACTTCTGCTGCACTTGCCCAGGAGCATTCCTAATCCTGGGGTCGTGCGTTCGAATCGCACCGAGGGCACTTCTATTTCCTTGATCTTCGCAGAGCGCCCACAAAACAACCGTCTCGTCAGAAGGCCGTTTTCGCAATTTCGGTCACCAAACAGTCGCCAGTACTCGGAATGCCTTGTGCCACAAGGGTTTCGGCGATTGTATCGGGACGAGGAGATTGCTGGACAAATCTCGCATCCCGCCGGGACACAGCCCGCCCTATGTCTTATGCGGAACTCCGCCGGCGTTGTTCGGCACGATAAACGCCGCCCAAAACGAAGAGACAACGCTTGGTGCGTTCGTCTGTTGCACGCGGAGCACCCCCGTTCACAGGAGCGTGCCGCGGAGGATCAAGCTTGCCACGGTGAAGTAAATCACGAGCCCGGTGACGTCGACCAAAGTCGCCACGAACGGCGCCGATGCACTGGCGGGATCGAAGCCGAGCCAGCGCAAGACGAAGGGGAGCATGGATCCCATCAGCGTCCCCCAAGTCACGACACCAATGAGGCTTAGTCCTACAGTGACGGCGATCAAACCCCAGTGATCCCCGTAGATTCCAAACGCCCACTGCCAAACACCGATCCGAAGCAAGCCAATTGCAGCCAAGATGGCACCCAACGCTAAGCCAGAAGCCAGCTCGCGGAGAAGCACTCGCAACCAGTCCCGTAAGCGCACTTCTCCAAGGGCCATTGCACGAATGACCAACGTGGACGCCTGCGAGCCGGAGTTTCCACCACTACTGATGATCAGCGGCACGAACAGCGCTAACACCACAGCGCGGGCAATCTCCTCTTCGAAGTACCCCATGGCTGTGGCGGTCAGGCTCTCCCCGAGGAACAAGACCGCAAGCCACATGCCCCGCTTGCGCACCATGGACAGAAAGTCGGTCTCCCAGTACGGAGCGTCCAGTGCTTCGCTACCACCGATTTTCTGAATGTCCTCGGTTGCCTCTTCTTGCAGCACGTCGACGATGTCGTCGATGGTCACCACGCCCTTCATACGGCCTTCTTGGTCGACCACGGGAAGCGCCAGAAAGTGATGCTGCTGAAATAAGCGGCTCACGGCTTCCTGGTCCTGGTCTTCGGTGATCGACACAACGTCCGTACGCATGCAGTCGGCGACCCGTTGATTCGGACCGGCTGCAAACAACTCGCGGAACGACAGAACTCCAAGCAAGCGCTGGTCGTCGTCCAGAACGTAGGCGTAATACGTAGTGTCCCGATGCTCGGCGGCATACTTGCGTAAATATGTAATCGCCTCGGTAACCGTCATATCCGGCCGGAGCCGAGCATAGTGGGGATTCATGAGCCCCCCTGCAGCATCTTCGGCATAGGCCAACAACCCGCTGACTTGCGAGCGCGTCGCGTCGTCAAGCAACGACAACAGCACTTCGCGCTCCTCCTTCGGTACATGCTGGATCAAGTCGGCAGCGTCGTCCGGTGGTAGCAAGCGCATCCACGACCGGCGCTCCGCCACCGGCAAACTGAGAATGAGCTCGGCCTGATCCCTTGTCGGCAACGCAAGGAACAAGTCTTCAGCCTCGGGCCGGGGCAGGAGAGCGAACGCGCGCCGGCGATCCTCCGCAGATAAAACGGGCCACGCGGCCAGAAGTTCTTTGGCGTCCAGTTCCTCGCCAACCAGGTCCAAGGCATGGTTGCTCGAGGAACCCGGTTCACGCGACATTTCGGGGCCAGTAATTGCTGGAGCCATGGTCACACCTCCTGCCCGCCTTGCCCGGGCAGCGGTGTAACCGGAGCAAGACGGGACCTATACTCGCACGTACTTGAGAGCGAGACGACTCGGTCCGTCCGAACTCATGAAGCGCCTTCTTAGTACGCCAGGAACCCAAAGGAAAGTGCAGTTGGTGCACCGGCACTGCTGGTCCCTGCCGTTCCCCCGGGCACGGCGTTTCATCAACGGAAGCACCTTGCCTCTATGGGACTTGAGGGTTCACGCGATGACCGCGCAAAACGAAAGAGCGCTTTCCCATTCGTATAGCTTTGATTAGAAGTACCGTTGGGCGGCCAACTCATCACGCCGTGAATCTCAAACCAAGGAAGAGGAAGACCGATGTCCGAGTTTCAAACCGTGCTCTTCGAAGTGGACAACCGTGTTGCCACCATCACGCTCAATCGCCCCGAACGAAAGAATGCGATGAATCAGCAGCTCAAAGACGAGCTGCGCGAATGCTGGCGTAGGGTCAAGAGCGACCCCGACATTTGGGTTGCCATCATTACCGGTGCGGGCGATGCCTTCTCCAGTGGCGCCGACGTCGAGTCGCTAGCCACCGGCGGGTTTGTCAAGCCCGACCGGTGGCGCGAGCTTGCGATGATCGAAGGAATCGTCGAGCTGCCAACGCCGCGGCGCCTACGCGTGCACAAGCCGGTGATTGCCGCAGTGAACGGTGTGGTGGCTGGCTTTTCTCTCGATCTGGTTACCGAGGCCGATATTCCAATTGCTTCCGAGCGGGCCTATTTCGTCGATCCGCACGTGTCCATCGGGTACGTGTCGTCGCACGAGATGGTCAACATGGCTCGTCGTGTGCCTCTTGCCGTCTGCTTGCGCATGGCCCTCCTCGGGAGCCGCGAGCGCATGACTGCCCAGCGCGCATACGAGGTCGGGTTGGTCACGGAGGTGGTCCCGCACGAGCGGCTGATGGCGCGCGCACGCGAACTTGCCGAGATGATCTTGACCAACGCGCCACTTGCAGTGTGGGGCACGAAAATGGCGATTTTACAGGGGTTGGGGCTTCCCATCCCTCAGGCTGAAGAAATTGCTGCCGCCTATTTGGAAGTCGTGGAGCAATCGGAAGACCACCAGGAGGGCCCTCGAGCGTTCGTCGAGAAACGAAAACCCGAGTGGCGAGCACGGTAGTGACCCAGAAGTGGCGTTCGCGGCTCGGCGCTCACAACCGCCGGTTCGCTGGTCATCCAGTCTCTGCACCTTCTTCTGACGAAGCCGCGATCTTCGAGCAGTATCGCGGAGAACTAGCTGCGCAAGTCATTCCGGCCACGGCGGCGATCATCGTCAGTGCGGTGGCTTTGTACGGTGCGGTCGAGTGGCTCGTGCGCCGCCCGGTATTTTACGAGTCGTTACCCCTTTATTTGGTCGAGATTGCTATCCCCCTCGGGCTCGCAGCTTTGCGGCGATGGGTCCCCCTGAGGTGGGCGCCCAGGCTGTTACTTTTGGGGGACTTCCTGTTTACGCTCGTTCTCATTGCCCAGTTCCTCGTTCCGAGTACGACGATTTCGGGAGCAGCAGTGATCCTTTCCCTCAAAATCTTGGCTCCCGCGCTGTTCTTCCCATGGGCACCGACCTTTCAGGCGATCGCGGCAAGCTACACGCTGCTCTTGTACTACGGTGTCCTGGCGCTGGGGGTGCGCGAGGTTCGACCCGATACGCTGGTGCACCAGCTTGGCGGGCCCCTTGTTGCAAGCGTGTTCTCCGTAGCTGGCGCTTTCGTAGCCGAGCGGCTTCGCCGCGAGGTGTTCCTGCGTGGAGGTCGTCTGCAACAAGCCGAGCAACAGCTCGGCCTGCTGGTACGGCGGTCCCCGATCGCGCTGTGGATGACAGATCGCGACTTGCGGATTATCGCTGCCCTGGGTGGGCCGAACCTACCAACCGGGGAACGTCCCGCCGACCTCATCGGACGGCGATTTACGGAATTGTTGCCTACTTTGGACCCACAGTTCCCTCCGTTGCGTGCGCACTTGGATGCTTTGGAAGGGAAGTCGGCTGTCTATGAGTTCCCCTGGGAACAACGTCATTTCGTCGCTCACGTTGAGCCGTGGTACGATGCTCGTGGCCAGGTTGGCGGAGTCGTTGCCGTTGCCTGGGACATCACCGACCGCAAGCAAGCTGAACTTTTACAGCAACGCGAGATCCAAGTTGCGCACGCACTGGCGCGTACGGGGGAAGTGTTGTTGGGCAGTCGAGACATCCGCGAAACGCTGGAGCGCGTGTGTCACCTCACTCAAGAGTTCCTCGGTACCGAGTTCTGCCTCGGCTACGTATGGAACGAGGAAAAACAAGCCTTCGAACTCCTCGTTGCGACGGGCATGCGGCCAGATGCGGTAGAGGAACTTAAGATGTTTGTGGCGCGCCCGAACGACATTGCTCCAATGTATCGCGGCTTGAACGAGCACCCCGTTTATCGGTTCCGCCTTCCAAGCCCACCGAAATTTGCCTGGGAAAAACTCGCGGAACGCTTTGGCTTCAAAGAATTCCTGTCGATTGGCATTCGCCCGCGCGGCCAACTAGCCGCGATTGTATCCACGGGTTACCGAGACCGCCCCTTGGCGACGGATGACACCTCCGACCGTGTGGCCGCCGGTATCGCCCATCTGGCTGCCCTGGCGCTTGAAAATGCCCGGCTCATGGAGGACCTGGAACGAGCCAGCCGAATCAAGTCCGAATTTGTTGCTACGATGTCGCACGAACTCCGGACCCCTTTGAACGTCATTCTCGGATACGGGAGTCTCCTCCTCGATGGCACGTTCGGGAGTCTCACCGAGGAGCAACTAGATGTCCTCAAACGGGCTCAAGCAAGTGCACAGCACCTACTCGAACTCATTACCATGACGCTCGACTTCAGCCGCCTCGAAGCCAGGCAGGTGTCCGTGCACCGCGAAACGCTGGACGTGCGCGCTTTCCTGCAACAGATCGAAGAAGAAGCGCGGGGGACGTGGAACAAGCCTGGCGTCGAGCTTGAGTTCCAAGTCGTCGGTGAGCTGCCGCCCCTGCGCACCGACCCGATCAAGGTGGCGGTTATCCTCAAGAACCTCATCGGCAACGCCGTGAAATTCACCGAGCACGGATCGGTTTCCGTACGCGCGCGAGCCGGGAAAGACGGAATCGAATTTCTCGTGACTGACACTGGAATTGGTATTCCTCCTGAAGCGTTGCCACACATTTTCGAGCCATTTTGGCAGGCGGACAGCTCATCCACCCGACGGCACGGCGGCGTAGGATTGGGTCTCTACATCGTTCAGCGTCTCGTGGAGCTACTGGGTGGCACCATCCACGTGGAAAGCCAGGTTGGACATGGCACCACCTTCTCCGTGTGGCTCCCTTTCGACGCAGAACCGCAACTGGCAAAGCAACCCTGACCTCGGCTACAAGTTCATCCACTTACTTCAGTACGGTCCAGCGTTTGTTTGGCCAAATGGAAGCGTTTGCTTTACCATCCAAAACTTTTCCCGTGTCTAAAAGGCTCCCGGTCGTTACCCTCGTGGGCCGGCCGAATGCGGGAAAGTCCACCCTGTTCAACCGCCTCGTGGGCAAGCGGCAAGCCATCGTCGACGAGCAGCCAGGGGTCACGCGGGATCGCAATGTCGCCGTGGTCAACTTGGACGGCCGCGAGGTACTGCTTGTGGACACGGGAGGCGTGGACGAGCAAGCCCAGAGCGACATCGCACGGGCCGTCCAAGAGCAAACGTGGCTAGCGGCCGAAGAGGCGGACGTGGTGGTGGCTCTTTTCGATGGTCGCGAAGGTCTCAACCCGTTGGATGCTGACCTGGTTCGACGCCTGCGCTCGCTCGAGAAACCGGTTGTGTACGTGGTCAACAAACTCGACGACCCCAAGCTCGAATCGAATACTGCAGAGTTTTTTGCTTTGGGCATCGCTGACCCGCTACCCGTGTCCGCCGAGCACGGCCACGGTGTGGCCGAACTGATCGAGCGCGTCGTAGGCTTGCTGCCCTCCGCCATGGAGGAAGCGCAGGCACCGCCCGATCTCGAGAGCGCTGTTGCCGTTGCAATTGTCGGCCGCCCGAACGTCGGGAAGTCTTCTCTGCTGAACGCGATTGCCGGCTATCAGCGAGCGATCGTAAACGACCAGCCGGGAACTACACGCGACGCGATCGACACGCTCGTGACCCGGGGAGATCAGTGCTTCCTGTTTATCGACACTGCAGGAATCCGCCGCCGTCCTCGGGTGCGAGAGATCATCGAACGTGCCAGCGTTGTAAGGGCATTTCGCGCAATCGAAAGAGCCCATGTGGTTCTTTTGCTGATCGACGCGGTGGAGGGCATGACCGATCAAGACGCGCGCCTCGCCGCGCAGGTTCTAGAGCGCGGAAAAGCTCTAGCCCTGGTGTTCAACAAGTGGGACCTGGTTGCCCCCGCCGCGCGCAAGGTGAGCGCGTATCGCGAGCGCGTTGCCAGCGAATATCCTGCATTTGCTTCTGTGCCCGCTGCTTTTATCTCCGCCGTGACCGGCACGGGCGTGGACAAGCTTTTCCCGTTGGTTACTGCGCTGTATCGCGCCGCCCGGAAACAACCCCCCACAGCTAGGCTCAACTCCTGTCTCCAGGCAGCGACACGTGCGCGCCCGGCCCCCAGCGTGCGTGGCAAGAACGTGCGCTTTTACTACATCGCCCAAACGGGGATCATGCCGCCAACATTCACGATTTTCACGAGCCACCCCGAGCATATCCCTTCCTCGTACACGAGGTATCTGGAAAACGAACTACGCGAGCACTTTGGCTGGAACGGAATCCCGATCCGGTTGCGGTTCCGCGCACGCTCTCGGAAATCCCTTGCTCACAGAATGCCGGCCGCTCGATAGCGTCTCGCGTGCGCCACGTAGTGCGCTGCGCTCTGAACAATTTCCGCTTTTTCAGCGTCGGTGAGTGACCGCACCACTTTCGCTGGAGCGCCAAGCACCAAGCTTCCAGGTGGAATTTTCGTCCCTGGGGTGAGCAAAGCGCCCGCCCCGATGAGGCAGTTGTCTCCCACTTCGACGCCATCCAGCAGCACTGCGCCAATCCCAATCAGGCAGCGATTCCCAATTTGGCAACCGTGCAGCACCGCCCTGTGCCCGACGGTCACTTCGTCACCCACGATCGTCGGCCAGCGACCCGTAGTGACATGGACGACAGTGGCGTCTTGGATGTTTGTCCGGCTTCCGATGCGGATGAAGTGCACATCGCCTCGCACGACCGCGTAAAACCAGATGCTACTTTCCGCACCGATGGTCACGTCTCCGATCACCTGCGCCGACGCATGAACGTACGCAGTCGGATCCAATTGAGGGAACTTCGAGGAGAACTCTACGAGCATACGTCGGAGTTACGTCACCATCGCGGTCGAAGCAACGGCAGAGATCGTTGTGTGGGGTGCCGGTTCGTGCGCTTGCGCAACTGAAGCTGGCTTTGATAGATGAGAGCATGGTTTTGCAATTCGGTCTCACGCTTGTTCCAGCAAGCCCATCGCCGCGCACCGGAGATGGGCTTGCGCGCTTTTCCGGGTCGGAAGGCCGCCGCGGAGGTTGACCATGTTTACCCACGACTTGCCCGAAGGATTCACGTTCGACGATGTTCTCTTGCTTCCAGGCGAGTCCGATTTCATGCCCAAGGACGCCGACTGCAGCACGTATCTCACGCGCAACATCCGTTTGAACATTCCGCTGGTGAGTGCCGCGATGGATACGGTCACGGAGTCGCGCACCGCCATCGCGATGGCACAAGAGGGCGGCATTGGCGTTATCCACCGGAACCTCTCTCCTGCCGAGCAGGCACGCGAAGTCGAAAAGGTAAAGAAGTGGGAAAGCGGCATGATCCTGGACCCCGTAACGGTAGAACCGGACCAGCGGATCGCAGACGCCTTGGAGATCATGCGGCGTTACAACATTTCCGGGCTTCCGGTCACCAAGAACGGTTACCTGGTCGGCATCCTCACCAATCGTGACCTGCGTTTCGAAAAACGCCTCGACCGGAAAGTGAGCGAGGTCATGACCAAGGAGAATCTCGTCACGGCGCACCCGGGAATTGGCCTGGAAGAAGCCAAAGAAATCCTGCACACGCATCGCATCGAAAAGCTGCTGATTGTCGACAGCCAAAACCGACTCAAAGGGCTGATCACCGTGAAAGACATCCAGAAAGCCGCCCAACACCCGTACGCGTGCAAGGACCAATTTGGTCGCCTGCGCGTAGGCGCTGCCATCGGCACGGGCGAGGACCGCGAGGAACGTGTGGAGTTGCTGGTTCGAGCCGGAGCCGATGTGTTGGTGATCGACACCGCTCATGGGCATACGGCCTCGGTGTTGGATACGATCCTATTCGTCAAGCAATCGTACCCCACGGTGGAACTCGTAGCCGGAAATGTTGCAACGGCTGACGGGGCCCGGGCGCTCGCGCGCGCGGGCGCGGACGCCATCAAGGTGGGGATGGGGCCGGCATCTATTTGCACCACACGCGTGGTCTCTGGGGTCGGTGTGCCGCAGCTCACCGCTGTTTCCGAGTGCGCCCGGGTTGCGCGGGATTACGGAATTCCTGTCATCGCCGATGGGGGGATCAAATACTCTGGGGATATTACGAAGGCACTCGCCGCGGGAGCAGACTCTGTGATGATCGGAAGTCTCTTTGCCGGCACCGAAGAAAGCCCTGGCGAAACCATCCTGTATCAAGGACGAACGTACAAGCTTTACCGCGGAATGGGCTCCCTCGAAGCAATGCGTGAACGAGAGGGGAGTCGCAATCGCTACATGCAAGATGCCGAAGAACCGATGAAGCTCGTGCCCGAAGGAATCGAAGGGCGTGTGCCGTACAAGGGCCCGCTGAGTTTCATCGTGACACAACTGGTTGGCGGTCTAAAAGCAGGCATGGGCTACACAGGGTGCCGCACCATCGCAGAACTCCACGAACGCGCTCGATTCATTCGGGTGAGCCGAGCATCGCTGGAAGAGAGTCACGTCCACGACGTAACCATGACCAAAGAGCCGCCGAACTACCGCCGGGAGTGAGCCCCACCGCAGTTCTTTGCTCGCAGGCCAATGCCATGATTCTCATTCTGGACTTCGGCAGCCAGTACACACAGCTCATCGCACGGCGCATCCGTGAGCTGCACGTCTACTGCGAAATCCATCCGTATCACTTACCGGCGCAGGAAATTCGCAGGCGGAATCCTATTGGTGTGGTCCTGTCGGGAGGCCCGGCAAGCGTCTACGAGGTCGACGCGCCAATGCCTACGCCCGAAGTGTTCGAACTTGGGGTTCCGATTCTCGGCATCTGTTACGGCATGGGCGTCGTAGCGCTGCGCTTCGGCGGACGAGTGCAGTCGGCGAACCAGCGCGAATACGGTCCGGCCGAAATTACCATCGACGACAACAACGACCTTTTCGCTGGTTTGGGATCCGGGCCACTGCCCGTGTGGATGAGCCACGGCGACCGAATCGAGATTCTTCCGCCAGGCTTCACCGTGCTTGCTCATAGTGCAAATTCGCCGGTTGCAGCATTTGCCGACCCGACACGGCGCTTCTTTGGGGTTCAGTTTCACCCGGAAGTTGCGCACACCCCTCGCGGAAAAGAACTTCTCGCAAATTTTCTCTTTCGGATCTGCCACGCCCAACCCAACTGGACAATGGAAAATTTCGTCGAACGGGAGATCCAGATCATTCGGGAACGGGTAGGTTCGGCTGGGGTCGTATGCGCCTTAAGCGGCGGAGTGGATTCCACGGTTACCGCAGCAATTGTGCATCGAGCCGTCGGCGATCAACTCACTTGTGTCTTTGTCGACAACGGGGTGCTTCGGCGCGACGAGGCAGAGCGGGTGATGAACTTCCTTACGGACGCGTTTCACTTCCGCATCCGCAAAGTCGACGCCAGCAAGCTATTTCTTGCCCGCCTTGCCGGAGTTGTCGATCCCGAGCAGAAACGTCGGATCATTGGCAACACGTTCATCGAGGTGTTCGAGCGTGAGGCCCGCTCGCTCGCCAATGTACGATTTCTCGCCCAGGGAACCCTGTATCCCGACGTCATCGAGTCGGTGTCGTTCAAGGGCCCGTCGGCCACGATTAAGTCCCACCACAACGTTGGCGGGCTACCAGAACGAATGCAGCTCGAGCTGATCGAGCCGCTGCGGGAACTTTTCAAGGACGAGGTCCGCGAGCTAGGGCGGGTTTTGGGGATCCCGCCGCACATCATCAACCGGCACCCATTCCCGGGCCCCGGACTGGCCATCCGGATCCTTGGTGAGGTAACCGCGGAGCGCGTGGAAGTGCTGCAGCACGCCGATGCAATCGTGGAGGAAGAAATTCGCGCAGCGGGCTGGTACGACCGCTTGTGGCAAGCGTTCGCGGTGCTGTTGCCGGTGAAAACGGTAGGGGTCATGGGCGACGCCCGTACTTACGAAAACGTCGTGGCGCTGCGCGCGGTCGAAAGTGTGGATGGAATGACCGCCGACTGGGCTCGTTTGCCGTACGAGCTGCTGGCGCGGCTTTCCGCTCGACTGATCAACGAAGTCCAGGGCATCAACCGTGTGGTCTACGACATTTCTTCGAAGCCTCCCGCGACCATCGAGTGGGAGTAAGCGTCGCCCACGAGGGATGGGCTGAGCATGTTTGTGTATTTGCCTTGCGTTCGGCGGAAACACCCCGTTCGCTGGCGGGTTCCCGCACTGCCGCGGGACCGAGCCACCAACGGATCCATGTCGTCGCGGAAGGAAACTTTTCGTTCCTATGCCGGATGGGACCGATGACTCGTGGCCGCCGTAGGCATGGCAACCGCCGCAGCTTGCCGTGCGGCCTGCGGCTCTGGGAGGAAGCATGTCGCGACTGCAATCGGACGACTGCTTGCTCCGCATGCCAAGGCCAATGGAAGCTGGGGCACGAACAAGTCAAAACTCTTGTCGGCTGGGACAACCGGTGTTGGGACGCCAGCCTTCACTCGCGCGGATTCCTTCTGGTAGGTTTTTGGTTCCAAAGCATCGAGAGTGAGCAAGGGGAGATAGGGAGCATCCAATGAGCTTTGTTCACCTGCATGTGCACACGCAGTATTCGCTGCTCGACGGCGCGAACAAAATTTCCGACCTGATCCAAAAAGTGAAGGCGGCGAACATGCCGGCCATCGCCATGACGGACCACGGCAACTTGTTTGGCGCCGTCGAGTTTTATCGCCGCGCTGTCGCTGCCGGGGTTCAGCCAATCATTGGCTGCGAGATGTACGTGGCTCCCGGACATCGCACGGAGCGCAAAGCACGAGCTGGAGATGCCGAGTCGGCCGGGAATCATCACTTGATCCTGCTGGTGATGAACGAAGAGGGCTATCGCAACCTCTGTCGCCTCGTAACCCTGAGCTACAAAGAAGGGTTCTATTACAAGCCCCGAATCGACAAGGAACTCCTGCGCGAGTGGAATCGTGGGCTGATCGCGCTCTCTGGCTGTTTGGCAAGCGAAGTCAACGAGGCCATTGCCGCAGGCTCGATCGACCGGGCACGAGCCGTCATGGAAGAGTACCGCGCCATGTTCGACGGGCGTTACTATGTCGAGATCCAGGACAACCACTTGCCCGAGCAAGAACGTGCCAACGTCGAACTCATCCGCCTTGCCCGGGAACTTTCGCTGCCCATCGTGGCCACGAATGACTGCCATTATCTGACTCCCGAAGACGCGCCAGCGCATGACGTGCTTCTCTGTATCCAAACGGGGAAAACCCTCAGCGACCCCAATCGGTGGAGGTTTGGGACGAATCAACTGTACGTCAAAGATCCCACCGAGATGGCCCGCGCGTTTCCCGACGTTCCCGAGGCGGTGAGCAATACTCTCGAAGTGGCTCGGCGGTGCCAATTCGAGATGCGGTTCGGACGCTATCAGTTCCCGGTCTACCGCACTCCAAACAACGAATCCCTCGAGGAGTACTTAGAGAACCTTGCCCGCAAAGGCCTGGAAGCGCGCCTCGCCGAAAAACGTGCCGAGGTTGGCTGGGACGATGCGAAGGAGCGCGACTACTGGAATCGGTTAGAGGAAGAGCTCCGCATCATTCAAAACATGGGATTTTCCGGTTACTTTCTGATTGTGGCGGACTTTACCCGCTACGCAAAGGAGCGGGGGATTCCCGTGGGGCCTGGGCGCGGATCCGCGGCGGGTAGTTTGGTCGCCTATGCGCTTGGCATCACCAACGTGGACCCCATCCCCTACAACCTCCTCTTCGAGCGATTCCTCAATCCGGAGCGCAAATCGATGCCCGATATCGACATGGACTTTTGCTTCGAGCGCAGGGACGAAGTGATTCGCTACGTGCGAGAAAAGTACGGCGAAGACTGCGTCGCCCAAATCATCACCTTCGGAACGCTGAAAGGCAAACAAGCCATCAAAGATGTCGGCCGCGTTCTCGAGTTCAGCTTCGCGGAAACGGATCGCATCGCCAAGCTGTACCCAGCCCCGAAGCAGGGAAAAGACTTCCCGCTTAAAGAAGCGCTGGAAATGGAGCCTCGCTTGCGGGAGATCCGAGACAAAGGCGAGCGGGAGCGCCAGCTATTCGACTACGCGCTGCGATTGGAGGGGTTGTTGCGGCACGCTTCCAAGCACGCGGCTGGCATCGTCATTGGTGACCGTCCTCTGGTCGAAACCCTTCCACTGTTTGTCGATAAGGACGGCGCGATCCTCACTCAGTACCCCTACGCCGACGTCGATGCCATTGGCCTGATCAAGTTCGATTTTCTCGGCCTCAAAACGCTCACCATGATCGCCAAAATTGTCGAGCGGATTCGACAAGGGCGGGGCGTGCACATTGACGTGGATCGGTTACCTCTCGACGACGCAGCCACTTACCAGTTGATTTCCCGCGGGGATACGGTGGGTGTGTTCCAGCTAGAAAGCAGTGGCATGCGCAAGCTGGTCACATCGCTGCGCCCAAGCAAGTTCGAGGACCTCATTGCCGTGTTGGCTCTGTTTCGTCCTGGTCCCCTCGACTCGGGCATGGTCGAGGAGTTCATCAAGCGTAAGCATGGTGAAGTGCCGATTCAGTATCTGCATCCGGAGCTCGAGCCCATTTTGCGCGATACCTACGGGGTGATCTTGTACCAAGAGCAGGTCATGCAAATCGCCCGCGTGCTTGCAGGCTATACCCTCGGTGATGCCGACAACCTCCGGCGCGCCATGGGCAAGAAGAAGAAAGACGAAATGGAGCGCGAGAAAGGGCGCTTTATCCGTGGTGCAGTCGAACGGGGAGTCCCCGAGCAAGTGGCAACAGCCATTTTCGAGCAAATGGAAACGTTCGGGGCTTATGGCTTCAACAAGTCGCACTCCACTGCGTACGCGTACATCTGCTTCCAAACTGCGTATTTGAAGGCCCATTTCCCGGAAGAGTTCATGGCAGGACTGCTCACCTTGGAAATGGACAGCACCGATAAAACTTACAAGAATATCGCTGCGTGCCGCGAACTCGGGATACCCATTCTGCCTCCAGACGTGAACGAAAGCTCCTTGGACTTCACCGTATTGCCTCCGCAGGCACCAAGCGGTCGACGAGCCATCCGCTTTGGACTCGGGGCGGTAAAAGGGGTCGGGGAGAAAGCTGTGGAGGCAATCTTGGAAGCCCGCGGCGGGGGCCCATTCGAGTCCCTGGCGGACTTCTGCAAGCGTGTACCGCAAACCCAGGTCAATCGGCGGGTGATCGAAAGCCTGATCAACTGCGGGGCGTTCGACTTCACAGGGCAACCACGCCGCAGGCTTCTCGAAGGCCTGGATGCAATCTTGCGCTGGGCAGCGGCTGAGCAAGAGGCCGCCGCCCCCAAGAATCAAATGAGCTTGTTTGCAACCGCGGCCCTGTCCTCGGCTCCCGCTCCAGCCCTCCCGGAGATCGAGGAGTGGCCAGCCAAAGAGCGCCTACGGCTGGAACGAGAGGCCCTTGGGTTTTTCATCACAGGACACCCCTTGGACCGGTGGGAGCGCGCCCTGCGCCGAATCACTGACGGGACCATTGCTGCGGCACGTGCTCGCGGGGAGAATGCGAAAGTGCGACTCGGGGGAGTGATTCACACGCTCAAAACGAAAAACACCCGTTCTGGAGAACGTTATGCAACGTTCGTACTGGAAGACCGATCTGGCACGGTCGAGGCTTTAGCTTGGCCCAACACCTACCGAGCTTGTGAGACTGCGATCCACGCCGACGAACCCGTCCTGGTCGAAGGAACGCTTGAGATCGACGACGAGCGCTGCCAATTAATTGTGGAAACCGTGACCCTCTTGTCGGAAATGCAGCAAAAGGCGTTCAAACAGGTCCGGCTCACCCTCGCAGAAGAAATGGTCGATGCCGAGAAGCTGCAGCGCTTGCGGGAAACTTGCTCTCGGCATCCGGGACGGTGCGATACGTTTGTGCACCTTTGGCTGCCGCAAGCAAAGGCCGAAATTGTCCTGGAACTGCCCGCGCGATTGAAGGTCACACCGACAGAGGCTTTCATTACCGAAGTGGAACAAATCTTCGGAGAAGGCGCTGTATACTTGCAGTGAAGGGAAACGAACCGACGCGGTCGAGAGCGGCAGTTCTGGGCAAACCCAACCCGCACGGTCCGGTCGGGCGGCTTCCCGGTAACGCCCGCACGGAAAACGAGGCGGCCGTGCTTGTGGGGGTGGAATGTCGGAGAGGCGGTACGCTTTCCGCCACGGAATCGTTGGACGAACTGGAACGCCTGGCAGAAAGCGCTGGAGTGCGCGTGGTTGGCCGGGTTTTGCAGTCGTTAGCTCACCCGCAACCAGCAACGTTCATCGGTGCGGGCAAGGTCGAGGAGGTCCGGCGCTACGCGGTGGAGAATGGCGCGCAGGTGGTCATCTTCGACGAACCGCTATCACCTGCGCAGCAGCGCAACTTGGAACGGTCGCTCGAGCTCAAGGTGATCGATCGGAGCCAGTTGATTCTCGACATTTTCGCTCAGCGAGCCCGCAGCCTGGAGGGAAAACTGCAGGTGGAGCTGGCACAACTCCAATACTTGCTACCGCGTCTAACCAGGCAGTGGCAGCACCTTTCCCGTCTTGGCGGCGGCGTGGGAACGCGTGGCCCAGGAGAAACGCAGCTCGAAGTGGACCGGCGCAAAGTGCGCGAGCGGGTTGCCGTTTTGCGTCGCCGCCTGCGTGAGGTTGCCCGGACGCGACATCTGCATCGTCAAAGCCGTGCGGATGTACCACTGCCGACCGTTGCCTTGGTCGGTTACACAAACGCAGGCAAATCCACGCTGATGAATGCGCTTACGGCGGCGCATACGTTGGTCGCCGACCAGTTGTTTGCCACGTTGGATCCAACCGTACGGCACCTCCGTTTACCCAGCGGGGCAGGTGCGCTGCTGGTCGACACCGTCGGATTCATTCACAAGCTCCCACACGGGTTTGTCGATGCCTTCAAGAGCACGTTGGAGGAAGTACAAACAGCCGATCTCTTGCTTCACGTCGTCGATGCGAGCCATCCGATGGCAGAGCGGCATGGCGCCGTGGTCGAAGCGGTCCTGCGCGAACTCGGCGCAGAGCGCAAACCTCGGATTCTCGTCCTGAACAAGGCCGACAAACTCGAGTTCGCTCCCTTTACACCAGGGCACACGCCCTCCTGCCTTGTGTCGGCGCGCACCGGTGCCGGCTTGAGCGACCTTCTAAACAAGATCGACGCAGCGCTGCTGCAGCAACTCGAACAAATTCAGGTTCGGCTGCCGATCGCACGCGGTGACTTGGTGGCCCGCGTGCGGCAGCTTGGGCGCATCGTCACGGAACAGTACCACGCCGACGCGATGGAGCTTGTCGCGTACGTGCCCCCGAAACTTGCTGGCCAACTGCGGAAAGCGGCGCTCGACACAAACCAGGGAAAAGACCTTACCGCTGGTGTTGACGGCTAAGCGCGCGGCCTGATGACGCGTAGAGACGTCGTTCGCGCAGTCTCGCGCGCCCGACGCCCCAATCGTGGCGAGGTACCGCTAAAACGTGTGCCAAGGGTATTTTTGCGAGCAACTCAGTTTCTCGTTGCGTGCAACCCTGGAGCGCGGCAACTTGTTCATAAGGGTCCTCGAACCACGGAGGACGCAACATGATGGACGCCGCAACCCTGGCCGCACTTCTCTACGACTTCGCCCATGATCTGCACGCACCTGTACGGGCAGTGGATGGATTCAGTCGTGCACTATCCGAGGATTGGGGCCGTGAACCATCCCCCACATCCACCCGCTACCTACAGCGGATCACCCAGAATGCGGCCCGACTGCAGCAGTACGCCGACTGGGTGGGGCGATTCGCGTCAGCGCTCGAGCCTCCCCGTGCAGGCTCGTCCGCATCACTCGGTGCAGCGTTTGCCGAAGCGGCTGCCGACCTCAACGCACGGGGTGGCCCCGTTCGGATCGAGCTCGACTTGGATCACGAACAGAACCTCCGCTGGGATGGACGACACCTGAAACTGCTCGTCGCCTCCTTGCAAGTCTACGCCACGAAAGTGTTGCACGGGCAAGCTGGCCTGGTGCGCATTACGCAGCAACGGAGCGAGCACGAGCCGACGGTCCGTGTGTCGATCCAAGCGAGTCCTCTGCCAGATCTCGCGGACCCTCCGAGTTCCAATGCCAGCGCCGAACTCGACCGTGCTGCGAACCTAGAACTGGGCATCTTCACCGCGGTGTTGTCGCACTATCAAGGCGCGTCCCTGAGGCTCCTGAGCCCGGCGCTTCTGGAAATCGTCTTCGGGCAACATGAGGGCGTTGCCACCGAAGAAGAGCGACCGCTCCAACAAACGGAAATCACCACAAGTACGGCGACGGACAAGCTCCTTCTTCAAACCGTGCCTAGCTGCCACGAGTCAGCCAGCCTCGGAAAACTTCTGGTCATTGATGACGACCCTGCCGACATTGAACTGTTCCAAGCCGCCGTCGAAGATTGGATTCCCACCCAAGAGATGCAATTTTTCCGTGATCCGCTCGAGGCCATTCGTCAGCTGCGGGCTTTGGCAGACACCGAGCAGGTTCAGCTGCTACCGCACGTTGTGTTTGTCGACCTGAGGATGCCCCGCTGCAACGGGCTCGAAATTGTACGCGCAATCAAGGGAGAGCCACTGCTGTCGCTCGTTCCGACGGTCGTTCTCAGTTCATCGGCAAACCCTGCAGAGGTGCAAGCCGCGTACAGGGCAGGCGCAAACGCGTTTGTCGTCAAGTCCGTGGACTTCCAGAAGTTCACAGAAACGATCCGCCACGCTGCGCGGTTCTGGATGAACTACAACCAGCGCCCCGTCCGTTAGCAGCACCCCACTGAAGGCGTATCGTTCCCAGAACACAGCCGTGCCTCATTTGGCGCTTACGGACGTAGAAGCCCCCAACACGAAGCGGACGTTCGCGCTTCACGACCCGGGATCACGCATGATCAGGATGCGGTATCCGTGGAGGTCGCCGATCACTGTGAGGAAGCGTTCGAGGTCGAACGGCTTGCGCAAAAATGCCACCGCACCGGTCTTGTACGCGGTGATCCAATCTTCGTCGCGCTGGGAGCCAGTGAGTACGACTACCGGTATGCGCCGCAAGCGTTTGTCCGCTTGCAGCTCTTGAAGCAGAGCACGCCCGTCGAGCCCGGGCAGCGTCAGGTCGAGTAACAACAAGTCGTAAGGTGGGCGATCCGTTCGATTGACCTCTCGCAGTAGGAGGTCGAGCGCTTCCCGACCATTTTCGATCACGGTTAGGGGGTTGTCTAAATGGCCACGCTGAAAAACACGCCGAGTGAGCTCGATGTCGTCGGGGTTGTCTTCGATCAACAAAATACGCGCGGGGCGGAGCCCCTGCCACGATTGCGGATCACTCATCTTGCTAGCCCTTCCGTTTAGTTGTTCGATCCTTGTAGCGCGTGCGCCACAAGGTAGCGCCGAAAACGCTCCTCGAACAACCGGAATCTGGAGTGGTCTTGCACCCCTATTGGCAGCAGGGTACACGGCGACTCGCCGTGCGATGCTCACGCTCCCAAACTTTTTGACGCTTCTCCGTATTGCCGCAGTGCCGGTGTTCCTGATCTGCGTGACCAGTGGACATTACGCGGCGGCATTGGCTCTGTTCTTGGCAGCTGGGATCACGGACGCAATCGACGGTGCACTCGCGCGCATCTTGAACAGCAAAAGCACCATCGGGGCGAGTTTGGATCCGCTGGCCGACAAGCTTTTGGTCGTCAGTTCCTTTTTAAGCCTCACCTGGTACGGAGCCTTACCTGTGTGGCTTTTCATCCTGGTCGCCACTCGCGACGTCGTGATCCTGGTGGGCTACTTGGTTCTGTATTTTTTTGCCGAACCGATGGAAGTCTCTCCGTCCCTCATCAGCAAGGTCAACACGTTCTTTGGAATGCTTACCATCGGGTTCGCGTTATTGACGCTCGCGCGCCCGGATCTTCCGATGGCTTTGCCCAATTTGGTCCTGTGGTATCTCACAGGCGCCACCACTGCGGCCTCCGGCCTCCACTACGTGTACACGGGGTTGCTTTGGTTGCAGGGTGCTGGCAGCGGCAGTAGAGCGGCAGGCATGAACTCGTGAGAGGTCGAACAATGAAGTGTCTAGCTAGTGTTCTTTGGTCCGTGTGTTTGCTGGGATTTCTTCTCCCGGTGCAAGCACAAGACGCCGAACGAGCGCGGTCAATCCTCGCTGAGGCGAGGCGGTTGGCAGATGGTGAGCGAAAGTGGAGCGACCGCACGCAGGAGATGAAGCTTCGCATCGTCGATCGCCGCGGCGGAGAACGGTCGCGAGAACTGCTGATCAAAGTGAAAAAGTACGACCACGACCGAACCCGCTCGATCGTTTTTTTCTCTGCTCCCGAGGATGTCCGAGGCGTAGGGATGCTGCAGTGGGCCGATCCGAAGGGCAAAGACGAGCAATGGCTGTACCTTCCGGAGTTGGGCAAAGTCCGCCAAATTAGCGGCGCGGCCAAACGAGAAAGCTTTGTAGGCACGGACTTTAGTTACGAAGACCTCGCCGTGATCACGCAGATCCTCGACTGGGACGACACGGAAGCGAAGGCGGAATTCGTTCGCGACGAGGAAGTCGACGGACATCTTTGCCATTTGCTGGAATTCACGCCGACCGGGAAAGACATCAGCTACGGGAAGGTACGGGCCTGGGTCGATGCGAAGGAGCTGGTGGTGAGAAAGTACGAAATGGTGGACAAGAACGGCACGGTGGCAAAGACCCTCTCCCTCTCCGACATCCGCCTGGTCGGCAAAATCCCCACGGCGTTTCACATGGAAATGCAAAACAACGGTACGGGCAGCCGCACGGTGGTAGATTTCACCAAGGTCGCGTACGATACCGGGCTTGCTGACGAAGAATTCACACAGCGCGCTTTGGAACGCGGGCTCTGAGCCCAGATGTCCTGAAAACGTCACGTGGTTGCTGCCTGTGGCGGGCACAGGCGACCAGCGCGGATGTCTTCGAGCACCTGAGCGTCGGTCGGAAAGGCTAGGGGAGGGAGCTCCTCAAGGTGGAAGTAGTTTGCGGCGTCTACGTCGTCTCCGGGTTTCACCCCACCACCCAAAGGCTCGCCCCAGAACCAGATGCCGACGCTTTGTTTGTCTGGATCGTGAAAGTTGGAGCGCACGTCGCACACGCCGAGTAAACGTACTTCCAGTCCGGTTTCCTCACGCATTTCTCGCCGAGCCGCCTGACGTACGTCTTCATCCCACTCCACGTAGCCGCACGGAATGCACCACCGCCCCGCGTAGCGACCGCGCGCACGGCGAACCAATAGTACTTGTCCCGCTTGTATGACCACCACTGCGACGCCGACCGCTGGATTGCGATAGTGAGGCTGTCCACATTCGCTACACACGCGATGCGGCGTATTCCCTAGCGGCGAAAGCAGTCCTCCACAAAAACAGCAAAAGCGCACAACGTTAGAGTTCCCACGTTCCAATAGGGTCCTTGATGATCGTCGCTGTCGTGTCCAGTCAGCCTCGCGGCAAGCCAAGCACTCGCTGTGCGATGATGTTCCGTTGAATTTCCGAAGTTCCCGCGTAAATCGTAGCGGACCGCGACCACAAGAGTTCGTATGCCCAGAAGCCGTTTTCGACCGCCCGCGGGTCGCCGTTGCAGAGGGTTCCGCAGGAACCCAAAATCTCGAAGGCAGTATCTTTGAGGCGCTGTTCGAGCTCGCTCCAAAAAAGTTTCAAGATCGACCCTTCGGGCCCTGGCACGCCGCTACGGGTAAGCCTGGACACGTTACGGTACGCGCTGTAGCGCAGAATCGTCGTTTCGATCCACGACTGCGCTACCTTTTGCCGCACGAGCGGATCCTCGGAAGCCTTCTTTCCATAGCGTTCAACAGTGTGACTCAACCGCGCCAAGCGACGAGCCTCCGCCTGCAGCCGGATGTGGGGG
Organism: uncultured Binatia bacterium (SeqCode); assembly: GCA_964534275.1. GTDB lineage: Bacteria > Desulfobacterota > Binatia > HRBIN30 > HRBIN30 > HRBIN30. The sequence continues at coordinate 63,012 of CAZHQG010000011.1, read as the reverse complement.
GTGGTGCCGGCTCGCTCGTGGCCCAAGGTCGCGAGCACCACGTCCCAGCCTCGATCAATTTCGCCCACGACGTTCGCACGCGGTACCCGAACGTTGTCGAAGAAGACTTCGTTGAACCACGCTTCACCCGTCATTTCCCGCAACGGCCGCACAGTAATTCCAGGGCTTTTCATTGGAACGAGCAAAAAGGTGAGGCCATGGTGCTTGGGACCCTCGAATCGCGTGCGGGCAACGAGCATGCACCAATCAGCATAACGAGCGACGCTGGTCCAAATTTTTTGCCCGCTGATCACAAATTCCTCGCCAACCAGTTCCGCACGAGTGCGGACGGAGGCAAGGTCTGACCCTGCGTTGGGCTCGGAAAATCCTTGGCACCAAATTTCGTCGCCCCGTAAAATCGGCAGCAAAAACCGGCGCTTTTGCTCCTCGCTCCCACACGCCATGAGGGTTGGCCCCACTAAACTCAGCCCAATTTTGAGGCAGAGAATGTCTGGCGCCGCCGCCCGTGCGTACTCCTCGTTGTAGATGAGTTGCTCGATCAAACTGGCACCTCGGCCTCCGTATTCCTTAGGCCACGTCAAGCCTGCCCACCCCCCTTCGAAGAGCTTGCGCTGCCACGCACGCGCAAACGCCACTTGCTCTTCGGGGGTTTGTGGCGAGCGATATGCTGGCGTTCCCCAGCCGGGCGGTAAGTTGGCTTGAAGCCAATCTCGCACTTGGCGCCGGAACGCTTCCTGTTCAGGAGACAACCGTAATTCCATAGACTTTCCCGCTCACTATCTGACGGAACTAAGGACCACCCGAACTCCCAACAAGACGAAATGCGGGTCGCCCCTCACTGCAGCGGGGCGAACTCGCTTCCACGGCCCACGGCACGAAAAAGGACAGCGGGCCAAGCTCGGCATCGACCCATTCGACCAACAACGCCCCCACAGGGGCAGGAAGGAGGGACCGTTCGTCCACCACCAAAGCTGAAATCGACTCGTCACAATGGAAATGGTCGTTGCAGGAATACGCAAAGAACGAGAGCACTTCTGGGACAGCAAGACAGTGGAGCTGTTGCTCTACCTTCCAGGAGGGCGGGGGGCTGGGAAGTTGCTTTGGAGGTTCCCGATGCAGCCACACTAAGGCGCGCAACTGAACCGCGTATTTTATCGGAGCTGCAGCGAAGAAACGCTCGGCCGTCGCGGCCTCGAGCACGAGCGCATGAGGTTGCACGCGTTCGATCAGGGCCCAAGCATTGTCGATGGCACCATCTGCCTTGGTCTCGCCTAAGGGAACGTCCAGTGCTCCGAGCTCTTCCACAACGTCGCCGAGCAAAAGACTTCCCGGGGTCACCAAGGCGCCCGGAAGATTATTGGCGACGCGTTGCCCAGCCGTGATGCCGACACGGCGCAGCACGCGCACCCCGGCCGCACGTTCGGTGGCAAGCATCTCGGCAGTCCAAGCCAAAACGAGCAACTGCTCCGCTCTACCGCTAGCACCTGCGCGAACAAGAGGAGCCGAGGGGCGCCGCCATGTGTCCGGAGGAAGCGTGCGCTGCAACCTGACCAGCGCCTCGCGGCGCACCGGACGCTCGGATGGCACAGCTCCCCAAAACGCAGGCATGGTTCAGTCGCGTTGCAAAATATGGATGACGCAAACGCTACCACCGCCCATCATGTGGCAAAGGCCGATTCGTGCTCCCTCGACCTGTCGGCGGCCGGCCTCTCCCCGGAGCTGCAACGTCGTTTCCCAAATTTGGGCTAGGCCGGTTGGCCCACCTGGATGGCCACGCGCGATCAGTCCTCCGTCCGTGGAAACAGGGATGCGCCCGTGGAGCTCGAAATCACCTTCTTCGATACATTTTTCTGCTTCGCCTGGTTTGCAGAGGCCCAGGAGCTCGTAATACTCCAGCTCCTCGATGGCGAACGCATCGTGCACTTGAACGAGGTCGAGGTCCTCAGGGCCGATCCCTGCCTCGTTGTACGCCTGCGCCGCAGTATCGATGGTCATTTGTGCTGGGCCCACCACTGGCCCCATGAACAAGTGTCCTGGTGCGTACTTTTCGGTCTGCAGAGCCGAAGCCACCACTCGAACCACTGGGCGATCTGGGCGAAGCTTCTTCGCTAAGTCTGCCCTTCCAACGATGGCACAAGCGGCACCGTCTCCCATTGGGCAAGACATCATGGTGGTGAGCGGCCACGCAACCATCCGCGAACGCAACACGCGCTCCGGCGTCATTGGTTCCTGCGGCTGCCGTTGTGCCATCGGGTTCAAGGCACCGTTGTTCCAATTTTTGGCTGCGATTCGCGCCAAATGCTCAGGCTTCATCCCTCGCTCGTGCATTCTACGGGTGGCCCAGAGGGCAAAGAACGCTGCCGGCAGGATCGCGTCTTCCATGTTTTCCGGGGCGGTTCCTTGCGTCGACTGTTGGATCATGGTGGTCATCTTGTCGAACCCCAGAACCATCACGACGTCGTACGTTCCCGCTGCAACTTGCAGGCATGCTTCTCGGAACGCTGCCGAACCAGTGGCCGAAGCATTCTCGACGTGCTGCACGGGCAGGCCGGTCAAGCCGAATTCTTTCATGGCTCGGACAGCGCTCATCACGGGCGCAAAAATGTGTCCTACATAGGCAGCCTGCACATCGCGGAAAGACAAGTTCGCGTCGCGCAGCGCTTGCATGCCGGCCTCGCGAGCCATCACTGCGTTCGGCACGTCCCACATGCCGAATCGGTACATCCCAACTCCCAGCACCGCCACGTCTCTCATCGGGCTTCTCCTTCGGGACGAAACCGAACGATGACAACTTCCGCGTCGCCTTCGTCTCGCATTTTGTCCAGTTCGGCAATGACCGACTGGCCGATGCGATACTCTTCCCTGCGACCGGCCAAGGGGAGCTGTACCCTCGGTCCTTCGGGCAAGTCGATTTGGCCCACACCATACCCGTCCATGTGCTCGAGGTTGCTCGAACCGAACAAAGGCATGTGGACAAAGGTGAAGCTGTAGAGCGTGCCGCGAGGGCCCAGCTCCACGTCTTGAAGACGCTCACTCAGGCAATCCGCTTTCGCGCAAATTGCTCGACGCGGGAAGTACACCTCTCCGCAGTCCATGCAGCGACTCCCCAGGAGCCTGGGTGGCTCTTGGGGATCCTCGGGAACCGTGAAGTAACCCGGCTTGATTGGGACTCGACGCTTTACACTCATGGCCGAGTTGCCTAAGCCAATGAACGTTTGTTCGTCAAGTAAGGGTGATGCGAACGACCCACCTTTGTTTCCCGCGCATCCTTGTGACAACCTGAGCGAAAGATCGGAAAGGAGTTTCTTCGCATGGCGCAACGAGTGATCACGGAGCACCAACAAGGCGTTGCCATTGTCACGTTGAACCGTCCAGAGAAGTTAAATGCTTTGGACCTCGACATGTTCCAAGCGATTGCCGAAGCAGCAGAGAGTCTCGCGGCGGATCGATCCGTTCGAGCCGTCGTACTCCGTGGAGCCGGGCGAGCATTTTGCGCTGGACTCGACTTTGGTGCCTTCGCTGCGATGGCGAGCGGGACAGGGGGCGCGAAGCTGCTCGAGCGGAGCAACGGCCGCCGCGGAAATTTCGCGCAACGAGTTGCGTGGGCGTGGCAGGAGCTTCCGGTACCGGTCATTGCCGCGATTCACGGAGTTGCGTTTGGCGGCGGCTTACAGATTGCGTTAGGGGCTGATTTGCGGGTTGTCGCTCCTACCGCAGAACTTTCGGTCATGGAAATACGCTGGGGTTTGATCCCGGACATGAGCGGCACCCAAACGCTGCGTCGCCTGGTCCGCCTCGATATCGCCAAGGAGCTGACGTTCACGGGGCGTGTGGTGAGCGGAGAAGAAGCAGTGCAAATTGGACTCGCAACGCGATGTGCAGAAGACCCCTTTGCCGCGGCGCTCAGCCTTGCCAAGGACATTGCTTCTCGCTCGCCCGAAGCGATTCGTGCAGCCAAAAAGCTTTGGAACGAAGCGACCGCCGGCTCGATCGACGAAGGATTGGCGCTCGAAGAGCAGCTCCAACTCTCGCTCATTGGAACTCCGAATCAAATCGAGGCTGTGCGTGCGAACCTCGAAAAGCGGGCCCCGAACTTCCGAGACCCGCAGTAAGTCGGAATTTGCACTGGCGCATTCAGGGCTAGCCTTATCAGTCATCTACGAAGGGAGTACCGCCGATGCCGCTCGATAGCCCCATCGAACGCGATTTATTCCGCCGCATTCGAGACCGAATCGCGATCGTCGGCATTGGCCATTTGCCCTTCGCGAAAGACATTGGGCGCCCGATTGCCGACACTGCGGTCGAAGCAATTCAACTCGCACTTCAAGATGCTGGCCTCCGCGCCCGGGATGTCGACGGCATGAGCATGTTCGAAATGGAGTCGACTCACGAGGTCACGATCGCGCGGCGGCTTGGCATCGAGAACTTACGCTGGTGGGACAAGATTTCTTACGGCGGGGGCGCCTCGGCGGCCACGGTGATGCACGCTGCGGCAGCGGTCGCCACGGGTCTCGCTTCTGTCGTGGTGTGCCACAGAGCGCGGAACCGCGGCGCCAAAACCTCGCGTCCTTGGGCACAGGAACGGGGAGTCGCCCGCGACGACAAGTCGCTTTACTTGCCGTGGGGACTCATCCGCCCTGTGGATATCATCGGCCTCTATGCGCACCGCCACATGCACTTGTACGGCACCAAGAGGGAGCACTTTGCCAACGTTGCGATTGCGGCACGGAAGCATGCGCAGACAAATCCATATGCGATGATGCGGGGGCGTCCGCTAGACCTGCCAACGTACCTGAACGGGCGCATGATCAGTTATCCGCTTTGCCTGTACGACTGTTGTTTGGAGACGGACGGAGCGCTTGCCTGCGTCGTGACATCGGTCGAGCGGGCAAAAGATCTGCGCCACATACCGGTACTCGTGCACTCCGTAGCCCAAGCTTCTGGACCAAACCCTGTTCACCTGGCGAACTACAACAACACGAAGGAGATGGATTCCACGGCGGTGTTTTGCGCAAAATTGCTTTGGGAACGTTCGGAACTTGGTCCGGCGGACATCGACTGCGCTCAAATTTACGATGCCTTCACGCCGCTGGTGATCATGGGGTTGGAGGACTACGGCTTCTGCAGGCGAGGCGAGGGGGGGCCGTTTACAGAAGGCGGGCGCATCGAAATTGGCGGAGAGCTTCCTGTGCTGACCTCGGGGGGTGGGCTCTCCGAAGCGTACGTCCACGGATTCAACCTCATCCTCGAGGGGGTACGGCAAATCCGAGGCACTTCGTGGAATCAAGTTCCAAACTGCAAGGCCGTGCTGGTAACAGGCGCAGCTGGCGTGGCTACGAGTGCGATGGTCTTGCGCGCCCCCTGAGGTCTCCAGCAGGGAGGAGGCTAGTTTTCATCCTCGGCGCCCATCGCTACGCATAGTTTCTCGCGAGTTGCAACGGAGAACGCCGCATGCGCATTCTGGATGAGTGGGAAACATTCATTCACACGCACTTTCAAACCGATGGGGAACAGTTGCCTTCTGAGCGTGTGCGTGAACTCGAGCAGGCCCTTTTGCCCACCCTGCGAGAGCTAGGAATTGTGTATGGATTCCATTTGGAGCGGAGCCCCTCCGATCCGGGAATTCGCGTGGTGGTGGAATGCCGACCAGGCAAGCGGGAGCTTCAAATCATCCGGCAGAAGCTTGCCGATACTTTGCGCCCGATTCCACGTCGACCTCGTCCCACGATTGTGCGCTTCGCGTCGGAGGAAATCGGCTCCTGCCAGGTAACCGGAGACAACGCAGAGTCTGGGGTGGGGGTCGGAAACTGCGGTGTGCGCGCATCAAGGAGGAAGGCAACGTCTACAGAAGGGAGCTCACAGCAATGACAGAACGTGAGCCGATCTTCCTCACCGACGACGTCCCCCTCCATCCAGATTATCCTCTTCCGGATTTAGAAGATCCCGTGATGCGCCCTTTTTGGGAAGGTGCCCGCCAAGGGAAGCTTCTCCTCCAGCGTGAACGACGCACCCATCGGCTGCATTGGCCGCCAAAACCGCTGTACTGGCAAGAAGCTCCGCTCGAATGGTTCGAGGCCAGCGGAAAAGGCAGGGTGTTTTCTTACGTAATTGCCTACGAGCCGTTCCTGCCCGCCTTTCAGCACCTGCTGCCGCTCCCGCTTGCCATCGTTGAGACGGAGGAGGGCGCCCGTTTGGTAACGTATCTCGTGCGATGTCGTCCAGAGGACGTGTATTTCGGAATGCCGGTTCAGGTCGTGTTCAAACGGCTCACAAGCGAGGTGGTGTTACCCGTGTGGGCGCCAGCAGAAAACACGCTGCAGGGGATGCGAGGCTAAGGGATGAAAGCAGAGGATACCGATCGCCGGTTGCGAACCGTCGAAGATATGCTGGCGATTCACGACGTGATGGTAGAGTACGCGATCGCTGCCGACTCCGGCGACGCAGAACTCCTGCGGGAGCTCTTTGTGGACGACGCTGTGTACGAGTTGGATGACCTGAGAATCGATGGCCGCGACGCCATCGTCGCCACCGTGCTCGGGCGCTGGCCAGCCGGAGCCGAAATGCTGGCCAGCGCACATACCGTGGGACCCGCCATCGTACGCGTCGACGGGGATCAAGCGGTCGCGTGCGGGTACTCAAGGCTGTACGTGCTCGAAGAAGACCAGTCCATCAGCCTTCGGCGCCTGAGTTTCAACCGTTGGGAGTTCGTTCGCGACCGCACACGGTGGCGCATCGCGCGGCGAGTCGTTCGCGCGCTCGGAGCCGCCGATGGCCCCGAACTCGTTCGTAACATCCTCGCAAAGCGCCTCCCTGAAGGAGGCTAAGCGAACGCCTGGCTAACTGTTCCCAGCAGGCGCACCCTTTGCTGGAGTCGATCGGTTCGGCCCTAGCGAACGCCCTCGCTTCGTTCCTATCGAACTACGAGCTCCGGCAATCCAAAGCGTAGCCTGACGTTGCTTTCCCAAAAATCTCTTGTCTCGTCGTTGGAGCTGTGGTTGTTTCCCAGTTTATGCGATTTGAACTCTTCTCGGTTGTGGCCGTTATTCTCTGTGTCGGCATCGGCTGTGGTAGTGATGGTGAACCAACACAGTCCCCGGTCAGCGCTTCCGCCTTGGCGAAGGCGGGAGAGGAGGCATTTTACGACACGCTGCTCGGCCGCAAAGATCGGGCTCAGGAGGCCGTGGATTTGTTATCGAAGGCAGTCCGGCTCAATCCCAACGACGGACTCTCGTTTTTCCGCCTAGGGATGATGCACATGTTCCGTTTCGCCCAAAGTGTCGCGGACTACCGCAATGCGACCGCTTTTGAACGCGAGGAAATCCGGAAGGCTCAGGCGGCACTCGACCGCGCGGTGGACCTTGTTCCCGAGGATCGGCGGATCCCTGGGTTTCGCGCTGCGGCGACCTACATGCGTGGCGTTGTAGAACAGAGTCCAGAGATCGAGCAGTTGGGCCTCGAGCAATTGCGCAGTGCTATCGCGTTGTACCCGGAATTCAACTCTTTTGACTTCATCGGCACAGTGGCCTTCGTTGTACCGCGCGACAGCCCCTTGTATGCCGAAGCCTTAGAATACGTGGGCGACCCGTTATCCGCTGCATCGTGCTCCCCGTTTACGGAGCCGCAAATTTGCGGCAACGCGGGCAAGGCCCCGCACAACATCGAAGGCTCGCTCGTGTTGTTTGGTGATTTGTTCGCCAAAGCTGGTGACGCCCGCCGTGCTGCCGGGTTTTATCGCCTTGCCCTCGCGGACTTTTCCAACATGGGTAACGGGAAGCCGTGGCGTTTCCGTTCTCTCGCAGAGGAGCGGCTTGCTACCGTGAACCAACGGGTGGCGTTGTATTTGGATTCCGATCCGGCGAACGACCCACCGTTAGTCGGGTACCGGCAAGAGGCGTGTGCCGTGTGCCACTTCGAATGATCTACTGACGTGTCCAAAACAGGACATCAGCCGTTGCCCGGCACGATCAACGTTTCGGGCCGGTGAGTTGGCGATAAATCTTCAAGTGGCGCATCGCAGCAAGCTGATGCCCCATTAAACGGAAAATTCGACTCAGATTGAAGTGTGCCTCGGGAAACTCCCAGTCGCACTGTAAAGCTGCTTGGTACTCGCGCACCGCTCCGGCTAGATCGCCCAAATCCTCCAACGCAATGGCCAGGTTGTAGTGCGCGATTGGGTCTTCAGGGGCGATACTCAGTGCTCGCCGATACCAAAAGGCGGCTCGTTGGACCCGACCTTCGTAGTGAGCAAGACGACCGAGATTGACGCACGCGTCTGACAATTCGGCGTCGCATTTCAACGCGTTCAGATACGCTTGCCGCGCGCCCGCCAAGTCGCCGGCCTCTTCCCGCGCCACCCCCAAAAAATACCATCGTCCAGCCGGGTCTTCTTCGGCGTCTCCCGTGGTTCGCTGCGCACGGTGATCCGCAAGCGACGCGATCCGGTTGCGGTTCGAAGCAAGGCCCTGAGTCTGCTCAGGGAACGGCAAGAACAACTGACCTGTTGCGTAGTCCCAGCTGCTTCCGTCGTCTTCGCAAACGAGTCCCCCGTTACGCGGGCGTATGCGTCCCCGTGCCGCTCCTTCGCCGAACACCTGAGCTCGTAATGCACGAAGCGCCGCCTGGAGATCGCTGCGCTTGCGGAACCGGTCGCGTAAATGGAAAGCCTGGCGTAGAAAAGCAATGTCCTGAAAAGAAAGGAGAATTCTCCTGTTGCTTGTACGCACCCCAAGTCGACAGATGCGGACCCAACTCCGGACCAGCGCGGGAGAAACGCCCAACACTTTCCCTGCTTGCGCCGTCGTGAACGATTCGATTCGGCGGCCAGACCGACCTGCACGTTTCGCTAGTCTTGTAGGCACAAACACCTCGACGCGCTGCGCATACGATCTGTGGGCAGGGTTTCCAGCCCGTACTCCTTGTGTCTGCCAAACTCCTGCGCACCTGACAAGTCTTTCTTGGGCCGAATCGGCGAGAACTTCGGCCGGTGCATCCAGTGCTTGCACAGGAGGAGATGTTTCTCTTTTCACCCCGCGTGATTGGAAAAGGCGGATATGGCTTCGTACCTTTTTCGGCGAACGGCACAGGCTGTGATCATTTGCCTAGCCGTTAGTTTCGTCACGTTCTTGCTCACGCTGGTTTTGCCGGGAGATCCTGCGGTTGCAGTTGCTGGCCCCAAGGCACCACCGGAGGTCCTACACCAGATTCGCCGCGAGCTTGGTTTGGATCGCCCGCTGCTCGTGCAGTATGCAAAGTACGTTGGGAGAATCGTACGCGGAGACTTTGGAAGATCGTACGTAACGGGCGAGCCGGTAGCCCACGCGCTGATCGAACGTCTTCCCGCCACCGCTTTTCTGGGCGCCACTGCGTGGGTTCTGGCTGTGCTGTTTGGCCTTCTTTTTGGTTGTCTCGGGGCCCTACGCCCGCGCGTGACACCATGGATCCTTGGAACAACGGTATTCGCGTTTGCCGTGCCACCCTTTTGGCTCGGGATGTTGTGTTTGTACCTCTTTGCTTATCGGTGGCCACTTTTCCCGCTCGGCGGCTTCAGTGTTCCCGGGGTGGTTCTTCCAGCGTGTGCACTCGCAGTGGGGTTGGCAGCAAGTTACGCACGTGTCGTCAGTAGTCAGTTGTCGGAGGTGCTATCGCAGGACTTCATCCGCACGGCACGCGCAAAAGGGTTGAGCGAAGAGCGGGTCGTGTTCGTGCATGGCTTGCGCAACGCGCTGTTGACCGTGATGACCATGGCTGGTCTCGACTTGGCTGGACTTTTGGGCGGAGTCACGCTCACGGAGACCGTGTTCAACTGGCCTGGAATGGGTCGCCTTGCAGTAGAGGCCGTATTCAACCAGGACTTGCCGATGCTCATGGGCACAGTCCTTTTTGCGACCGTTCTCGTGGTTGGTGCCAATGTTCTCGTGGACGCGTGCTACGCCTTTGTCGACCCACGGATTCGCAAGGAGGTATGAGTCAAAAGGCGGCCAATGAGATTTCGGTCGTTCTCCTTCACCGTCGGGGCGGTCATGCTGATCCTCGCAATCGTCGGAGCTGCGGCCGCCCCCTATCTGCCCTTACCCGACCCAGTACAACCATCTCTTCCATCGTTCGGGGAGCCGTTTCCCCCGCAGCGGCGCTGTCTTTGCGGAACCGACGAGCTAGGCCGCGACGTGTGCAGCCGCCTCATTTACGCCGCTCGGCTTTCGTTGCCAATCGCAATCGGCGCGGCCTTTGCGAGCACCTTCCTCGGCACCCTTGTGGGCTTGCTCGCCGGAGGCGTCGGCGGTGCCGTGGACACCTTCCTTATGCGACTCACCGACGTTGTGCTGTCCTTTCCCGTTTTGCTCCTGGCGATGGGTTTGGCTGCGCTGTTCGAACCGAGCGTGGGGGTATTGCTGCTGGTGATTTTTGCGGTGGGTTGGACCACGATTGCGCGTGCGGTACGGGCAGAAGTCCAATCGCTCGCGCGGCGCGAGTACATCGAGGCAGCACGAGCATTAGGCAGCAGCCGGGTGCGCATCTTCATACGACATATTCTTCCCGCGATCCGCTCGACTGTGCTCGCTCTCTGGGCGATCACGGCAAGCCACGCACTGCTCATCGACGCCGGGCTCAGCTTCATTGGCCTCGGTGTCCCGCCGCCCGCACCGAGCTGGGGGAGGATGCTCAGCGAAAGTCAGGCGTACTATCGGATCGCACCGTGGCTGATGGTGTTTCCCGGGGCCGCATTGGTGTACTCGGTAGCAGCGTTTCAGCTTCTCGCCTGGGGACTTGCACGACACCCGCAAGAGGCATCGCGGTGATTGCCGTTTGGCTCATCGTTCTTTTGTCGTTCGCGGGCTGTCACACCAACAGCGAAAGTCCTGGAGTAGGGGAGGGGTACCTCCGAGTAGCCGACAAAGACGACGTGCCGACCCTCGATCCTGCTCGAGGCTACGACACAGCTTCTTGGCAATACGAAGACCTCATCTTCGAGACTTTGCTCGACTATACCGACGACGGGCGACTGGTAGGGGAGCTCGCTTCGGAGTGGTGGGCAAACGAAGAAAGGACTGCGTTTGGCTTCCGCTTACGCGATACCGCCTCGTTTTCCATCGGGCGCCGCGTCGAGCCGGCCGATGTGGCGTACGCCCTGTCCCGTGTATTGGCTCCCCGAACGGGTTCGCCTGGGCGGGATTTTTTTCTAACCATTCAGGGAGCTGGCAAGTGTGAACAGCCCGGCTGTGCCATTCCAGGCATGGAAATCCAACCTCCCCGAACTCTCGTGATTCATCTGGACGAGCCCGATCCGCTGTTCCCTCACAAGATTGCCTTGCCCTTCGCCGCAGCGGTTCCCCCAGAAATTGTTTCCCAACGTGGCGAAGACTTCGGACTGCAACCCGTCGGCAGTGGCCCGTTCGTTCTCGCAGAGCGAGTTCCTGGCCAGCGGCTATTGTTTCAGCGCAACAAGTATTACGGGGGGCCGCTTTCCGTACAGTTGGAAGGCATCGTACGATTCGTCGGAGTAAGCGACGACCTCGCGTGGATGCGATATCGTTTCGGATTACTGGACCTAGCGGCAATTCCGTTGGCTGAATTTCCCGTTGTGATTCGTGACGCCAGCATTGCTCCGCTGCTTCGGAGCGGGGACACTCTGCGCACACAGTACGTCGGTCTAAATTGCCGGCGGGGCCCGCTGGCAGACCGACGAGTACGCCAGGCCCTCAACTACGCGGTCGACCGCGAAAAGCTTCTTCGCTTGCTGAATGGTCGAGGCGCCGCGGCGCGGGGCGTAATCCCCCCAACGATGCCCAATTACCCCGAACGAGAGCCGATTTACCCGCTGGATCGGGCAAAGGCACGCGCGCTCTTGACCGAAGCAGGTTACGGGGCGGGGTTCGAAGCCACGCTTTGGCTGCGAAACGACGATACGGCCATGCGCGTTGCGCAGTCTCTGCAGCAAGACTGGGCCACCATCGGGGTGCGCGTGCGACTGAAACCTCTCGCTTGGGGTCCGTTTTTAGATGCAGTGCGGCACAACCCGAGTGTCGATTTGTTTCTCCTTGGTTGGGAAGCAGACTTCCCCGACCCGAGTAATTTTCTGGAAGTCTTGTTCCACTCGAGGCAAATTGGCGTCAACAATCACACCAACTATGCCAACCCCGTTGTCGATACCCTGCTCGATCGAGCGGCGCGTACGCTCGACGAGCAAACGCGCATTGCGCTGTACCGCGAGGTAGAAACGCTCCTTGTGGAGGATGCTCCGTGGGTGTTTCTGTACCACCCGCGTTCGTTTCTCGTTGTAAGCGAGCGGGTTGACAACTTTCGTCTCCATCCATGGCGGCCGCCCCGTTTAGCACAGGTACGCCTGATGGGGGCTCAATCGCGCGGCTCTCGTGGTGGGCGTGGCGACAACTCGCCTTGATTCTGGGAGCGCATCCGGAAAATGAGGTCCGTGACCCTCGCGGCAACTTTGAGTTTGGCCTCCAATGCCTCCGCGCGCCGCCGTTCTTCTGCCAGTTGGGAACGCAAGGAATCGTTTTCCGCCACCAGCGTGGCCACCTTAGATCCTTGCTCACGCAACGACTCGACGGCCGCTTCCAGCTCTGCGATTCGCTGACGACTTGCGGCCAACTCGCGTGCTGCCTCCGAGGTCAAACGAGTATGCTCGTCAGGGCCCGGCGAAGATCCTCCGCGCGAGTCCGCCGACGGCATCACGGCAATTCTCACTGCCAAGCGCCTCTGTTCCTCCTCTTGCTGCTGAAGCTGACGGCGAAGGTCCAACAGCTCTTGCTTGAGAGCCAGATAATCGGCCTCTGGCACGCGATTTTCGCCAAAAGGCGAGCCAACCTCCTGTCGAAGCCGTTCCAGCTCGCGAACCACGGCAAGGCGCTCGTTGCGTTCCCGCGACAGTTCGGCTGCTAGCTCCTCTGCTGTTCGGTCCCTCGTCGTACCGGCATCAGCCAATCCCGCGCCTGCGGCGCCAACCGACTGATGCTCCTGGCGAACCTCGGGCAAAGAACTTCGGAGCCGTTCGATCTCTGCTCTGGCCTCGCTTAGTTCTTTCTCGCGCTCCTGCAATCGAGCTTGGAGTTCTGCCAAGCGCGTCGCCAGTTCAGAGGGCGCCGAGGCCGTAGCATCCAAGGTTGGGGTCCCCGCCACCCCAGATGCGGTACCAAAACGAACACGGGAGGTACCACATCCTTGTAAGGCCGCAAAACCCGCTAAGACCAACCCCAAGCATCGCAGCCACCGCCCGGTCGTTCCCATCTCGAGCGGCGAGCCTACCACGCTGCCCAATAAAGTCTAGCGCGGCTCTACCAAAAGCAGCGCCTCGAGCGGCACGAAGGGAGTGCGGCAGGGGGGACCCGCTGCGTGGAGAATTTCCAAGCGGGTACGATCACCGACGAAAGTCATTAAGACCGTGGCAGATCGGGTGCCGTAGTTTCCCAGGTGTACGCAAGGAACTGCCAGGGGATCTGTTGCCGTGCCGTTCGAGTCGCCGTGGTCGCGCAAGGCACACTTGATGACCTCCAATGCATCTTCGAAGCGGCCATGATGCAGCAGCGAAACGGCAGGCTCCATTAACCGCACCACACGCTCGTGGCGAGGGCACTCCAAATTTTCAGATTCTCGGTTCGTCACCACGTGCAAACCGGGAGTCAAGAAGCGCACCCGCCATCCCGACGCCTCGTTAGCAAGCAAGAACGCCTCTTGACGGTCGGCAACGAACACACTGCACAAGTTGAACTGTGTCGCTGGAAGCTCTTGGATCGCCCCTGCCGCCTCCCTCCCAGCTCGCTTCCCGAGCACACTGGTCACCAGTGCCCCGCGCGAGGTTTTCTCCGGATCCGGTGGTTTCTCGCTGCGCCGGTTTAACACCGCAGCGGTTAGCCCGTACTCGTTCGCTCCGAGCCAAGTGCCACCAGCGACGAGGTCAATCCCAGCAACGAATCGCCGTGGCGCCGCGAGGTACTGGGGTCCGCTTGTAGGACGCGACAAAAACTCATCCCGATTCGCGGCGACCAACAAGGGCAGTTCCTCACTACACTGAAAAAACACGGCTAGTGTGCACACCGTTGGGACTATAGTCGCTGGCTCGGCGCGATCGCAATTGAAGGGGCCGGACCTTGCCGTCGGCGCAGGTACAAGGAGCTCCCCGAAGGACGCAGGGTTGGAGTTTCGTGCGACCAGCGTTCCTCTGGCAACGTGTTCGTGCGCAACGAACGTAGGCCGGGCGTTAGTGGCGGATTCAATTGAGCAGGGTAGGGCGCTGTGTTAGCGTCGAATCATGTCGGATCCTCTCCAACCCTTCAGCTCGATCGACGAAGTCGTCCAGCGCTTCGCCGCACAGAAATACATTTGTAGCCGACGCATTGCGACCGTTGTTTACTTGGCATCCCATCTACGCAAACCGATTTTGGTAGAAGGTCCAGCAGGGGTCGGCAAAACGGAACTTGCAAAGGTGCTGGCGGCATCGCTGGGCTGCGACTTGATTCGCTTGCAGTGTTACGAAGGCCTCGACGAAGCCAAGGCGCTGTATGAATGGGAGTATGCCAAACAACTGCTGTACACGCAGATTTTAAAGGACAAGATCAACGAGGTTATTGGCGGGGCCAAGTCCCTGCGTGAAGCGGTTGACCGCATCGCGCGCGAGGACGACGTATTTTTCTCCGACCGCTTCATCCTCCCCCGGCCGCTGCTGCGAGCCATCACGGCGGAAACACCAACGGTCCTGCTCATCGACGAAATCGACAAAGCTGATCCGGAGTTCGAGGCGTTTCTCCTGGAGGTTCTCAGTGACTTCCAGGTAAGCGTGCCGGAGCTTGGAACGCTCCGCGCGCAACACATCCCCCTCGTGGTGTTGACAAGCAACAATGCCCGCGAGATGTCGGACGCGTTGAAGCGGCGCTGCTTGCACTTGTTCATCGATTTTCCGCCAACCTCGCAAGAACTCGAGATCGTTCGGCTTAAAGTACCAGAAATTTCTGCCCGGCTGGCCGAAGAACTCGTGCGCTTCATCCACCGCGTGCGCCAGCTTGACCTCAAAAAAGTGCCCAGTATTAGCGAGACGCTCGACTGGGCCAGAGCGTTGGCGTTGTTAAATGCGGATGCACTAGACGAGCAGGTAGTCCAGGACACTCTGAACGCCGTCCTGAAGTACGAAGGTGATATTCGCAAGGCACAGGAGGAGCTGAAGGACTACTTGGCGCGGCGCCAGGCCGAGCAACGCGATCGTCCCCCCGATGGTGACAAAGACCTATTGCACTAGGCACCGGTTCATCGAACACGGACTCTTCGCGCACCAGCAGACTGCGTTGTGCTCGATCGAGCGAGCCCCGATTTCCACGACCGGCACGGCTGGAGTGTGCAATGGATCTTAAGATCGTCGGGTTCATTGAACTGTTACGCCAAAACGGAGTGCGCGTATCGTTGGCAGAAGACCTCGACAGCCTCGAGGCGGCTGCGGCGATCGGGTTGGAAAGCCCCACGGACTTTCGCGAGGCGTTGCGGGCAACTCTCGTTAAAAGGCAAATTGACGACTCCACGTTCGAGGAACTGTTCGAGCTTTACTTTCGTGGACTCTCAAGAGACTTCGCTCAGCAACTTGCAGCGACAAAGAACTCGCTCGGCCTAACCGACGCCACGCTTCAGGAACTGTTGGAGCGTCTTTCCCAACACATCGACGAGCTCGGATTTCAGTTGTCGGAGCTCACTCGGGAGCTCTTGCGAGCAAACCAAGGCCGACTTGAACAGCTCCTTCGGGAGGCTGGCGCTCGTGTCGGATTGGATGGGATCGAGCGTCCGTTTCAAGAAGGGCGTTACGCCCACATGGTCGCGCAAACCCTGGGACTGTCCGGGGTCGCATCCGAGATCGAAGAACTCAAATTGCGGCTGGCTTCGCTTGGACTTCCAGCCGAAGAGGTGGACCGGTTACAAAAATTCCTCGACCTACGGCTCCAAGACCTTACGCGCGCAATCAAGCAGCTCGTGCGTCGCGAGCTGGAAAAAAAGGAAGCGCAGGTCCGTGAGGCGCAGCGGTTGGACCGTCTTGGCGAAAAGAGCTTTTATTATCTCACCGAAGACGAAATCCGGCAGATGAAAGAAGCGGTCACCAAGCTCGCGGAGCGCCTAAAGAATGTCGTGGCCGTCAAACGCAAGCGGGGAAAGCGGGGCCGCTTCGACATCAAGGACACTCTTCGGAAAAACTTGCAGTACGGCGGCGTGCCGTTCCGGCTGGAGTTCGACCGACGTGTCAAAGACAAACCCCAGATTATGGTGTTGTGTGATGTGTCGGACTCCGTTCGCAACGTCTCGCGATTCATGCTGCAGTTCGTGTACACGCTTCAAGACCTTTACTCGCGGGTGCGAAGTTTCGTATTCGTCAGCGACTTAGGGGAGGTAACCCGACTCTTCGAGGAACAAGACATTCACACGGCGATCGAGCAAGCACTGAGCGGGCAGGTCATCAACGTCTTTGCACATTCCGACTTCGGGCGGGCTTTCCGCATCTTTCACCGCGACTTCCTCTCCGCGGTCAACAAAAAGACCACTGTCATCATCCTTGGGGACGCTCGCAACAACTACAACTTGCCCCATGAGTGGACGCTCAAGGATATCCGGCAGCGAGCGAAGCAGCTCATTTGGCTGAACCCCGAAAACCGCCTGACATGGGGATTTGGCGATAGCGAGATGGACCGCTACCTTGTCTACTGCGACATTGTAGAGGAATGCCGCAATTTGAATCAGTTGTATCGAGTCATCGACCGGATCGTGCGATAGTGGGAGGCATTGACCTGGATTACACTTTTTGCACAGAATGGTCCGAAGTGAGAGCAAGCCATGGCACCGGAAAATGCAATTGAAATGTTCGTTGGCGGGTTGACGTTGGATCCCGTTACCAAGAGTCCGATCGTCATTCTGAAAGACAAGGAGAACAAGCTCAACTTGCCCATTTGGATTGGGCTCCTGGAAGCCACCGCCATGGCCACGGAGTTAGAGGGAATCAAAATGGCACGGCCAATGACCCACGACTTGCTCCGCAACATCCTGACCGAGCTCGGCGTGGAGGTAGAGGCGGTCGAGATCTCGGATCTCCGCGACAATACATATTTCGCGATCCTTCATCTTCGTGTCGGGGACGAAACCCTACAGATCGACGCGCGCCCCAGCGATGCCATCTCACTAGCCCTGCGCACGAAGAGCCCCATTTATGTTCAGAAACATGTGCTAGAGCGCTCGAGCGTGATTCAGGAAAGCCAAGAGCCAGCAGCCGCAAAGGATATTTCCAGCGTGTCCCGCGACCAGTGGGCAGACATTCTCGAGAAGCTCAGCCCGGAGGACTTTAAGTACAAAATGTAAGCGAGCGCGGCTCCCCGCCGGCACGATGCTACCGATACGACGGTCTCGATCAAGGTTTCTTCTGTCCTATGGCTCAAACACGGATTCGGCGCAAAGACCTCAAGCAGCCTGATGAGTTTGTCCACTTCGGACAAACGGTACTCAATTGGGCAACGACACACCGTGACCGTGTCATTCAGGTCACCATCGGTATCGTCGTGATTCTCGTGGCGGTAGGCGTCGCAAATGCCTACCGTAACGCGAATCTTCGTCGCGCGAATGAAGTGTTAGCCGGCGGGCTCAGCGAAATTCAAAACAACCGGTGGGATCGGGCTTTCCCACACCTGGACAAGGCGGCGAGCGAGTGGCCTAGAACCAACCCGGGCCAACTGGCGTCCTTGCTGGCCGGACAGGCTGAGCTGCACTTAGGGCGGGCCAACGACGCAGCGTCGCGACTGAACGCTGCTACCGCAGCAACACGCCTCGCTCCGTATTTAGAGCAACAGCTCTTGCTTGCTCAGGCGCTAGCAACCGAGCGCAGCGGAAAGGCAGCCGAAGCAGCCACTCTTGCTGAGAAGGCGGCGGCAATCTCCGGACCTTACACCGCAACCAGTCTATACGAAGCAGCCCGGCTCCATCGCCAAGCAGGCAACGCGACCAAGGCCGAAGAACTTATCGAAAAGCTTCGCCAGGCCCACCCGACGGCCCCCGAAACCGAGTGGGCCAAGAAGCTGGCGGGCTAAGCCCGTATCCGATCTATTCGGGTGAGGGCGGATTTTCCGCCCGTAGTCATCGCGCGCAGGCTCATGCGCCTCCGGATCAGGGCCAGCCAACTAAGGGGTCCGATAGGATACCGGCCGCGTTGGAGATGGCACTATCCGGCACATAATCCATATTATCAGACACTTTAGCCGCCATCGCCAACATCACATCCACCCCCTTTCCCGCCGCACTATGCCGAACGCAACAGTTCTAAGAGCAGTTCGTTCACCTTTTGCGGGTTCGCCTTACCGCCTGTCCGCTTCATGACTTGGCCTACAAAGAAACCGAGGAGCTTTTCTTTACCTGCTCGATAATCGGCCACCTTGTCGGCATTTTCCGCGAGCACTCCTTCGATTTCCCGGCGGAGCGCCGCGTCGTCGGTAATCTGGACTAAGCCTTCCGCCGCAACGATTTCTGCAGGGCGTCCTCCGCCGCCTAGCATCCGCTCGAATACCGTCTTCGCGATCTTGCCACTGATGTCGCCTCGCGCGACGAGCTGGATCAGCTCTGCGAGATGGTCTGGTGGCACGGGCCAGTCAGAAATGCGCAAAGTGCGGTCGAGCCCCCGTTCCCGGATTACCCGCAAGATGTCTCCCATCACCCAGTTGCTAGCTGCCTTTGGTGGCGCACCTGCCTTAACGACGGCCTCGAAGTAATCCGCCAAGTCCCTGCGCGATGTTAGGACTTCCGCGTCATAGGCCGGCAACTGGTAGCCAGTCACGAGCCGAGCACGCCGCGCGTCGGGCAACTCGGGCAACGAAGCGCGAATTTCCTCGATCCACGCCGGTTCCAGGCGTACCGGAGGCAGGTCCGGTTCGGGGAAATAGCGGTAGTCATGGGCATACTCCTTGGATCGCATGGAGCGAGTTATTTCCCGATCCGGATCCCAGAGCCGGGTTTCTTGCACAATTGCCTCGCCATCCTGCACAGCCTGGATCTGCCGTTTGATCTCGTACTCGATCGCCCGCTCGACGTGCCGAAATGAGTTCATGTTTTTGATCTCGACTTTTGTCCCCAGCCGATTGGAACCGGCCGGTCGGATCGACACGTTGGCATCGCAGCGGAAGCTGCCTTCTTCCATGTTGCCGTCGCAAATCTCCAGGTACTGAAGAATCTGCCTCAGCTTGCGGAGGTACGCACTGGCCTCTTGGGGGGTGCGCAAATCGGGCTCGCTCACAATCTCAAGCAATGGGACTCCAGAGCGATTGAAATCCACCAAACTCGCATCGTTCTCCACATCGTGGATATTTTTGCCCGTATCTTCCTCCATATGGATGCGCGTTAGGCGCACTTGTTTTTCCCCGCTATCCGTCTCCACCGAGATCCATCCGGCCGTGCAAATCGGAAGCTCGTACTGGCTAATTTGGTATCCCTTAGGGAGGTCCGGATAAAAGTAATTTTTCCGCGCCCAACGACTGATCAGCGCAATTCTGCAATTGGTCGCGAGACCAAGCCGCACCGCGAACTCGACTGCTCGTCGGTTCAGCACTGGCAGCGACCCGGGCATTCCCAGACACACTGGGCAGGTATTTTCATTCGGCGGCGCCCCAAAGCTTGCCGAGCAACCGCAAAACATCTTGGACGCCGTGAGCAACTCGGCATGAACTTCGAGTCCGATGATCGCTTCGTACTTCATGCGCTTACAGGTTTGGGTGCTGCCGCGCCCAGTCGTGCGCTTGCTCGTAAGCGTGGGCAGCAGCCAAGATGCGGTCTTCCTCGAACGGCCGCCCGATCAACTGGATTCCAATGGGCAAACCTTGGTCGTCGAAGCCGCAAGGGAGAGAAAGCGCGGGCAGACCTGCGAGGTTGGCCGAAATTGTGAAAATGTCCGATAGGTACATCTGCAACGGATCGGCGGTTCGTTCACCCAGCCGAAATGCCGTGGTGGGTGCGGTCGGAGTCACCACGATGTCCGCGTCCGTGAACGCAGCTTCGAAGTCTCGCCGCACGAGCGTGCGGAGCTTGAGGCCCTTTAGGTAGTACGCGTCGTAATAACCAGCCGAAAGTGCGTACGTTCCCAACATGATCCTTCTCTTCACTTCCGTACCGAAGCCCCGCGCACGGGTCCGCCCGTACATCGTCAGCAGCCCGTGTTCCTCACCCACGCGCAGGCCGTACCGCACGCCATCATATCGCGCGAGATTCGAACTCGCCTCCGCGGTCGCTACAAGGTAGTACGTCGGGATCGCGTACCGAGAGTGCGGCAACGATATCTCGTGTACCGATGCCCCTTGGTCTTGGAACCAGGCCACCACTCTCTCCACTGCCGTACGCACCTCGTTTTGTAGGCCCTCGCCAAAACACTCCCGCGGAAGCGCAAGCTGCAGTCCAGCCAGAGGTTGATCGAGTTGCCGAGCGTAAGACCGCACCGGCTCGGCTGACGACGTGGCGTCGTGGGCATCGTGACCAGCAATTGTCTCCAACAACAGGGCACTGTCGCGAACGGTTCGGGTCATCGGCCCGATTTGATCGAACGATGACGCATACGCAATCAACCCGTAGCGACTTACCCGCCCGTACGTGGGCTTGACTCCAACAATTCCGCAACACGCGGCCGGCTGTCGAATCGACCCCCCAGTGTCGGTTCCCAACGAGGCAAAACACTGGCCAGCAGCAACCGCTGCTGCCGAGCCCCCGGAGGAGCCGCCCGGAACACGATCTAGGTTCCACGGGTTTCTCGTTGGGCCAAACGCAGAGTTTTCTGTCGAAGAGCCCATGGCAAATTCGTCGCAGTTGAGTTTGCCAAGAAAAACCGCTCCCGCCTCTCGGAGACGTCGAATCACCGTGGCGTCGTAGGGCGCGATAAAATTCTCGAGAATTTTCGATCCCGCGGTGGTACGCACGCCGCGGACGAGGATCACGTCCTTTATCGCGAGCGGAATCCCCAACAGCGGGCCCGTCTCTCCACGACTACGCCGCTCATCGGCCGCGCGTGCATCGGCCAAAGCTAGCTCAGGAGTATACGTCAAAAAACAGTGGAGCTTCGGTTCCGTAGCCTCGATGTGGCGCAAGACCGCTTCCGTAAGCTCCACGCTCGAGAACTCACGCCGTTCGAGGCGCTCAGCCGCCTCCGCTAGCGACAACCACACGAGTTCCGACATTGGTTCAGGATCTCTCTAAATTTCCTCGGCTGTTGCCATCGTACGGCATGCCGGCAGCGTTCGTTTACTCGATAATTTTTGGCACGCGAAAAAACCGTTCTCGCCGGGACGGTGCGTTCGCCAACCAATCTTCCACGGAAGGGGAATTCGTGACCACGTCATCTCGAAACTCGGTCCCCTTCACGCACAGGTCTGTAGCCGGCTCCACTCCTGTGGTATCCACCTCATCGAGGCGAGAAAAATAGCCGAGAATGTGTTCGAGCTGGGCTAAGTACAGCTGCTCTTCCTCCGGAGTGAGTTCCAACCGAGCCAAATGGGCGATGTTGCGAACCACGTCCAAATCCAACGCCATGGCGCGGCGTTAACATAGGCTCCGGTTGGCTGCAAATTTGCCCTCGCTCTCTCGTTCCCTCGCTCGTGGAGCGGCTACCACCAGAGAGTTGCAAGCATCGCCGGTGGTTTTGCCCCCGTTTCGGTACGCGTACCAGCATCGTTTTTCGAGCGCCACTTAGTCTGGGCTCTCAGAATCCGCTGTCGTCAACAACTCCTGCTTTTCTCGCGCGCTTTTAGCCCCCTTCGCCTACTCCAACCTCTCCTGCGCACTCTATCGTCTACCCGCTCCCACCGAAATCACCTATAAGGAGCCATGCACCGAAGGCGGAACCGAATCGAAACCGGCGCACGGGGCGAGGAAATTGCAGCGAAATTCCTCGAATCCCGAGGTTACCGCGTCGTTTCCCGGAATTACCGCTGTCCAGGAGGAGAAATCGATCTCGTTGCCTGGCAGGGTCGAACGCTTGTGTTCGTCGAGGTACGGACGAGGCGCACGCAGGACGTAATTGCCGCGGCTGGCTCCGTCGGAGACCAAAAACAGCTGCGATTGCTCCGTGCGGCGCGCCACTTCATGGCACACCACGAACTCGACTTCAGCGAAACCCGTTTCGACGTTGTCGTCGTTGTTGGAACCGGGGAGGAAACCCATTGCGAGATCGTTTGCGACGCATTCCAAGATCTCTAGTTCCTGCGACGGGCCGTTTGCTTGAGCCAGTTGGCACCCCATGCTAGCGCACGCCCATGCTCGATCTCCGACTCATTCGCGAGCGAACCGACTGGGTAAAAGCGGAACTAGCCAAGGTCGGCTGCGCCCCGGAAGAGGTGGACGCGGTCGTGTCCGCGGATGCCGCCCGTCGCAGTTTGCTGCAAAAGGTCGAGTCGCTTCGAGCAAGGCGGAGCGAATTGTCCCGTTTAATCCCGAAGCTTCCTCCCGCCGAGCAAGAAGCCCACAAGGCAGAGGTACGAACGATTGGAGCAGAAATCGCGGCTCTCGAGACAGAGTTGGCACGGGTCGAAGAAGAGTTGCAGAACCGACTGCTCCTCTTGCCTAACTTGCCGGATCCAAGCGTTCCCGTGGGCCGAGACGAACGCGACAATCAGGTCATCCGTACGGTTGGGACCCTGCCCCATTTCGACTTCCCGCCAAAACCGCACTGGGACCTGGGACCAGACCTCGGAATTCTAGACTTCGAGCGCGGCGCCAAAATTTCGGGCTCGCGCTTTTACATCTTGGAGGGCCTAGGAGCGCGTTTGCAACGCGCGTTGATCACTTGGATGCTCGATGTCCACACTCAAGAGCATGGCTACTTCGAGATCTATCCGCCCTGCCTCGTCAAGAAAGAATGCCTCTACGGCGCCGGGCAGCTGCCGAGGTTTGCCGAGAATATCTACCACGATGCCGAGGACGACCTTTGGCTCATTGGAACCGCGGAGATTCCCTTGACCAACCTCCATCGAGACGAGGTTCTCGAGGGATCCAAGCTGCCTATCTCCTACGTGGCCTATACCCCATGTTTTCGGCGGGAGAAAATGTCGGCAGGTCGCGATGTGCGCGGAATCAAACGGGGACACCAGTTCGATAAGGTGGAGATGTACAAAATTACAGCCCCGGAGGACTCTGCAGCGGCCCTGGAACAAATCGTTGCCGATGCCGAAGACATTGCTGGACGCCTGGGCCTGACCTACCGCGTGGTGCTGATCTGCACGGGCGATCTCGGTGTGGTCGCGGCGAAGAAGTATGACCTGGAAGTATGGGCGCCGGGTTGCGGAGAGTGGCTGGAAGTCAGTTCGTGCAGTAACTGTACGGACTATCAAGCACGCCGGGCAAACATTCGCTTCCGCAGATCGCCTGGACAGAAGCCCGAGTTCGTCCACACACTAAACGGGAGTGGTCTTGCCCTCCCCCGCATCATGATCGCCATTCTCGAAACCTACCAACAAGCAGACGGCAGCGTGATCGTTCCCGAAGTGCTGCGTCCCTACATGCGCACCGACCGCATCCCGCCGGGTTCTCTGTCGTCGTCATCGAGATGAACGCCGTACTAGCCGGGTGGCTAGCACGGCGTCCCAGTCCAGCGAACTCCTACACTACTTATCGCAACCAAAAAACGAGGTCGGTCGTTACCCTCCAGGCGAACAAGTCTTCACGGTCTGTCAGCGGGGTTTCGTAAGCGGCGCCAAAGTCCACGCCGCCCACGCGGTTCCAAACGGAGGCGTCGTCGACGATGCGATAGCGAAAACCATACGCTTGGGTCACCACCCCGCGCCCCGCTGCTTTTCGCGCCCCTAGGTTGAAGAAGTCGAAACCTTCTTGGTCGATAGGCAGCCGACGCCCTCCGTCCAGTCCTTGTACCCAGTTCACCTCGATGAGGGGATAAAAGCGGCCAATCTGATAGTCCACGTGCGCGGAGGTGTCCCAAAAAGTCGTGTCGTTCCCCGAGATTGGAAATCGCCCACCAGTATATGCGAGCACATGCAACCGATCATGGACCCATGCCGCACTCAAGAACGGGTTCAAGAGACCGTCGCCACGCCCCTGGAACACGTCCTTATCGCCCGAGCCGGCCTCGTAACGGATTCCCCCGCTCATCAAAGCTCCAAACTCTTCGTCACGCAAAAAATTGTATTTGAGACCAAAGGCAACGTTCGCCCAGCCATTTTTCTTTTGCAAAACCGAATCAGGCTCGAGCCAGACGTAACCGTCCTTCGTAGCGATCAGGCCGAGATCCTCCGTAAGCGCAACGCGGAGCTGGAGCGCAGCAACCTTCGCATTCCCGCCAGCACTCACGAACTGATCGCTAATTTCGTGATAGACGAAAATGGGGCGGACCTCCGTCGTTACTTGCGGTTGTTCAAAGAGCGTGGGATTGGAAACCGGACTTATGAGATCGTCAAAGCCCTTGGCACTGACATTTCGGGGCTCCGCCCAGACACCAAAGCACGTGGCCACCGCCAGTAACACCTTCGCGAACCTTTTCATGATTGTCATCCTCCTTTCCAATCACGATGTCGCGTGCTGCGTAAGCAAAGCTGAAGCCACAACCATTCGGCGATAAAATTCCCTGGGCTCCGGAACTCTTTTCCGAAATCCGTAATCGGCCGCCCAGGGTCTTTTTCCGTTTCCCGGTTAGAGGACCCGCACGAGGAGCCGCGCAAAAGTTGCCGCTGTGCGGTCGTCCATGCGCGTGCTGGTTGCGTTCGCTATACGTTGCAAACGATGCAGCGTGAGGGGCGTTTTCGCTTAGTCGCACCATTCGAGCCTTGTGGAGACCAACCTAAAGCCATCGAGCAGCTCGTCGCCGGCATTCGCGAAGGACGCCGACATCAAGTATTACTCGGAGTGACCGGTTCCGGAAAAACATTCACGATGGCTCACGTCATCGAGCGGGTGCAAAAACCCACGCTGGTGTTGGCCCCCAACAAGACCTTAGCGGCGCAGCTTTACAACGAATTCAAGACGCTCTTTCCCGAAAACGCGGTGCGATACTTCGTCAGCTACTACGATTACTACCAGCCAGAGGCGTACGTACCGAGCACCGATACGTACATCGAGAAGGACGCCTCTATTAACGAGGAGATCGACAAGATGCGTCATTCCGCTACCAAGGCGCTTCTCGAGCGAAACGATGTGCTCATTGTCGCGAGTGTATCGTGTATCTACGGCTTGGGTTCTCCTGAAGCCTATTTCGAAATGCTCGTGTTCCTCGAAAAAGGCGGGTACGCGGATCGGGACCGGGTAATTCGGAAACTGGTGGAGATCCAGTACAGACGCTCCGATTTCGACTTTCACCGAGGCTGTTTTCGGGTGAGGGGAGACGTGATCGAGGTATTCCCCGTCTCGGAGGACTCCCATGCCGTACGGATCGAATTTTTCGGCGACACTGTGGAACAAATCAGTGAGATCGATCCGCTTAGAGGCACGGTGCTGCGCCGACTGGACAAGATCGCGATCTATCCGGCCAGCCATTACGTCACCCATCGAGAGCGGCTGGAAGCGGCGCTCACGAGCATTCAGGAGGAACTCGAGGAACGCCTCGCCGAGTTACGGCGCCAAGAGAAGTTCCTAGAAGCACAGCGTTTGGAGCAGCGGACCCGATATGACCTAGAACTCCTCCGAGAGATGGGCTTTTGCCCAGGTATAGAAAACTACTCCCGGCACCTAACCGGCCGTGCACCCGGGGAGCCCCCCCCTACCCTACTCGACTATTTTCCCAACGACTGGCTGCTCTTTATCGACGAGAGCCACGTCACCGTGCCGCAAATTGGCGGCATGTACCGGGGAGATCGAGCGCGGAAAGAGACCTTGGTCGAATACGGGTTTCGCCTTCCCTCGGCACTCGACAATCGTCCTTTGAATTTTCAAGAGTTCGAGGACCATCTGTCTTGGGTCATTTACGTGTCCGCGACACCCGGCGACTATGAGCTTGCCAAGGCCGGCGGGGTTGTGGTGGAACAACTCATTCGACCCACAGGTCTCATGGATCCTGAAGTGCAGGTGCGTCCCGCAGGGACCCAGGTAGACGACCTCCTCGAGGAAATTCGCAAGCGCGTAGCGCGCAACGAACGCGTACTGGTCACCACGCTCACGAAAAAGATGGCCGAAGACCTCACCGATTATTACCAAGAATTAGGCATCCGGGTGCGCTACTTACATTCCGACATCGAGACCATCGAACGCGTCGAAATCATCCGGGACCTTCGGCGCGGACAATTCGATGTTTTGGTGGGCATTAACCTGCTTCGCGAAGGACTGGACATCCCTGAGGTTTCACTGGTTGCCATCTTGGACGCTGACAAGGAAGGGTACCTACGATCCGAGCGATCGCTGATCCAAACCATCGGACGCGCTGCCCGCAACGCAAACGGACTGGTGATCTTGTACGCAGATCAAATCACGGAGTCTATGCGGCGCGCGATCGACGAGACCAACCGCCGTCGTGCTGTTCAGGCTGAATACAACCGGAAGCACGGAATCGTGCCCCGTACGATCCAAAAGGCGATCGCCGAGCCGTGGGTAGAGATTGCCGAGGCAGACTACGTCGATCTCGACCGTGTAGCAGAACCGCCTGCGGAGTGGCGCCACATCGGGGACTTGGCGGCACACATCGAGAAACTCCGCCGTGAAATGAGAGAGGCAGCGCGGCAACTTGACTTCGAGCGTGCAGCACTACTCCGCGATGAAATCCACCGTCTGGAGCAACAAGAACTTGCCTGGCGAGAAGCGTGACGGTAGCGTGCGGGATTGCATTTGCCTGCTACGGCTGCGTAGCTGAAACAGAAACGGAGGGAACGACATGAGGCAGTGGATTCGAGGTGTTTCAATTTTTTTAGCTGCCAGCTGGCTCTCACCTGCGCTCAGCCTCGCGCAGGCAGCAAAGGACAGCTTTCCAGAATTTTGCGAGCAATGGATGCAAAAGCTTGCCGAGCGCGAGCGCAGAAATCAGTCCCTCATCGAGTGGCGTGAGGAAGCAGGGCAAGTCAAGGGGACTTACATTGGTTACAGCTCCCAACACCAGTGCGTATACAAAGAAGCCAAGGATGCCACGCCGCTCGGAAAGATCACGTATCTGGAGGTGCGGTACGAAAAGCGTGGTGCCACTCGCCAGGAAGCCGAACGCAATCCTCCGCAAGCAGTGGAAACGACGGAAGTTACGGAAATCTTCCGCTTTGCCAAAGGAAAGTGGGTGTACTGATACGGGCCCGTCCAGTCAGAGCAACAGGCCACTCCGCATTCTCCCATGGAGCCGTCCCGTCATCCGCGGGTAAAAGCTTGGTCCGGACGTTTTGCCGCCGCCACCCATCAGGAGGTCGAGAAATTTACGACCTCCTTTCCGTTCGACCGTCGCCTTTACGAAGAAGACATCGCTGGCAGCATCGCTCACTGCCGGATGCTGGCGCGCCAAAAAATCATCTCGCAGAAGGACGGCCAGACGATCGTCGCGGGACTGAAACAGATCCTCCGCGAGTTCCGCACGAGCTCGTTCGTGGCTCATCCGAGCGACGAAGACATTCACATGGCGGTCGAGCGGAGGCTCTATGAGCTCGTCGGTCCCGTTGCTGGCAAGCTCCACACAGCGCGCAGCCGGAACGATCAAATTGCGACGGACTTGCGACTCTATGTTCGCAAACAGATTGCCGTAACGGACCAGCGTGTCGCAACGCTCCAAAAGGCCCTCGCCAAAGTGGCCCGCCGCGAACTGCAAACAATTCTCCCGGGCTTTACGCATCTCCAGCCGGCCCAGCCCATCTTGTTGAGCCATCACCTGCTCGCGTACGCGTTCATGTTGCAGCGGGATCGAGAACGCTTACACGATCAACTTGAACGCGTGAACGTTTTACCTTTGGGCTCTGGAGCCCTGGCAGGCACGACGTTCCCGATCGACCGGGAGTACGTAGCCAAGCAGCTTGGCTTTACCCGAGTATCCTTGAACAGCCTTGACGCGGTGAGCGACCGCGATTTTGTTGCTGAATTCTTGGCCACGTTGGCACTTCTTGGGGTGCATTTGTCGCGCCTTTGCGAGGATTTGATTCTTTGGTGTTCCCCGCAGTTCGCGTTCGTGGAGCTTCCGGATGAGTTTGCCACCGGCAGTTCTATGATGCCGCAGAAGAAAAACCCCGACGTTGCTGAACTCATCCGCGGCAAAACCGGGCGGCTGATCGGGAATCTCACCGCGCTTTTGGCAATGCTCAAAGCATTGCCCATGGCGTACAACCGTGATCTCCAAGAGGACAAAGAGCCGCTGTTCGACAGCGTGGATACCGTTCAATCGAGCCTGGCCGTTTTGGCACCGCTCATCGCAGCGCTGCGGTTTGACCGCGCGCGTATGAAAGAGGCCGCAACGGCAGGGTTTACTCTGGCAACCGAACTCGCCGATTACCTAGCGGCAAAGGGAATGCCCTTCCGCGAGGCGCACGAAGTCGTCGGTAGAATTGTCCGCTCATGCATCGAGAGGCGAATCAGTTTGGAATCTTTGAGTGTGGACGAGTTGCGAACCTTTTCCAAACTTTTTGATCGGGATGTCCACCAGTGGTTGAACCCCGCCGCAGCAATCGCACGGCGTAGGGCCATTGGGGGCACAGCGCCCGAAAACATCGAGATCCAGCTAAAGGCGCTGAAACTGTAGCGTAGACGCGTTTCGCCCATGGGGAGGTCTTCGCATATGCTCTTGTCAGCGTTGCTCGCGTTGTTCTTTTTTTTCACGAGCAGTTGCGCACGCCGCGGTCCGCTCCGGGCTCCCGAAGACGTGCGACCAGCGCCGATTGACGACCTGGCTGCTCGGTGGATCGACGGCCAGGTCGAACTGCAGTGGTCTCGCCCCAACCGATCGGAGACGGGGAGGCGCGTCGACGAAATCGCAGAGTTCATCATCGAGCATCAGTGCATCGGCCGAGGAGACAGTGATTTTTCGGTGGCGGCCACTGTCGCGACGGGAGAGCGCGGCCGTTTCCGGCGTGTCCGAAGCTATCGTTACCGACGCGATGTACCCGAAGAATGGCTCCCATGTCGGTACCGCGTTGTGTCAAAAACGTACGATGGATACGTTAGCGAGCCATCGAACACGGTAGAAATTACGCGATGAGGACCTTGGAGCATCACTGGCACCATTTCCCGTATTTTGACGGCACCTTGCACGCGGAACGCGTGGCTCTTTCACGCATTGCCGACGAGGTGGGCACGCCCGTGTACGTGTACAGCCGCACTGCTTTGGAGGAGAACTTTCGGCAGTTCGACGCCGCATTTGCATCCACTCCCCACCTCGTTTGTTACTCGGTGAAGGCCAATTCGAACGTTGCCGTTCTCCGAACCTTCGCGCGCTTAGGCAGTGGCTTCGACATTGTCTCGGCAGGCGAGCTTTACCGCGTCCAGCAAGCCGGCGGTGACGTCTCGAAAGTGGTATTTTCGGGGGTTGGTAAGTCCGCGGAAGAAATTCGAGCGGCTTTGCGCGCAGGGATTCTGTGCTTCAACGTGGAATCCACCTCCGAGCTCGAACAAATCGACGCTGTCGCTGCCAGCCAGGGCTGTCGGGCACCGGTTGCCATTCGTGTCAACCCAGACGTGGATCCAAAAACACACCCGTACATCGCCACGGGCCTTCGTAAGAGCAAGTTCGGTGTGCCCATGGAGCACGCGCTCGAAGCGTACGAAGCAGCACGACGATACCGCAACATCGACGTGGTTGGCATTGATTGTCACATTGGGTCCCAACTGACGGACGTGTCGCCTTTCAGGGATGCCTTGAGCCGAGTTCGGGAACTCTGGGAAACACTGGTTCAGCGTGGGTTTTCGTTGCGCCTGCTGGATGTCGGCGGAGGACTTGGAATCCGCTATCGTGACGAACAACCGCCAACCTACGCGGAGTACGCCGAAACGGTACTCAACGCCTTGCAGCCACTGCCCGGTACGGTCGTTTTGGAACCCGGTCGGTCGCTTGTGGGGAATGCAGGAGTGCTCGTAACCCGCGTACAGTACTTGAAGACCGCTGGGGAAAAAAATTTCGTGATCGTCGATGCGGCAATGAATGACCTGATCCGCCCGTCGCTTTACGGCTCCTACCAAGCGATTCTTCCCGTGCACCGGATTGATGGCACGCCCAAAATCGTCGACGTCGTCGGTCCAGTATGCGAAAGCGGCGATTTCCTGGCAAAAGATCGCGAGCTTCCCAGCACGAAGCCTGGAGATTTGCTCGCCGTCATGAGTGCGGGCGCGTACGGATTCGTGATGTCTTCCAATTACAACACGCGCCCGCGTGCAGCGGAAGTGCTCGTACATGGCGACCGCTTTACGGTCGTTCGGCTCCGCGAAACCCTAGAAGACCTTGTACGGGGCGAGCGAATTCCCGAGTGGCTCGGTTGAGGAAGGCACCATGCAACGGCTCCGATTCACGAAAATGCATGGGATTGGCAACGACTATGTATATGTCGACTGCTTTTCTCAGCCGAAACCAGACGGCGCGGCACTGGCACGGGCTGTGAGTCCGCGCAGAACAGGTGTTGGATCCGATGGTGTGATCCTGATCCTTCCTTCTTTAACTGCAGACTGCCGAATGGAAATGTACAACGCGGATGGCAGCCGCGGCGAAATGTGCGGAAACGGCATTCGCTGCGTCGGAAAGTATGTCTACGAGCATGGGCTTTCTCGGAACAACCCTCTTCGAGTAGAAACGGACGCCGGGACCAAGACCCTGTACCTCCACATCGAAAACGGCCACGTCAGTGCGGTCACCGTCGACATGGGCGAGCCAATTTTAGACCCCCCGCGCATCCCGGTAGCGACGAGTGCCCCTCGCGTGATTCGTTACCCGCTAGAGGTTCAAGGAACCTCGTGGGAAGTCACCGCGGTTTCCATGGGGAACCCGCACTGCGTCATTTTCGTCGACAGCGTCGAGCACGCTCCGGTTCAACAAGTCGGCCCACTCATCGAGCACCATCCGTTCTTCCCAGCGCGCGTGAATGTGGAATTTATAGAACCTCGTGACCGGCGCACCCTTCGCATGCGTGTGTGGGAGCGGGGTTCAGGAGAGACGGACGCCTGCGGCACTGGCGCTTGCGCAGCGCTCGTGGCGGCAAGCCTGCTGGACATTGTGGACCGCCAGGCAACCGTCGAGCTGCGCGGTGGGCCCCTCACGATCGATTGGCGCCCGGAGGATAACCACGTGTACATGACCGGGCCAGCCGAAGAGGTGTTTACAGGGGAACTTTTATGGCCCCGATGAGGAAACAATTTCTTGATGAGGCCGAGACAGGCCCGGACAAAACCCGGGAGGGGAACACATGAACCTTCGCGGCTGCATGACCGCACTCGTGACGCCGTTTCGTGATGGCAAAATTGACGTGGACTCGCTCGAGCGCCTGGTCGAGGCACAAATCCAAGCTGGGGTGGATGCGCTCGTGCCCTGTGGTAGCACTGGCGAGGCAGCCACGTTGAGCCACGCCGAGCACGCGGAAGTGGTACGGCTCGTCGTGCGGTTTGCAAACAAGCGCGTCCCCGTCATTGCTGGTACGGGATCGAATTCTACCGCCGAGGCGATCGAACTGACCCGCGCTGCCAAACAGGCAGGAGCTGATGCTGCCTTGTTGATCGCTCCGTATTACAACAAACCTACTCAAGAAGGTCTCTACCAACACTTCCATGCGGTAGCCAAGGCGACTCGGTTTCCGATGATTCTCTACAACATCCCTGGCCGCACTGCGTGCAAAATCGAGGCGACAACGATTGCGCGGTTGTGCGAAGTGGACGAAATCGTTGGCCTCAAGGATTCTACCGGCTCTCTGGATGAGGTTCAGGAGGTCATTCGTCTGTGCGGAAATCGCATCGCCGTGTTGAGCGGCGACGATTCTCTTACATTGCCGATTCTCGCTGTCGGTGGCGTAGGTGTCATCTCTGTCGCTTCGAACGTGCTTCCAGATCGGTGCGTGGCTATGGTGCACGCGGCACTGGCAGGACGATGGGACGAGGCGCGCAAGATGCACTACGAGCTGCTTCCCCTCTTCCGCGCGTTGTTCCTGGAAACGAACCCCATCCCCGTAAAAGCGGCACTGTCCATGACCGGTTTTTGCCGCGACGAGCTTCGCCTGCCCTTAGTACCCATGTCGCCTGGCGCTCGCGAGCAACTTCGAGCCGTCATGCAGCGGTACGGCTTTTCGGTTTGAGGAAGCGCAGTGAGTGTTCCGTTGATCGTGTGCGGTGCGGCTGGCCGTATGGGCCGAGAGATCATCCGCATTCTAGCCGACTACCCTCAATTCTCGTTAGCAGCAGCAGTGGAAGCTCCTGGACATGAACTGCTGGGCGCCGACGCCGGTAGCATCGCTGGCCTCCAACCTCTGGGGGTCCCGCTCGTCGAGAACCTAGAAGGCGTGATTTCTTCCGATGCGACTATCATCGACTTCAGTCAACCCGAAGCGTCTTTGCGCAACATGCACGCGGCGGTCGCGCAAGGGGCATCCATCGTAGTTGGAACAACTGGTTTCTCTCCGGAGCAACAACACCAGTTATACGAGCTTGCCCGCCAGACTCGCGCATTCATCGCAGCGAACATGAGTGTTGGCGTGGCGCTGCTCACCAAGCTTGCAGAGCTCGCTGCAACGATCCTTTCGGCTGACTTCGATGTCGAAATTGTGGAAATGCATCATCGGAACAAGGTGGACGCCCCTAGCGGTACGGCGCTGGCGCTTGCTCGAGCGGTCGCAGCGGTACGGACAGTCTCCTCCACCGAGTTTCGCTTTGGGCGAGAGGGGCGTGTAGGACCGCGTCCGGAGAACGAGATTGGCATCCTTGCTCTCCGCGGAGGCGATGTCGTTGGCGACCACACGGTGGTGTTTGCTGGAAAAGGCGAACGCTTGGAGCTTGTTCACCGAGCGAGCAGCAGAGAAACATTTGCGCGCGGAGCGCTGCGAGCGGCGCTCTGGCTCCGAGAGCAACCTCCTGGTTGTTACACGATGCGCGATATGCTGGGGCTTTAAAAAGCAAGGGATCCATCGATGACCGCACAGATTCGTGAGACGACCTTGCGAGCAGGCGAGATCTCGTTTGGTGCTCTAGAAGCTGGCGAACGTGGTCGGTTGTTGCTGTGCTTGCACGGATTTCCGGATAACGCCTGGACGTTCCGGTACCAGCTCGAAACGTTTTCCAACCTGGGATACCACGTCGTGGCCCCTTTCCAACGCGGCTACTTCCCAACATCACCGGCACCGAACGGCGTGTATCAGAGCGCAGCTCTTGCCCAAGACGTCATCGCCCTTATCGACGCATTGGCATACGAACGCGCTGCCGTCATTGGCCACGACTGGGGCGCGCTCGCGGGCTATGGAGCTGCCATCCTCGCCCCGGAACGGCTCTCGCGCTTGGTTGCGATCGCGGTGCCTCACGGACCCGCCGTACTCGAGGCGTTTCTGTCTGATTACGATCAGCTGCGTAGATCGTGGTACATGTTTTTCTTCCTCACCCCGTTTGCAGACGCAGCCGTGAAGCATGACGACTTTCGCTTTCTCGAACGGCTGTGGCGGGATTGGTCCCCTACCTGGAACGTTCCTGCCGAAGCGATCGAATGCGTTAAGCAAACCTTCCGCCACCCCGGGGTTCTAGAGGCCGCCCTCAGTTACTATCGCT
The DNA here is from genome assembly GCA_964534275.1 of uncultured Binatia bacterium (SeqCode). Classification (GTDB taxonomy): domain Bacteria; phylum Desulfobacterota; class Binatia; order HRBIN30; family HRBIN30; genus HRBIN30. The sequence continues at coordinate 29,397 of CAZHQG010000011.1, read as the reverse complement.
GTACCCTCGATCCGGGGCGTCAAGATCCGCAGCTCAGCGCAATCCAGGCGACTTTGAGCATGAGCCCGGTTGCCGTCCCCACTCTCGCCATCCATGGAAAAGAAGACGGGTGCATTGGAAGCTACCTTCTCGAAGGCATGGAGGCGTTATTCCCGCGTGGGCTCGAGAAATTTGTGGTAGAGGGCGCCGGTCATTTTGTCCATCAAGAGAAACCCGATCTCGTCAACGAGCGGATCGCTCGGTTCCTCAGCGGGACATAGCTTGGCTTTGGGGCAACCCTCCAGGTACTCTCGGAACCCTAGCCTCCCCTACTAGGCCGCATCTCGGAAGCCACGGATGTCGGCCCTTGCGTTTCGGCAGAAAGCTTGCCAAACGCGGCTTGACCATGTCCAGTCAAAAACAGGTATTCGGGGCCGCGGAGCGGCGCATCCTCGCCTCCATTGCGGAAGCTTTGATTCCGCAGGGCGGACGCTTCCAATTGGGGGCTGCGGATGTAGACCTGCCATCCGTTCTCGAAACCGAGCTTGCAGAGCTAGAATCTGGATTTTGCAATCAGATTCGCTGGCTCCTCCGATCGTGGGATTGGGCACACGCACTACGCCCACCCTTTCGAAGATTCTCGGAACTCAGTCTCCAGGAGCGAATCGAAAGGGTCCGAGCTGCTTATCACAGTCGGCACATCCTGCCTCGACTAACAGTCGAGGGGCTCAAGCAGCTTTGTGGTTTTGCCTTCGCGGCTACGGATGCCTTCGTAAAAGCGGTCCAAGCCGAGGCGCAGTGCATCAACCCCGACCCACCCCGGGAGGGTGCAAAGCTACATCCCCTGCATTTCCCCGAGATTCAGGGCAACCTGGACCTTGTCTGCGACGTTTGCGTCATTGGTTCCGGAGCCGGGGGTGCAGTGATCGCAGCGGAATGCGCGCGGGCAGGCCTGCGCGTCGTGGTCGTCGAGGAAGGAGGCTACCACACGAGCGCAGAGTTTGCGTCTGCACCTCCCTTTCGGCGCATGCTCCGCATGTATCGGGACCACGGGGCCATCATGGCATTCGGACGGCCTCCCATTCCCGTGCCCTTGGGAAAGGCGGTGGGTGGGACAACCGTGATCAACTCTGGCACGTGCTTTCGTGCACCCGCACATGTTCTTGCATTGTGGGAACGGAAGTTTGGCCTCGACGGTTACGACGCTAGCACCTTGGAGCCGTACTTCGAGCGTGTCGAACGCATCTTACACGTGAAGCCTGTCCCATGGGACATCATTGGAAGCAATGCCAAGATTTTTGATCGCGGGGTTCGAGCTCTAGGGTTGCATGGCGAACCCCTGAGGCGAAACATTGAAGGCTGTCGAGGTTGCGGGGTCTGTGCTTTTGGCTGTCCAAGTGATGCGAAGCAAGCAATGCACCTCAGCTACCTACCGCTCGCTGAGCAGGCTGGAGCGGTCATTTATGCGCGGTGCAGGGCGGAACACCTGCTTGTAGCTGGCAAACGCGTGGTCGGAGTAGAAGCGGCACTCCTGCATCCCGCGCCGGATCACCACGCAGCCGGGCGACTTCGCATCCGCGCGGAACGCGTGGTCCTTGCCTGTGGCACCCTGCACACGCCACTGCTGTTACAGCGAGCCAATCTTGGCCAGGCAAGCGGCCAATTGGGGAAGAACCTCGCGCTGCATCCAGCTGTCGGGGTGACGGCTTCGTTTCCTGAACCGCTCTACCATTGGCGTGGCACCCTACAATCCTACTACGTAGATCATCTGCACTTGTCCGATGGAGTCATGATCGAGGTCACCACGGTCCACCCCGCAATGGCACTGAGCGCCGCCAAGGCTGTAGGCCCGGAGCTCAAGGATTTTTTGGCTGATTTACCTTTCCGTGCTTCCGCTGGTCTGTTCGTTTCCGATACGTCGCATGGCGAGGTTCGCTTTTTGGGGTCAAGAAGGTCCCCGGTGATCCGCTACGACCTTGGACGCTTCGACATGGCCCGCCTGCTCCGTGGGATGGCCTTGGTCGGAGAAATTTTCTTCGCTGCGGGGGCCACGCGGGTCCATACGAACCTGCCCGGGCTGGAATCCGTGACGCACCCGCGCGACCTGCAGCCTCTCTCTTCCTCCCCACGTTGGAAGCCGATCGACTTGCATTTGGCGGCGTTCCACCCGGTGGGAACGTGTCGCATGGGCCCCAAGCCAAACACTGCCGTAGTTGGATTGGACGGCAAAGTTCACGGTACAGAAAACCTCTACGTCGCCGACGGCAGCCTATTTCCTACCTGCGTAGGAGTGAACCCGCAGGAAACCATCATGGCATTCGCCACCAAAATTGCAGAACAGATTTGCGGTCGCCTCGTGCCGCCGATCTGAAGAGGTCGCCAACCGCTAAGAGCCTCTACAGCAGATCTCGGACCCGGTCGACGAATTCGGTGAGGCTCCTCACGACTCGCAGGTCTGCCAAGTTCCGGCCTTCGGATTCCGGGTGGTTTGGAAACAGTGCGTGCTTTCCTCGTTCAATCAAAAACGTATGCACTCCAGCGTGTCGGCCGCCAAGGACGTCCTCTACGTACATATCACCGACATGGACCACTTGATTGGAGGAAGCCCCAGCGAGTTCGATCGCACGTTGAAAGATCCTCCGGTCCGGCTTTCGCGTGCCCTCGCGCGCAGAAATCACCACGTAATCCAAGTACGGTAAGATACCGAGGCGATCCAAGAGCTTCGGCATGTCTGACGGCGCGTTCGACAAAACGCCAACACGCAGCCCAAGGGCTCGCAGGGTACGGATTGTATCCAAGGCGTCGGGAAATACTTGCCACTGATCCGGCTGCCAAAAGCGTCGAAAGAACTCTTCCATGAGCGTCTCGGTGTCTCCACGGACACCAAGCTGACCAAAAATTAATTGTCCGAGAAAACGAAACTGGGCGGCAAACTCCTCGTCCGAATCCGAGTACTGGCCTCCGCTCCGCAGGTGTTCCTCTGCACGGCGTTGGCCGACAAGCCAAAGCGACCGTACCATCGATTCCGTTTCCTCCGCGGAAACCGCAACCCCCGCGCCCCGACACACATCCGCGAAGATCTCCCACATGGACTCGCGCGGGTAGGCAAGGGTCCAACCTACATCCAAGGAAACAGCACGAATATGCATAGACACGTCAAAGCACACAGCGTGTCGATGTTCCAGAATTCCACCAATAGGCCGGGCTTGAACCACCTGCGGTCCTGTCTATGCACAGTCCCTCTATGCTTTGGTGGAAGGCATTCGTACTTGGAGTGGTGGAGGGCGTCACCGAGTTTTTACCGATTTCTTCGACCGGACATTTGATCATCGTCTCTGCAATCATTGACTATCCCGAGCCCCAGCGGGCAACTTTCGAGATCTTCATTCAGCTCGGCGCCATCTTGGCGATCGTGTGGCTGTACCGGCAGCACTTGGGAAGCCTCCTTCGACGTGCCCCACGGGAGGCCATAGCTGCGGGCTTATTCGCCAAGACCGGGCTCGCCTTTTTGCCAGCGGCGCTGGTCGGATTTTTCTTTCATCACCTCATCGAAGCGCATCTTTTCAATCCGCCGACGGTGGCCATCGCTTTGATCGGTGGTGGCATTCTCCTGCTCGCAATCGACCGAAAGAGCCACGCTTCGTCTACAACGAATATCGAACAGATCAGTTGGAGCCAGGCTGCTTGGATCGGTGTCGCACAAACGATTTCGCTCATCCCCGGTATGTCGCGCGCGGCAGCTACGATCATTGGCGGGTTGCTGGTCGGCTTGAACCGCCCCGCGGCAACGCAGTTTTCATTTTACTTGTCGATTCCCACTCTTGGCGCCGCAAGCTTGTTCAGTTTTTATAAAGCACGGCACGACCTTGCCTTTGGAGATGGGGTGGCTCTGGCGATTGGTTTTGGAACCGCTTTTCTATCTGCTCTGGTCGTTGTTGCTGCCTTTGTGCGGTTCGTTGAACGGCACACATTTCAGGCCTTTGCCTACTACCGAATTCTCCTCGGCCTTTTGGTGTTGTTGCTTGTATAACCCCGGCGTCTAGGCCAGAAAGCCAACAATTTTGCGCATCGGGAAAGAGGACTCTATGCGTGTGATGGAGCAATTGTTCCGCGTCAAACCAATTCACATGTTGGACGCCGATCTCGCGTCCGAGAACCGGCTCCGGAGAGCGTTGGGCCCTTGGGCGCTCACTTCCCTTGGAGTCGGAGCGATCATCGGGGCAGGTATTTTCGTCCTTACGGGACTTGCAGCTCATGAGTACGCAGGACCAGCACTGATCTTGTCGTTCGTGATTGCGGGGCTCGGCTGCGCATTCGCCGCTCTTTGTTACGCAGAGTTCGCAGCGATGATCCCAGTTGCTGGGAGCGCTTACACTTACGCCTACGCCACCTTGGGAGAACTTCTCGCGTGGATCATCGGGTGGGATCTGATTTTGGAGTACGGGATGGCATCGGCCACTGTCGCTCACGGGTGGTCGAAGTATTTCCTGCACCTGCTCGAGCTTTTCGGGCTACAGCTTCCAGTTCAGATTACCTCGGATCCTTTCAGTACTCCGGGTGCGTGGTTTAACCTGCCTGCAGCTGCCATCGTGCTGCTCGTTACTGCGGTGTTGGTGGTGGGCATCAAGGAAAGCGCGACGTTCAACGCCGCCATGGTGGCCCTGAAGCTTGGCGTAATCTTGTTCGTGATTGGAGTCGGTGCGTTTTACGTCGATCCTGGCAACTGGACCCCGTTTTTTCCGTTTGGTTGGAAAGGCGTTGCCGCGGGTGCGGCATACGTGTTCTTCGCGTACATTGGGTTCGACTCCGTATCGACGCAGGCGGAGGAAGCACGCAACCCCCAACGGGACGTCCCCATCGGAATCATTGCTTCGCTCGCAATTTGCACCGGGTTGTACATCGGCGTTGCCGCAGTGCTCACGGGAATGGTCCCCTACACCGAAATCGACGTGGAGGCGCCCCTTGCAGCGGCGTTCGGGCGATACGGTTTCCATGCCGCTGTGCTGATTATCTCCGTCGGAGCTGTTGCGGGGATCACCAGTGTGTTGCTCGTCTTGATGCTCGCCCAACCGCGGGTGTTCTTTGCCATGGCCCGTGACGGACTCCTCCCCGAGCATTTCTTTGCCCAGGTGCACCCGCGATTCCGTACCCCGCACCGTTCGACCATCCTTACGGGCTTGGTCGTCGCGACAGTAGCCGCACTCTTGCCAATCCAAGCGCTAGCCGAAATGGTAAATATCGGTACTCTGTTCGCGTTCGTCGTGGTGTGTGCCGCAGTGCTCATCATGCGACGCACTCATCCGGACCGGCCTCGACCGTTTCGCACCCCTTTGTTTCCCTTCGTTCCGATTCTCGGAATTCTTTTCAATCTTGGCATGATGCTCTCCCTGGGCAGTCACAACTGGATGCGACTGGCTATCTGGCTCGCAATCGGCCTGGCAATTTACTTCACATACAGCCGGCACCACAGCCGACTAGCGCGACACTACGCCGGCCGAGCAACCCAAGCTCTAGGACGATCCCACTGACCGTGCAGCAGGCCGAACATCCTACCATTGCAGCCGCAGAGCGGGCCCAAAGGACACGCGTCGAGTTCGTCCGCGTACTTGGGCTGTGGGATGCCACAGCCATTGTGGCCGGTTCCATGATTGGTTCCGGCATCTTCCTCGTAAGCGCAGACATTGCTCGGCTTCTCCCCGGACCAGCGTGGCTCCTTGGAGTGTGGTTGGCTACCGCCGTCCTGACAGTGCTTGGTGCACTGACCTACGGAGAGCTAGCGGCGGCAATGCCGCGCGCTGGAGGACAGTACGTCTACCTGCGCGAAGCTTACGGGCCGCTGGTAGGTTTCCTCTACGGTTGGACACTGTTCCTGGTGATTCAAACCGGAACGATTGCCGCTGTGGCAGTAGCCTTTGCAAAGTTTTCCGCTGTCTTTTTCCCGGCCTTGGATCGAGGTGGCCCGACAACCGCTTTCGCGCTGAGTGCCCAGCGGGTGGTCGCTATTTCCATCATCGTTCTTCTCACCTGGGCCAACTGCCTCGGCGTGCACACGGGACGCTGGGTACAAAACGTTTTTACCGTAGCCAAGGTGGGAACGCTGTTTGTGCTGGTCTTGATTGGCTGTGGGGCGGGACTCACCTGGGACCAAGCTCGCGGCAATTGGACAAACTTTTGGGGTCAGACGGACGTGCGGTTGTTCGAGCTGCTGCCAGTGTTTGGCGCAGCGATGGTGGGTGCCTTGTTCTCCGCCGATGCGTGGAATAACGTCACGTTTGCTGGGGCCGAGGTCAAGCAACCACACCGGAATATCCCAGCGAGCCTCGTTCTTGGCGCTGCCGGTGTTACGTCATTGTACGTCTTGGCGAACATTGCCTACCTTTGCGTGCTCCCGTACTGGGGAAACGCCAACGGCAGTACCCCGATCGAACGCGGCATTCAGCACGCGACGAACGACCGCGTCGCCACTGCAGCCATGGAAGCACTGTTCGGTCCAGTAGGGAACCTCGCAATGGCTGCGGGAATCATGATTTCCACGTTTGGCTGCGCCAACGGGCTGATTCTCGCAGGAGCTCGCGCGTATTATGCGATGGCCAAGGACCACCTATTCTTTGCGTCAGCTGGCTACTTGAATACGCGCCGAGTTCCGGCCGCAGCGCTTGTCGTGCAAGGTCTCTGGGCAAGTGTTCTTGTGTTATCCGGAAGCTACGGTGACTTGCTCGACTACGTAATTTTTGCAGCGCTGTTGTTTTACGCATTGACCGGAGGTGCCGTGCTCGTCTTACGCCGCCGAAACCCGATGCTTCCGCGCCCCTACCGAGTGCCTGGGTACCCGTGGTTGCCAACGCTCTACCTTGTCGTGACCGCGTTGATCATGTTGGATCTCCTGGTGATGAAACCGCGATATACTTGGCCAGGGATGTTGATCGTTTTGGCTGGAATTCCGGTGTTTTACGCTCGAAAGCTCTGGGTGCGTGGAACTCAGCGCTGACAATTCCACAGGAGAAGCACGACATGCCTACGGACCGTTTCGGCCGACAAATTGACTATCTCCGCGTTTCTGTGATCGATCACTGCAACCTACGGTGTGTCTACTGCATGCCAATTCAAGGAGTGCGGTTGACCCGTCCGGACCAACTCCTCACGCCGCACGAAATCGAGCAGGTGGTAACTGCCGCCGTATCGTTAGGCTTTCGCAGGGTTCGTATTACCGGAGGAGAACCCACACTCCGTCCGGACCTTTTAGAGATCGTTTATCGGCTTGCCGAAATCGACGGGTTGCAGGACCTCGCCATGACCACCAACGGCATCCTGCTCCCCCGATTGGCAAACGGTTTGCGCAAGGCTGGACTCAGGCGTGTCAACATCCACCTCGACTCTCTGCATCCCGGCAGACTCCAGCGCATCATGCGCTTCGGAACGGTCGAGGAAATCTGGGCCGGAATCGAGGCTGCCGAGGCGGCCGGGCTCACCCCGATCAAGCTCAACGTTGTCGTTGCGCGCGGTTACAACGACATGGACGTAGTAGACCTCGCACGCCTCACGCTAGAGCGGGCATGGCATGTCCGTTTCATCGAGCTCATGCCGTTAGGTGGTGGGGAAGAGGCGCGCATCGCGCTGCATCATTTCTTGTCCAACCTCGAGGTTCAACGGCGAATCGAAGAAGCGTTGGGCCCTTTGCAACTCCTTCCGAAACTGCATCCTGCAGACGAGTCCGTGAACTACCAGCTCCCTGGGGCCCGCGGCGTGGTTGGATTCATTAGCCCGGTGAGCCAACCATACTGCGGATCCTGCAATCGTATGCGGCTAACGGCAGATGGCAAACTCCACCTATGCTTGCTCCACGACGACGAGATCGACGTCCGCAAAGTCCTGCGATCCGGGGGGACGACCGAAGACCTGATGTCCCTGCTTCTTTCGGGAGTACAACGCAAGCCGACAGGCCATGCACTCGACCAGGGAATCGCTCCGGAGGATCGAGCGATGTATCAAGTGGGCGGCTAACGTGCTTGCAGAAGGTGCGTGAAGGAGGGTCCTCAAAAATGCAAGAAACCGAGCTACTTTTGTTCGAACTCAAAGATGGAGTTGCGCGCGTAACGCTCAACCGCCCACACGCGCTCAATGCACTATCGCGGCAGCTTCGAGTTTCCCTTGTCGAGACGTTCACCCGAGTGCGCAACGACCCAGCCGTAGGGGTCGTCATCCTTACTGGAGCGGGACGGGCTTTTTGCGCCGGGCTCGACTTGAAGGAACTTGGCTCTGCAGATCCGGCCGCGACGAGATCCGCGGTAAGCAACGGGGACGTCGTCTCCGCAATCGAGCGGTGCGAGAAACCGGTGATCGGCGCAATTAACGGTTTCGCGATCACCGGCGGGTTCGAACTCGCCCTTGCGTGCGACATCCTCGTCGCTTCTACCGAAGCCCGATTTGCCGACACCCACGCACGCGTTGGCATCATGCCGGGATGGGGTTTGAGTCAGAAATTATCCAGGCTTATCGGAATTTATCGGGCAAAGGAGTTATCTCTGACCGGCAACTTCCTTGACGCGCAAACTGCCTACGAATGGGGGCTGGTGAATCGCGTGGTACCTCCCGGGGAGCTGCTTCCGACGTGTGAGCGTCTCGCCAAAGACATTCTCTCGTGCGATCAGGAACTCGTTTTCGCGTACAAACAACTCATCGACGCAGGATTTGGACTCTCCTACTCAGAAGCACGGGTACTGGAAAGCGAGCACTCTCGGATGTTCGCAAGGCGTCTGACGCCAGAGCAAATCGAACAACGCCGCCAGGCCGTCCAGGCACGTGGCCGAACGCAAGCAAGTTGAGACCTTCTAACCAAGAGTGATTTCAACGAGCAGACGGCACAAAGCGAACCTTCCGCCGTGCCGCCGCCGCAACATCCGAACGGTAAAAGCGCACGGGAAACGTTTGCCCGTTTAGCCACAACGGAATGAGGTCGCCGAAGTGGCGGTCGGGCTGGATCAAATTGAAGCGGTTGTCATCGGCAGTGCCCCCGGGGTCTCCATTGTTTCCGCCGGGCAACGAGTTCACGGCCTTGATTTGCTTTGGATCCAGTTCGACCACAAACCGCATGGACGGACCGCTCGAAAAGTCAAAATTATCGGAGTTCAGGCTGAACCCGGCCGGGTTCACCGTCGAGCGGTAACCAGGCGCCGGAATAGGGCCTAGGTCAAAAATATTCAGACCAGCCTGACCGAGGAAGTGCTGAAATCGGACGCGGTGAATCTGCCCCCAAAGCCACTGTGACTGGTCCGAAGTCTGGAACTTGTTTCCCATGAAGGTCAGTCCATCCCGTAGTGCTCGAAGCAGGATCTCATCGCGTGTCTCTCGTTCCGGCGTATCGCGCAAATCCCACAATGTGCTCTCGTTGTTCTCGCCCAAGGTGTACACCCGGAAACCGGGATCCGTTCGTTCCACATCTTCCAGAATATGCAGCAGGGCCTTGGTCGCATCGTCTCCGCCCGGAACGCCGATGCCCGACCCCGCAAAATCATCTGCGAAGACCAAGCGTGCGAGTCGCGTAAAGAAGCCGGTAAAGATCGACGTGGCTACCGCATCGGCCCGTTCTTCCTCGGAAACCGGTCGTGCTCGGGGAGGCACGTCAGCACGAAAATCGTGAGCATCGACACCCGATACGGTATCGCAGGGTGGCGAGTCGACGCGCCCAACAGACCACGCGCGAAGCCGCTCGAGTGCCTCGGCCATTTCTTGCGTGATCAAATCCGGACGGTTGTCTGCCGCTTCGAACAAAAACGGGAGCAACCGGACTGCTTCTTTGGAACTATGATCGTACTGGTACCGTGACATGTCGGACATGGTCAGCTTCGCTCCAGCAGGGCGAACTGCAGCTGCGTTCGACAGCAATTCGGTAGCCCGCTGTGCCCGGAATCCTTCCGCGAACGACGGAGCCAAGTACACCTCATCGTTCAATGGGTCGTTGTCCAACGTCACCCCAATTTGGTCGTTGTTCGCGGTTACCAGAAACCCTTCCGGGGGATCGACTGCCTGCGGGATTTTGTCGGACGGCAGCCACAGCGTGCGACCAGCATCGTCGGTGAGCCACTCCGCCTCGCCGGTGCCGGGGACAGGCAGATACGGCACCACTCCTCGCGGCCGTTGCGGGATCAGCGCCTGCGTCGAATAGGCAATATGCCCTTCAATATCGGCCCAAATCCAATTTTGCGCACCCGTAGAGAAGTTACGCAGCGCATTGCGGAAGTCTTGAACGGAGCGCGCGCGCCCCAAGTCGAGCAGGAAACGAGCATCGTTCGTGATCTCGTGCCCCGTCCAGCGCACGGTCATTCCGGTCGCGCCCAAGCCGACGATGGAGTCATTCAGGTTCGGATCGGGCACGTTCGGTCCATGGTGGGGGACCACCTCGATCACCAACATCATCGGCGTCGGGCGCCCCCTCACAACGATCGGCTCCTCCACTCGCAGAACCGGAACCCAATCACCGTGAAAGAGCACCTTCCGAGGCGAAGCTGGATAGTTCTCGGGTGTCGCGAGCGTTTCCACGTACACATCCGTGACGTCGTAGCCAGCCGTCGTCGCCCCCCACGCTCCGAACCGGTTGTGCCCGAGGATCACGCCCGGCAGTCCAGGAAAGATCACTCCCACCACGTCGTCTTGCGTGGCAGCAGCGGAAAGGTGAATCATGTGCCACACAGGCGGACTAAACAAAGCGAGGTGTGGATCGTTTGCTAGGAGCGCGTGACCACTCGCCGATAGCCCAGGCGAAACAATCCAGTTGTTGCTGCCGGCACCGCGGCGCCTGGAACCAAAAGGCAAATTGGAAGCAAGCTCCTCGAACATCGCTGCCACTTCATCCAAAACGCTTGGTTCGGGTAGAATTCCGATGGTCGGGGCGGCTCGTTCCAACCAGTGCCGCGCGTTCGTCGGCTGACGCGGTGCTAACACAGTCGTGGGGGCAGCGGGAGCAAATCGGAAAACGTCTCTCACAAGCGGTTCAGGAAGTCGTTGCATGATCCGAGCAAGTTGAATTTCGTCTCCGGAGGAGTCGGAAAGGCTGAACGCTTGCAATCGTGCCACCGCCAACACGTCTTCGGGCCGCCAGTCGGCAAGTTGCTCCGCGGTGAATCCCAGGACTGCCGGTAATGTATACTCCGGCGGAAGGTGCGCCCCATTCCGCCCCGCCCGCAAGTCCGCCAACCAAGCGTTGACCCCGGCCGTGTACGCTTGAATCAGGTGGGCGACCTCAGGATCGACTTGTTGAACGTGTTCCCACAGGGCAACGTGCAAGCGCCGACCGTCTCGGGTCGTAAACAAGGTCCGCATTTGCGCGTCGGTAGAGATTGTGAGCCTACCGAAAAGCTCACTCAAACGCCCCTCCGCAAAGCGACGGATCACGTCCATTTCCCAGAAACGGAATTGCGCAGTCAGGTACCCCTGTACGAACACGGCCGAACTGAAGTCGGGAGCGTAAACATGGGGCATGCCTACATCGTCAAACACCACGTCCACCGTGGTCCCAACCCCCGGCACGACAAAGGTCTCTGAAACCGCTAGCCGATCAATGGGGTCGGTGCTCGGAGTAGCAGCGAGCTCTCCATCGTCTCCGCAGCCAGACAGCATGGCAGCGAAACATACCACGATCGTGTACAGGAATCGCTTGATCCACTTTGCCATCAACGTCCCTCCCGCGCGCCCGGTCCAGAAATTTCCAGTGTCTCTACGAGAAAGTCCCCCCTGCTGGCAACTCTTTGGGCTCGAAAACTTGAAAACTGGTTCCAAAGCCAATCGCGCAAAGCGAATCGGCTTGTGGCCTTCGTCCGTATCTGTTTCGCGTACTACTTGCCCTTGCTAAGTGGGCCAACCAATGTTGTCGCTTGTGCGGCTGGTTGGCCACTCGGCAGCCTTGTTGTTGTACGCGATGCCTTGTTTGGCTGCGGGATGGTCTACTCCGGTCGAACCCCGTCGAGCGGTCCCGTTTGGTTCCAGTCACAAATTCAACAAGTCCGCAACCGTTCTTCCAAGCAGCAGTGGGATCACTCTTGGTGTGCGGCAAAGCTTTCTAGGCATCGGCTTCGATAACAAAAATCCACCTAATCCAACGCTGGCGGTCGGTCCTACAGAACTCCTCCTGATTACCAATGGCACCGTTCGGGTTGTCGATCGACGTGGGGAAGTGTTAGCGACTACGTCGCTCGGCGAATTTTTCGGGCCGGTCGCAGCACCAGAGGACTTTTTGACGGATCCGCGGGCCATGTTCGATGCGGGGCGCTTCTGGGTTGCCGTCGCGGCCCGTCGGAGTGTGCCTTACGCCTCGCACTTCCTTCTGGCCGTGTCCGCTGACAGCACGGCTACCGGCGAGTGGCGCTACTATGCGCTGGAGGCTGGGAACCCTAGCAATCGCGAATTCGTCGATCTTCCCTCGATTGGATCTGACGATCGGGCCATTTATCTAACAGGCAATTTTTTTGATGCTGAATTTCTCGATTTTCGGGGAGCACGCATTCGTGTCGTCCCGAAAGCTGCGGCGCTCGAAGGCCTACCTGTATCGTACTTCGACCTCGGGCCCTTGCAAGCAAGTGGCTCGCTTGTATTCCACCTCCAAGCTGCGCAGGCCTTCGGCCGTGCACCTGCGGGCTACGTGGTGAACTCTCGCTTTCCAGCGGCCTGTGCACTGAACATTTGGCGAGTAATCCTACCGGAAACCGGGGATCCAATCCTGAGCATGCGGGAGCTCGTTGTCCCTCCGCCGTGCCTCGCGCCCCCAAACGCAAGCCAGCCGGCAACTTCGGTTAGGATCGAAACCGGCGGACCACGAATCACATCGGCAGTGTGGCGCAACGAGAGCCTTTGGTTCGCGGGAAGCGTAGGAGCCAGTTTAGGGGAGCAGCTCGTCGCTGCCATCCGACTGTGGGAGGTCTCCACAGCGAACTTCCCGGCAACCATGATCCTTCAGGACCTGCTCCACGGTTTTCCAGGGGAACATACATTTTATCCCGCAATCGCTGTCGATGAGGCAAACAACGCCGTACTGGCGTACAATCAATCCAGTGAGAACCGGTTTGTTTCTGCACAGGCTGCAGGTCAATTGCGGACTGCCCCTCGCAACCAGTTCACCGATGCCCAGATGTTACGCGAGGGGCTTGGTCCATTCGTTCTCCTCGATCCCCAAGGACGGAATCGCTGGGGTGATTACAACGGCATTGCAGTGGATCCGTTGGACGGGTCGTTCTGGGCATTTGTTGAGTACGCCGAAACGCCCGAGGACCGCTGGGGAACCTGGGTAAGTCAGCTGGCGTTTTCTTTTCCGACGCCCACACAAACCAAAACGTTTTCTCCCACGCGCACGCCGCCCCCTACACTCACTCCCTCGCCTACCCCGACGACGACGCGAACTCCCTCGACCACACGCACTCCTTCACTTACTGCAACGGCAACGCCCTCGTCGACGTTTACGGCCTCACCACCACCAACGAACACTGCCACACCCAGTCCTTCACGGACGACAACGCCCTCGCGGACACCTTCCGCATCACCAACCCCGCCCGCGTCCGCAACGCCTACGCGAACAGCTACTCGAACACATACCTCTACGGCGTCTCCTACCCGGACGTTTACTCCCACGACAACTGCAACCCCGACCGTTACGCGGTCTTTTACCGCATCGGCTACCGCTTCTCATACGCGGACTCAAACCCCGACCCGCACTTCGACCCCAACTCAGACTCCGTACCCCACACACACTCCCACCAGGACGTTCACGGGGACCACGCGAACACCACGGTTCGGGGAAACAGGAACTCCGACGGCTTCTGCTACGCCGACCGCCTCCGTAGCTCGAACCGGGGAGCCCTCTCCCACCGAATCGCCCCCCCCTCCTTCCCCAACACCAACGGCGCCGGAGTCACCGGGCCCGGACACGACAGCGAGCCCAACCCCCACGCTAACCCCTACTGCCGCGGTTTCACCAACAGTCGAGCCCTCGCCTTCTCCGACGGAGTTCGTCCCGGTTGCGACGCCATCTCCTACAGCAACAGCGACTCCATCCGCGACACCAACTGCCAGTCACACGCCTACTTCGACACCAACGCCCACGCCGACAACGACTGCCACGCGAACACACACCCCTTCGGCAACGGCAACGGCGACCTTCTCGAAGACACCGAGCCCGACGGTCTCTCCGTCGCACTCTCCGTCTCCCTCGTTCACAGTGACGGCGTCAGTCACGCGGTCGTTCACACCGACCCAAACTCCTACTCAAACGACCTCCCCAACGAGAACTGCCACAACAACGCCAACCGCAACTGCAACGAGACAGCTTAGCAGCACCGCAACACCACAGGTCACAGTTACACCAACGACCTCCGCCCCACCAACCCGAACTTGGACGGCAACGGCCTCACCATCGTCTACCCCCTCAGCAACAAAGCCTCCGACTTACACAGCGACTCCCAGCGGAACTGCGACTCCTACGTTCACGCCCCTACCTAGTCTAACCGCAACGGAGACCTTCACCCCTAGCCCAGCGTTTACTCCAACAGCCACTGAAACCGGGACGCTTACCCCGGTCCCTACACTCACGCCAACAGCGTCGCCTACTCTCCCGCCAGCTTGGGATGCAGCCGACGTAAATGCTGACGGGCGAGTCACGCCCCGAGATCTGGGCTTGGTTTTGAGACAGCTTTTCCACCCCCAGGCGCTTCCACGAAGCGCAGACACCAATCGGGACGGTAGGCTCTCGGTAGCAGACCTGGTTTACGTGTTACTCCGGCAAAACTCTACCGAGAACGGTCAGTGAAGCCCGGCCGCGCGGCAAATACCAACGTCCGGCGCGCAGCCGGCGCTGCCGTCCGCGGGCGGCAGCGCCAACGCTGGTTTCCGCCATGCGGCCGGAAAAGCCTACGACTCCGCTGGCTTTTTTGTACCCGCCCTCTTTTGCTGGGGCGCGGGAACACCACTCTCAGTGCGCTCCGTGAACTCTACGATGGAGAGAGGCGCGGCGTCTCCGGCACGTCGCTGAAATTTAAGCACGCGAGTGTAGCCACCATTCCGCTGACTAAACCTGGGGGCTAGCTCGTCGAACAGTTTCCTCACCGCCGCCCGAGTCCGAAGAAACGCCGCAGCTTGTCGGCGAGCGTGCAGGGTTCCACGCTTGCCGAGGGTCACTAGGCGGTCCACGATCCGACGAAGCTCCTTCGCCTTGGCATCGGTGGTCTTGATCTGTTCTTTTTCCACCAGCGCCGTTGCCAAATTCCTAAAAAGGGCTTTCCGGTGCGCTTTTGTACGGTTGAGCTTTCGACCTGCTTTGAGATGCCTCATGACACGTCGCTCCCTATCGAACCCGTGCCTAGGAGTGGATCACGCACTTTCCTTCTCCCGGGCCCACCGAGCGTCCAGTTCCGCGCGCGAGGGGAAGTTCTCGAGCTTCATGCCTAACTCCAAACCCATTTGGCGCAGGATTTCCTTGATTTCGTTCAAGGACTTCCGCCCGAAGTTCTTCGTCTTCAGCATTTCCTGCTCGGTCTTCTGCACGAGTTCTCCAATGTACTTGATTCCAGCGTTCTGCAGGCAGTTCGCGGCGCGCACAGAGAGGTCTAGTTCGGCAACGCTTCGGAAAAGGTTTTCGTTGAACTCGGGGCGTTTGGGCGCCTCCTTGACCTCCTCGACAGAAGGGGCTTCTTCGAAATTGATAAAAATCGCGAGCTGGTCTTGTAAAATACGAGCTGCGTAAGCCACTGCGTCATCGGGCTTTACGCTTCCGTCGGTCCACACTTCCAGGGTAAGCCGATCGTAATCCGTACGCTGAGCGACGCGGGCGTTTGTCACCGTGTAATTTACTTTCCGGATCGGTGAGAACACTGCATCGACAGGGATCGTGCCGATGGGCGCTCCTTCTTCTTTGTTCCGCTCGGCAGGTACGTAACCGCGCCCCAACTTGATCGTCAGGTCCATCTGGAGTCGCCCGTCCCTCGAAAGGGTGGCAATGTGCTGCTCAGGGTTGAGCACCTCGAGGTACGGCCCCGAGAGGATATCCGCGGCCGTGACGACCTTTTCGCCTTTTACGTCGATCTTGGCACTAGCCTCGTGACCTTCCGTTAAGCGAAATCGGACCTCTTTCAAATTCAAAATAATATCGGCCACATCTTCTCGAACGCCAGGTAGCGTCGAAAACTCGTGGAGCACGCCCTCGATGCGGACCGAAGTCACTGCGCATCCCTGGAGAGACGACAGCAAAACGCGCCTTAAAGCGTTGCCCAACGTGATGCCGAACCCTCGTTCCAGCGGCTCGGCCACGAATTTGCCGTAGGTTGCTGTGAGCTCCTTCGACTCCGCCTCGAGCTTCTTCGGCTTGATCAAACCACGCCAATTCTGTTGTGGCAGCATTTTTTCCTAGGCCTCCTCGAGCTTCTCGCTGAAATCGTGTTCCCAGCTATTTGGAGTAGAGCTCGACCACCAGTTTCTCGTTCACCTGTACAGGTATTTCCTGCCTCGTTGGCAAGGCTCGAACCCTGCCGGTGAAATTCGCCGCATCCAGTTCCAGCCATTCCGGCACGCCCCGACGCTGCGCAACCTCGAGGGCCTGCTGGATGGGTAACAGCTGGCGACTTTTTTCTCGTACCGTAATCGTTTGCCCCGGTTTCACCAAGTACGAAGGAATGTTAACCCGTTTTCCGTCGACAAGAAAATGCCCATGACGCACGAGTTGCCGGGCTTCTGCTCGCGATCGGGCAAAACCCAAGCGATACACCATGTTGTCGAGCCGTTGCTCCAGAATCTGCAGCAGTCGATCGCCTGTTATTTCTCGGCTGCGCTCGGCCAATTCGAAATAACGCTTGAACTGCCCCTCCAGAAGACCGTACATGCGCTTCAATTTCTGCTTTTCCCGGAGTTGCATTGCATACTCCGAATGCTTCGCGCGTGCCTGACCGTGCTGGCCAGGCGGATAGTTACGCCGCTCCAAGGCGCACTTGTCCGAGTAACAACGCTCCCCTTTCAGAAACAGTTTCATTCCTTCGCGGCGACAAAGCCGACAAACTGGGTCCCTATAACGAGCCAATCCTGATTCCTCCTCGAGTACTCAGAGCCCACACGTCACACTCTGCGGCGTTTGGGCGGCCGACAGCCGTTGTGTGGGATCGGGGTCACATCCTTGATGACCGTGATCGAAAAACCCGAATTTTGGAGGGCTCGAAGCGCAGACTCGCGGCCTGCACCTGGGCCCTTTACATGCACCTGGACCGTACGCATCCCCAAGTCAGCAGCTTTTCGCGCTGCACTTTCCGCGGCTAGCTGAGCAGCAAACGGTGTCCCCTTCCGGGAGCCCTTGAACCCAACCGTCCCGGCACTAGCCCAGGCAACCACGTTTCCTACCGGGTCAGTGATCGAAACGATCGTATTGTTGAACGTGGAGTGGATATGAACGATTCCTTCGGGCACCGTTTTTTTTGCTCGCTTGCGCCGCGCCCCGGTAGTCCGTTCCGCACTGGTTTTTGTACTGGCTTCTGCCTTCGCCATCATTGTCTCCAACATGCAGAGAAGTTGTCGTTAACCCTTTGGAGGAGGTGGTTTCTTTCCAGCAACTGTTCGGCGGGGCCCCTTCCGCGTCCGGGCGTTCGTATGGGTCCGCTGCCCCCGAACCGGTAGGTTGCGCCGATGCCGAATCCCTCGGTAACAGTTGATATCCATCAACCGTTTGATGTTCTGAGCCACCTCACGACGGAGATCGCCCTCCACCTTATATTTCGTATCGATGATCTGGCGCAGCCGAACAAGCTCTTCATCCGATAACTCGTCCGTTTTCCGGTCAAAGGGAACACCGGCCTCCAGGAGGATCTTTTGGGAAGTCGACCGGCCGATCCCATAGATGTATGTCAGGGCAACTTCGAGCCGTTTGTTACGGGGTAGGTCTACCCCAGCAATTCTAGCCATTGTTCCCTAGGCTCCTTCTTACCCCTGCCGCTGCTTGTGGCGCGGGTTTTCGCAAATCACGCGAACCACCCCTTCGCGGCGAATGATTTTGCATTTTTTACAAATTGCTTTCACAGAAGCTCGAACTTTCACCGTCACTTCCTCCACAGCCGTAATGGCTACTCGACCTGACTGTTACAGGCGTGTGAGCACTTCAGGCCCGTTGTTCGTAATGAGCACGGAGTGCTCAAAATGAGCGGAACGACGACCGTCGCGTGTAACAGCCGTCCATCCGTCTTGCAAGATTTCGACCTCCCAAGACCCCGCATTCACCATCGGCTCGATGGCTAACGCCATCCCCTCCACTAACCGCTCGCCCCGGTCACGTCGTCCGAAGTTCGGCACTTGCGGGTCTTCGTGCAAGCGCTCGCCGATTCCGTGCCCGACGAATTGCCGCACCACCGAGAATCCCGCGCTTTCGATCGTTTCCTGAATCGCGGCAGAGATGTCGCCGACGCGTCGGCCAGCACGAGCCTCCTGGATTCCCGCCATCAGTGCTTCTTCCGCAGTTTTCATGAGCCGAACCGACTCATCGTCCGTGCTTCCAACGGCGACCGTAATCGCTGCATCGCCGTATACGCCTTGAAACCGAACCCCGAAGTCCAAGCCCACGATATCTCCTTCTTGGAGACGTCGAGACTTGCTTGGAATCCCGTGTACAACCTCCTCGTTCACGGAAATACACAGCGAAGCTGGGTATTTCCTTCCGGCAACTTCGTAGCCCTTGAATGCAGGAACGGCTCCAAGCCGGTAAGTCCAATCTTCGGCGATCGCGTCGAGCTCGGCGGTTGTAATGCCTGGCCGAACTTGACTACGCAGCTCTTCAAGCACGCGAGCAACAATCTGCCCTGCTCGCCGCATCGCTTTCACTTGTTCGCTCGTTTTAATCTTCACCACGGCACCGAACTTAGCAGTTTGCTACCCGCTTCCAGCATGTGTGCCCACTGAAGCACCTTACGGCTGGCCCGTTGGCGGCATTCATGCCACGACTACTCTCGCCGCCCTTTGATTCTCCCGCGTCTCATGAACCCTTGGTAGCTACGCGTGAGCATGTGGGTCTCGATCTGGGCCACAGTATCCAGGGCAACGCCAATGACGATGAGAAGGGCCGTTCCCCCAAAGTAAAAGGGAACATTGAACCGCTGAATTAAAATGGTCGGCAACACGCAAACAGCAGAAACGTACAACGCGCCAACCAGCGTAATCCTAGCCAGAATTCGGTCGATATACTCTGCGGTACGCGCTCCGGGACGGATCCCAGGGATGTAGCCTCCGAACTTTTTCATGTTATCGGCCACATCGTTTGTGTTGAACGTTACGGCCGTGTAAAAGTAACAAAAGAAAATGATCAAGGCGACGTAAAAAACGTCGTAGACAAAGCTACCGGGTACCAGCCAATTTTGTACTGCCCGAGCCCACGGCCGATCCACGAACCCGGCGATCGTTGCGGGGAACCCAAGCAACGAACTTGCAAAAATCGGCGGAATGACCCCAGCGGTATTCAGCTTGAGCGGCAAGTGGGAACTCTGCCCGCCATAGACTCTGCGTCCGACCACTCGCTTTGCATAGTGGACCGGGATTCTTCGTTGCGCGCGCTCCATGAAAATGATGAACGCAACCACCGCCACCATGAAGGCCAGCAGCGCGACGACGACGAGGATCCCCATCTCCCCCTCTCGCACAAATTCGATCACGGTCGCTGCGGCCGAGGGGAGCCCAGCAACGATACCAGTGAAGATGATCAGCGAGATTCCGTTCCCGATTCCCCGCTCGGAGATTTGCTCTCCGACCCACATCAAGAACACGGTTCCCGTCGTCAAGGTCAGGACGGTTAGGAGTCTGAACGACCATCCCGGATTGTACACAACCGGGCTACCGCCAGGAGAAGTCAACTGCTCCAATCCCACGCTGATGAAGGTTCCCTGAATGAGGGCCAACAGCACGGTACCATAGCGTGTGTACTGGGTGATTTTCCGGCGGCCCACCTCGCCCTCTTTCGACAGGCGCTCCAGGTAAGGCACGACGACTGTGAGGAGCTGTAGGATGATGGAAGCGCTGATGTACGGCATTACTCCCAAAGCAAAAATGGAAAAGCGCTCCAATGCTCCTCCAGAGAGCATGTTCACCATGCCCACCATGGAGTTGGTCATTTGGGCAAAGAAATCAGCAAGAGCCTTTCCATCGACACCTGGTGTGGGCACGTGAACCCCAATGCGGTACACGGCCAACATGAGCAGGGTAAAGCCCACCCGGCGGCGGAGCTCCGGAATTCGCGGTACGTTCTGAAATCCTTGGAACACCCTAAATGACCTCGACCGTTCCGCCAGCCGCCTCGATCAGCTGCTTCGCCTTGGCACTGAAGGCATGCGCCCGAACTGTCAGCGGTTTGGTGACCGAACCTTTTGCCAAGACTTTCACCGGCGTGTTCTTCTTCCGGACCAACCCTGTTTCCGCCAAAGATGCTGGGTCGACGACCGCTCCAGCGGAAAACTTCGCGTCCAATGCAGAGAGATTGACCTCGGAAAACTCTTGCCGAGCCGGGTTCCGAAAGCCGCGTTTGGGGAGCCTTCTTTGGAGGGGCATCTGCCCCCCCTCGTATCCAGGTGGCGTGGTTCCACCAGACCGAGATTTGCGTCCCTTGTGCCCGCGGCCCGACGTTTTCCCGTGTCCTGAACCAGGTCCGCGACCAACGCGCTTGCGTGGCCGTACTGATCCCGCCTTGGGTCGCAGGTTGGACAAGTCAACTTTCATGTTCGACCTCGACTAGGTGGCGAACCGCGGCGATACGTCCAAGCACCGCCCGATTGGCTACAAGAGACGCAACTTTACCCACTCGCGTGAGCCCTAACGCTTTCAATGTCTGACGCTGCCGCTGTGTGGTCCCAATGGGACTACGCACCAACCGAACTCGAATGCGCTCCGATTCACCCATTGACTACCTCACTTGCAGGCGCGTCACCGAGTTTTCCTCTCAGCCTGAGAAGCTCTTCGGGGCTGCGCAGCTGCGCGAGAGCATCGAATGCAGCTTTTACGACGTTGTGCGCATTGTTGGAGCCAATACATTTTGTCAACACGTTCTTGACTCCAGCCAACTCGACCACTGCACGCACTCCCGCACCCGCGATCACCCCCGTACCTTCGCCGGCCGGACGCATCACCACATGCCCAGAACCAAAATGTCCTTCCACCTCGTAGGGAATGGAGCCGGTCGCCGTTATAGGGACTTCAATGAGGTTCTTTTTGGCAGCCTCGACTGCCTTGCGAATCGCCTCGGGAACCTCGTTTGCCTTCCCAAGCCCAAAGCCGACGTGGCCGCGCTCGTCTCCCACAACAACCAACGCACTGAAACTGAACCGACGCCCACCTTTTACGACCTTCGCGACACGATTGATCGAGACCACTCGCTCGCGCAGGTCCGTTCCGCTTAATTCGGGCCGTTCTCTGACTCTAAACGCCATCTTCTGGACTCCTCGCGACTCGTCCGCGGGTCAAAACTTGAGGCCGGCCTCGCGGGCACCCTCTGCAACGGCCCGAACTCTCCCGTGGTAAAGAAAACCATTTCGGTCGAACACAACCGTTTCGATGCCGAGCTCTTTGCACTTCCGCCCGATCAGCTCGCCCACGCGCTTCGCCGCGTCTTTGTTGCCCGTCTTGTCCAAATCACGCAGTTCGGGAGAGAGCGTCGAGGCCGCAGCCAGTGTCCTGCCACTTTGATCCGAAATTACCTGGACGTACGTATGCTTGTTGCTTCGGAAGACACACAAGCGTGGCTTGGTGTCCGTACCACGAACCTTTTTCCTCACCCGCGCCTGTCGGCGATACCGTGCCAACACTTTTTTTGCCAACGCCATCAGCATCAACCTCCTGCTCCAGCAGCCTTCCCAGCTTTGCGGCGCAAGACTTCGTTCTGGTAGCGGATCCCTTTTCCTTTGTACGGCTCCGGTGGACGAAGGCTACGGATCATCGCGGCACACTGCCCCAGGAGCTGCTTATCAATCCCCTCAAGCGTGAGCACAGTTTGCCGCTCCACTTTCCCTGTAATTCCTTCGGGCAACTGAAACAGGATGGGGTGAGAGTAACCGAGTGTGAAATATAATGCCTGTCCCCGAGGCTCGACACGATACCCCACGCCAACGATTTCCAAGGTTTTCGAAAATCCCCGGGAAACACCGGTAACTGCATTGGCCAGAAGACGTTGCGCCAAGCCATGCATCGCCCGGGAGCGACGCGAATCGTCGAGGCGAACCACGCGGAGTACGTTGCCGTCAAGTTCGGCCTTCACGCCTGGAGGGAGATCTTGGCCCAAGGTGCCTTTCGGACCGGTCACCGTGACCTTTGAGCCTTCGATCGCCACCCGAACGCCCTGAGGAATCTCAATCGGTTGCTTGCCAATACGCGACATATCGATTGCTCACCACACAGAACAAAGCAGCTCGCCGCCTACATGCTTTTGTCGAGCCTGACGATCCGTGAGTACGCCGGCTGGGGTCGAAAGGATGGAGACCCCCAAACCCTGGCGGACCAAGGGGATTTCGTCCACCCCAACATACACCCTCAACCCGGGTTTGCTCACCCGACGCAAGCCATTAATCACGGGGCGCTTTTGCTCGTCGTAACGCAACACAACCCTAAGCCAAGGCTTCCCATCGACCTGAATGTTGATGCACTCTCCAACAAATCCTTCGTCCCGCAAGATGCGCAAGATCTTTTCCTTTAGCTTGGACCAGGGAATATCCACCGACTCCTTTCGGGCAGCCGAGGCGTTGCGAATGCGCGTTAGCATATCTGCGATTGGATCGGTCATCATGTCGAGCACCTCACCAGCTCGCTTTGATTAAGCCAGGGATCTCCCCTTTCCGCGCCAAATCTCGCAAACAGAGCCGACAGAGTTTGAAGCGGCGGTAGAATGCGCGCGGCCGGCCACATCGCGGACAGCGGTTTCGCGCGCGCACCCGAAATTTCGGCGTTCGCTGCGCTTTAATTCTCAGACACTTTCTAGCCATAGGTAAACCTCTTTATGCACGAAATGGCATGCCAAGCTCACGCAGCAAGGTGCGCGCTTCAGCGTCTGTGCGCGCGGTCGTCCCGATGCAAACCGTGAGACCGTGCACCTTCTCCACCTTGTCCAGATCGATCTCGGGGAAAATAATTTGTTCGCGGATCCCAAGCGAGTAGTTTCCCCGACCGTCGAAGGAACGATCCGAAACCCCCTTAAAATCGCGGACCCGTGGTAGGGCTACGTTTACGAGGCGGTCGAAGAACTCGTACATCCGCTCGCCTCGCAACGTCACCATGCAGCCAATAGCCATCCCCTTGCGAAGTTTGAAGTTCGCGATGGCTTTGCGCGCCCGGGTCGCGACCGGCTTTTGACCGGTTACCGCCGCAAGCTCCTCCATCGCGGCCTCCAGCAATTTTGCGTTTTGGGTGGCTTCTCCCAGCCCCACGTTGATCACGATTTTCTCGAGCCGCGGAACTTGGAACCGGTTTTTATACCCGAGCTCCTTCATGAGCTTCGGTACAACCTCTTTCTCGTACCGTTCATGCAATCGGGAACGCATAGGTCACTCTCAAACATCCAACTGTTCTTTGCAACGCCGGCAAATCCTGACTAGACGCCCCTCGGCGTCCCGTTTGAACCCAACCCGCACCGGTGCATTGCAGCGGTCGCACATCAACATGACGTTCGAGATATGGATTGGCGCCTCCTTCTCGATGATCCCCTGCTGCGCGCGCGGTCCCCGAGCCCGAAGGTGGCGCTTGACCGTGTTCAGCCGCTCGATGAGCACCACTGCCTTTTGCGGGTCACAGCGCAAGACACGACCGGTCTTGCCTCGTTCCTTCCCCGCAATGACCATTACAAGGTCGCCCTTTTTGATTTTCGCTGCCATTGCTGTTTCTCTGTTAGATGACTTCTGGTGCAAGCGACAAAATCTTCATGAATTTTTTGGCCCGCAGTTCACGGGCGACCGGTCCAAAAATTCGCGTACCAATTGGCTCACGCTGGTTGTCGATCAGCACGGCCGAGTTGGTATCGAACTTAATGTAGGAGCCGTCCGGCCTCCCAACCTCCTTGGCTGTTCGAACCACCACGGCTTTGGCCACGTCGCCCTTCTTGACTTTGCCATTGGGCACGGCCTCTTTCACCGACACCACAATGATGTCCCCGACCGTGGCATAACGACGGCGCGTTCCGCCGAGCACTTTGATGCAGAGCACCTTTCGAGCTCCAGAGTTATCTGCCACATCCAAGATTGTTTCCGCCTGCACCATTGTTGCCTCTCCATTCCCAATGCTGTCGCAACTACCCGACTTGAGCCCGCTCTAAGATCCGACTCACGGTCCAGCGTTTTTCGCGACTCAAAGGCCGAGTTTCGCGGATTAGCACTCGGTCGCCAACACGACATTCGTTGCGGGGATCGTGTGCCTTTACGCGAGCTCGTCGCCGGACACGTTTCTTGTACTTCGGGTGCTGTACCAATCGCTCGACCACGACAACTACGGTCTTATCCATTTTGTCGCTAACAACGATGCCTTCGCGTGTTTTGCGTCGGCCACGA
This sequence comes from uncultured Binatia bacterium (SeqCode), assembly GCA_964534275.1. Taxonomy (GTDB): domain Bacteria; phylum Desulfobacterota; class Binatia; order HRBIN30; family HRBIN30; genus HRBIN30. Next base: position 4,903 of record CAZHQG010000011.1, on the reverse strand, counting down.
GGAGATTGCTTTGTTTCGCTGGTCATTTCTTTTCTTGCCGTTCCTTGAGGATCGTTAGAACCCGCGCGATATCCCGCCGAGTAGCCCGTAAGAGCGCGGGACTTTCCAAGCCACCAACGCGTTTTTTCAGTCGCAACGCTACCAACCGTTCACGAAGTTCCTGCAGTTTTGCTTGTAGCTCAGCAACGGGCATTTCCCGAAGTTCCTTTGGCCGCATCGCGTCACCCCACCACCGAGGCTGTTCGGGACCGAAACTGCGTACTCACAGAGAGCTTGTGAGCCGCGAGTCGAAACGCCTCTCGCGCTACCGGTTCGGGGACCCCTTCCATTTCGAAGAGCATTCGACCCGGCTTCACCACCGCGACCCACATTTCTGGTGAACCTTTTCCCTTGCCCATGCGGGTTTCAGCAGGTTTTTTTGTCACAGGCTTGTCCGGGAACACCCGAACCCAAACCCGGCCTCCACGCTTGATGTGCCTCGTCAGGGCAACACGTGCAGCTTCGATTTCTCGAGCAGTCACCCAGCCCCGTCCGGTCGCTTGCAAACCAAAGTCCCCAAACGCCAGAGTGCAACCCCGCCAGGCCGTGCCCCGACGACGTCCTCTCTGTTGCTTACGATACTTCGTTTTCTTCGGCGCTAACATTAGAGTCTCCCAAAACGACCGGCAGCTAGCCCTCAACTACTGGAGGCAACTTGACCAAACATCGGGTTTTCCTCACGTGACAGGACCTCGCCGCGGAAAATCCAGGCTTTGATACCGATCACCCCGTAGGTTGTTTTGGCCTCGGCAAACCCGTAGCTGATCCGAGCCCGCAAGGTGTGCAGCGGAACGCGCCCTTCGCGATACCACTCCGTTCTAGCGATTTCAGCACCGGCCAACCGCCCAGAGCACTGGATTTTCACGCCTTGCGCACCCATCCGCATGGCTCGGCTCACGGCCTCCTTCATGGCTCTTCGAAATGCCACGCGTCGCTGCAACTGCAGCGCAACATTTTCGGCAACCAGCTGGCCCTCAAGATCAGGTCGCCGCACCTCATGAACATTGACAATCGGCTCTTTCTTGGTCAGCTGGAAGATATCCTGTTTCAATTTCTCGATCTCGGCACCTTTTTTGCCGATCACAATCCCAGGACGCGCAGTGTGAATGTTCACTCGCAGCTTATTGGCAAAGCGCTCGATCTCGATTTGCGAGATCCCGGCTTGGGAAAGCTTGTCCTTCAAAAACTTCCGCAACCGCAGATCTTCGTGCAGCCAGTCTGCGTAATCCTTCTTCGCAAACCAACGCGACTCCCACTGCTCTATAATTCCGAGCCGAAATCCTTTGGGGTGAACTTTCTGACCCATAACGCAATCACCTCGTTGACGAAGCCTGATCAGCGACAACGACCGTCAGGTGGCTTGTCCTTTTCCGAATAGGAGTTGCTCGCCCATGTGCCCTTGGTAAAAAGCGCTTCAACGTTGGACCGCCGTCAACCACGACAGACTTGATTACGAGGCTGTCCACGTCCACGCCTCTTTCCAGCTGCTCGACGTTGGCCACTGCCGCCCGCACAGCTTTCGCCAAGAACCGCGCCCCGCGCTTTGGAGTAAACTGAAGTACTTGCAGCGCCTTGCCAACTTGCTGGCCTCGCACAAGATCGGCGACCAAGCGCAACTTTCGTGGCGAGATCCGCAAGTATCGTACAACGCATCGAGCTTCCATGACGAGACACCTCGATTCTTACTTCTTGACCTCGGCCTTTCGGTCGCCGGCATGGCCGTGAAACGTCCGGGTCGGGGCGAACTCGCCCAGCTTATGGCCCACCATGTTCTCCGTGACGAACACCGGCACGAACTTTCTTCCATTGTGAACTAAAAACGTGTGTCCCACCATTTCAGGACTGATTGTAGAACGCCGGGACCAAGTCTTGATGGGCTGTTTTTTGCGCTCCTGATTCAGCGCCTGCACTTTTCGGAGCAGGTGGTCGTCAATAAACGGGCCTTTTTTGAGAGAGCGTGCCACTGCAATACCCTTCCCTAGGTGTCCGAGCCTACGCGTTTCGCCGTTTGACAATAAAACGATCGGTTCGCTTATTTCGTCGAGTTTTGTATCCCTTTGCCGGCTGACCCCAAGGTGATTGCGGGTGGTTTCCCTTGGAGCGCCCCTCACCGCCCCCGTGCGGATGGTCGACAGGGTTCATCGCGATTCCCCGCACGTGCGGCCGGCGCCCAAGCCAACGGGACCGACCGGCTTTGCCGATCGAAACGTTCTCGTGATCCACATTGCCCACTTGTCCGACTGTCGCGCGGCACTCGATTCTCACATACCGTAGTTCTCCGGAGGGGAGCTTCAGCAAAGCTCGATCCCCCTCCTTGGCCATCAACTGAATGGCGGCACCTGCGCTCCTCCCGAGCTGGCCACCCCGACCTGGCTTCAGCTCCACATTATGCACAATGGTGCCGGTGGGTATGTTCTGGAGCGGCAGGCAGTTGCCCACGCGCACATCGGCATTTGGACCCGCCATGACCTCCTGCCCCACGGTTAGACCAAGCGGGGCCAACATGTACCGCTTCTCACCATCGGCATAATGCACAAGCGCGATGCGCGCGGATCGGTTTGGGTCGTACTCGATCGCCGCAACTTTGCCTGGCACATTTGTCTTGTCACGCCGGAAATCGATCACCCGATAAAGCCGCTTGTGCCCACCACCCCTGTGCCGTACGGTCATACGGCCAAGTGCGTTTCTTCCACCAGAACTCTTCTTCGGTTCGAGCAAAGAGCGCTCCGGCTCTTTCGGAGTGAGCTCGGAAAAGTCGAGCACGGTTTGGAACCGTCGACCTGGCGACGTTGGTTTGTACTGGCGAATTGGCATGGTTCTTAACCTACTTCGAAGAGTTCGATTTTATGCCCTGGGGCCAACGTGACATAGGCTTTCTTCCAGCTCGCGCGGCGTCCAACGGTTCTACCCACACGTCGGACCTGTCCGAGGTAGTTTGCTGTCCGAACGTCGACCACCTTGACCTTAAAAAGTTCCTCCACCGCTTTCCGGATCTGGAACTTATTCGCCTTCGGGTTCACCGCAAACACGTACTGGTTGCCCTCCTGCTGGAGGAGCGTACCCTTTTCGGTGATCAATGCGGTCCGAATCACATCGGTGGCTTGCATCGTCAACCTAATCTCCCCTCGATTGCTCTGAGCCCCTCAGGTGTGGTCAGCAGGCTCCGGTGGCGGAGAATGTCGTACACATTCAACCCCGCTACAGGCACAACCTTGACGTTCGGCAAGTTTCGCCCTGCGCGCTCGATGGTTTCGTCTCGATCGGGCAACACAATCAACACGCTCTCGAGACCAAATCGGCGCAGGAACTCCACCAACAAACGCGTCTTGGGTTGCTCCAGCGAGATTTCGGGCGTCACAATGAGTTCGTTCGCCTTGACCTTGTAGGACAAAGCGGAACGTAGCGCCTGCACGCGTGCAGAGTGCGGCATCCGGTAAGAATAGTCCCTCGGTTTCGGCCCAAACACGACCGCCCCACCAACCCAAAGTGGGGATCGGATGCTACCCGCACGAGCTCTGCCAGTACCCTTCTGGCGCCAGGGTTTTTTTCCGCCCCCACTCACTTCGCCCCTTGTCTTCGTGGAATGCGTACCCGCGCGGCGATTTGCTAGCTGCATCCGAACCACGCTGTGCAAGAGATGAGGGCGCACCGGAGCCGAAAACACATCGGCCCGCACTTCAACCTGCCCAACCTGGGTGCGATCCGGCGTGACCAACGGCAAGCTTGCCAGTTCAGACACCGCCCACCTCCTGTTTCTTGACGGCTCGGCGAACCAGCACGAGGCCACCCCTTGGACCCGGAACAGCACCTTGGACAAGCAACAAATTGTCCTCTGGGTGCACCGCGAAAACCCGCAAGTTTTGAACGGTCACCCGTTCTGCCCCGTAGTGACCAGCCATTCGTTTTCCCTTGAAGACCCGGCCCGGGAAAGAACGGTTACCGATAGATCCGCCGTGGCGAAAGTATTCGTGCGTACCATGACTTCCGGGGAATCCGCCGAACCCGTGGCGTTTCATGACCCCGGCAAATCCACGCCCTTTTGAAGTACCGGTCACGTCCACAAAGTCGCCGGACTTAAAAATCTGCTCTACGCGCAGCTCCTGTCCCACCTGGTACTCCTTAGTCGGGTCTGCCGGAAACTCCCGCAAAACTCGAAAGATTTTTTCTCCGGGAACGCGCAAGCAGTGACCTCGGTACGCCTTGCTCACTCGATGCGCCTTCTGTTCGCCGAACCCCAATTGCACGGCCGCGTATCCGTCGTGAGCAGGTGTTTTGATTTGCACCACGCTACACGGTCCGACACGCAGGACCGTCACGGGGACCAGTCGGCCACTTGCGTCGAACACCTGGGTCATCCCCAGTTTCTGTCCAATTAAGCCCGTCATGGCGCCGTCACCTTCTGCCTACGCATTTTCCATTCACGCAAACACCTGGACCTGGCTACCGCCCTGCCTCACGCCAGCTTGATCTCCACGTCTACGCCAGCCGCAAGCTCCAATTTTCCCAGTGCATCCATTGTCTGTGGTGTCGGGTCTAAGATGTCGATGAGCCGCTTGTGTGTTCGAATCTCGAACTGCTCTCGCGATTTTTTGTCCACGTGGGGCGACCGATTGACCGTAAACCGTTCGATACGAGTTGGTAACGGAACGGGCCCCGCAACCCGGCCACCTGTCTGCCGCACGGTGTCGACAATCTCCTTGACAGACTGGTCCAGGAGCCGATGGTCGTAGCCTTTCAAACGAATCCGAATCTTTTGGCTCATGGTGTCCTCGCTCCAACCGTGGCGCGACTCACGCTCCTGGCACGATCGACTCACTCGACGATTTTGGTGACCACGCCGGCGCCCACGGTACGTCCGCCCTCA
>CAZHQG010000010.1:108199-122261 GCA_964534275.1 uncultured Binatia bacterium (SeqCode) | reverse complement strand
GCGGCTGCGCCGCAGCAAGGACAAATCTGATAATGTTGAAGAAGTCGCATTCCGCAGGTTCGGCACAGGCGCCGCACCGGTGCATGGCACCGGGGGCAAAGCACTGTGGTGGCGGAAATCGACGTGTAGCAGCGCGGGCAGGAAGGTGTTTGGCGGTGCTCGGCGGATGCGGGTGCTTGGTAGGCCAGCGCTTTTTGGGGATAGGGGTTTGTCGCATCAGGCGCCAACGGAACTTGCACGAGTGGCCCGTGTGCAGCTTCCAGCATGTGGGCGCGCACTGCGCGGGTGCGGCCCGCGAAGGGGAGCAAAAGAGGCAGGTCTGCTTGTGCTCCGTGTTCCCTCGTCCACCACTCGACAAGGTGCGCCCCCATCCAGCCGGGCAGAGAAAATACCCGCTCTAGGGTGGTGCCGGTCACGTGGTAAACCGTAAGAAAGTTTGGTCCGAGGTGGAGGTGCATTGCGCGGGCGTCGGACTGGACAGCATCGTACGCTAGGAGCCAAAGCACGTTCATCCATACGCGGTTGCCCGTGTGGCTTAGCGCTGCCATGAACGCGCGCGTTGGTGTTTGCGTTGCGAGCGATTGCTGTGTTGTCAGTGCCACTCCGTCTACGCGCTGTTTTACAAGGGCGGGGGCTGTGTAGAGGTGAAAGAAGGCATCTTGGACGTCCGCTTCTGGGGCCAGGCGTGCGACCACTCGCCTTCCGGTGGCAAACTCGAGCGCTCGAAGCGAATCCAATGGAAGTGGCCGAGAGGCGGCAACGACGAGTTTATCCCGGTCGATTTGGATCGGTACGCAACCGTACCGCTGTGCGAGCTGTTCACGCAGGATGGTCCGTAGAGCAAGGTTTACAACTACAGAGCCTGCAGGGACCGGATTTTCAGCGCCATTTTGTCCGTGGACGCCAACGGCTGCTGTTCTCCCATTGGTTGGTGCGTCCACCCATGGGGTGTGCTCGAGGAGCGGGTCGGAGACGGCTTGTACTTCGCTGCGTCCCTGCTGCTGAAGGACCGATAGGATCTCAGCCGTGCGTTCGAGACTGGAGAATGTTTGCCGCGTCACCGTATTCGTGCTCCTGCGCGTTGTGGGTACCGCTCGTGGTATCAAGCACCGTGCCAGCCAGGGCTTGTGTGATCGCGGGATTTGAGAGACGACCACTGAGGCGTCGAGGTACTGAAGGGGAGCGACAACTTCGGGCCCGAAATCCCGTGAATGTTGCATTCGTAACGCTCTGGGGTGAGACGAGTCCTTAACTCAAAGAGGAGCATGGCAGTGAAGTTTCGCAAAGCGTGCGCAGTGTTGTTGACGGTGGTGGGATTCATTGGGTGCGGGGATGACGGCGAATCTAGTTCGGCAACCCTGCCACCCCTCCTGTCCCTGGCTGCGCGGCGAGGCGCAGATCCGGGGATTTTCGACTCTCGAGGACGCCAGGTGCTTTTGCGCGGTGTGAATCTCAACAGTTTGGGCGACTATTATCAGGACAACCCACGATTGCCGCCAGTGTTGCCGTGGAGCGAAGAGGACTTTGCTCAGATGGCCGCGCTCGGTTTCAACGTTGTGCGGCTCGTCCTCAGTTGGTCTGCCCTCGAACCCGAGCGCGGTAGTTGGAATCAGGCGTACGTGCAGGAGATTCGGCGTGCGGTGGACAGCGCCAAACGTGCCGGGGTGTACGTCGTGCTCGACATGCATCAAGATGCCTGGGGAAAATTCATTGCCACTCCTCCTGGCGTCGACTGTGGGCCCTCTCGCGAGCGGGCGATTGGTTGGGACGGAGCGCCCCAATGGGCAACGCTGACCGACGGCCGGAGTACGTGTCGGAGCCCGGGCGTGCGCGAGCTTTCGCCAGCCGTGTCGCAAGCCTTTGAGAACTTTTACGCCGACCGCGACGGAATCCAATCGGCGTTCGTGAGCACCTGGGCGCGTTTGGTCGCGGCATTTGCCCAAGAGCCTGCTGTGGCAGGGTACGACTTGTTCAACGAACCACACTGGGGAAATAACATCGTTGCCGCCACGCCCAAGTTGGCGACGTTTTACGCGCGACTGATCCCCGCGATTCGCGCCGCGGAGCGCGCCGCTGGCGGTTTTCCGCACATCGTCTTTTTCGAGCCGTTGATTTTGTGGCCAGTGGGAGACAGTGCGCCCGACCCAGCGGCGATTGTTGACGACAACGTGGTATTCGCGCCCCACAATTACGCCGAGTCGATCACGGGATTCAATTCGCTGACGATCGAGCAAGCGTTCGAGCAGGCTCGACACGATGCTGCGCGTTACGGAACGACTTTTTGGATTGGCGAGTATGGCTGGTTTGCAGATCCACCGCGAAACCAGGAGCGGCTTTTGCGATACGCCACGCTAGAAGACACCTTGTTCATCGGTGGAGCTTGGTGGCAGTGGAAGCAAGCTTGTGGCGACCCGCACAGCATTGGCGTGCCTGGCAGAGAGCCGCCGCCGCTTTTGATTCACTTGAGGTACACAGAGTGTCCTGGAGACGTCGATCACGGGTGGGTGCCCGAATGGGTGCAGGTGTTGTCGCGACCGTACCCCCGAGCCACTCCCGGGCGGGTCGCCCGATTTAGAAGCGACCCTCTCCAGTGGGAAATGGACCTCGAAGGAACTGCGGACGCCCCTGGTGAGGCTGATCTGTGGATTCCGGACCGTTCTGGGCTCCGGCCCGTAGTGGCCGGAGCGGGTGTGCAGAGGGTGCGGCTAGTACCGGTTGCGGGTGGGTATCGCGCATTTGTGAGCGTGCGCGGGACGTACAACATCCAGGTGCGGTGGACGCGCTGATGGGGAACTGCGCCACCGATTGTCGGTGGCAGCCCGCCGGAGCAAGATCGCAGTGGTTCTGCGGGATCAGGCTGGCTCGGTAGCTCGCGTGCAGTATGAGTCGGCAAGCTGGCGGACGATGCTCACGAGCTGGCTCGTGGCCACTGTGTTCGACAAGGCGTGATCGTCGTCCACCTCGATGAGCCGTACAAGTTCCGGAGTTCCCGTACGCGCCAACGCCCGGCTGTCCGCAACATCGACGATCGTGTCTTGGGTGCCGTGCACGATCCACACGGGAACTCCGGGTGGCAACTCGCGCGGCACGGGGTAATGAAACACGGCGGGGGCAAGGAGCAGCGTTGGCCCGCGCCAACTGCCGCGGTGCAACAGCGCCACAGCAACGGCGCCACCAAAGGAAGAACCAATCAAAATGTCCGGACGAAACTCCCTGATGGTGCGCGCCTGTAGCTCCACGCAGCTCCAAAAATCTCGGGTGTCCATGGCGGGGGTGCAAGAATCGAAGTGTTGTGCGAACAGTTGCGCCTTGGTTCCGCGAGGGCTGCCCTCGAGCCCATGGATGAACTGAACTCGCAGTCGAGGCATGCGCCCAAGTTCGCTGAACGCCGTACGAAAAGAAAGAGGCGCTCAGGCTTCATTCGCTGTAGAGATTGTGCTTGGTACGTGGAAATTGCAGGATCGACGATTGGGAGGAACGGGATGACGTTAGATCTACAAACGGTGGATTCCTTGCTGACCACGACGCGCTCCGTGCGTAAGCGGTTGGATCTGAGCCGTCCGGTGCCGCTGGATGTGATCGAGCGTTGCATCGAGCTTGCGATCCAAGCGCCAACCGGCTCGAACGCCCAAAACTGGCATTTTGTAGTGGTCACCGACGCGGGTAAACGCAAACAACTCGCAGACCTATACCGCCAAGCGTTCAAGTTGTACCGCGAACTGAACCAGAACGCGCCGCAGTTGCAAGAAGGCGATCCGCGTCGCGAGCAGACATTACGGATCGTGGACTCCGCCACGTACCTTGCCGAACATTTGCACGAAGTGCCTGTTCATATCATCCCGTGCGTCGAGGGCCGGGCCGAGCATGGCCCTGTCGTCATGCAGGCTTCGCTGTACGGGTCCATTTTGCCCGCCGCGTGGTCTCTGATGCTGGCGTTGCGCGCCCGTGGGCTTGGCTCCGCGTGGACGACTCTTCACCTGATGTACGAGAAAGAGGCCGCGGCACTACTGGGAATTCCTGAGCATGTGACGCAGACAGCGTTGCTGCCCGTTGCGTACTTTAAGGGCGAAGACTTCAAACCGGCCAAGCGCCTGCCCGTGCGGCGATTTATCTCCCTGAACCAGTGGGGAGCGCCCTTGCCGTAGGGAGCAGGCTCCACTGCTCAGGGGATGCAAGCGAGCAGTAGAGCAGGTGGACCTAGCGTCCCTTGAACTGCGGGGCGCGTCGCTCCAAGAAAGCTTGCACGCCTTCTTTGAGATCTTCTGACTGGGCGACGATGGCTTGGGCCAAACCCTCCTCTTCCAGGCATGTTTCGAGGTCGGATTCGAGGGAGCGGTTCAGAAGACGTTTGGAAAAGCCCAGGGCAAGGGTAGGTCCTTGAGCGAGTCGTTCCGCCCACTGACGTGCGGTGGGTTCGAGATCCGCGGGAGCGACCACGCGGTTCACTAGGCCCCACCGTTCGGCTTGCTCTGCACTCAGGTCGTCGCCAAAAAACACCAGTTCTTTGGCTCGTTGTAAGCCCACCAAGCGGGGGAGCAAGAACGCCCCGCCGGCATCCACACACAGGCCGCGCCTCACGAACACTTCGATAAAGCGAGCCTCGGTGGAGGCGAGGACCAAGTCGGCAGCGAAGGCCAGATGCGCACCGAGACCGGCAGCTACGCCGTTGACCGCGCACACGACCGGTTTCTCTAGCTCCCAGAGTGCGCGGATGAGTCGTTGGGAACTCGTTTTCATGACTAGGCGGGTTGCGCCAGGGCCTTGGGGCCCTGAAGTGCGTGGTCCGGAGAGATCGGCTCCGGTGCAGAACCCCTTCCCAGCACCTGTCAAAACGACGGCGCGCACCTCTGGATTGGTTTGCGCCTCGGCGAACAAGCGTAGCAGTTCTTCGCGCATGGTCGCGTTCACTGCGTTTCGCTGCTCGGGGCGGTTCAAGGTGATCCACGCGACGTTGTTTTCCAAACGGTAGAGAAGCGTCTCGAAGTTGTTCATGAGCGAACCTGTCGATGGGAGGAAGTTATTTGCCAAACCGGTTCAAGGTCGCCGAATCGAAAAAGCTGGCGGCGAAACGAACCCGCCGGTCGTTGGGAATGTCTTTGCCCGCTGGTACGAGTCCTGCCACAGTGGCGCGATTGAGCTTCACGTTTTCTGCGCACTGGAACGAGAAGTGCGAAGACCACTGGTACTCGTCCTTTCCGTCGGTCGGTCGGCGGTTTTTATCGCGTTGGTAAGCGATCACTTGAAGGGTGTTGATGTGCTCGCCGTTCCAGCCGAACTTGCGGTTCCACGCGCCCTGGTAGGTCTCCTTGTCGATGTACAGCTCGATCCGGCCATAAAGGTAGTATCGGTCTTTGGGAACGCCTTCGATCACCCAAACTTTGCGTTTGGCCAGCGCAGCACGCACGGGTGCCCAGGCAATGCCGCGCCAGTCGGGGAACTGAAAGCCGACCACCTTGTCGTTGGCCCAGACCGTTCGCCACCCGCCTTCCGGAAGCCAATAGCGTTCCGGAAGGCCTTGAAAACTTTCCGGGTCGACGATGCGTAACGTTTCCGCTTCTTTTACGAAACTCCAAGTGAAGTCTTCTGGCTTTCCATCGAAAAATGGACCATCGTCTTGGCTCATGTCCGAGCCGAGAAAGCCATCGGACCGATTGGCTGGGCTCACGGCACGAACGCGCCGCAGGGCGGGCACGTAAGCCCAGTTCGAGTCTCGCTTGTTCGGGTCGCGATATCTCCAGGTAAGCGACGCAGTACCGTGCAGGTCGGCAGGGGACGTGGCGACCGCAACAAACTGCATCGAGAAATTGTTCGGGTTCGGAAGCTGGTACTCCGGGTCTTGGCCGTCGTAGTACTGGAAGTACACATCCTGGGTCGCTTCGCGGTCCACGCCTTTGGGGCGTACCCACACGAGACGAACCAAGTTGTGGCTGCTCCCTTCGTTCCAGTACTGGTAGTTAAAGTTCCACAAAATTTTGATGGCTGCATTTGAATCCTTTGCAGGATCGATTTGGGGAAACGGCAAACCATAAATGAACGGCGGCTGTTTTCCTGTGGCGACTTCGAGGATCGTACCTTCCGGGGAAATCGTGTACCGCCCCCGATTCGACTCGGTTGCCGCGACGAACCGCGGGTCCCACCGGTACACGCCTTCGGGCCAGTCGATGATTGGATTCTGGTAATGCCCTTCGCGGTAATGTTGCAAAATTTCGGGAGGTAGGAGCCCTTCCGCGAGCTGCCAGTTTTCTCGGCTGAGCACGGTGCCCGGCGCAAGATTCCCTTGAGCTGAAGCTGCACGTACCAGGACGGCGAGCAGGCAGCCAGTCCCGAGCCATAAAGCGGCGATAGACCCAAGCGCCCGGATTCTTGGTCCCTTCATCGCGCTCCTCCCTTCTCGGAGACTGTTCATTCAACGACTCGCGCCCGCTTGCAAGAGTACGGCCTCGGCACGCTGTTCCGCCCGTGCCACTGCAAACCGCGGCCGTAGCAACGAAACCATCGCCGGGATGAACAACAAGGCGCCGGCAGCATGGAAAATCATGAGCAGCATCAGCACGAACGCCATTTCTGCCTGGAACTTGAGGGGGAAGAAGAGCCAGAAGACGACGCTAACGACAAGCGTGGTGCAAGTGAAAATGATCGCTTTGCCAGTCGTTAAAATCGCGCGCCGGTTTGCTTCGTCGAAGTCTCCTGTTTCCTCGTATTCCTCGACGATGCGGCTGAGCACGTAGTATCCGTAATCGATGCCAATGCCGATCCCCACTGCCGCGACCGGCAAGGAGTTGATGTTGAAGTCGATCCCCGCAAGATACATCACGGCTTCGGACAACGGTTGGGCAACGATGGATGGGATCATCACGATCAGCGCGCCCAGTACCGACCAGTAGGTGAGGAAGCTCAGCACGAACACGACGCAGAAAATGAGCGGCACGTTGACCCGGTACGACCACTCCACTTCTTCGTTCGTGGCAGCAAGAATGCCAAGCAACCCGCCTGCGAGTAGGTAACGCACGCTGTCATCCGGGCGGCTGTGTTCGGCGATGTAGGCCTTCGCACGGTCGATTGCGTTGTGGATAATCTCGTTGTTGTAGGTGCGGTACAAGATCGTAATGGTCGCGTTGGTGTAGTCGGGGCTGAAGAAGCGGTCCATCTCGCCCCGGCTGGTTCCGGCGGTGAGCAAATAGAACAACTGGCCAATGTGATCGTCACGTGTGGGCAGCATTTCCCACTTCGGGTCGCCCTCGCGAAACGTACGGTAAATCTTCTTGAGCAGCGTGGCGGCGGTGATGTTCCCGTTTGCGCCTTCGCCTTGGGTCATGTGACGGGCAAAGAGTTCGATGTCATTGAGCGTTTTGGCCTCTTTGATGGCTTCGGGCTTTTTCCCTTCCGCGATGATCACCAGCTGGCTGGCCACGCCGACGAACTTTTCGTTGAGTTTGCGAAACGCCACGTTGTACGGGTGGTCGTGGTAAAGCAACGCTGCCCCTGGTTCGGTGTCGCCGGTTTTCAGTTTGTGCGCAAAGTAGACGCCAAAGGCCATGGTGACCGCAAACAACCCGACGACGAACCAGCGCAGGTTGCCTTGGCCAACGGCGATGAGGCCACGGCTGATCCCTTCGTAGATGACGTCCGAGATTCGGCGCCCAGGAGGATGGGCTTTGGGTGGCCGCACGAACGTGAGAATGATCGGATGCAAGGTGACGACGCTCAAAAAGATGCTGATGATCCAAAAGCTGGCCACGAATGCGAGTTTCTGCATCAGCGGGATGCTGGCCACGGCAATGGTGAGGATCGCCAGACCGTCCGCAACGATCGACACCATCGCTGGCGGAAACAGTGCACGGTAAGAACGCACGATGGCTTCGTGTTTGTTTTGCGTGAGGAAATACTCGTCGTGGTACCGCTCCATCGACTGCACGGAGTGGCTGAGCGCGCGGGCCGTGATGAGCACAAACACCACCAGCACCAACGGATCGAGCGTGAAGCCGCAGAGCCCGGCAAATCCCAGCCCCCAAATGGCGCTCATCAGCCCCGAAAAGACAGGGATGAGCACGCCCTGAAGGGAGCGGAAGTAAAACCACAACAGGAGAACAATGGCGGCTGCGGTGGCAAAAAACACGTAGCCCATTTTCGAGAGGGCTTCGTTGAAATACGCATAAAGTACAGGCGGGCCAGCGACGTAAATTTTGACCAAGCCGTCCGCCTCCTCTCGTTGTACGATCTCCTGAACTCGCCGCCACATGGTGGCGAGGTCGAAGTACTCTTCCCAGAAGCCAGCAGTGATCAGCGTGGCTGTATCGTCAGGAGACACGAAAAAGCCGCGCACCCCTTCGGTCGTGTAAACCTTTTGCCGGAGGAACTCCATGTCTTCTTGGTCCTGCGGCAGGCGAGGGTACATCAACGGGACCACCTTGATCCCCGAACCGGAGGTCAAGGTGGTTTTCAGCTTCGGGTGGGTAATCGATAACACCTGCTCGCCGTTGACTCCGGGAACGTTGTGCAACAGGTCCACCGTGATGCGGTCGACCTTCGCGATGATCTCCGGGTGGTCGAAAATCGTCCCCTTCCGTGCTTCGACCACCATGACTAGTTGGTTGGCGGTGCCGAACATGCTCCGGTACTTGATGTAAAGCTGGATGTAGGGGTGGTTCGGCGGCATGAGGTCGAAAAAGCTCGTGAAGATCGTGAGCTGGGTGGCGGTAAACCAGATGAAGAACAGCGTGCCGACCCCCACGACGAGAGAAACCGCCACGCGGCGGCGAAGAAGGAAGTACAAATACCCTTCGATCCAGTCCCGCGGCAACATCGTTCAAGGTCTCCCTGGCCTCACGAGTCGTTGGCCATCGATCCGCACCGTCAACCCTCCCGCACCCACGATCATGCCCGCGCCGTTCGACACCAGCGACACGCTTCGGGTCCAGCCCAAACGCCAATCGCTCGGCACGTCCTTGCGCTGCCAGCTTTGGCCGCCGTCGGTGCTGAAGAAAATCGTGCCGATGTCTCCGACTGCCACTCCGACTTTCCCCCGCACCACGATGTCATACAGGCTCGCGTTTTCTAGTTGCGCTTCGACCCCGACTTGTTCGAGGCCGCTAATTTCCGGGTCGCCGCGCTGGACCGTCCACGTCTTGCCCCCGTCGCGCGTGTGCAAAATGAGCCCGTCGAGCCCGCAAGCCCAGCCACGGTCGCGGTCGACAAAGTGAACCCCGAAGAGAGTTTTCGCCACTCCGGTGTCCACTTCGTGCCAAGTCGCTCCTCCGTCCTCGGTTCGCAGGACCACCCCGGTCTCGCCGACAATCCAACCGTGCTCGGCATCGGGCCACGACTGGGCGTAAAGAATCACGTCTCGTTCCAGTGACCGATCTTGCCACGTGTTCCCGCCGTCGCGCGTAACCAGCAGAGCACCCCAATCGCCCACTGCCCAAGCGGTTTGCTCATCGATGGCCGCCACGTGAAACAAGTGTTTGTTGAAACTTCCTTGCTTCTTCCATTGGCGACCACCGTTTCGCGTGTGGAGCACGATTCCCGTGCGACCCACAATCCACCCCACTTGCGAGTTCGCGAAGGAAACCCCGAACAGTTGCTCTAGGGTGCCGGACTGTTGCGGGGTCCAGGTCCTCCCCCCGTCGGTGGTATGATACACGGAACCAAACGCTCCTACCGCCCATCCCTCGTCTGCACTCACGAAAGCCGTTGCGAACAAGTTGTCGACAATACGCCCGGAGTCCGAAGCACCGCGTGCTACGCCTGGCCCGAGCGTCAGCAGCACGAGCGCAGTCGTGAGCTTCGTGAGGACAAGAGGAACTGCAAGCCACTTGTGAACACGGATGCGTTGCACAGGAATCCTCACACTGGGAACAATGGCGCCTTATACGGCGCGCTTTTACGCAGAGTCAACCGGACCTTTTCGCGACGCACGTGGATGCATCGGTCAAACCACCGCGCGCACCAACAGAGTGAATGAGTGGCCGTGTGTGCTAGGCGCCTGCGATCCATACTCTGGCCTCCTTCAGGGACGAGGGATCCCTACGCGCAGACGTTTCCGCACCGCGGGCTGCAGCACCGCCAGCCTCGTCGTCTGCAATCGCAACGACAGTGCGCAACAGTTGCAAAGCGAAATCGAGCGACGGCAAGTCCACTCGGTTGCTGTTGTCTTCCACGGAGTGTAACCCGCGGGGAATCACAAACGGTGGCACGGCGCTGAGAAGCGTTGCTGCCCGGTAACCGTGCCGAAGCCAAGTCCACGCGTCGGTAAGGCCAACGACTTCCGCCACCGGCAGAGAGCTTCCGCGCAGTTTGCGGTGGGCACGATCGAGAAGGCCTACGACCTCGGTGCTCGGCGCGTACCCGCGGAGAAAGGCTCGCTCGGAACCCAAAACTTGCAAGTCTGCCGACGCCCCGATTGGGTCGAGGTTGACGAGGCGCAACGTTCGACCAGGTGGAGGATCCCATGCTCGCAAAAACGCTGTGGCTCCTTGTACCGCAAGTTCCTCTCCGGAAAAAAACACGAGCTGCACCTCGACCGCCCGGGGTGCAGCCGCCGCAAGCTCGTGCGCAAGTCGCACGAGGACCGCGCAGGCGGCCCCATCATCGAGTGCGCCGGGGCTACGCTGGGCGCGCAGAGCGCCTCCGGTGAACACAGCCGCCAGGGCCGCGCCGTACACCACGCCCATCCAGCCGGCGATGCGAGCCAAGGTGGCTCTTCCAGGAGACAAGTTCCCGGCTTGGTGTGCCACGAAACTACCGGCTGCAATCGCGGCCATGATGACGACCGCCGGTGCCGCGAACGCCAAAATCGGCGCTCGCGCGACGTGGTCGAGCAAATCTGTTTTGGTGTCAAAATGCGCGGAGAACAGCAGCAGCTCTTTTGCTTCTGGATTGGGAAGCCGGGCGGCCACGTTGGGTTGGCGGAAAGCAAGGAACCAAGTGAGTGGAACCCGAAGTTCCATTTGCAAGACAACTAGCAGTGGCAGCAGGAGTGCGAGGCAGGTCGCGGTGCCAAAGCGCCGTGTCCACATGCACACCGCATAGACACTGCCTCCAAGGAGCAAGAGGAGTCCCAGCGCTCGCTGCTCGTAGGGGTATGCTTGGTACCACTGCGTCGCGACCTCCCACCCTGCTTGCTGGAGTTCCGCTTCGAGCCACGAAGCCGTAGCGAGGAGTTCTGCTGTTCCGTTTTCACGTGCCGTTGTCAGAGGTGCAAGCAAACGAGACCAGTGCGGCACCTCTCCAAGAGCCACCGCGCCAGAGACCAGGTGGAGCGTCGTGAATGTTGCCAAAGACCAAGGGAAAAGAAGTCGCACGGGCCGGGCATTAACAAATGTTCGTTTCTTTGTCATGCTAGGGGAATCCAGTCTTTTGAGGAGCGATGCGATGCTGGATTTGATCATCGAAGATGTACAGGTCGTAGATGGCACAGGCCGAGAGCCTCGGCGAGCGAATATTGGTGTCGCCGATGGTCGCATTGTTCACGTGGGCCGCGCACGGGAGTCGGCGCGTAGCCGAATCGACGGAACCGGGCTCATGGCGGCCCCGGGGTTTATAGATCCGCACACGCACTACGATGCGCAAGTGTGGTGGGACCCGGCGCTAACTCCGTCGAGCTTGCACGGGGTGACGACCGTCATTGCCGGGAACTGTGGGTTTAGCTTGGCCCCGCTGCGTGGCGAACGTGACGCGGACTACTTGCGTCGCATGATGGTGAACGTGGAAGGGATGCCGCTAGCGGCGCTCGAGCGTGGCGTGCCATGGAGCTGGCAGGAGTTTGGCGACTACTTACAGAAACTCGAAGGGCAGGTGGCTCTGAACGCGGGCTTTCTGGTGGGGCATTGTGCCCTGCGGCGTGCGGTGATGGGCGACGAGGCGGTGGGAAGGCGCGCCACTCCTGCGCAAGTGCGAGCGATGGCCGCCCTGTTACACGAGGCGTTGCAGGCCGGAGGGTTGGGCTTTTCGTCGTCGCAAGCGTTCACGCACACCGACGGCAATGGCGCTCCTGTGCCTTCCCGTTATGCCGGCCCGGAAGAGATGCTGGCTTTGGCTCGCGCGGTTGGAGGCCATCCGGGAACAACGCTCGAACTCATCTTAGATGGCTGCCTCACGCAGTTCAGTGACACCGAAGTGAACTTGATGATTGCAATGTCGCGTGCAGCGCGCCGGCCGCTCAACTGGAATGTATTAGGAATCTCAGCGGCGAACCGTGGACGGCACGAGCATCAATTAGCTGCTGGGACTCGTGCTCTGCGCGAGGGGGCCCGCATCGTTGCATTGACCCTCCCGATTCTCGGCGGCCTCAAGATGAGTTTCCTCGACCATTGTGCGCTGCACTCGCTGCCTGGCTGGGGAGCCATTTTGGAATTGCCTGTACCTCAGCGTCTCCAGGCCTTGCGCGACCCCGAAGTGCGCCGGCGTATGCGCACGAGTGCTGAAACCGTTACCGGAGCACTGAGCAGCCTCACTCGCTGGGGTGCGTACGAGATCGGCGACACATTTGCGGCGCAAAACCAAGGGTTGAGCGGTCGCACCGTGGGCGAAATTGCGAAGGAGCGCGGCCAGGATCCGTTCGATACGCTGATCGATATTGTCGTGGCCGACGAGCTGCGCACGGGCTTGTGGCCGCAACCTGCAGACGACGACGAGGAAAGTTGGCGCCTACGCCTCGCCGTGTGGCGCGACCCGCGCGCGATGTTAGGTGGTTCTGACGCCGGTGCGCACCTCGATCGCATGTGTGGCGCCAGATACCCGACGGCTTTTTTGGCCCAAAGCGTCCGCGAGCGCGGCCTGTTGTCGTGGGAAGAAGCGATTCGCCTGATGACCGACGTACCTGCCCGGTACTTCGGCCTGAAACAACGAGGCCGCATTGCCCCGGGCTACATGGCCGATTTGGTGCTGTTCGACCCCAACCGGATTGCGAGCGGCCCCTTGCACACACGTGCGGACTTACCTGGCGGGGCCGAAAGGTTGTTCGCGGATTCCCTCGGCATCGAATACGTGTTCGTGAACGGTGCGTCCGTGGTGGAGCATGGAAGGATCACGGGCCGCACCCCGGGCACTGTTTTGCGTTCGGGCCGAGATACTCGAACCGTCGTTCCTTGATCACCACAGCGGTTGCCCGGAACCTTCGAGTTCGTTCCTTCTTGCTCCACGTCACGCACAAGAGGGCCGAAGGAGCTCTCCGGTTCACGGCCGAGTCCGCGGCGTGCGCCGAGACCGTCTGTGTTGTTTTGTCGAGAACACGATGGTGCTTTACAGAGCCGGGTGAGAATAGACGATTGCATCGGGATCCTGAACAAACGGGACACGCACGAAATGGCTCCACATTTGTAAGAACCTTCCTATAGACTTTTAGGAGGGTGATGTAGTAAGATGACAGCCGTGGTTGCCACCGAGGACCAATTCGAACAGTTGATCCGCCTGCTGGCCGAAAACCCCGACCTCCGTGCTAGGTTGCGTGGAGCGTTGGTTGGGGAAGAGCTTGCCGACTTCACGGAGCGTCTTGCCCGCATTGCGGAGCTCCAGGAGCGCAGCGAGAAGGGAATGGTAGAGCTAGAGGAAAGGATGCGCTCGTGGATCGCCTCGATGCAACAACATGTTGAATTTCTGCGAGAGATGAATGCCGAAGATAGGCGTCGACAACAAGAGTTCGGCGCCTACTTCGAAGCTTTGCTTGCACGGATGGGCGAGCGTATCGATGCCATAAACGCTTCCATTGCCGCGCAAGCGGAACAAGACGCTCGGCTGGGCATGCGCATGGATCAACTGACGGCGCGTATAGATAGTCTCACCGAGCGCATGGACCAGCTTACGGCGCGGGTGGACAGCCTCACCGAGCGCATGGAGCAGCTGACTGCACGGGTCGATGACCTGACGCAGCAGGTGCAGCAGCTGACTGTGCGCATGGACCAGCTTACGGCGCGGGTGGACAGTCTCACCGAGCGCATGGAGCAGCTGACTGCCCGGGTCGACGATTTGACGCAGCAGGTGCAGCAACTGACTGTGCGCATGGACCAGCTGACGGCGCGGGTGGACAGCCTCACCGAGCGCATGGAGCAGCTGACTGCACGGGTCG
>CAZHQG010000010.1:0-108099 GCA_964534275.1 uncultured Binatia bacterium (SeqCode) | reverse complement strand
ACGGCGCGGGTGGACAGCCTCACCGAGCGCATGGAGCAGCTGACTGCACGGGTCGACGATTTGACGCAGCAGGTGCAGCAACTGACTGTGCGCATGGATCAGCTCACGGCACGAGTCGACAGCCTAACGGAGCGCATGGACCAGCTCACTGCGCGAGTGGACCAGCTGACCGTGGACACTCAGCGCCTCACCGGGGAGTTCGGGAAGCTGAAAGGTTGGCAGTTGGAGGAACGCTATTTCCGTCGTGCACCAGCGTACTTTGCACCAATCCTTCGTCGGATCCGCGCTCTCTCGCCAGAAGAACTGGCGGAGCTGCTCGACTCCTTGGAAAACGCCGGCCAACTGAGCGAGGCCGAGGTACGCGACATTCAAAATGCTGATGTTGTCGTGCGCGGGCGCGATCGAGAGACGGGCGAGGAGCGTTACTTGCTCGTGGAGGTGTCCGTTGGCGTGGGCTTGGAGGATGTTGAACGCGCAGCTCGTCGGGCGAATCTGCTTGCGCGGGCACTGAACGTTCCTGTGTTGCCCGTGGTGGCCGGGGAATACTTCCGGGCTGAAGCCATGCGAGCTGCCAACGAGCTGGGTGTTTGGAAGGTGCTCGATGGCGGCTGTGAGCCTCCCAAGGGGGACGGCAGGGATAAGAACTGACGGAACCGCGCCCGTCGCTGCGGTACCTCGGGCCGCCGTCTCTCCTAGACCCAACTGAGAGACAGGAAGCGCTGCCTGTGCTGGAAGCCGTGCTTGCCTTGATGCCTGCGCAGTCGTTGCCGTGTGGAGCGACGTGCCGGAAGGCGGCAGTCGTATCGTAGGCTACCCGTTGGCGTGGAGCCGGGCCTCGAACCCCGCGTGGCAGCGCAAAACGTTTCGGGCGAAGGTTTCGATCAGTTTGTGTTCTTTTGAGCCAGGCCTCCGGGGGTGCTCCGTGCAGTGCACCCTGAAAAGGGGAGCAAATTCGAAAAGGAGCTTAGGTCCGCGCCTGTTTTTTTTCTGGTGATTCCTTGCCAGCGTATTTTCGCTCTGCCGTGTCCACCCGAACGCGCTCTCCAGTTTCAATGAACAGGGGAACCATGATCTCGAGGCCAGTTTCCAGTTTGGCCGGCTTCCATGTCGAGTCGGAGCTGCCCCGCTGCGGTGGGCCAGTCTCGCTTACCTGCAGAACGATTTGGTCTGGCAAGACGACGTCCACGAGCTTCCCGTCGATGAACAAAGTTTTGTATTCCTCGCCTTCTTTTAGAAACCAACGTTTCTCGCCAATTTGCGCGGCGGACAATTCAAGCGGTTCGAAGGTTTCGCTGTCTAGGAATACGAACGTGTCGCCTTGCTGGTAACTAAATTGCGCTTTCCGTTGCTCGAGCTCTGCTGCCGGTAAAACGTCGGTGTCCGCGAACGTACGTTCGATCACCCGGCCACTGGCTAGGTGGCGCATCCGGGCGTGGATCTTTTGCTTGAACTTCGCCGTGCCCGTTGCATGGAGTTCCTCGATGATGTGGGGAACGCCATCGAGCATCAGGACCATTCCGCGCTTGAAGTCGGCTGGCGATACGTTTGGCATGCAACCTCCTCCATGCTTTAGGATCTTCAGATCAACGCGGGCGGTGGACCCATACTCGCTCGCTGCTCTGGGATAAGGTGATTTCGGCCCACCCGCCTGAGGCAATGTAGCCTTCGAGTTGGTCGATCAGGAATTGCTGCTCTTCGAGCAGGGCTTTCACCACATCTCCAATGGAAATCATACCGACCACACGACCCTGGTCGACGACCGGAAGATGTCGAATTCGCCGCTCGGTCATCAACGCCATGCATTCTTGGATTTTTTGTTCGGGGTGGGCAAAGATAATCGGCGCGCTCATGACTTCCGCGACAGGGGTCTCTTTGGACGACTTCCCCCGCAGAACCACCTGTCGAGCGTAGTCACGCTCTGAAAACATACCAACGGCTTCGTCGCCGTTGCAAACAAGCAAGGCACCGATGTCCTTTTGAGCAAGTAACTCCAGTGCTTCGTACACGGTTTGGGTCGCTTGAACGGTCCACACCTCGTGGCCCTTACGATCGAGAATGTCCTTTACGTTCCGCATGGCTGGCCTCCTTGCTTGTCGTTGCCAGCGCGTGACGCCACACCGGACCGCCGACCCAACCGATCGCGCTGTATGCGAAAGTATGATGCCCCGTTTTTGCTACTTGCTCAAGACCGCCAAAGGCGAGTTTGTTTAGCCGGCGCAGCTTGCAAGCCTCTGGCCGGCACTTTTCGGTCCGTCGAGGTCTGCACTGGTGAGATGAACATGCGAACACCCACAAGGTGCAGCCGCAGGCAACCAAGGGCCAGTGCCCAACTCGCCTCGAGATGCTGCTTGCGGGCACGACCGGTGCCCGGGTAGCCGATTGGCAAGGGTTCCTGAGCCCCGAACGAGTTCCATCGACACACCATGACGAAGTATCCGCAGAGTACCTTCTCCTCGTGGGCCTTCCGGGCATGCTCTGCGGGAACAGCGAGCGACAACGCGAGGGGCCCGTTTTCGTGGGCCATGCTTGGGGCGGGTGAGGTTGACTCGCAGCGCATCCTTATATAAACACGGCGACCGCTGCGTGGTTGAGGGAAGCCGGTGAAATGCCGGCGCGGCCCCCGCCACTGTATTCGGAACGAAAGCGGCACGAATGCCACTGCTCGGCAATGCCGGGTGGGAAGGCGCCGCGAGTAGGTCGCCGAGAGCCAGGAGACCTGGCCACGCAGTGGAGGAAAAGAGGTGCCTTCCGGGGTGTGAGGGCCAAATGCAGACGCGGACAATGGACTCATACCCGGGGCGCATTGGCGCTACCGGGATTTTTGTTGATTGCGTGCTCCCGCTGCATGCGCCCTCGCTCATCGGCCCGGCGATAACCCGCGCTTCCGCTGGAGCGCTCATGACACGGGGAGGTTTGTCATGCAGCGAGGTTTTTGTGTTTGGTTGGTTTCTGGTTTGCTTTTAGGCTTGGCGATGTCGCCGCCGGCTCAAAGCTCGGTGGTCGGCCCGCCCGGATACATCGTTGGCCAAGTTCCTTTCCCGGGCACCGTGCAAGGAGACGTGGCGGTCATCGGGACCGCCGTATTTACGGGCCAGGGAACTTTTGGGCCTGGTACCCAATCCCTGGTCCGGCGCGACTGGGATGGCACGGTCACGACGGTGATGAACGGGTTGAACTCGATCGGAGGCTTAGCCGGAAATCACCAGTACTTGTTCGTCACCGACAATGGCGGAGAGCAAGTAGGCGCAGCGACCGGCGATACAGTGTTCGTTGTGTCGAATCCGACAAGCGTGTCGGCTCCGATCAACGCGGTGGGAGCAGAAATCGCCCCGCCAGGCTCGATTCCGTACGCGCAAGGAATCGCGCTTGACGCCGCGGGACGTCCGTACGTGGGCGATCCTGCCGGGGACAACGTGGGGAAGGTGTGGCGTTACCGGCTGTTCGGTTGGCCTCCGTTCGAACAGCTCCAATCGGGATACGATTACATTGCCGGTTTGGCATTCGATCCCTCGGGGCGGCTGTTTTTTGGTGAGGTGGACGCGGTGACCTTCGAGGGCCGAGTATACGTGTTCAACCCAGTAACGAACACGGTGAGTTTGTTAGCCACCGGTCTTTCAGGAGCATACGACCAGGTGTTCGACCATCGCGGGAAATTGCTCGTGAGCGGCGGTTTTACGCCTAGTTTCAGCAGCAGTACGATCGTCGAGATCGATTCTGCGGGGAACGCGACCCAATTTGCTGAAGGCTTTGCGTTTTCCACCGGTTTGGATGTCGATCCAATTTCGGGCCGGGTCTATGTGGTCGATTTCGGTGCCTCGGCGCTCACCACTTTCACGCCAGTCGAGCGCTTGTTCCCCGGCGGTGGTGTCGTTGCCAGCGACTGCTGGAGCGAATTCTCCGACGTACTTCCGCTCCTGAACAAGAAAGGCAAACCAACTTCGAAGGTAGTGTGCAAAGACGGCGACGCGTGCGACCGCGACGGCGCGGAAAACGGAAGCTGCCTCTTTGCTGTAGGGCTGTGCCTCCGCGTGCCGCGCACCGGCTGTACCCCGCCGACGCTGACGAGTCTGGAAATTACCCAGCCGGGTCAGCCAACGCCGGATGCCAGCGTGGTACAGTTACAGACCTGGGCGCAGGGAGCGCTTGCGGGCACCATCCCGGAGTGTGTGGGGCCGGTGCCAGTGCAGGTGCCCCTGATTTCTACTCCCAAAGGGCTGCGTCCGGCGCAGAAAAAACTCCGCGTGCGCACGTACGGGTCCTCCGGCCGACCGGACGTCGACCGACTGACGTTGCGCTGCACACCATAGTGTCGGCGCCTCTCAGGCACGCTGAAGGCTCCTGATGCTCTTGCCTCTGAGCCAACCCGCGGCGACGCGTCGACCAGCGGCGACTTGTCGCTGCGGGTGGCTCGGAGTGGCAGCGCTCGTGCTGTTCACCGCGCGGGTTGCCGCAGCGGGCCCGTTTGCCGACGCGGTGGTGCAGTTTCGTCCAGGAGCTGGCGCAGGTTACGGGCAAGATCAACTTCCCGGCATCGTCCTGGGGCCACCACGCGGGGGCGGCATGCTGCAAGGTTCGTTGGACGTGGTCTCTCTGGGGCATGGCGGAGAAATTGTGCTCCAGTTCGACCCGCCCGTGGCGTGCGATGGACCAGGCCCGGACTTGCTCGTCTTCGAAAATGCATTTCATATCGGGAGCGAAAGTGGGCCGGTGTTCGCCGAACTCGCCTTCGTTGCCGTGAGCCAAGACGGCATCCACTTTTACGAGTTCCCCTGGGATCCCCAAACCTGGCAAGGCTTAGCGGGCAAAAGCCCGGTCCTGAGCAATCCGGAGAACGGCATCGACCCCACCGACCCTAGCCGAGCTGGAGGGGATGCGTTCGATCTCCAGGACCTGGGCCTCCCGTGGATTCGTTTTGTTCGCATTACCGACGCGGGGGATACGGTACCCGACCCCGGAAATCGCTTGCCCGGTGGGGGGATGGCTGGCTTCGACCTCGACGCGGTGGCCGCGGTGCATCCTTGCAATCCATTCGCCATTGCTACGCCCACACCCTCCCCGGCGTCCACGCCAATCCCCAGCGTTGGGACCTCGAAAACACCGACAGCTACACCCAGTCCTTCTCCCACTCCGTCACCGCAAACCCCTCCTGGCTTGCCGTGCACAATACTGGACTCCCTCCTGAGCGCGCTGTTTAGCGAGACCCCGGCAGCCGACTGGAACGACGATGGTCGGTTGTCGGTGGCCGATGCCGTGGAGTTGCTCCGTGCAGGGGCGTGCGGAACGTCGGGGCCGCGTTAGGCCAGGATCCCATGCGTTGGCCATCGCGGAACACCGGTGCTCGCATTGCGATCTGTGTTTGGACAGGGTCGATGGGCTTCGGCTGGTATGTGTCGCTTGCCGTTGCCGCAGACGAGATTCGCGAAACGATCACGGTACGAGAGCGGTCGCTCAGCGAAGCCGAGCGACACGCACCGACAGCGTTTGTGACTCACGTCGACCCGGCACAGTATACCGAGGAAATGGAAAGCGTCGCCGACGCAGTGGGAGATAGCGTGGGAGTGAGCGTGCGCCGCTACGGCGGGTTGGGTGCCTTCAGCACGCTTTCGATCCGCGGCTCTTCTGCCAACCAGGTGTCCGTGTATCTGGACGGCGTGCCGCTATCGCGAGCGCACAACGAAGTGGTGAATCTCGCCGATTTGCCCTTGGATAGCCTCGAGCGCATCGAGGTGTATCGCGGCACCACTCCGTTGTCCTTGGGAGCGGCGGGAATCGGGGGGATCGTCAACCTGATTCCCAAGGCGCCTTCGCAAACTCCGTACACGCACGCCACCGCTGGTTACGGTTCGTTTACCACGCGCAAATTTGCTCTCACGCACATGCAGTTGGCGGGTGGGTTTCAAACGTTTGCAAACGTCACGATGATGGGAAGCGCTGGCAATTTCCGCTTCCGCAGCGATAACGATACGCCGCTCAATCCCTTCGACGATCGCGAGGTGACTCGCGTGCATAACTCGTTCGATAGCGTCGCGGCGTTGTTCCGTGCGCGCCGAACTTGGGGGAACGCTTCTCACCTCGACCTGTTGCAGGAGACGTTTTGGAAAACGGCAGAATTGCCTGGGCGCGGCGCCAACCCTTCCCTTCACGCTACAAGCGAGCGCTTGCGCCTTCTCCAGGCTGTTCGCTGGCGCACGGGCGGCTGGCCGGGGAACAACACGGATACGATGGTCCAAGGGTTCGTGACGTTCGAACGCTCTTTCTTCCGCGACCCGTTCGGGGAACTGGGGGCTGGCCAGCAACAAAGGCGCGACGATACATTCGTGGGTGGGGGCAACGCCAGTGTGACGAGCTACCTCACGTCGACACAAGTGCTCTCTTGGTTCGTGGAAACAAGCGGCGAAGCGTTCTTTCCGGAAAACTCGGCCGTGAACGCTCCGGTGGAACCCGAAGCAAGCCGCTGGCGTGCCACGGCCGGCGTTCAACACCAGTGGTCATTGTGGCACGATCGCTTGCGCGCGGTTCCGACGTTGCGGTTCGAATGGTTGCGCGACCGCTCGTCGAGCGCCTTCCGCGATTTCGGCCGCCAGCTCCCGCGGATTGCTCGTGACGAAGGCCTTTGGAATCCGATGCTCGGCTTAGAATGGAACGTAACCGAGGGATTATCCGTACGGGGAAATCTTGCGCGCGTGGAACGTGCGCCAAACTTTACCGAATTGTTCGGCAATACTGGCAGCGTCATTGGGAACCCCGCACTTGTTCCTGAACGAGCGTGGAACCGAGATCTCGGCGTGCGCTTCGAACGTATGTTCCCGGGCCTCGATCTGCGTCTGGCTGGCGAGTACGCGTACTTTAACAACGACGTGGACCGCTTGATCGTGTTCGTGCAGCGCTCGGCTGCGATCTTCAAGCCAGAAAACATCGGCCGCGCACGCTTGCGAGGCCACGAAGCGGGCATGCGCTGGGAGTGGCGGCAGCGTTGGCTTCTGGATACGAACTTGACCTGGCAAGAACCGGAAAACCGCAGCCCTGCTGCCGGGGGGATTTATTTGGGCAAGCGCCTGCCCGGGCGCCCGCGTACGGAGTGGTACTTGCGCGCGAGCAGCAGGTACGGTCGGATAACCCCCTACTACGAACTCAACTACGTGAGTGGAAACTTTCTCGACCAAGCAAATTTCGACCGAGTGCCGTCGAGGACGATTCACACGGTCGGACTGACGGCGCAGGTGGCCTGGGGGTTTGCGGTTGGACTGCAAGCTCGCAACCTCACCGATAATCAAGTGAGCGACGTAGGCGGGTTCCCCCTACCTGGGCGCGCCTTGTTTGCGACGGTGACCTGGAAGCCCGAGGTGCAGCAATGACGCCGTTTCGTGTTCGGCACCGCATTATTTTGTTGGTCCTTGGGATCCTTGCATGCGCGGCTCGGGCTTGGTGCCAGCCAATGAGTGCAGGAGATTGCAATGCGGACGACACGGTCACCGTCGAGGAAATCGTGACACTGGTCCGCATCGCTCTCGAGGAAGCGTCCCTGGAACAGTGTGTGGCGGGCGACCAGAACGGCGATGGGCGTGTGACGATCGAGGAGATTGTGCTCGCAGTGCAGGCCGTGTTGGCTGCACCAGCGCCACCGCGGAAAGCGTTCGTGACTGCAACTGATTTTCAAACCGGGAGCTTTGCGCTGATCGATCTGGATCCGCCGTTTCAGGTGGAGCCAGCGAGTCCCCAGCGCCGTGTGGGAGCCGACCCAGTGGCGCGCGTGTTCGGGAGACGGGTATTCGTCGTCAACCGCTTCGGGAGCGACAACGTGCAAGTGCTGGATGCGTCCGGTGGGTTCCGTACAGTCGTTCAATGCTCCACGGGGAACGGTTCGAACCCGCAAGATATTGCCTTCCGCAACGGCACCCAGGCTTACGTTCCGCTGCTGGCTCGGCCATGGTTGTTGCGGGTGAATCCCCGGCCGTCGCCAGACTGCCACGATTTCATACAAGGACAAATCGATCTGCGACCATACGCCGACAGCGACGGAAGCCCGGAGGCCAACCAAGCTGTCGTCGTTGGCGAGCGGCTGTTCGTGACCTTGGAGCGCTTGCAGAACTTTGCCCCGGTGCGCAACGGGCTCTTGCTCGTGATCGACACCCGGACCGACTCGATCGCGGGAGAAGTCGAACTGAGTGGCGCAAATCCCTTCGGGATGACCAAAGGTTTGACTGTGCGCGGTGACTGGCTTTTCGTTGCCGAAGTTGGCCAGTTCGGGGTTGCAGACGGCGGCATCGAGGCTGTGAATCTGCACACTCTCGAGCCTTCTGGAATCCTCTTGGCCGAAGAAGAACTTGGGGGAGACGTTACCGACTTTGTTTTCGTGAACTCTGACGAGGGCTACGCCATCGTATCGCTTCCGGATTTTTCCACGGCGTTGGTTCGGTTCAGCCTCGAACGGCGCCGGCGGCTGGATGTCGTGCTCCGAGGCGACGGTTTGTCGGATATCGAACTGGCTTCCAATGGACTGTTGTTTTTAACCGATCGCAACCTACGCAAGCCAGGCGTGCGGATCTTTCGCGCGAGCGACGCTCAGGAAGTGACCCTTGCGCCACTGCAAACCGGGCTGCCGCCATTCGATTTGGTGTTCTTGGAATGAGCTCCCCGGTGATCAGACTTCTCGGTGCGGTCGCGGCTGCGAGCCTTGTGTGTGGAGTGGGCCCATGGGAGGGGACTGTCCCGCGCGCCTTTGCGGAAACGGCTCCAGCCCGCATCGTGTCGCTAGCGCCCTCACTGACGGAACTTGTGTTTGCTCTGGGTCTTGGCTCGCACTTGGTGGGGGTAACGCATCAGTGCAATTTTCCTCCGCAAGCCGCTGCGTTGCCCAAGGTGGGTACTTTTTTGGTACCGAACGTAGAGGCGGTGCTGGCAGCGCGGCCGGAGATCGTGCTGGTTACGCCAAGCCCGGCAAACCAGCGCGCGGTGGAGCAACTCGCTTCTCTGGGAGTGCGGGTGAAGGTGGTGAACCCCCAGTCGGTCGAAGAGTTGGAAGAAAGCATACGCAGCGTTTCCGAGGCACTTGGCGTTCCCGACCGTGGTGCCGAGCTCGCGGGGAAGTTTGCGGCATCGGTTGCCGCAACCGAACAGGCGGTTCGTCATTGTGGGGTCAGGAAAGTCTTGTTCTTGGTGAGCCGAGCGCCGTTGATCGCTGCGGGAGGCGGAACGATCCAAGATGAGGCCATCCGATTCGTGCGGGGAGCGAATGTGGCGGCAAAGGTCGGGACCGGTTGGCCGAAGGTTTCGATCGAGTTTATCCTGCGCGAGGCACCGGAGGTGATCCTCGACGCGAGCATGGGTAGCGAAGTGGAACCAGATTCAGCGGCGCTGGAGTTTTGGCAGCGCTTTCCTTCCCTGCCCGCGGTGCAGCGGCAACGGGTGGTTGCGTTTCCCGACGATCGCATCTTGCGTCCAGGGCCAAGGTTTCCCGAGGGTCTGGCTGCTCTAGCCAGAACGATCCATCCGGAGTGCCTCGGGGTACACGCGGTGCCATCAGAGATTGGACATGCACCCTGACGGAGTAGGTCCGACGGCGTGGTCTCGTCCCTTGCTATTGCGGCGCGGGAACGAGCGGTCGTTTGCTACACGGCGCCGGGTACT
The DNA here is from genome assembly GCA_964534275.1 of uncultured Binatia bacterium (SeqCode). Taxonomy (GTDB): domain Bacteria; phylum Desulfobacterota; class Binatia; order HRBIN30; family HRBIN30; genus HRBIN30. The sequence continues at coordinate 98,472 of CAZHQG010000010.1, read as the reverse complement.
TGGTGTGCTGGCCGCACTCTTCGTGGTGCTCCTGTGTTGTCTGATCGCCGCTGCCACAGTGGGCAATGCGAGGCTTCAGTGGGCAGAGGTGATTTCTGGGCCGCCTGGGAACGTAGACCGAGTCATTTTCTTCGAAACTCGCCTCCCACGGATTCTCTTAGCCAGCGTGGTGGGGGCAGCGCTGGGGCTTGCCGGAGCCACGTTGCAGGGGTTGTTGCGCAACCCGTTAGCCGAGCCGCATTTGATCGGGGTATCTGGCGGAGCAGCGCTGGGTGCGGTCGCTGCCGTGGTGGTTGGTGGGAAACTGGTGCTCGCCAAGGTTTGGCTGCTTCCGCTGGCAGCGGGGATTGGAGCGTTGGTCTCGGTGGCGTTTTTGTATCGTCTAGGGCTGGTGCACGGAAGGTTGCAGCCACACGTGTTGCTGTTGGCAGGGGTCGTGTACAACGCCTTCGCGGGCGCGGTGATTTTGTGCGTGAATTTCATTGCGGACTTCTACCAGGCGCAAAGCATCCTTTCGTGGTTAATCGGGAATGTGTCCGGCTACGGTTATGACGTCGTGGCCATCGCTGCGGCGTACTGCGTGGTGGCGGGCGCTTGCCTGTTGTCTCAGGCACGAGGGCTCGACTTGCTCACCCTCGGAGAAGAGAGCGCGTGGCAACTGGGCGTGGCGGTAGACCGTGTGCGCCGGGTAGCGTTCCTTGGGGCGTCGCTTTTGGTAGGTGCTGTGGTTGCCGTAAGCGGGATGATTGGATTTGTGGGTTTGATCGTACCCCATGCGCTGCGCTCTGTGTGCGGTGCGGATCACCGTCTGCTTCTGCCGGCATCGGCCCTGGGAGGCGCCATTTTCCTCGTCCTCGCAGACACGATCGCTCGCAGTATCGCGAGCGGAGTGGAGATCCCCGTAGGAGTGGTCACCGCGCTAGCCGGCGGCCCGTTCTTCCTGTACCTGCTCCGGCGCGAGCAGCGCCGCTTTCTCTGATTGCGGCGGAGCAAGCATCGCTCTTGTTGCCCAGGGACAGGACGCTCGACCTCCAGTGGCATCATGCTGCCGGAGAGCAGGTTTGCCTGAGAGGCTGGGGCTGCACCAAGTACCATGGAGGCTGGCGGGCCGTGCCTACGCGGTTGTTCTCCGTTCCGTGGGCAAACTTGGCGCAGGGTGTCCAGAAGCTCCGGGCAGGGCCCTGCGGACAGAGGACTCCCGCACGGCGAGCGTACCGGAGTCGAGCGAGAAGCGAGCCTGGGGACCGGTAAAATTTCCAGGTTGTTCGCTTGACAGCCGCAAGGGACTTGTGGAACCAAAAGGCGACGCACCCTTGGAGGGGTGGCGAAAGTCGCGGAAAAGGAGGTGGAATATGGTGAAGGGTGTTGGGATCGCGGGGCTTTCTGTAGCGGCGATTTTCGTTGCTGGCGTGGTGGCGGCTCAAGGAACGCCGGGAGCAGCAAGCCCAAGTGTAAGCCGTAGTTTCGACCGCTACGAGCAAGACGCTGCCGTAACCGAGGGAATTTGGATCGAAGGCGCGGCCGGCGTCGCTCAAGACGTGGTGAAAGACGCAGTCGGTAACAAAACAACTGCGTCGACGGATTTCGGGGCAATTCGCGCAAGTTACGGCATGGACATGTTCGAAGCGGGCTTGACGTGGCCGTTCTGGCAGCACAACGAGGTCGAAGTGCGCCAGGGACGGAATGTGGCCAGCCAAGGAGAAGAAGGTCCGGCCGACTTGTCGTTCTATGGCAAGGCGTTGCCTCTCCGAACGGAGTGGTTCGACGCAGGCGCAGGATTGCAGCTTAGCGTTCCCACCGGAGACGAGGACAAAGGTTTGGGCCTTGGCGAAGTGGGGATTCTGCCGTTCGCGACAGTTGCTGCTCACCTGAAGCCCCTGGATGTGCGAGCCCACGGAGGGTACCGGTTCGTTTCTGACGTGACACCAACGGCTCGCGAGGCGATCGTTTATGGCGGCGGCCTGTTTTACACGTGGAACGACCAGTTGGCGTTGCGCTCGGAAATCAACGGCGCCATTGTGGACGTTCCTGGAAAAGAAAACCTCGACCTGATTCTTTGGCAGCCGGGCATTGACGTCCGCTTGCCAATGGATGGCTACGATATCGTCCTTCGGCCGACCGGCACGTACGGCATCAACGACGAATCCCCAGACTGGGGATTTGCGGGCTCCATCACAGTGTGGATGCGCCCGTAACCACACTGTAGCGAGGGAAGGCAATGCTGCCGGTACCCGGAGATCGACTCGGGTGCCGGCAGCAATCGCCTTGATCGAATCGACGCACCGCTGCGAAGGCGGGAAATCTTTACAACTACAGCGTGACGATGGGGGACAAGACTTTGTCCTCGAGCCATCGAGACAAGTCTGCCAAGCTGGCTGCGCTGATTTCGTGCCCCATTTCGAACTCGCGGTAAGTGGTTGGTACCCGAAGCGCGCGCAAGCGTTCGAGCGATTCCCGTCCCCGGCGAACATCGATGAGTTCGTCTTGGGTACCGTGATGGACTAGAGTTGCGAGGGAAGATCGGTCGGCATCGGGTAAAGCGCGCACCAGAGGTTCTGGCAGCCAAGAACTAAGCGCCACAAGCGCCGCGAAGCGCTCAGGTTGCGCGAGCGCGAGGGCATAGGCCATCACTCCCCCTTGGCTGAACCCCAGACAAACCAACTTGCGCGGATGGATGGGGTAGCGGGCCAGAGCTTCTTCGAGAAAGGCACGCAACTGGCGGACCGCCGCATCGAACTCGTAGGGATCGGGCGGCGCCCCCATCGTAATGGGAAACCAGCCGTAGCCACGCATCGGCCCGAGCGGGACTTCGAGGGGCCCTTGAGGACACAGGAACAAGAAGCGCCCGTGGCCCACGTGCGGAGCGAGGCCGAGAAGGTCCAAGGCGTTCGCGCCCCAGCCGTGCAAGGCAAGAACTGTTGGGTGGGGCCCATCGCCCCGCGGTTCGTAAATGGCGTGAACAAGTCGCATGCGCAGCCCTTTTTACTCAAGCGGTTCCGCCTGCGCTACCGGACGCAAGCCCTTTGCGTCGTGCCGCACAAGAGCACAGCGGAAGACAAGGCTCAGCCGCTGCCAGCCGGCGATCACAGCTCCATCTCGAACATTTGCTCGTACAAGCGACGCCAGATTGCGTAGCGCTCGTCGTACCGTTCGCGGTCCGCGCGCGGAGATACGAGCTCGTGGTCGACCCACGATCGTGCGACGGGGCTCAAAGAGTCGCTCTTGCCCTGGCAAGCCACCAGCATTGCGCATCCGAGCGCGGCGCTTTCGGCTTCGCGGGCGACCAGCAACGGGCGATTGATAACGTCCGCCAAGATTTGCAACAGCGTCGTGTTCCGAGTCATGCCCCCGCTGAGGATGAGCCGCTCCGGCTCCGAGCGGAGCACATTGGCGAGTTGCTCCAGATTTGCTCGCAGAGCGAACCCGAGGCTTTCAAAAAACCCACGAACCAGCTCGGGCGCTGAGGGCCGAATGTGCAATGTGGGATAGGGAAACAAAATGCCTCCAGGCCTCCGCAAAGCGATGCGCTTCATATCGAACACTGAAGGACCGACGAATAAAAGTGCTTGGGTATCGGGCAATTCTGAGGCTGCCTTTTCCAACTGCTTGCGTGCCACGTCGCGTTCGCGCTCGCCTCGGAGCAAATCGATCAGCCACAAATAGGCGTCTCCCGTGTCACCCGCGTTGCTCTCTAACACCCAGCGGTCCGGAACAACGTGACAGCCCGCCCAGAGGGCACCCCCAGGATCGAGGCACAACTGTCTGGTCACCGCTTGCACGGGGGTTGTCGTTCCGAGAGTTGCGCCGATGTCGCCCGGTTCGATGGCGCCGGCTCCCAGGAGCGAACACTGGGTATCCGCCCCTCCAAGGAACACCGGAGTACCTGCGAGCAACCCGGTCGCTTTGGCTGCCTCCGGAAGCACCGTGCCCACTTGTTCGCCAGATTGCCGCACTTCGGGAAGGACCGAGCGCGGAATATCGAAAGTTCGCAGGATCTCGTCTGACCATGTTCGTTGCGCCACGTCGAACAGCATCGATTCCGCAGCGTTCGAGGGCTCCGCTGTGCGTGTTCCAGCGAGACGCCAGAGAATCCAGTCGCTCATCATCAAGATCGACGACACTGGCACCCCGCCGTGTTTGCGAAACCACAGGTACCGTGCCAGCGGGAAGATAAACGGGGCCGAGTGGCCGGTGATCTGGTACAGGCGCTCACCCCCGAGTTCTGCGAGAATCTCCAGCCCCTCGCGGAACCCACGCGAGTCTAAGTTTGGGCCAGCGTACACTTCGCGCCCGTCGGGGCCGAGAAACACACACGCTTCGCGTTGGCTCGTGGCAGCGACACCGACGATGCAGGCCGGGTCGATCCCCGAGCGCTGGAGCGCCGACTTGACGCACCGGCACAAGATGCTCCAGAAATGCTCCGGGTCGAATGCGAACCGTTTGACGGAAGGAAACTCGGGGTCAGGCGTAACGTGATAACTCCATGCCTCGCCAACCTGTGCTTGGAGCCGACCTTCCCGGTCGAAGATCAAGCACTTCCCACTGCCGGTACCCGCATCGATAGCGACGAAAAATTCCATGGGTGGAGCTGCTCAATCGCCTCGTTGTGCCGGACCGAAACCAGTGCGTCGGGTGGGGCCGGCACTTCGGGCGACACTGCCAGCACGCTCGGCCTTCAGAAACGAAATCAACAAAGGCGCTTTCTCCGCGGACTCTCCCACACTTCCGGATTGGCCAGAAAGCGAGGCCGCTTCCCGCCAAGCAAACGCTCGATGTCATCGACGATCATGGTGCTCTGGTGCCGCACCACATCGCGCGTGGCTCCGCCGAGGTGTGGAGAAGCCAGGACTTGAGGTAAACGAACGAAACGATTGTCCGGTTGTACGGGTTCCTGGGTGAACACGTCCAAAGCGGCTCCGGCAAGGTGGCCGGAAACCAGCGCTTCATAAAGGGCGTCGTCGTCGACAATTTGCGCGCGGGCTAAGTTCAAAAGGAACGCACCACGGGGCAGCAGAGCAAGTTCGCGCTTTCCAATCAGTCCGAAGGTAGAACTGTTCAGTGGACAGTGAAGGGTGAGAAACGTGACTTCGGGCAGCAATTCCTCGAGAGCGCTGCATCGCTTGGCAGACAGTTGTTCGAACACGGCGTCCGGGACATGCGGGTCGAAGGCCAGCACACGCGCTCCGAACGCACGCACAAGATGCGCTACGCGCTGGCCAATTGCGCCGAGTCCGACAATGCCCACGGTCGAGGACCCGAGTTCGAACCCGCCGTAGCGTTCGTACGCCTCCAGGTAGTCGTGTGCGCCCTCGAACCGCAGGGTGCCGTTTTTTAGTCCCTCGTTAATTGGGAACACGTTGCGAGCCAACGCGAGCATGTACGCCACTGTCAATTCGGCGACCGCCTGGGCATTTCGCGCGGGCGTATACAACACCGGAATGCCTAAGCTTGTGGCTTTGGCAATGCCGATGTTGATCGGGTCTCCCCGGCAACACCCGATGAGCTTCAAATCGGTTTGGTCGAGAACGTCGTCATGAACCAAATCCGCTTCTACGATCAAAACATCCGCACCCGCCCTGCGGATCCGGTCGGCAAACTGTTGGCCATCGAAATAGAGTTCCCGTCGTCGTCGCCAGTCTTCGTACTCTACCGCCATCCAGCGACGAAGGCGTTCAAGTTCGCTGGGGGCGAAGGATGCGGTGATCAACGCCTTCATCGGTCTTTACGCTCTCGCCGCCCGAGTAACGTAGGAACGAGGCGAATCACGTACTCTCGCACGCGCCCGCGCAGCTCTGGGGAGCGCACGCTTCCGCCAAGTAGGGTGGTGACGTGGGGGCTATCGAGCAACAAAAATAAGATCGCTCCCTCTACGGTGAGCATGAAGAGGTTGGCGTCGAGCTCGCTCCTTCGGACCCCGCCATAGGCACGGGTCCACTCCCCAAAAACTTTCCACGCGGGCACGAGTACGCGGTGTTCGATGTCCGCGTGCCCTTCGTCGTTTTCGACGAGTCGCCGCACGAGCAACCGGGGAATCGTCGGGTGGTCGGCAAAAAAATCGAACAACGTGCCCATCACGGTTTCGATCGTTTCGCCTTGACGCTTCGACCGCCGTTGCTTCTCCAGCGCGGCGCGAATGACTTCGACAATGCGATCGTAGACGTTCTGGAAGACCGCGAAGTACAGGGTTTCTTTCGACTCCCAGTGATAATGCAGGCTCGAAATGTTCACGCCGGCTTTGTCGGCGATCTCCCGTGTGGAAGCGCCCGCAAATCCCTTGGCAGCGAAAATTTCCTCTGCAGCGGCCAAAATGCGTGCTTTCGTAGACTGCGGTTCCTCGCGAACCCGCTCCAGTGCTGTACGCATGGCAACGAACCTTTTGGTTTAATCAAACGATTGAACATCTCCTCTACGGGAGATGGCACGAGCTTGTCAATGGCTGTTGGCGCAGGACCGTTGGCGGCAACCAAGCCTCTGTGAACCTGAAGAGCAGTCACTCAGCAGGAGGGCGACGAGAATTGTGCACCACCGGTTCAGATGCCCACAGCGGATGCCGCCTCGACTGTGAAGACGGCTTTTTTTGGGCGTTCGCACAGAGATGCGTTCTCGGCTCGGGCACTCCCGTTATTGACTTCGCTAGGTGCTCTGGGTAGTCGCTTGGGCGGTTTGGCGGGGCCAAGAATGAAGGAGGAATCATGAGCGACCTTTGGTGGGCCAAGCGACGTGAAGAAGAGGAAGAAGATTGGGAAGAGGAGGAGGACGAAGAGGAAGACTGGGAAGACATGGATTGGGAAGAGGAGGAGGACGAGGACTTCGAAGATTTTGACGACGAGGACTGGGACGAAGACGACGAGGAAGAAGAGGAAGACTTCTAACCTGTCCCGTGCATGCGTGCCGTTGTCCAGCGGGTCGCTCGAGCATCTGTCCGCGTGGATGGCCGGCTGGTGACGGAGATCGGCCCCGGGCTTCTGGTTTTGGTCGGCGTTGCCTCGGCAGATACAGAAGCCGACGGTCGATGGCTTGCTGACAAAATTGTGAATTTGCGGATTTTTGCGAACGAGGCCGGAAAATTCGATCGTTCGGTTCGCGACATCGGGGGTAGCGTTCTGGTGGTCTCGCAGTTCACGTTGTTGGCGGATGTGGCAAAGGGGCGGCGCCCATCGTTTTCGGCCGCGGCACCGCCCGAACAAGCGCGTCGGCTGTACGAGTATGTTGCCGAGTGCGTGGCCTCCGCGGGCGTGCCCTGTGGAACCGGGGAGTTTGGCGCCCACATGGCGGTGGAGTTGGTGAACGACGGGCCGGTTACCATTGTGATCGATTCGGCAAATCGATAAATCCCCTCCGCAATGGCAGGAGCGGGCTTCTGGGCGATCCCTTCAGCCAAGCTTGTCTTTCGGAAGGACGGGCGCTGGTACGCGGATGCCGAGCCAGTGACGCACGAGCGGCTGGCCCGGTTTTTCACCCGGTATTTGCGGCGGAAGCCGGATGGTCAGGGGTATGAAATCTGGGTGGACGAGCGCTTCCACATGGACGTGGAAGTGGAGGACACTCCTTACGTCGTCACCGCCCTTCTCCCGGGGGCAGACGGCACTCTGCAACTACAGCTCAACGACGAGTCCGTCGAGCCGCTCGACCCCGCGACGCTCTCGCTCGCACCCGATGGCGCGGTGGTTTGCCTGGTCAAAGGTGGAAAGGAGCGCGCTCGCTTTTTGCGATCCGCGCAAGCCGAGCTTGCACCGTACGTCGAGGAGCACGAAGGCGAACTGTGTTTGCGACTAGGGGAATGCCACTACCGCATCGAACATGGATAACCGGCCGACCTTGCACGTCGTCCTTGTTGCTCCCGAGATCCCGCAAAACACGGGGAGCATTGCGCGCTTGTGCGCGGCCACGTACTGCCGGCTCCATTTGATTCGGCCGTTGGGGTTTTCGCTCGAGGACCGATACCTAAAGCGCGCCGGCCTGGATTACTGGCCGTACGTGGACTTGCAGGTTCACGACAACTGGGAGGCTTTCCTGGAGGGGGTCGCCGGCTGCCAGATGCACTTTTTTTCGGCGCGAGCTGAGCAGCCGTATTGGTCTGTGCGCTATCGAGCCGGGGATGTGCTGGTGTTCGGAAGCGAAACTTCCGGGCTTCCCGCCGAGTTTCGTGCTCGGTACGCGGAGTCGTTTCGGCTGATCCCGATCGACCACCCGCAGGTACGTAGCCTCAATCTTGCGAATGCGGTTTCCATTGTCGTGTACGAGGCCCTGCGCCAAATGCGCGCCTGAAGCGATGCACGCAATTCACGACGAAGTCCTGGAATTTTTAGAGCATCCATCGCCGGAAGCGTTCTCCGAGCTTGCGGTGCGTGTGTTTTCCCATCAGTACGAACATGTTCCGGCGTTGCGCCGCTGGTGCACGCGGCGCGGGATCGACCCGAGTGGCGTTCGCGACTGGAAGGAAATCCCTCCAGTTCCGGTTGTGGCCTTGAAATATGAAGAGCTTTGCTGCGCCCCACCCGAGCGGGTGTTTTACAGCAGCGGAACGACTCAAGGGACCGAGCGCCGGAGCCGGCATGCGATGCCTGACCTCCGCTTGTACCGCGAGTCTGCCGTACGGGGGCTGCGGCGGTTTGTGTTCCCCGATGTGGACTCGATGCCAGTATTGTCGTTGGTGCCTTCGGCTGAGGAGTGGCCCCATTCTTCGCTCGCGCAAATGATCTCTTGGGCGCAAGAATGCTTCGGAGCCGAAGGCAGTGCCACGTTTGCGACCGGTGGCGTGCTGGACTTTGCAAGCTTCCGGCACGCGCTGGAACAGAGCGCGCGGAGCGGCGAGCCCGTGTGCATCATGACCACGACGGGGGCGTGGATTCGCTTTCTCGACGATTGCCGCGAGCGCGGTTGGTCCGCACGCCTTCCCCACGGGAGTCGCCTGATGGACACCGGTGGCGACAAGGGCGCTCCGCGTCCGCTTTCTCGCAAAGGGTTGCTGCACGCCACCTGGAACACCTTGGCCATCCCTGGGTATTTTGTGGTGAACGAGTACGGGATGAGTGAACTGTCCTCCCAATACTACGACAACGTGATCGCGTGCCGCGTAGCTGGCAGCTTTCGTCCGCGGAAAAAGGAAGGGCCACCCTGGATCCGTACACGGGTGCTCGATCCGGTCACCCTTGCCGATGTTCCTCAGGGCAATGTCGGTTTGCTCGCTCATGTGGACCTGGCCAACGCGGGCTCCGTCGTTTGCCTGCTTACGGAAGATTTGGGGCGTTTGCTCGATGGAGGATTCGAGATACTAGGCCGGGCTCGAGACGCAGAACTCCGCGGATGCTCGCTTGCGCTCGCGGATTTTCTCGCCTCCTGATAGCCGGCGTCCCCGCTGTGGACTCGTCGAGAGGTGCGGAGTAGATTCGCTGGCCGTGGCTTCTGGTTCGCACACGCACCCGGAACACCGAGGACCCACCGTGGCGGGAGCACCATCGACTGACGAGCAGGATCTCCAACAGGTGCTCGCCGGTGTTCGTGCCGGAGCTGCCCGCTTGCGCGCCGTGCCAGTGGATCAGCTGATTGCACGGGTCGATCGGGTCGTGCAGCGCTGGCTGGAGCCCGGATCGCCGTGGATGGAGAATGCAGTCCAACTGCTCGGCGCGAGCACTGGGTTTCACCCGCGCATGCTGGCTCACGCCCTGCCCTTCCAACTCGAACTTCTGCACGCTGCGGCGTTGGAGGACCTACTCCGGCGCGAGTTTGGCCGGCCATCCGGAGTGGATGTCCCGCAGTGGCCGACGCAATTGGTGGTTCATGTGCTTGCCGGCAACATTCCAGGCTTAGCTGCGGTTCCCATCTGTTTAGGGCTGGTGGCGAAACAAGCGGCGGTCATCAAGCCGGCCTCGGGCGACCCACTGTTTGCGCAGCTGTTTCATGAGTCGCTCTGCGAGCTCGACCCTGAGTTGGCCGCAGCGGTTGCTGTCGTTTCCTGGCGTGGCGGGGATCGGCGTGTGGAAAACACCGTGTTCTCCAATGCGGACGTTGTGGTCGCCATGGGCGGCTTCGACGCGCTCCGGTCTTTGTCAGCGCAGCTTGGCAGGAAACTCCGTGCGCTTGGGCCGCGACTGAGCTTTGCCTTCGTCGGCCGCGATGTGTTGGAATCCGAAGCAACAGCGGATGCTTGGGCCCGCGCGGTCGCGTACGACGTGAGTGTGTGGGATCAGCGAGGGTGCTTATCGCCACAACTGGTGTTTGTAGAAACGGGTGGCATCTTCGGGCCTGTGGAGTTCAGTGAACTCTTGGCAGCCCACCTGCAAGCGTGGCTGGAACCCCTCCCCTGCCGGAGTCTGACCCCAGAGGAGCAAGCAGCCATCCGGGCGTTTCGCGACGAAGCAGAATGGCAGCCGGGGGCTCGGTTGCTTGCAAGCCGCGGCGACCTGGCTTGGAGCATCGCGATCGAACCGGAGCCGCGCTTCGTCCCGACTTGTTTGCACCGCTGTGTTCGGGTGCAACCGGTGGCCGACGTCGAAACCCTCGTGTCGCTCCTGGCTCCGCATCGTGCGTGGCTGGAAGGAGCTGGGCTGGGCGTTCAGAAGGAGCGTTTTCCCTGGATCAAGGCTCTGTTGTGCAGCATCGGGGTGCACTGGGTGACTCCCTTGGGGCGGATGCAACGACCAACGTTGGAATGGTGTCCGGGTGGGCGCCCGCGAATTGTCGACTGGATCTGCCAATGACTCCGACAACCGCAGCCCAACTTCGCGAGCTGTTTTTTCAGCACGTGTGCCAGACTTCTTTGTCGCCCCTCGGAATTGTTGTCGCGAGCGCCTCGGGTTGCGAGATCATCGACTCCGAGGGCAAGAGGTATCTGGATCTGTTGTCTGGCATGGGCGTGGCGAACGTGGGCTATGCGCACCCTCGTGTCGTTGCGGCCATCGAGCAGCAACTGCGCCGCTATTTACACGTGTCCGTCTACGGGGAGATGATCGAGGAGCCTCAGGTGCGGCTGGCTGAGGCTCTTGCGCGGGTGAGTCCGGGAGACTTGTCCGTGGTCTACTTCACGAATAGCGGCGCAGAAGCAGTGGAGGGCGCGATGAAGACGGCACGGAAGTTTACCGGCCGCCGCCGTTTCATTGCCTTTCAAGGTGCGTTTCACGGCGACACGTTTGGAGCACTGTCCCTTGGAGGCAACCCTCTTTATCGGCGCCCATTCGAGCCCTTGGTGCCGGAAGTGGAGTTCCTCCCGTTCGGTGATACAGACGCATTGGACCGCATCGGTACCGATGTCGCAGCCGTGTTCGTGGAGCCGGTACAATGCGAGGGAGGGGTTCGTGTCCCCCCCGACGCTTTCCTCCCCAGCCTGCGGGCGCGCTGTAGCGAGGTGGGCGCATTGCTCGTGTGCGACGAAGTCTTCACCGGCTTGGGGCGCACAGGCCGATGGTTTGCCTGCGATCATTGGAACGTCGAACCCGACTTGTTGGTGCTGGCCAAAGCGCTTGGGGGCGGGCTACCGCTGGGCGCGTTCGTTGGTCGTCGCGACATCATGGCGACGCTCAGCCGCGACCCGGCTCTTGCCCACGTAACCACTTTTGGCGGTCACCCTCTCAGTTGCGCTGCCGGCCTGGCGGCACTGGAAGTTTTGTCGGAAGAAAACCTGCCCGCGCGGGCTGCGGAGCTGGGAAGCCGATGGCAGCGGGAGCTCGTGCAAACCTTGGCCCCGCACGTTCGCGCTGTACGCGGCCTGGGGCTGTTGCTTGCACTGGAATTTCCCAGTAGCGTCGCAACGCAGCGTTTCAGCATGCGTTGCTTGGAGCTTGGTTTGATCGTGAACTGGACCCTGCACTGCGACAATGTGGTGCGGTTGGCTCCGCCCCTGTGTATCCGGGAAGATCAGCTCGACGATGCGGTTCGCCGCATGGCGCTTGCGGCGCGCGGGGTTTGACATGGCGTTGCTTGCTGCCGGATAAGAATGCCGTGGCTACGCAATGAAAGCTCTGGTGGTCACCAACGAAATTGCCCGAATCGTGCTGACGCGTGTGCTCGCGACGGCCTCCCCTCGTGCGTACGTCAGCCGCTTTGCCCCTCTGTATCTGCGTGACCTGCCGGAGCCTCCGCTGCGTCCTGGTTGGGTTCGCATCCGGACCGTATTGTGCGGTCTTTGCGGTAGCGACTACAAGCAAGTGTTTCTCAAAGGGGCGTGGGACAACCCCATGACCGCGGTGATTTCCTTCCCGCAGGTTTTGGGCCACGAAGTCGTAGGCTACGTGGACGCCGTGGGTGTCGGGGTCGACCAGAACTGGCTCGGGCGGCGTGTGGTGCTGAATCCATGGCTGTCGTGCGGCCCGCGTGGCATCGAGCCGCCGTGCTCGTGGTGTCGGCAGGGAGAGTATGCCCAATGCACGAACTTTACTCGGGGCGAGCTGGCTCCGGGTATTCACCACGGCAACAGCCGCGACGCGACCGGGGGATTTGCGGAATTCGTACCCGCACATCACACCCAGTTGATCTCGATCCCAGAAGAGGTGTCCTGGGATACCGCGGTGCTTGCCGATCCGTTTTCTGTTTCGCTTCATGCCACACTTCGCCATCCGCCACCGAGCGGAGGAACGGCGTTGGTATATGGTTGCGGCACCTTGGGGCTGCTGAACGTGGCGATTGTGCGCACGCTGTTCCCGTCGGTCCGGGTGCTGGCGGTCGCACGGTATCCTCACCAACAGCGCCTCGCTCGAGAGTTCGGAGCACACGAGGTGCTTGTTTGGCGCCCCGAGCGAGACCTCGTGGAACGAGTTGCTGCTTTGACCGACAGTACTTTGCTAAAGCCGTGGCGGGGCCTGCCCATGCTCGACGGGGGCGTGGACGTTGTGTACGACTCGGTGGGCGCTCCGGAGACCATCGAGGTGGGCGTCCGCATTGTCCGCAGTCGGGGGACCATTGTGGTGACCGGTGTGGAAATGCCTAGGCGGTTCGAGTGGACGCCCCTGTACTTTAAAGAAATCTCCCTCGTGGGCTCGAACGCCTTTGGCGTCGAATCCTGGGAGGGGCGGCGGCAGCATGCGTTCGAGTGGTACTTCGAGATCGTTCGCCGCTACGGCCTGGACTGTACGCGGATCATCACTCACCGATTTCCTCTGGAACGTTACGCAGAGGCTTTCTTGGCCTGCTACGACCAAGGGAAGAGTGGCGCAGTGAAGGTGCTGTTTGTTTTTCCGGAGGGACGACCCGCTGCATGTGCGGCTTGACGCTAACGATCGCCCGACCTTGCCACTGCCGGTACGGGGCGCGCGATCGCTGGCAGCCACGATCGGGACGCTGCGCCGCGGCGTTCCGCCGAGTTTGTGAGAGGAACTTCGCTCCGTGAGCTGGGCCGACTACGCCCACCCTGTATTTGGCGGAATCGTGGTCGGTCTGGTGCTGTCGCTAGGCAGCATGGGCTTGCGCGCGCGGAGTTGGCCCAAACGCCGGAAAGAGTTTTTGCAGTGGCACGTGCGCTTGGGACCATGGGTGTGCGCTGCAGCGTTGCTTGCGCAAGCCAGTGGCCTCGCTGCTGTATGGCTCGGACGATTCGATTTGCAACCGGGTACGTCGGTGCACTTTCGTACCGGCACACTTCTGACCGCAGTTTTGCTGTTGCTGTGGTGCACCCGCCCGTTCATGCACCAATCGTGGATCCGTCAGGTGCACCCATGGCTTGGGGCGCTGGCGATGCTCGTGGCTGGGGCGCACGCCTTTTTTGGGTTGCAGCTCATGCGCTAACGAGCGCCGTCGGTTCGCTGTGCTCTGGCCCGTTGCGGATTTTACTCGTATCGGAGCGCGGCAATGGGCTCCAGGCGCGAGGCCTTCCAAGCAGGGTAGTAACCGAAAAAGATTCCGACAGCGGCCGAAAACGCCAAAGCCCCAACAATCGCTAGAGGAGACAGCAACGTTGGCCAGCCCCCAAGGCTCGATACCAGCACCGAGGCAATCAGTCCGACCACGATGCCAGCACAGCCTCCAATCACGCTCAGTACGATCGCTTCCATGAGGAACTGGAGCAAGATGTGGCGTGCCTTTGCGCCAACGGCCATCCGCAAACCAATCTCGCGGGTTCGTTCTGTGACCGACACCAGCAGGATGTTCATGATGCCAATGCCACCGACGATGAGGGAAATCGACGCAACGGCAAACAGCAAGTTGGTCATGACGCGGCTAGCGCTTTCCGAGGCCCGTGCCATGTCATCTAGCGACCGAACGGTAAAATCGTCGTCCTCGCCAGCGGGAATTCGGTGGCGCTCGCGGAGCAAGGCACGGATTTCCTGAGCCGCTTCTGGGATGTCTGCGGTGGACCGTGCCGAGGCAAAGATCATGTCCACGAAGTTGAACAACTGTGTTCCAAACAATCGCCGTTCCGCCGTCGAAAACGGGACGATGACCACGTCGTCTTGATCCTGGCCCCAGGTGGTCTGTCCCTTCGCTTCTAACACGCCAATCACTTCGAACGGTACGTTCCGAATCCGAATCGTCGCTCCGAGCGGATCCTGCCCCGCGCCGAACAGCTGATCCACCACGGTTTGGCCCAACACTGCCACGCGCGCCGCTGCCTCCTCCTCGCGCTCGGTGAAGAAACGCCCGCGCGCTATGCCCCACTCGCGAACGACCGGAAAGCTGACCGTGGTTCCTTGTGCAACCGTGGACCAGTTCTGCTCCGCATGCACGACCTGCACGACCTGCCGGCGCAAATAGGTGACCGCAGCCACTGCACTGCACTCGCGCTCGATGGCACGCGCGTCGGAGACCGTCAGCGTCGACACCCCACCCCAGCCCGAGCGCACCCCCGCAGCGGTCGTCGCCCCAGGGATGACCATCAGCAAATTCGTTCCCAGGCTGCGAATTTGCGCTTGCACAGCCGCGCTTGCCCCTTGGCCGATGCTGACCATGGCAATCACCGCAGCGACGCCAATGATGATCCCCAACATCGTGAGCGCTGCGCGCAGCTTGTTCCGCCGCAGTGCACCGAGTGCCACCAAAAAGGTCATTCTCAAGAGCTTCACGACCGCCCCTCTTGTGGTTGATCTGCGATGATGGTTCCGTCGCGAAACTGCACGAGACGCCGCGCGTACGCAGCAATGTCCGGCTCATGAGTGACCAAAACGATGGTGACTCCACGCTGCCGATTGAGTCCGACGAGAAGCTGCATGAGTTCCGCGCTGGCTTGTGAATCAAGATTCCCGGTCGGCTCGTCAGCCAAGACCAGAGCGGGGCTGTTCACGAGGGCGCGGGCGATGGCCACACGTTGCTGCTGACCTCCAGAAAGTTGGTTCGGGTAGTGGTGGGCTCGATCCGCGAGCCCGAGAGCTGCAAGAGCTTCGAGAGCGCGCGGCCGCTGTTGGCGATACGGTAGGGGACTATAGAACAGCGGTAGTTCGACGTTTTCCACCGCGGTTGCGCGGGGGAGCAAATTGAAGTTCTGAAACACAAAGCCAATCTCGCGATTGCGAACCTCTGCGCGCTCGTCGGCCGATAGTTGCGCCACGTCACGGCCGCGCAAAAGGTAGTGCCCGCGTGTGGGTCGGTCGAGACAGCCAAGCAGATTGAGGAAGGTCGACTTGCCCGAGCCCGACGCTCCCATGACCGCAACGAATTCGCCTTCCTCGATACGGAGCGACACGCCCCGCAACGCTGGGACCTCGACGCCTCCGTTCGTGTACACCCGCCAAAGGTCGGTGACCTCGATGAGCGTTCGGCCCATGGTCGTGCGTTAACGAAGGCGAATTCCACCAGGCACAGGCAGTCCCGGAGCGCTGCGACGTGCGCCCTGGCGCTCCATTGCCACCACGACTTCGTCGCCTGGTTGCAAGTCGCCGTGCAACAGCTCCGCGTGGGTTTCGTTGCGAAGGCCGAGTTGCACGTCGACAGGGGACAGGGTGCCGTTACGCAACACCCAAACGTGCGACTCGCCTCGTTGTGCTTCACGGGGGGCCTCCCCGGCACGCGCGGTTTCGGGGCGAAAACGCAGTGCCCGCACGGGCACGCGAATGGCTCCTTTGCGTTCCGCCGTGGTGATCGTCACCGTGGCTGTCATTCCCGGTTTCAGTGCAAGGTCGGGATTTTCGACAGCGACCACTACATCGTAGGTTACGACGTTTTGCACAGTCGTGGGCGCGTTGCGCACCTGTGTGACCAACCCTTCGAACGTGCGCGAGCCGTAGGCATCCACCGTAAACACGGCGCGTTGGCCTTCTCGAATCTGCCCGATGTCCGATTCGCTCACCGAGGTGTCCACCTGCATTTTGGTGAGGTCATCGGCGATGAGGAACAACGTGGGAGTTTGAAAGCTTGCGGCCACCGTCTGCCCGACATTCACGTTGCGCGACACGACGATCCCGTCGACCGGCGCGAGAATGTCCGTGTACCAGAGGTTGATGCGCGCCTCCGCAAGATCGGCTTCGGCTTGTCGCACCGCGGCTTCGTCCACCGCGATTTGGGCGAGAGCTTGTTCGTAGTCGCTGCGTGCTCGGTCCAGATCGGCACGTGCAATCAGTTCGCGCTCGTAAAGCTCGTGATGCCGTTTCCAAGTGAGTTCCTTCAGGGCCAGGTCGGCGCGGTCTTTTGCAAGTTTTGCTTTCGCATTCGCCAAGGCGGCTTCGGCCTTTTGGACCTTCACCTCGAACGGGGCGGGATCGATTTTGGCAACGCGCTGATTGCGGCGGACCGGGGAATTGAAGTCCACATCGATGGCAATGATGCGCCCAGAGACGTAGGTGCCAACCTGGACCGTGGTGACCGGGTTGACGGTCCCCGTTGCCGTCACCGAAGTCACGATGTCCCCGCGGTCGACCACTGCGGTTTTGTACCGAGTCGGTTCGTTGCTCGGCCAGAGTTGCCAGGCAGCGTACGCGACGCCCGTAACGACGATCGCCGCAGCCGCCATCAGGAGAAGTTTTCTAGTCACGGCTGGATCCTGCGACTGCGGTCGAAGTCGCTGGCCATGCACCTCGCAGTCGCCGCAACCACGCGGAGAACGACTCAAGATACGTGTAGTACACAGGGGTGATGTACAGGGTGATGAGCTGAGAGAACAGAAGTCCGCCCACCACGGCGACGCCGAGGGGTCGGCGGGAAGTGGCGCCACCTCCCGCAGCGAGCGCGATCGGCAGGGCTCCGAGAAGCGCTGCCATCGTGGTCATCATGATCGGACGAAACCGTACGAGGCAGCCTTCTACGATCGCCTCGAGGGGCGGCTTGCCTTCGTGGCGCTGGGCGTCGAGGGCAAAGTCGATTTGCATGATGGCGTTTTTCTTCACGATCCCGATCAACAAAATGATGCCGACAAAGCCGTAAATATTGAGTTCCATGCCGAAGAGTCCGAGGGCCAAGAGGGCGCCAAACGCAGCCGACGGAAGTCCTGACAAAATGGTCATCGGGTGCCAAAAACTCTCGTACAAAATGCCCAGCACCAAATAGATCACCAGCACCGCCGCGATCAGCAGCGCCCACATTCCGGTAAGCGAAGCGGTAAAGGCTTGAGCGGCTCCTTGGAACGTGGTCGTAATACCCGAAGGAAGTTGCTCGCGTGCGACTCGCTGAACGGCCTCGACCGCATCGCTGAGCGATGCCCCGGGCGCGAGATTGAACGAGATCGTGACCGCCGGTAACTGACCCGTGTGATTGACGGTCAGCGGACCGTAGCGCTGCTCCAGTCGTGCGACCGTGGTCAAAGGTACCAGCGCGTTTTGTTGAGAGCGCAAGTAAAGCCAGGGCAGCTCTGCCGGATCGGTCTGGAAACGCTCTTGTACCTCGAGGATGACGCGGTACTGGTTGTTCGGGGCATAAATGGTGGAGATCCATCGATCTCCGTACGCTGCATGCAACCCGAGTTCGACCTGCTCGGCGCTGACGCCCAACGCCGCAGCACGGTCCCGGTCGATGACCACCTCGAGATACGGGTTGCGAAGCTGCAGATCGGAGGTGACATCGCGCAGCACAGGCACTCGACGAAGCGCCGACTCTAGCTGTTGAGCGGCAGCGTACAATTGTTCTGTATTCGGGCTCTGCAACGTGAACTGGTACAAGCTCTTCGTGAGCTGTCCGCCGATTCGAATGGTGGGCAACTCTTGTAAAAACACGCGCGCCCCAGGAATGTCCGCGGTCTTTTGCCGCAAGCGTGCGAGCACAGTTGGCAGCGGCTCGCGTTCGTGACGCGGCTTGAGAAAAATAAACAAGCGCCCCTGATTCATCGTACTTCCGGCCGCGGCGTTGCTGCCGATGACGCTTCCGGAAACTACTCGAACCGCGGGATCGGTGCGCACAATGTCCAGCACCTTCGTTTGATATTGGCGCATGGCGTCGAACGAAACCGACTGGTCGGCCTCGACCACGCCAAAGATGGAGCCCAAGTCATCGTTCGGGATAAACCCTTTGGGGGCGCGTACGAACAACCAAAGCGTGGCTACGAGGAGAACGAGGGAAAGCCCGAACACCGTTCGCCGCCAGCGCAAGACCCCATGAAGGCTGGCTTCGTACCACCGCAGAAGGGTGGCAAATCCGCGCTCGAAGAGTGCGTTCCATCCTGCCTCTGCGTGGGAATGTTGGTGCCGCAAGAAGCGGCTGCAAAGCATTGGTGTGAGCGTGAGGGAAACGACTCCAGAAAGCAAAACGGCAATAGAAATGGTGACGGCAAATTCGTGAAACAGGCGGCCGACAATTCCCGGCATGAACAGCACCGGAATGAAAACCGCCACGAGGGAGAGGGTCATGGAGACGATCGTAAAACCAATTTGGCGGGCACCCTCGACAGCGGCGACAAATGGCGGTTTCCCTGCTTCCCGGTGGCGCACGATGTTCTCCAGCATCACAATGGCGTCGTCGACCACGAATCCAATCGACAGCGTCAGGGCTAGCAAGGAAAGATTGTCGATGCTGAAGCCGAGGGGTTGCATGAATGCAAAGGTGCCCACGAGCGAAACGGGCAAGGCGAGGCTTGGAATCAGCGTGGCCGAAGGGTCGCGCAAGAAAAGAAAAATCACCAGCACGACCAGCACGAGGGCGAGAAACATCGTGAACTGCACTTCGCGAACGGACTCGCGAATCGACTGCGACCGATCGAACAAGATTTGCAGTTCCGCCGCTGGCGGCAAAAACTCTTCGAGCTGCGGCAACAGCGCTTTCACCGCCGTTGCCACCTGTACCGTATTGGTGCCCGGCTGCCGTTGAACAGCCAACACGATGGCACGTTGCCGGCGTTGAACATCGCCAAACCACGAAGCCGAACGATCGTCCTCCACGCCGTCCACGACGTTGGCGACATCCTCCAGCCGCACCGGCGCCCCATTTCGGTAGGCAACAATGACTGGCTTGTACTGATGGGCAGAGGTGAGCTGCCCGGTGGCCTGAACGGTAAAACGCTGGTCGGGTCCTTGGAGAATCCCTGTCGGTAGGTTGACGTTGGCGCGCCGAATGGCGGTTTCTACTTCGTCGATGCCCAGCCCGCGGCTGGCAAGTTCGCGCGGGTCGACCTTGACGCGTACAGCGTATTTCTGGGAGCCGAACACCAGCACCTGGGCGACCCCGTTGACCATGGAGATACGTTGCGCCAGCAAGGTCTGGCCGAACTCGTCGAGTTGCCAGAGGGGCAGGATGGCCGAAGTGAGGCTCAGAAAGAGAATGGGCTGGTCGGCAGGATTTACTTTCTGAAACGTTGGTGGCGCCGGCATGTCTCCGGGTAGCAGTGGTGCGGCACGGCTGATCGCTGCTTGTACGTCTTGCGCTGCCGCGTCGATATCGCGGGACAGGTCGAACTGCAGCGTGATTTGTGTGGTGCCTAGCGAACTCACCGAGTTCAGCGACTCGAGACCAGCGATCGTAGAGAACTGACGTTCCAAGGGGGTAGCCACCGCGGACGCCATGGTTTCTGGGCTCGCGCCGGGCAGGCTTGCCGACACGAGAATGGTCGGAAAGTCCACGTTGGGTAAGTCGCTCACTGGAAGCGTGCGGTAGGCGAATACGCCGAATGCAGTGAGTGCCACCATGAGGAGCGTGGTAGCCACGGGGCGGCGGATAAAAATTTCCGACACGTTCATGGGTGTCCTCGAATTACGCCACGAATTACGCGGGCGGGCTTGCGGTTCGCCGCTCCTTCACTTCGACCCGTGCTCCGTCGGTGAGTCGGATCTGTCCTTCCGTGACCACCCACTCTCCAGGTTGAAGACCAGTTGCGACCACGACATCGCCATCCAGCTCGAACGCTACCGACACCTCGCGCACGCGCACGGTGTTGTCCGGCTGTAAAACGAACACGTACAGGCCTTGTTGTCCTGTTTGCAGAGCCACACGGGGGACGACCAACGCACTGGAAATTTCCTCCAACACAAGTTCCACGGGTAGAAACTGGCCAGGCCAGAGAAGCTCGTGCAGATTGTCGAAGGTGGCTTTCAGAAGAATCGTGCCCGTGGAGCGCTGCACGGTGTTATCGACGAAGTCCACGCGCCCACGGAGCACCGTCGCCCCGTCTTGCAGGGGGCTGACTTCGCTCACCAGCGCTCCTCGTTCTGCCTGTTGCAAGATCTGCGCTAGATCCCCCTCGCGGGCCGCGAACGCGATGCGAATGGGGTGCATTTGCTGCACGGTGGCCAGCACCGTGTCGTTCTTGCGTACGATGTTGCCTGGGTGCACGAACACCTGACCAGCTCGCCCGGTGACCGGCGCATAAATGGAACAGTACGAAAGTTGTAGTCGGGCGTCATCCACCGCGGCGCGATCGGCCGCAACCAAGGCGCGAAGCGACTCCGCCCGCGACTGCGCTTGCTCGTGTTCCTCTGCCGACACGAACCCTTGCTCGAACAAGGCTGCGCGGCGCTTGGCTTCTGCTTCGGCAATGCGCAGTTCCGCAAGATCGCGTTGCAGCGCGGCTTCCCGTTGCCGCAGCAGGTTCTCGAAGGGTCGTGGATCGATGCGAAACAGGAGTTGGCCTTGCTCGATTCGGTCGCCCTCGCCGAAGTGCACGCTCAGCAGCTGGCCGTCTACCTGCGGGGTCAGCCGGACTACGTGCACCGATTCGACCGTGCCCAGGGCTTTCACTTTTCGCTCGACCGGGCGCTGCTCCACGCGCGCTACGACGACGGGCACCGGAGGCGGCGAGGCAGGGCCACCACGCGTGTCGCCACACGCTAGGGCGAGTAGCGACAGGAGCAGGTACTCGAGTTTTGGGGAAAGCAAACGACCCATGGTTCACTCCTCGGAGGACGCCAACGGGGAGCCTGTCGGCCCCAGCACTGTCCCCACGGCCCTCTCCAATGCGGCTACGGCCGTATGGTAGTCGTATGATGCTTGTACCTGTCGGCCGCGCGCGGAAACGAAAGTTGCTTGAGCGTCGATCACCTCGATCATGCTGCCCACACCTGTGGCGTAGCGGCCTTCGGCAAGCCGTAAACTTTCTTGTGCTTGCCCCAAGCCCTCGCGAGCAACCACGATGCTTTGCTCGGCCTCGCGCACGCGTAACAGGGCTTGACGCACCTCGAGGGCCACACTTTGTTGGAGCTGCTTCTCTTGGTAGGTCAGCGCGGCGAGGTTTTCCTTTGCTTCGACAACTTGTGCCACTGTGAGCCCTCCTCGGAAGAGAGGCAAAGTAACCGCCGCCCCGATATTCCAATTCGACTGCAAGGGAAAATCTGCGCCGGACCACTGATACTGGCCGCCCGCGGTCACAAACGGCAAGTGATTGCGCTCGAGCACGGCAACTTGTTGCTCCGCACCCCGTAATTGTGCACGGAGGCTCGCGAGTTCCGGGCGAAGGTCCCAAGCTTTTTCCACCAGCGCCTTTTCGTCCGCAGCCGCCAGTGGGACATGGGGAAGTTCCGCGAGCGAAAATCCCACCGGCTCGTCCAGGCCCATCGCGGTGCGCAGAGTTTCTCGCCCGAGAAGCACGTTGTTTTCCGCCTGGACAAGGTTCAACCGGTTTGCCGACAGTTGCGCCCGTTCGCGAGTAACGTCGAGTTTCGGAGCAAGGCCGACGGCATAGCGGCCCTCGGCTAGCTCGAGGTGCTTCTCGCTTTGGCGCACCGCCTCCTCCGCGACCTGGTGCAACTGTTGTGCGGTAAGCAATGCAAAGTACGCTTGTTTGACGCCAAAAATGACCTGCTCTCGTTGGCTTGCCAGATCGGCTGCCGCGGCGTCGGCGTTGGCTTGAGCGGCTCGGATGGCATGCAGGGTTTGGCCAAAGTCGAACAACAGTTGGCTAAAGCTGACTCCCGTATTGAAAAAGTTGAAGGTTTGGGTTGCCGTGCCGAGCGTCGTTCCTGTGCGCGCAGCCACGCTCGTGTTTCGGCGGTTGGCGCTGTACGTGGCATCGACTTGCGGCAAAAACGGCGCGGCGGCTTGCCGGATCCGCTGCTGCGCTGCTCGCACACGTGCGGAGCTTGCCTGTAAAGCAGGATGGTGGCGCAGCGCCAACTCAATGCAATCCGCCAATGTGCGCACCGTCTCGGCGTGCACACTGCGAACAAGTGTCAGGCACAACGCGGTTACGGCCGTGATTGTGCGCACCGTCGCCTCCGCTCGGTCGCCTCCTGTGTGCCGGCCGCCACGCCGTGAAGAAACAAATCGGTTACCGCACGAGCAGCATCTCCGGGCGTGTCGTGGGCGGCACGGTACCGATGCACCCCGCGCAGCATCCCCAGCAACGCTTCCGTGGCTAGGTGGGGATCCACCGGCCGGATCGTTCCTCGGGCGACCCCTTCTTCGAGAGCCTTCGAAATCAACTGCGCGAAGCGCTCCCGCCGCCGAAGCCATTGCTGCATGTTTCGCTGGTCGTGCCGCACGTCGCTACGGTGCAGAAGGAGAAAAAAAACGTCGCGCCCCCAGAAAAACTGAAGCATCTCCGCGACCAGCGCACGCAGCCGCGCCACCGGGTCCGGTTGTGCGGCCGCAACGTCCAGCAGGCGACCCTGCAGTTCGTCGATACCGTGAAACAATGCCGCAAGATACAGCGCTTCCTTGCTCGGGAAGTATCGGTACACCGTACCCTTAGCGACCCCGGCGGCGGTGGCGACGTCGTCGATGTGCACCCGGTCGAACGGCTGCGAAGCAAACACCCGCCCGGCCACTTCCAGAATCCGCTCGCGCAAACCCGGTATGGCAGGCCGACCGCGAGAGCCCCGTTCCGGCCGATCGATCTGTGCAGCGGTAGCCTCGCGCCGATGTGCCATTTAATGACTCCAGAGTTCACTAAATAGAAGCAATCCCGAAGGGCCGCAACTTGGGGGCCGCAATACGCGGATGGAAAGGATCTGTTGCGACGCCCTACCGCGAACGCTGCCAGCGGAACCGGGGTCTCAGAGCTTTGCCGAAAAGGGCCGCGGAAACGTGCGGGTTAAAACCGTGCCCACCAAGAAGGACGCTCGGCCCTGAGAGGTTCGATGACGATGTTTCGCGCTTGCAAAAGCGTTCCTTCCACCCGGCGCAGTTCGGCTAGGTCCGTGTTGTATCGCACGAGCGCTTCAGCTTCGGCAAATTGGGCCCGGGTCAACTGTTCCGTGTAGTCGAGGAGGTCTTTCGTGGTCGCCAGGCCGACCTCGTACCGCGCGCGTTGGTTGCGCACGTTTTCTTCCGCAAGGGTGCGCGCGACACGCGTAGCCTCGATGGCTTTGAGGTCGCTCTCCAAATTGGCAATTGCGGTTTTCACCTCCAGGGTAATCGCTTCCTGGAGTTGTTGTACGCTCAGGCGAGATTGCTGGAACTGTACGTTGGACTGTGCGTACGCTGCTTTGGACTGCGCATTGGCCAGTGGAATCTCCACGGTGGCGCCGATGGCATAGTTGTAAAAGCGGCCATCGGGCAGGAGGCTGAGGGCGTCGCCGTAACCGCCAACGAACGAAGGATTCACTCGCACAGGCTGTGGCGGATCGCCAAAGAGTACCCGTTGGTCGGTTCCAGCGAGGCCGTTCACGCCAATGCCGGCAACTAGGTTGAGCTGAGGAAGAAGTTGGTTCTCGGCAACCTTGCGTTGCAGACCCTTCGCCCGCAGATCCAGCCTGGCCGCAGCAAGCTCGGGGCGCTGTTCGAGCGCTCGCGTCAGGCTCGCTTGCAGGTCGGTTTCGTAAGGCTCGACCACCGGCCGATCTTCCGGGTCGAGCATGGCGAGCGCTGAAGCGTCTTCGCTCTTCGCGTTTACCAACGCTCGCAATTGGTCGCGTGCAACCACCACGGCATTGCGCGCGCGGATCAAGGCGGCCTCGCGGTTCGCGACGTTCGCTTGTGCTTCCAGCACAGCGGTGTGAGGCAGTGCGCCAACTTTGTACTTCCCTTCGTTTTGGCGCAGCAGCTCTCTCGCGAGCTCCAATCCTTGTTCTTGCACGCGCACATTTTCCTTCGCGAGCACGAGACCCCAGTAAGCCCGCTCCACTTGAGCCACAAGATTGGCGATGGCCGCGACGTACTGGTGAAACGCTGCTTGCTGGGCCGTGGTGGCAATGTCCACGAGCAGGAGCGCGTATCGCCAGCCGAAGTTTTGTAAGAGTGGCTGCACCAGGTTCAGGCTGAGCGATGTCGTGTACAGGGGCACGAGCGGATTGGCGAGCGAGGGATTCGTCAGCCGGCGGTTGTTGCTGAACTGCACGGAGACTTGCCCGCCGGTGAGCAGGGTTTTGCGGATCCCTGCGTTCAGCGTGAAGTTCTGATTGAAAAGCACGGGAGAGCCGCCGGCGAACAGGAAGGTGGTCGCTGGTTGCGTTGCGCGGTCGCGCGTGAGCGAGGCAAAAAAGCGCGGATCGAAGGCCGAGCGGGCTCGCCGCACTTCGGCGCCCGCAGCAATCGGATTCAGCCGTTGCACCTGAAGCCCAGTGTTGTGCTGCAGGGCGAGCGCGATGCATTGCTGGAGCGTGGTCGGCTGCATTTTGGCTTCG
Source organism: uncultured Binatia bacterium (SeqCode) (assembly GCA_964534275.1). Taxonomy (GTDB): domain Bacteria; phylum Desulfobacterota; class Binatia; order HRBIN30; family HRBIN30; genus HRBIN30. Next base: position 73,636 of record CAZHQG010000010.1, on the reverse strand, counting down.
AGCAGGAGTCCATAGTGCGACAAGTCTTGCTCGGCGGCTTGCGCGTCGGCCGGCAGCGTCGTGCTCCACTGATCTTGGAGCACCTCGCCGATCCCGGGGAGTTGATCGAGCATTTCTACGGCACGCAAGCTCGGGGAGGAAATGTCGCGCAGGTCTACCGATTCCTCGACTGCGGCCGCATTCGCGCCACTCACGCAAACAGCTACCCACACGAACCAAGCAAGCCGTTTCCTCATGAAGGTCTCCTCCGTAGCGAAGTCGCGTGCGCTCTTAAGCCTTGGCCCGGCCGTTTGCCAAGTTGGCCACGCGCGCGCTTGCCGCCTCGAGCCAACCACGGACCCTGCGCAACGCATGCACGCGTCCCAGGTCGTCGAAAAGCGAGTACGCCACAGGTGTGAGGAGGAGGGTCAAGAGCAAGCACAAGGCCTGACCACCAATGATCACCTTGGCCATCGATGCGCGGCTGCCAGAGCCGGGTCCCTGGCCGAGCGCAATGGGAATCATCCCGGCGATGAGCATCACCGTGGTCATGAGGATTGGCCGGAGACGCACGTGGTTGGCTTCGAGGATCGCGGCGTCACGTTCCATCCCCTGGGCGCGCAGCGTGTTGGTGTAGTCGATTTGCAAGATGCCGTTCTTTTTCACGATGCCGAACAGCATGAAGAGGCCGAGGATACTGTAGATGTTGAGCGTATCTCCGAGCAGCAGCAGCGAGGCAAGCGCAAACGGCACAGACAGGGGAAGAGCGAGCAAAATCGTAATGGGATGGAGAAAACTTTCGAACTGTGCCGCGAGGATCATGTACATGAACAGGAGGCTCAGGATGAACGCGATGGCAAAGTTCGAGCCGGTTTCCCCCAAGGCCTTTGCCCGGCCGCCGAACTCCGCCTTGTACGTTGGCGGCAAGTCGAGGTCGGCCAACAGTTTTTCGATGTGGACGATCGCCTCGGAAAGGGCGAGGTTTTCCAGGTTCGCCACGATCGTGACCTTCCGCTGGCGACGGAAGTGATCGATTTGCGCTGGCCCGAGTTCCTCGCGTAACGTGGCTACGTTCGCCAGCTTGACCAGCGAGCCGCTCGGTGTGGCAATTCCTAAGTCCCCCAGCGTTTGCGCGTCGACCCGATCCGGCCTGCGGGCGCGAAGCCACACGTCGTATTGTTCCTGATCTTCTTTGAACTTCGTGACCGGTTCGCCCGCCACGAACGTACGCAGGGTGGTAGCAATGTCTTCCACACGCAAGCCGAGATCGGCAGCCTTCTGGCGGTGGATATGCACGCGCAGTTCCGGCTGCCGCACGGAGAGGGTCGTGTCCACATCGACAATTCCCGGAACGGCCCGCATGCCGGCCATGAGTCGCTGGGAGTACTCTTCCAGCTTTGCCAGGCTCGGCCCCGTGAGATCGATCTCGATCTCCGTGTATCGCTGGCCACCTCCCATGAACAGGTTCACGTTTTGTACGCTTGCACGCAGATCAGGAAACGTACCGAGAATTTCCCGGGCGCGTTGCATCAGGGTGAACTGAGAGATCCTGCGAGTGCGCAGGTCGCTCAGTTGTACGTAAATCGAGCCTTCGGTGACCGGGCCCTCTCCCGCCCGCAGGGTCCCGCTGGCATCGCCAATGGTGGTCAACAGATGTTCCACATGGGGGAGTTCCCGCAGCTTCGCTTCCAGTTGGCGCATGGTGGCATCGGTGCGGGCTAAGCTGTAGCCCTCTGGTGTTTGCACGATCACTTCGAACTCGCTCTGATCGTCTTGCGGCAAGAAGTCCTTTCCCACCATGCGAAACAGCGGTACCGTCGCTGCAACGGTGAGCAGCGAGGCCAACACGATCACCCAGCGGTGCGCGAGGGACCACCGCAACAATGCTCCGTAGGCGCGGTCGATGGTTGCGTAAAATCCGCGCTGCCGGCTGTGGGCGTGTTTACTAGATGAGACCTTTAAAAAACGCGCGCACAGCATCGGCGTGAGCGTGAACGAGACGAGAAGCGAAACCAGGATCGCGCAAGCGACAGTGATTCCGTAGCTGTTGAAAAAGCGGCCAACCCGTCCCTCCATGAAGGCCACGGGGAGAAAAATGACCACCAGGGAGAGTGTGGTGGCCATCACAGCCAAGCTGATTTCTTTGGTCGCTGCGGCCGCGGCCTGGCGGGGTGGCAGTCCTTTTTCCTCTGCATATCGGAAAATGTTTTCCAGCACGACGACCGCGTCGTCGATCACGATGCCTGTGGCCAACACGAGGCCCAGCATGGTGATGTTGTTGATGGTGAAGCCGAGCCAGCGCATGAGCGTGAACGTGGCAATGATGGAGGTGGGAATCGCGACCGCCGCAATGAGTGTGGCGCGAAGGTTGGCGATGAACAGCAGGACCGTCAGGCTCACGAGGATCGCAGCAAGCACCAGGTGGAACTGTACCTCTTCGATGGACTTTTCGATGAAGCGCGAGTGGTCGCGCACGATTTGCGTTTGCACATCTGCCGGAAGCACGGCACGCAGTTCGGCAAGCCGCTGTTTGACCCGGTGGATGACATCCACTGTGTTCTGCCCGTTTTGCTTGCGGACGAGCAGGCTCACGGCAGGGTTCCCGTCGAGCCGGGCCAACGAGCGTGGTTCCACGAAGCCGTCCGTAACGGTTGCCACATCGCCGAGCGTAATCGGACGGCCTTGCACCGTCCCGATGATCAGTTGCCGAAAGTCGTCCACGCGCTCGACCCGGCCCATCGTGCGCAAGGTGAGCTCTTTCGAGCCTTGGTCCACGTGCCCACTCGGCAGCTCCACGTTTTGAGCGCGCAGTGCAGTGCGCACCTGATGGATCGACAGGCCGTACGCCGCGAGCCGCTGGGTGTCCACATCGATGTTGATCGCTCGTTCGAGGCCACCCACGAGCGTCACAGAACCGACCCCAGGCAAGGTTTCGAGATCTTCTTTGATCAGTTTGCGCGCAAGCTCGGTCATTTCGCGCAAGCTCCGTTGGCCGGCGACCGCAATCGATACAATGGGCGAAGCTTCCACGTCGAACTTCATGACCACCGGCGGGTCCGTACCTGCAGGCAGCCGCGAAGTGATGGCCGCCACTTTGTCGCGTACGTCCTGGACCGCTGCTTCGCGGTTGCGTTCGAGATGGAAGATCACCACCACATGCGACAGCCCCTCTTTGGTGGTGGAACGCAGCTCTTCGATGCCTTCGATGGTGTTGACTGCTTCTTCGATGACCTTCGTGACGCTCGATTCCATCTCTTCCACGCTCGCGCCTTTGAGCGTGGTGTTCACCACAACGATGGGAAAATCGATGTTGGGGAATAAGTCGACCGAGAGGTGCCGGTAGGAAAACAGCCCGAGCACCACGAGGAAGGCGATCCCCATGGTGGCCGCAACCGGCCTACGAATGCAAAGCTCGACTAACCTCATAAGTTCTCCGCCGATGTGTTTTGTGGCGTTGCGGGCTCGGACTCGATCTGGACGGCCACGCCGCTGTCCAACTTGCTTAAGCCGGTGATCGCTACCAGCTCGCCGGCTTCGACGCCGCGCAGCACTTCCATCAAACCGTCCGGAAGCCTCCTCCCCAGTTCCACCTCGCGACTCTCCGCACGATTGCCTGTAATCACGTAAACCCGCTGCACTCCCGCGAGGGAGAGGACCGCTTCTTGCGGGATGCACACCGCGCGATCGTCGCGCCGCGTGACAATCGCCGCATTGGCAAAAAATCCGGGCTTGAGTTTGAGGTCCGGATTGTCCACGGTCGCCTCGACGGTCACGGACCGGTTTTGCGGGTTCGATGCCGGGCTGATGCGCGCCAGCGTGCCATGGAAGACTTCATTGGGATACGCATCGACCCGCACTTGCACGGGCTGGCCAGCAGCAATTTCCGGTGCAAATCGCTCGGGAACGTCGCCCCGGAGCTTGAGCGGATTTTGCACGACCAACGTGAACAAAGGAGTCCCCGTGCGCACGTATTCCCCGGCGGACACAAACCGCCGTGCTACTGCGCCGCGCAGGGGAGACACGACCTGGGCGTGGCGCAAGGTGACTTGCAAGAGCTCGCGTTGCGCTTCTGCTACTTGCGCAGCCGTTTTGCGGGCCTCGTATTCTTGCGGCGAGATCACATGTGTTTCGAGCAGTTGGCGAGCGCGTTCTTCGTCGGCCCGCGCCTTGGCTAAGTTGGCCTCCGCTTCGCGCAGGCGCGCACGCCACGCGGAGTCGTCAATTTCCGCCAGCACAGCACCCTCGGCAACTGGATCTCCGAGATCGGCGTGCAGCCGCTCGATTTGTCCCTCGACTTGGCTTGCAAGCGTGACCTCTTCTTGTCCGTAAAGCGTGCCCACGAACTGCACGGTGCGTTCTACCGGACGCACCACTGCAGGGGCTACGCGCACGACGACGGCCTTTGCTGTCGCATCCGATCGGGCGGCACTTGGCCCCTCGGTGCCCCCAGCGCGGCCGCAGCCAAGCCAGACCAAGACCATGGAAAACCAAAGAACGGAACGTTTCCTCTTCATCGTCGTGGGTTCCTCAGCGCCGGCGTGCAAACGCTCGGCTGGGTGGAGTTGCTGGTTGTTCCTGTGCGGCCGTACTCGCGATGCCGTGCAAAAACAGTTGCACGATGGTCTGCGCGACGTCTTCCCGCCGGTCGCTCGGCTGGCGGTACACGCAGGCACCACGAATCATCCCGAGCAAGGCTTCGGTTGCCACGCGCGCATGGACGCGAGCAATTTCGCCACGCTGCACGGCACGGTCGATCCGACGCCGGAGCAAGTCGACAATCTCGTCGCGGCGTTGGCGCCACTCGCTGCGCTCCTTTGCTTTGAGTTTCGGCTCGAGGCGATGCATGAGAACGAAAAAGTCGCGCCGCTCCCAAAAATAGGCGATGAGCGTGCGGACCAGCCGTTCAATGGTCGGGACCAAGGGTGCGTCGTCAGCCAGAACCGCCGTGACCGACGCGTGGAGTTCCCGCAAACTGTCCCCAATGGCGGCGAGGTACAGCTCTTCCTTGGACCGGAAGTACCGGTACAGCGTACCCTTGCCGACGCCCACATGCTCGGCGATGTCGTCGGTGAGGACCTCGTGAAACTCGCGGCTCGAAAACACTTCTGCTGCGCCGCGTACGATTGCTTCCCGAATGTGCTCGCTTTTCTTGCGCCCGGCCATGGTTGCAAATTTCGAAACGGACTAGTCCGTTTCACAATACCAATGGCCAGCCGCCAGTCAATCGACGGATGTGTTCCCACAACCTACGCTCGTCGCGGTAGCGCGCGTAGCGCGGCGAGGGGCCCCGTGTTGGATGCGGATCCGGCTCACGGGGGGCCTCGGAACCGCGGAACCGCGGGAATTCAAACCGCCGAGAACGGTACGTGATCGAATCCGTGTACGTTGCTCATGTGAGCACGCACGCAGCGGCTCTCGTCGACGACGTACCGCGGGAACGCTTGCGCGAATTCTTCGAGCGCGACGCGACTTTCCAAGCGCGCGAGCGACGCTCCGAGGCAAAAATGCACGCCATAGCCGAAGCTCAAGTGCAAGGAGATTTGGCGGTGGATGTCGAAACGGTCCGGCTCCGGAAAGGCACGAGGGTCGCGGGTCGCCGCCCCATTCAGCAGGAGGATCCGCGCGCCAGCCGGCACCACTTGCCCGTACCATTCCACAGATTTGGTGACCGTGCGCGCTTGGTATTGGGACGGTGGCCAGTACCGGAGAACTTCTTCGATCGCTTGGGGAATCTGCTCTGGGTGCTCGCAGAGAAAGTGCCACGCCTCGGGATGGCGGTGGAACAACACCGCGGCATTTCCCAACAATCGGGTGACGGTTTCGTTGCCAGCCGCGCCCAACAATGCACAAAAGCCGGCGATTTCTCCGTCGGTCAGACGTGTGCGGCCGCCTTCTTCCGTTTCCAGCTCGGCTTCTAAGAGGGCAGCGATCAGGCCATCGTTGGGTCGCTGGCGCAGCGCTTCGATGAGCTGAAACCAGTAGCGTACGAGATGCATGCTGGCTTCGACGGCCCGCGAGGGGATGGCCGGTGTGTCTGGGTCGCGCTCGAGAGCACGATCCATCCATTCTCGAAGTTGTACGCGATCTTCGGCGGGAACTCCAAGCAGGTTGAAAATCACTTCCCGCGGCAGCGGGGCAGCAAAGTCGGTGACGAAGTCGCCTCCGCCGGCGTGCGCCAGCCTTTGCACCAAGTCCCGCGCCAGTTGACGCACGAACGGCTCCAGCGCGGCAATGCGGCGGGGCGTGAAGGCGGCACTGACTAAACGCCGGAGGCGATCGTGCTTGGGCGGATCCATGAAAATCATCATGGGAGTGACCTCGAAGAGGGTCGTGTCAATGCGCTCGAGAGTCACTCCTTCCCGGGAGCTGTACGTGCGCCAGTCTTGCAGCGCTGTCCACACATCGTGGAACCGCGACAAGGCGTAAAAGTCGAGCTGCGGATTGTAATAGAGCGGCGCGTGCTCACGTAACCACGCGTAGACCGGGTAGGGATTGTCGTGGAACTCGTACGAGAACGGGTTGAGTTCCATGCGCCTCGCCTATCAAGAACTGCGGGCATTGGAAAGACCGAAGGAGCGGCTTCGACCTGTGTGCGTGAAGTGACTGCTGCGGCTCTTGCTACGGCAGCCGGTTTCGTATGCCGCGCCTCCAGTGCGAGCTGCCCACCAGCCTGGCTACCAGTGTTTGCCGGTGTTTGCGCCGAGGCGGCGCACGAGCTGTGTCGAAGCGTCAGGGCGTCGCCGGCGTAGGCGCAACGGACCGCGCGGCCGTGGGGCCCGTCGCTTGGGATCATCGTCGCGAGGGGTGCGCTGTTAGCGGAGAATCTCCCGCGCGATGGTGAGGATTTGCATTTCGGTTGTTCCGCCCCCAAGCTCGATCAGTTTTGCGTCGCGAGCCAGGCGCTCTACCGTGTACTCCTCCATGTATCCGTAGCCGCCAAGGATGTGGATGGCCTCGAAGGCCACATATGTTCCCACCTCGGCACAGTACAGTTTCCCAGCGCACACTTCCGCGAGCGATTCCGCCAAAGGACGATCGGTGTACGTGTCGGCATAGACGAAGCGCCGGGCATTGCTGAGCGCCACGTACATGCGTGCGAGCCGCTGCTGGATCATTTGGAAGTTCGCGATTGGCTGTCCGAACTGCTGCCGTTGTTTCGCGTAGTCGCGCGCGATTTCGAAACAGCGCTCGGCGATGCCGTACGAAAGTGCAGCGAGCCCGAGCCGTTCCTCGGCAAGGCTGGACTTGACGTGGTCGCGCTGTCGTACCCCGCCGCCCAGCAAGTGGGTAGCGGGTACTCGGACCTCGTCGAGAAACACCTCTCCTGTGGGTGACCCTCGCATCCCCATTTTTTTCATCGGCGGGCCTGTCGCCACCCCAGGCATGGTTCGCTCGACGATGAAGGGTTGAATCGAGCCGTCCAGCGGACCACCAACAACCCGCGCATAAACGAGGAACACGTCGGCGTACGGAGCGTTGGTAATGAAGGTCTTTTGGCCAGTGATGATGTACTCCCCATCGTTGTAGCGCGCTTGCGTGCGCATGCCGCCAAGAGCGTCGCTACCAGCTTGGGGCTCCGTAAGGCACCACGAACCGATGCGCTCGCAGCGTAACACCGGCAAGGCGAACCGTTCGATTTGTTCGGGCGTTCCACGGCGCGCGACATTTGCTCCGAACAGCCCGACACTTGCGCCATAACTCAATGCAAACGAAGGGCTCACCCGGGCCATTTCCACAGAGAACGTCGTTCGCGCGTAACGGCTCAACCGGCCATCGGTGGCGAGGTCTGGCTGCGAGCGGTCCCCCGATTTGGAGGAGCCCCCTGTGCCGATGAACGAATCGAGCCCCAACTCTTGATGCATTCGACGCATGAACGGATACGGCAGTTCCTCTCCTCGCTCCATGGCAGGTACGAGCGGTTCCAGTTGCTCCTGGAAATATGTGCGGAAGGTGTCTCGCAGCATGCGTTCCGTCGGGTCGAGGTTCCAGTCCACGCGTGCTCCTCCTGGTAGCTTTGCTCGGAAGCGAGCTTACGTTGCGCCAGGTCTTGCGCAAGACGGTGCCTCCCGCAGTTCAGCTCGATGCTTGTTGTGCTGCTGCACGCACCCGTGGAATCACCTCGAATGTGAAGCGCCGAATGGTTTCGGAATCGAACGGTGGCAAAAAGCTCACGATGACCTCGTTGCATCCAGCGTGAATGAACGGGACGATTTGCCCTGCGATTGCAGCAGGCGAACCAGCTAAGAGATGGCGTGCGGTGCCGCGATCGACGCCGGGGAGCACACTTGCGGCAGTCCGGATGGCCGGTCCGACCAAGGGGACGTCGGAAATGGTCACCAGGGCAAACATTTTCGAAAAGCGAGTGGGACAATCGCTACGCCCGATGCGAACGCATTCCTTGCGGATGAGCTCGACGCGCTCGGCAAACCCCTTCGCGTCGACTTGCACCGGGGCGTTCCACGCATCGGCGTAGCGAGCGACCAAGGGTACGATCAGTTTCTTCCCTTGCCCGCCGACAACGATCGGGACGCGTGGGTGCTGCACCCCTCGTGGGGCAAAGGGCGCTCGGTACAACGAGTAATACTTCCCGCGAAAAGAAGGGTGCGGTTCTCCCCACAGTTTCCGCAACACCTGCAATGCCTCTTCGAGTCGCTCCGCTCGTTCCCGTGCAGTGCCGTAATGAAAGCCGTAGGCAAAATGTTCCTTGCGGTACCAGCCGGCGCCGATTCCGAGATCGAGACGGCCACGGGAAAGCTCGTCCACGGTCGCTGCCATTTTGGCGAGGAGTGCCGGGTTGCGGTACGTGTTGCCTGTTACGAGCACTCCAATGCGCATCTTTTGAGTTTGTGCCGCCAGTGCAGCGAGAAGAGTCCATGCTTCGTACTGGTTCGCGTCGGTGTCCCCCCACACCGGCATGAAATGATCATTCAGCCAGGCACTGTCCCACCCGAGCTGTTCCGCCTCTTGCCACGCGCGCACGATGTCCTCGTAGCGAGCGCCATCGGTGGGGGTCATGATTCCGAAACGAATGGCCGATGCCTCGTGAGGCGGTCGTTCTTGCGGCATAGGGGCCCGACTGCTGCAACTGCTCAGGAGCAGACAGCCAAGGACAGCCAGGGCGCCAACGAAGCAGCGCTGGTGAGAAGCCATACGCGCACCTCCTTGCATTCGAGCCCGAAGGGCTGTGCGCATGCATGGAACCGCAGTGCAGCCCCGACGTCAACCCGTCTTTCCCGGGACCTTGTTGGTCTTGCCAACAGGGTGCTCAGGGCGAGGATCGTTGGCGCCGTTGCTCGCGAGCTTTTTGGCGGGCGCGGAGTCGACGTCGCTCTGCGGGAGAGAGTACGACGCGGTGCTGGCGTCCGACAACTCGGTGCTGATTGGCGAAGCGCGAGAGCCCGGTAGACCCTTCCCGCTCGGCACGGAGCTGGAGTCGACGCAGGCGATCGCGAACAGCCTCGGCCTCCAAACCCAGCACCGCACAGATATTCTCGAACGAAAACAGCCACCACGGTTCGCTTCTTGCCATCCAACGCTCTGCGTCGCGCACCAGCCGGCGGGCTCGCCTGCTGCGTGAGCCGGCGTACTTCAACACCGTGTACACGGCATCCTCGAGAATTGCCAACATGAGGCGCTGTTCCGGCGAAAGAACGCGCTCCGAGAACGGTGTGAAGTATTGGGAGGGCAGTAACACCTCGCTGGTCAGCAGTGCGAGCGAGTTAGCGCCGCTTCCAGGAGTGCTTGCAGCGTCTGGTTGCTGGTTGCCGTTCCACCCCTGCGTGCCGTCGAAAACCATACTCGTCATGCGGCCGGGGAAGACGGAAAAAACTTCGAGTTTATTTCTCCGCTTGTCGAGAAGTGAAAAAAAGCGGCGGAGAGCGTTGGCTCTCCGCCGCCTGGAACGGCAGGTTGCGTGCTCGCGGTTACTGGAAGTTCAGGAAGATGGTAATCACCTGACCAAGCCGCGACAGTTCGACGCCCACTGGCTGTAGGCCAAGTAGCGAGGGCAGCGGCAGGGACCCCAAACCGCCGGCCAACGACGGCAGGAACTGCTGCACCAGTTGCGGTACGAGCGATTGGAGGTCGTTCTCGTTCACGCCGATCGCGTTTTGCAGCAGCACTGTGGTCACGTCGCTGGGGTTGATGTTGCTGATGACGAAGCTGATCGAGTTGGTCGCAGCCACGTAACTGAGCTGCAGGCCAGCCCGGGCATCCACTGCGCCGCTGAGGTATAGCGTCGAGTTGTCCAGCGACAGAATCGAGATCTTCAGGTGCGCGATCTTCAGTTCCGCCAAGTCGCCCGGGTTCGGACCGAGGTTGCCCGTGAGCACCGGAGCGATCGTGGGCTCGATGCGGATGCGTAGCTGCGTACCCGAGGGCAGATTGCCGAACTCCGGCAAGAACAAGGCGAGCAGGTCGGAGGTGATTTGCACCGGCCCGGAGCCAAGGTCGATCTGTGTGATGTCGATGTTCAGGATCCCCTCTTCCGTGAGTGCCTTGAGGAGCTGGTTCATGGCCGAAGTGCCGAGGCTGATGGCCATGTGGTACGGCAGGTTTTGTACGGGCGTAGTGGTACCGTACGAGGGGAACGCCTCCGGCACGTGCAGCGAGGCTGTGAAGTCCGGGGTGTAAGGAGGTTTGTCGGTTGACATGATCCGGGCGTTCACGCCAAAGGTGATGCCTTGGTTGTCCGGGCTGACAAAGTTGAACGGGGCATCCAGTTGCACGCCCAGCGCTCCACCAATGGCTCCGGCGATCGACAGGTTGGCGAGGGCCGTTTCCATTGCATCGGCTATCACGGAGTCCTGTGGCCCAGGGCCGTCTGGGTCGCGGAGGTAGTTCACCAACTGATCACGTGCGGTTTGCTCGAGGTCGACGAACAGGGGGGCGAGGAAGTCCAAGATGTCACACGTAAAACCACCTTCGATGGTTGCATTGAAATTCGAGAAGGAGACTTGGACGTCCCCTTGCTGGTTCACGTCAAGGTAGCTCGGGTCGGGAGAGCCAGGAGCCAATGTGTGGTTGCTACGGATGAGTGCGGAGTTGGATGTAACCCGGAGTCCACAGTCGGGGACCACCCCAAACCCGACAATGTACAGGCGCAGCCGCACGTTGTACAGTGTCAAGTCAAGCTGCACGTAGCCGCTTTGCGAATCGATGTTGACCGAGAATCCCGAGATCGAGGGCCGGTCGCCTGGTGCGCACCCGCTGCCGGGTGGGTTGCAAACGTAAACTTTATCAATGCCCCCCGCGCAAGCCCCGAACAAACTAACGACACAGATATTGTCGTCGGTGATCAACATGCCTGGAGGCAAAAGCTGGGCAAGGTCAAGCGGAATCAGCCCTTGAATGACCGGTTCGAGTTTGTCGAAGCCCGAGTCGTTGATGCGCATGCCTAAGGCGTTAATGGAGAAGGCACCGTCGGCCACCGACTGCCCGCGGATGATCACCCTGCGGTCACGTGCCTTGAATCCGGTGGCCGGTACGGTGAGTTCGGCGAGCACCGGATTGAAGATGGCGCCGGCGTCCAAGGGGACGTTCAAGCTAAAGTTGGTGCACGGCCCGGAGCATACGGTCGTGCCGTTGATCTTCACCACCTGGCCCGGCACGGGGTTCACGACGTGCCCGGTCACAGTTGCCGTGCTGGCCGTGGTGAACACTCCGTGATCTGGCGAGTCCAGGTAAATTTCGGGCGGCGGTGTGGGTGTGAAGGTTGCCGTCGGAGTGAATGTATGCGTCGGAGTAAACGTTCGGGTTGGCGTGGATGTTCTCGTTGGCGTGTTGGTGGACGTGGGGGTTCTGGTGGGAGTTGCCGTCCGGGTGGGGGTCATTGTTTTGGTCGGCGTGTCGGTACGGGTCGGGGTATGAGTGGGCGTCGGCGTTTGGGTGGGCGTGTCGGTGCGCGTCGGCGTGAACGTCTTCGTGACCGTCGGTGTTCGAGTTGGCGTGTCCGTTGCCGTGAAGGTCGGTGTTGCGGTTTCGGTCGGTGTCGGAGTTGGTTGCGGAGACCCTGTCGCCGTCGGTGTGGGTGTTGGTGTCGGCAACTCGATTTGGCAACCCTGATCGCAGCCGTCACCGTTCGTTCGGTTCCCGTCGTCGCATGTCTCGTGGTCGGTCTGGATGACACCATCTCCGCACGTACTCGGGAAGCACTGGAGCACGAGCGAGTCAGGGTCCAGAAGACCACCGCTCGATCGGGCGATCACTCGGAGGGCCCGTTTTCCTGGCCGGATTTTGCCCGTGGTGCTTAGCTTGAGAGGTACGACCACCGGTACCGGAGCGCTACAAAGATTTGCCGTGGCGTTCGAGCTTCCTGCCGTCGTGGGGGTGTTTTGCCGCATCACGGTCAAACCAAACCCAGCACTCGCTGCGGTTTCCAAGGCAGCCAAGTTTGCCACATCGGCCGGATCGATGCTGGTTGCCTTAGGCTTTTTGACTTCGAATGCGTTTAGGCTCGACGGAGCGCATTTTCCGGCAAAGCGCGGGTCCTGGTTGTTGATGCACAGGCGCACGGGAAACGTGCAGCTCTTGTTGCTCAAGTCGGGGTCCAGGTCACAACGCGGATCCCCTTCGTAACAGACGTACTTGTTTTTCGGGAAGCCCGAGGCCGTAAATTTAGGTGACTCAGGGAGGAGCATTGAAGGCACGAGCCACTCGAGGTGGCAGTCGGTCGTTTTCGAGCCTCCACCGGGAATGCACTTGTTGGCAAACAGCCCTTGGGTGCAACTTTGTGCAGTTAACGACCGAAACGGCAGCGCACTGCACACGAGCACAATGGCCCATAGGCCGGCGACCCTCCCCACGTGACGCATCGTTTCTCTCATCTCGGCGACCCCCGAAACGGAAATTTGTTCCTTGCTATGGGTTTGTTCCCATACGCGCATGGTTCTTTACGTCAGGTAGTGTGCCGATGTCAATAAATAAGTTGTCTTCTTTTTTGCGGGCGCAGATTTGGCCCGCCCTTGCGCGCCGCTTGGCGCTCGTGCTTGGGTTACAGACTCATCGATGTACGGCCATGGCTGTTCACCACGCGAGGGAAGCGGGGCGCCGAGAAATTGTTGTACGTGAAGAAAGCGATGCAGAAGCAGAAGTGGCGTTTCGAGCCAGTTGCGGGTCAGGGGGCCGGCACTGCACGAACGTGGTCACGTTCCCTCCGGGCAACCAAGAGTGTCGGACGCCAACAGGGGGCAAAACGACTGGAACTTTGCGGGGACCGGAAACGGTAGGATTCCACCGATGAGCAGTCCCACGACCGCGGACTCGGCGACCTTTGGCGGTGTGCCTGCAGGCACGAAGGCAGCGCACCGCGAATCTCCTCTCCTGCAACTGGCCTTAGCTGCCTTGGGGGTTGTGTTTGGCGACATTGGAACGTCGCCCTTGTATGCCGTGCGCGAGTGCTTCGTGGGACCGCATGCGGTAGCCGTCACCCCCGCGAACGTGGTGGGCGTGTTGTCGCTGGTGTTTTGGTCGCTGACGGTGGTGATCTCGATCAAATATCTCGTCTTTGTCATGCGCGCCGATAACGAGGGGGAGGGGGGCATTTTGGCTTTGCTGGCATTGGTCGTGCCTCGGGAGGGCACCGTGCCGTTCTCGCGCTTGGTTCTGATCTCGTGCGGCTTGTTTGGTGCTGCGCTGTTGTACGGAGATGGCATTATTACCCCCGCGATCTCCGTGCTCTCGGCTGTCGAGGGGCTCAACGTGGCTACGCATGCGTTCGAGTCACTGGTGGTGCCGATTTCTGCGGCCATTTTAGTGTTGCTGTTTGCTGTCCAGCGTCACGGCACCGGAGGTCTCGGGGCCGTATTCGGGCCGACCATGTTGGTTTGGTTTCTGGTGATCGGGGCGCTTGGCTTGCGTGCCATTGTGCAGCAACCGCATGCGGAACTTTCGGTTTGGCACGCGTTGAATCCGTGGTACGGGCTCGAGTTTTTTGTTCGCAATGGTGTGCACGGGTTTCTCATCTTGGGTTCGGTCGTATTGTGCATCACCGGCGGAGAAGCGTTGTATGCAGACATGGGTCACTTTGGCCCCCGGCCGATTCGCGTGGGCTGGTATGCGCTCGTGTTTCCTGCGCTGTTGCTCAATTACTTTGGCCAAGGTGCGTTGTTGCTGGCCAGAGGAAGTACAGTAAACCACCCCTTCTTCGAGCTGGCGCCCGCGTGGATGCTCTATCCGTTGGTCGCGCTGGCAACCTTGGCAACAATTATTGCCTCGCAAGCTTTGATCTCGGGGGCCTTTTCCCTCACTCACCAAGCGTCCCAACTTGGATACCTGCCCCGGTTCAACATTATTCACACTTCGGAGACTCAAGCCGGGCAAATTTACATCCCCCAAGTCAACGTAGCGCTTGGCACCTTGTGCTTGCTTCTGGTCGTGGGCTTCGGATCGTCGAGTGCCCTGGCTGGCGCGTACGGGTTGGCAGTGACGGGAACGATGACAGCCACGACGCTTTTGTTTTATGCGGTGACCCGAGAGCGTTGGGCGTGGTCGCTTCCGGCGGCTGGGCTGATCGCCGCACTGTTTTTGTTGTTCGACTTGTCTTTCCTCATTGCCAACCTGGCCAAGCTCGCTCACGGGGGCTGGTTTGCACTTACCGTGGGCGTGGTGGTGTTCACCATTCTCACGACGTGGAAGCGGGGCCGGGCGGAGGTAGCTGCGATGCTGGAACGTGCAAGCGTGGACGAGCGGGCGTTTTTGGCGGATGTGGAGAACCAGCGGGTGGTGCGCGTGGAGGGGACAGCGATCGTGATGACATCGACGCCCCGAGGCATTCCAGCGGTGTTATTGCACTACTTCAAGCATACGCGCACGTTGCACAAGCGCGTCGTGTTGCTCTCGATTCTCGCTGAAAAGCGCCCCGAAGTGCCGGACAAGGAAAAAATCGAGGTGCAAGAGCTTGGTGCGGGATTTTACCGCATCGTGGCGCGTTTCGGGTTCATGGAAAAGCCACGCGTCCCCCTCGTGCTGCGTCTTTGTCAGGCGAAGGGCTTGGCGTTTGACATGATGACAACGACGTTCTTCTTGGGTCGGGAGACGTTGCTGCCAACCGGTCGCTCGGCCATGGCCAAATGGCGGAAGCGCCTATACATCCTCCTGGCCCGAAACGCCCCCAGTGCCGCAGCGTTTTTCGAGATCCCCGCAAACCGCGTTGTGGAACTCGGTACGCAGTTGGAGCTGTAACCGCGGGTTTTGTTAACCCCTTGCACCCAAAAAGAGGACACGCCGGTGGGCGGCGGTTCCAGTGCTGGTTTTGCTGGGATCGCCACAAAGGCCGATCCGCCGCCCTCCGGATCGAGGTGTTGCTGGGAGGGCTGCACCTGCCCAGCGGCACGGAGCACGGAAGTCCGACGCGCTGGTGCTTGCACGCGGAAACTTCCGGGGCGGAGCGACGGATTTAGCGCCCTGCAGCTGGCGCGGGCTTCGGCGGATTGGAGAAGTTCCATTTGATCATCGTCCACACGTCCCGCGGATTTTCCCCGAGTTTGCGAATGACCGACGGTTCGAAGCCAGAGTGCATGAGGCAGTTTTGGCACCGCGGGTCGCGCCGCGATTCCCAGTACTCCCAGTCCACGCCGTGCCAAAACTCTTTCCAGGTCGGATAGTACGCGCCGGCGATCAGATAGCAGGGGCCTTTCCAGCCTTTTGGGGTGCGGGTTGGGTTGCCCCACGGCGTACACGGGTAGTCGCGCTGCCCCGCAGCGAACTGGAGGAATAAAGGGGTGGACGACACCGGGTATTTTTCCGCGAGCGCGAGCACGCGGCGGAACTTTTCGTGGATCTCGTTTTTGTAAAGGAAATGATCGCCGGTCAGGCTCTCGTAGTGGTAGCCCGGGGAAAGCAGAATGCCGTCGACCCCAATTTCAGCGAGCAACGCGCACATGGCCTCGATTTCGTCCATGTCCGTTTCCCGGTAAATCGTCGTGTTCGTGCACACTGTGTAGCCACGGCGCTTACCTTCGCGGATCATGGCAATGGCCTTGTCGAACACCCCTTTGCGATTCACGACAAAATCGTGGGTGTCTCGTAAGCCGTCTAGATGGACATTGATCGATAGTCGCTTGTGGGGACGCGACCGCTGGTAGAAGCGTTCCAGCAAAATGCCGTTCGTGCACAGGTAAATGTGCCGCTTCCGCGCAATGATTCCCTCCACGAGTTCTGGAAGCTCTGGGTAGATCGTGGGCTCTCCACCGCAAATCGAAACCACCGGAGCGCCGCACTCGTCCACAGCTTGAAGGCACTGTTCGAGCGGAAGGCGATCTTTGAGATCGCCGTTGTACCGTTCCGGCGAGCAGCCAATGCAGGCCAGATTGCAGGTATGCAGCGGCTCGAGCATCAACACATACGGGTAGCGCTTGTTGCCGCGCCACCAGTTCTTGAGCTGCCAGCGAATCATGTCGGTCGTGATGTGCAACGGAAATCGCATGGTTCCTCCTCGTGATGATGGCGAGCTTCGCGGTTGGAAGCGGTTTGCGTGTTGCCCGCGAGGCTCGAAAAATACACACGGAAAAAAATTCCAAGCGCGGTTTGTGCTTGGCGCTTGAAGTGCTGTAGGGCGCGGAGTTCGCTCCAGAGCTCGCCGCCGCCCGTTGCCAAGGCACGGAACAGTTGCCAGGGGCGAACCTGTCCGGTCGTCGGATCGAGCAGCGTGCCCGTACCCGGGAGGGCCGCCGCCGTTGGGTCGAGAATGGCCCGGACGCTCACGAACGGCACACCGAGTTCTGTGGAACTCCGGGCAACGCCAGCGCTTTCCATGTCGACCGCAAGAGCTTCGAAGCGCACGCCCGCAGCTTGTTTTTCCGCCGCCGTCGAGAGCGCGGAGCGCACGCACAGTTGTCGCCCGAAATGCAGGGACAGTTTCCAGTGGTTCGGGGGGAGCGCGTCTTGGTCAAGGGGTGCCGTCGCGTAACGGGTTCCGTCGTGGTCGCAAACGACTTCCGTCGCAACGACCAGTGCCCCTGGTTCCAGAGCGGGAACGAGCCCACCGGCACATCCTGTGCTCACAGCGAGCTCGAACGGGAATTGGGAAAACGTGTCACGGACGGCGGCTGCAGCGCGTTCAGCACCGATGCCAGTTCGGACCACCCGCACGCGATGATCTGCGGCGCGTCCCTGCCACCAAACGAACCCGCTCGTCCGCCCGCGCTCGACTTGCTGGAGCCATTGTACCGCTGCCGTACACTCCCAGGGCAAGGCAGCAAACACGGCAAAGGTCTTCATCCGTTGCCTCATCCTACGCGTGTACGAGTTGCAAGACAACGTTGCGCACGGCCTCGCGGGCGCTGGCGACCGCGCTTTCGATGGTGGCTGGCAAGCCGGTATTGGTCCAGTCGCCCGCGAGCACGAGGTTCTTGATGGGCGTGCGAGCTCCGGGGCGCTGCCGCTCGAATTCCGGCGTGAGCGAGGGCGTGGCGCGCTTTTCTCGCACGACGCTGGCGTGGTGCAAGCGTACGTCAGCAAGGGCAGGAAACGCACGCCGCAGTTCCTCGGTGACGGTCGTAACAAGCCGCTCGTCGGTCCAATGCACTTCTTCGTGGGCGGCGCTGATGACGGCGCTAGCGAGATACGTCCCTGAAGCGGCCGACGGGCGTGGTTCCCGCCACAGTGAGGAGCGGTCGAACACCCACTGCGTGTGGCTTCCGAGCAAGCCAACGAAAGCTGGCAGCGGTGGGCGCTCCCGGAACCACAGGTGCACGGACACAATCGGGCTAAAGTGTACAGTGGGAATGGACACTCCGATCGGCGCGAGGAGTCGCTGTGCTACGTCGACGGGAACTGCGCAAACGATCCCTGCGACAGGCACGAACGAGCCATCACGGAGTCGCACGCCGAGTGCACGATCGCCGTCGACCAAAATGCGTTCGACGACGGCGGCTGTGTGGACCACTGCTCCCAACTTGGTCAGGTGTTGCGTAGCTTGATGCACGTAAAGGCGGTTCAACGGAACCCGCGCAAAAACGAACTGGGAGTCGCGCTGGCCGGAAAAAAATGCGCGCGCCAGCACCTCGACGAAGGGCCGAGCGGCAGCACGTGCCGGCAATTCGTTGAGCGTCGCGATGACGATCGGATGCCAAAGTTTGGCGCGCGTTTCGCTCGACTGTCGGCAGAGATCCAGGAGCTCTTGCACCGTGATGTGTGCCAACACGGGATCGTTGCGCTGGCGCAGAGCCATACATTTGAGCCCTCCCCACAGGGCTTCTAGCCGTTGCCGTGCTTCCAACAGGGGAAAGCGAGCAATCGCGGAAGCCATGTGGAGCGGGCTCGGCCAACGCCCCGCCTCGAGCACCGCGTGCCGGCCGTTGGCAAGGTCGACGTACGGCACGCGCAAAACGTCCTGGCGGACAAGGTTCGTTCCCGACCCGATGAGCTCGAGGAAGCGCAAGGTTTCGTGGTAGCAACCCATCAGGGCATGCTGCCCGTTGTCGATTTCGTCGCCGGTTGCCGCGTCGACAAACGAAACAGCCCGACCGCCCAATTTCCGCCGAGCTTCCAGCACCACCACGGGCAGGCCCGACTGCGCCAGTTCCACGGCCGCCGCGAGTCCCGCGAAACCGCCGCCAATCACGGCGACAGGCAACCTTGGCCTCGGCAAGTGGGGAAGCGTTTTGCTCGACACGGCGCTCCTCAGAATGCACGAGACAAGTGCGAACGGCCCCAGGCGGCGAGCGCCAGCGAGAGTTTTTCGTAACGAGGCAGGGTGACGCGCGGCCCGAACACGTTGAAATTTTGCGCTTCGATGCGGCCCAGTAAGCGCTGGTAAATCAATCGCATGGCTTCCGCCGGGGCCAAAGTGCGGCGATCTTCGGGAGCGAGCGCAGAGCGTGCGCGGAGATAAAACGCACGTGCCCGGCCACACTCGAAGGCGAGCAACGCAGCCACCTGGGGTGAGTAGCGCCCGCTCAGTAAGTCGCGTTCCGAGCAGTCGAATTGTTCCAAGTCGGCTCGCGGCAGATACACGCGACCGCGTTCAGCGTCTTCCCGGACGTCGCGGAGAATGTTGGTCAGTTGAAACGCAATGCCCAAATCGACGGCATATTGGCGGGCAGAAGGATTTTCGTACCCGAAAATTTCGATGCAAAGCAGGCCGACCGTGCTTGCCACGCGGTAGCAGTACTGGCGCAAGTCGGCCCACGTCTGGTACGAGCGGCGCGTTAGGTCCATTTCCACACCGGTGATCAGTTCTTGGAAGTATCGCTGCTGCAGGGGATAGCGTTGCACGGCGTCCGCCAATGCTCGGCTGATGGGGTGTGTGGGGCGCCCTGCATACACGGCCGCCACTTCTTCGCGCCAGCGGGCGATCGCATCCCGTGGCGACCAGTTCGGGTCGCTGCGATCGGCGATGTCGTCGACGAAGCGGCAAAAAGCGTACACGGCACAAAGTGCTTGCCGCTTCTCGGGCGGAAGCAGGTGAAAGGCGTAGTAGAAGTTGCTCGAGCTGCGGCGTGTCACCTCGGCGCAGTACGCATAGTCCCGTTGTAAGGAACCCGAAGTGGTCTCCCGCGTACTCGTTGTGGATCCGACCATGGGCCGTGCAAAGCGCAGGAGCAGGCGGGCTTTGTCCCACCGGGAAAGCCGAGGGCGCTGGCTCCAGACATCGTAGTCCGCAGCAGCAATCCGATCCAGAATGGCCAGCCCGCCATGAGCGAACAAGCGGACTTCGCGCGCGAGCGAGGGTTCCACGAGGCGGGCGAGGGCCAGGCCACGCGTGAGGAAACTCCGCGCCCGCTCCACCTGGACGACGAGGAGCGACCGTAATTGCTCGCGTGGTGGGTTGCCGGCCAGGAGCATCTCGGGCGAGAGGTGCCACTCTTGCAAGTCCGCGAGCGGTAAGTACACGCGCCCTTTCGCGGCATCCACCGCCAGGTCTTGCCAAAAGTTTGCGAGCTGGAGACCGGTGCAGATGTCGTCCGCCAAGGCTTGGCGTTCCGCGTCGCGATAGCCGAACAAGTACAGCACCAAATGTCCGACCGGATTTGCGGAGTGACGGCAATACGCGAGCAAGTCTGCAAAGGTCGCGAACGGCCGGAAGTCGGCGTCGTAGCGGAACGCCGTGAGAAGGGCTCGAAAGGGTTCGATGGGTAGCTGGAACTGCCGGACGGTATCGGCGAGCGCCACAAACACTGGGTGGGTGGGCGTGCCGGCAAAGCACGCTTCGAGGTGTCGTTCCCACTCGTCGAGGGCAGCCAGTCGTTCGTGCGAGGGACGCGTGCCTTCGTCGGCAAGGTCGTCCGCCACGCGTGAGAACGCATAAATTGCTGCCAACGCTCGCCGCAAATGACGGGGGAGCAACCAGGAGCCAATGGGGAAGTTCTCGTAGTGCGAGCAGGCGATTTGCCAGCAGTGCGCGTACGCGGCTTCCAGTTCGGCGCTCGAAGGCACGGTGAGCTCTCCCTGCTAACGCGAGTGGACAGCCGACTCCGCGGCAGTTCGGGCGCGTGCCCCGCGAAGTTCCCGCAAGCGCTGGCGGACTTGCCCCAGCGCCATCAGGGGGAAGTAAATGCGGTAGCCATCGTAACGAAGGTAAAAGTGCCGAGGGAAACCGGTGCCGGTCCACAATCGCTCGTCCCAACTGCCGTCGGGGTTTTGTGTCCGCACGAGATACTCGACTCCGCGCAGAACCTCGCGACTCACCCCGTCTTCTCCGGCAAGCAAGCCGAGGATTGCCCAAGCCGTTTGCGAGGGAGTGGATTCTCCTCGTCCCGCGAGTGCCTCGTTGTCGTAAGAGGCGAGGGTTTCTCCCCAACCACCGTCTGAGTTTTGGTGTTGCTTGAGCCAGGCAACGGCGCGGCGGATGTGCGGGGCGTGCAAGTCGTCATGAATGGCCCGCAGGCCAGCGAGGACCGACCACGTGCCGTAGATAAAGTTGGCACCCCAGCGCCCCCACCAAGAGCCGTCGCTGCGCTGGGTGCGGAGCAAGAACCGATGTGCCTTGCGTGCACGGGAGCTTTGCAAGTCGAACCCGTAGTTCCCCATGAGTTCCAGTAAGCGCCCGGTCAGGTCTTCCGTGGGCGGGTCGATCATCGCCTCCATGTCCGCGAAGGGGATCTGGTTGAGAAACTCGCTGTCGTTGTTGGTATCGAAGGCGGCCCACCCGCCGTTGCGGCTTTGCATGCCAAGGGCCCACTGCAGGCCGTACGCAATGGCACGTTGTCGAGCGTGGCGGTCCTTGATGGCGATGCGTTGCAACTGC
The DNA here is from genome assembly GCA_964534275.1 of uncultured Binatia bacterium (SeqCode). Lineage (GTDB taxonomy): Bacteria > Desulfobacterota > Binatia > HRBIN30 > HRBIN30 > HRBIN30. The sequence goes on along the minus strand of CAZHQG010000010.1, from coordinate 52,470 downwards.
ATGAGGATGACCGCGGTGTCATCCACGTCGGGATACCAGTCGTTGGCAAATTCGAACGCCCAGCCACCGGGATCTAAATCCGGGTTGTACACGCTCCAGTCGCCAGGTTTGAAGATCTGATTGCGAATGAGCCACTCCGCAGCGCGTGCCAGCGCAGGGTGATCGGGGCTGAGGCCAGAGTCGAGCAGGGCTTTTGCGCCGAGCGCGGTATCCCACGTGGGAGAGACGCAGGGCTGCATCATCAAAGAGTCGCCGTCGGCAATGAGGAAGTCGTCGATTGCCTGAATGCCTTTGCGAATCACCGGATGGTCATCGGGATAACCGAGGGTTTTGAGCGCCATCACGCAGTTCAGCATGGGTGGTTGGATGCCGCCCCAGCCACCGTTGCGGTCTTGGCGCTCCAAGATCCACTGCTCTGCTCGCCGGAGCGCGCGCTGTCGCAAAGGCGCCCACGGGATCGTGCGGCTAAGAAACTTCAAGGTGGAATCGACGGCGAGGAAAAAGTTCTTCCAGCTGATCCACTCGCGACTGCCGGGAAAGGCAAGCGCCTGGGGCGTAGGCGGAGAGAGCCACAACTCGTCGACTCCCTCGCCTGGAGCCAGCGGAACCTGAGGTTTCAAGGCCATGAGAATTGTCAACGGCACGACGGTTTCCCGTGCCCAGCTCGAAAACGCGTAAATGTTGATCGGAAACCACGGGGGCAGGAGAATGAGCTCGACCGGCATCGCCGGCAGCCCGTACCACGGAAACTGTCCGAAGTAGGCGAGAAAGCAGCGTGTGAACACACCTGCCTTTGCCAGACCTCCATGGGCGCGAATGAAGCGTGCAGCCTGCTGCAAGCGCTCCTCTTGCGGAGAAATGCCGGCGAGTTTCAGGGCGAAGTACGCTTCGATTGTAAGGCTGACATGACCGGGGGCGCCGGGGTAGAGCGACCACGAACCGTCCGACGCTTGGGTCGAAAACATATGGTCGACGACCCGCACCTCTTGACGTCTCGCGTCACGACCCATGAAACGGTTGAAGAAGATATATTCCGCATCCATGGTGACGTTGGCTTCCAGCGGAAAGTGCCAGTAACCGTCGGCCTGTTGGCGGCGCAGGAGGAATGCTTGGGTCCGCCGGATCGCTTCGTCGAGCTTGGTCTCCCAACCCGCCGAAGATTCCTCAAGCGTTGCGGTCGGGAGTGGGGAGTTCTGCAACATGTCGTTCATACGCACCTCTTGAAGAAGGGGTCCAGTCGACAGCAAACGCTTGCACGCCCTTCCGTTCAAAGTGTTGTAGGAGTTGAGGTCGGTTCGTCGGGCACAGGCACACGATGGCCCCCCCGCGGCCGCCCCCAGTGAGTTTTGCGCCCCATGCGCCTGCGCGCCGAGCTTCGGCCACGAGCGCATCAAGCTCGTCGGTCGACACGCCCAGTGCGCCCAAGAGTTCGTGATTTTCGTTCATGCAGGCGCCGAGCAGGGCATGATCGCCAGAACGGAGCGCTTCTACAGCATGGTTCGCGAGCTCGCCGATCGCGGCAAACGCACGGTCCACCGCCGCGGGCGTTGCCTGGCGCTGTGCGTTCAAGCGCGCCACGACTGCGCGTGTGCGACGGGGTTGCTTTCCGAGCACCACGGCAAGATGCAGGGGAGCGGCTGCCTCGAGTGGCTCCGGAGAGGCGCCCCGCACGAACCGCAACAGTGTGCCGTAAGTGACGGTCGTATTGTCCACGCCCGAGGGTTCGCCATGGAAAAGACACTCGAGGGCGTAGGCGTGCGCGTTGAGGTTGGCGAGACCAAGGTGCACGCCGGTGAGATCAGCCAGCGCTCGCAGCAGTGCGACGCTGAGTGCAGCGGAACTTCCGAGGCCCATGCCAGGCGGAATGTCGGAGGCGACAGAGGCTTCGAGGTCGCACGGGTCGACACCGAGGCGAGTGCCCGCGTGGAGCAGGAGGTCGGGTAGTGTGATGGTGGCAGCTTCAGGAGGAGCTGGCGGTGTGCCGTACCCGACACACCCGGAGGGTTCGGAACGGAAGGAGAGCTCGACCGTTACCTGACGTGGGATCGGCAGCGCGATCGCGGGAAACCCGTACACGACCGCGTGCTCTCCGAGCAAAATCACTTTGCCGGAAGCAGTCCCCCGGCCTCGGCGAGACTCTGCCACGCTGCACTCCCTCATGCGGCACGCTTGCGCGCGGCAACAATTTCTCGGGCCTTGCTCAGTTTGATCTCGCCGCTGGCGATGAGTTCCTCGACCACTTGATCGACGATGTCATCAGATGCCCCAGCCGCCACAGCCAGCCCCCGAGCGTGCAGAGCCATGTGCCCGCGTTGGATCCCGTCGGTGGCGAGAGCGCGGACAGCGGCCAGGTTTTGGGCAAGGCCGACCGCAGCCATGACGGCTGCAAGGTCGCGTGCAGATCGTGCGCGCAAGAGCCGGAGGCCGAAATTCGCTCGCGGGTTGCATTCCAGGTTGCCGCCCACCGTGCCCACCGCGAGCGGTAACTCGATGGTGCCCACGAGCGCGCCGTTGTGGACCCGCCACTCGCTCAGCGGCCGATACTGCCCGTCGCGCGCTGCGTAGGCGTGGGCGCCTGCTTCGATCCCGCGCCAGTCTTGCCCTGTGGCAAGGGCAACCGCGTCGATTCCATTCATGATACCTTTGTTATGAGTCGCAGCACGATAGGGGTCGGCGTAGGCGAACGCCCAAGCTTCTTCGATTCGGCGAGCAACCTGCTCGCCGGAGAATTTTTCGGTCTCGAGGATATGAAAGGGGATGCGCGCCGTGGCGCGGGCAAGGCGCTGGTCGGCGAGGTTGGAAAGAATCCGCAAGCGCGCTTCGCCGCCACTGATTTCCTCCAGCAAAGGGGCCACGGTTTCGGCGATGCTGTTGATGGCATTGGCCCCCATGGCATCGCCTACGTCCACGAGAATGTGCACCACGAGCATGGGCCCGCAGGGCGTGTCGGGCAAGGGGCGAAACTCGAGCTTGCGCGCGCCTCCGCCGCGTTTGAGCATGTTCGGATGGACCGAGTTGGCCAGCGCCAAAATGCGCCCCGTGGCAGCTTGCAGTCGTTCGCATGCAGCGGTGAGGTCTTGGATACCCAGGAGCTGCACTTGACCGATCATCAGCGAAGGATCCGCTTCCGCAAAAAATCCGCCAGCTTCGCGGACCAGCCGAGCGGCGAAGCTAGCGGCGGCTACGACAGAAGGTTCCTCGATTGCCATCGGAACGAGCCGCTCGCGGCCGTTGATGAGAAAGTTCAGCCCTACCCCGAGTGGCAAGCCGAGCACTCCGATGGCGTTCTCGATCATGTGCTCAGCGACTTCGAACGGTAGCGGCGTGGGGTTGAGCAGTTCTGCCACCTCGTTTTCCTCCAGGCCACCCATGCGGGCTAAGGTGACCAGCCGTTCTTTTCGCGGCAGCTTGTAAAATCCTTCGATGCGCGAGTTTGTGTTTCTTGGTTCCATGGCGTCACTTCCTCCCCTGCAGTTGGTTCAACGTGTTCAGCCACGTTTGGAGTCGCGGCCCCAATACGACAGGCTGGGATTGCAAGTCGCGTAACGATGCCGAACCGGTGAGCAGCATGGCCGTGCGCAGGGCGTCGGTACATTGCTGCAGGAACGAAACCGCCCCCTCGCGACCGCCTTGCTGGTACGCGCGGAACACAGGCAGCGCCATGCCACACAGATCCGCGCCGAGTGCGATGGCTTTGGCCGCGTCGAGTCCGTTCCGGAGTCCTCCGCTTGCGATGCGCTTGAGCGGCAAATGTCGTGCGGCTGCGAGGGCTGCAGCTGTGGGGATGCCCCAAGAGGCAAACAGCTCTCCCAGACGGTGGGCGCGGCCTTGAGTGCGCAGGCTTTCCACCCGTACCCAAGAAGTCCCGCCAGCGCCTGAAAAGTCGATGTACTCGACGCCGAGGGCGTGAAGCCTCGCGGCCACGGCCGTCGAAATGCCGCAGCCAGTTTCCTTGACGATCACCGGTGCGCCAAGTTCGCGGACCACCCGTTCGATCGCGGAGTAACCGTTGCGGAAATCGCGGTCGCCCTCCGGTTGAATCAATTCCTGGGCCGGGTTTAGGTGAATGCACAACGCATCGGCGCCAACGAGCTGCAACAGCTCGCGCAGTGCTTCCGTGGGCTGCGTTGCCGCCTGCGTGAGGCCGATGTTCGCGAGAACGACCGTTGTGGGTGCAAACTCACGGACTTGGTACGTCCATGCCAGACTCGGGTCGCGCTGCATCGCGCGCTGGCTTCCAAGTCCGAAAGCAATTTGGCAGCGTTCTGCGAGAGCAGCCAAATCGCGATTGATCGCGAAAGCGTCCGCAGTGCCGCCCGTCATGCCCGTAATCAGAAATGGTGCCGCAAGCCGTTTGCCGAGGAACTCGGTGGAAAGATCGATTTCGTCCAAAGCCAACTCGGGCAAGGCGTTGTGGATGAAGTCCACTTCTTCAAACAAGGTTGTCTTCTCTGGGTGTTCCACGGCTGCGTTCGCACACAAGTCCAGGTGCGACCGCTTGCGCTCTGCGATTTGTTCGGTTGGGGAGACGTGCGTGCGTGGCTTACCCACAGACAACTCCTTCCTTTGCCGGCGACACCGCCGGACACGGAAAGCCGCTGCGTTCCCAAAGTTCGATCAAGGCAGCTTTCTGGTCCGGGCGGCAGAGGGCGACGGCCGAGTCGCCACCGCCGGCGCCAGACGGTTTTGCGACGATGTTCTGTGACTGGGCGAGGGCGAGGATGCGTGCGAGTGCCGGGGTGAGATAAGGAAGCCGGAGCTTTGGGGCGAACTCGAGAAGCACCGGTGCGGCCGCACGCCAGGCCGACTCGGCATCGCTGCAGGAGCGGATTGCCGTTGCGAATGTTTCGACGGCGAGCGCGGAACTGCGCAGGAATTGGCGATGCAGAGCTGCGTGATCGCGCACACTGTTGTAGTAAGTTCCGATGAGTTCGGCAGTGGAAGCTGGCTGGCCACTCCACGACGTGGCGAGCGCAAGGTTTTCGGGCCACGGCAACGGTTCCACGCGAGGGGCCGACCCGTTGGAGGTCTCAAACAAGATCAGGCCGCCGAACACACTCGCAGCCACGTCCGCCCCGCTGCCGCGCCCCTGCTGCGCAGCTCGGTGCGCCGCGAGGGCGCGGTGGAACACTTCCGTCTTGTGCTGTTGTGCGCGACCACGCCCATGAGCAAGCTCGAAGAGGAGAGCACTGACCGAGGCTACCAAAGCTGCACTGCCCCCAAGCCCTAGCTTTGCATGGACCCCTTGGGTTCGGGGGAACTCGATGACGAGGTTGAGTCCCGGCAGAACGGTGCGGCGTTCTTCCTCTGGGCAGCTTGCGCAACACGCAAGCACAAACGCGACGGGGCCGGGGCCGGTGGGCGGCAGCGACCGGACGTCCGCGGTGAAGTGAACCCCAGAACTGGGTATTGCGATGGACAGTTTCTGACGGGTGCCTTTGTATCCTGCGACAACCCGCACCTTTGGCTCGACTGCGGCGACGATCGCGGGAGAACCGTCGAGCACAGCGTACTCTCCGAGGAGGAAGAGTTTGCCCGGTGCTTCTGCGCAATATTGGCTGGTCATGTCCCAGCCTCCGAAAGCAGGCGGGCCCCGGAACCCGGTCGGGAAAGGAGTACCTGGACGATGCCGGGCGTTTCTTGCAGTGCAGCGGCGACACGTTCGCGGTGTTCCAAAGGACAGAGGACTTTCACCTGAGGGCCAGCATCGATGGTGAAATATGCGGGGACACCAGCGGAGCGCAGTGCGCGAACCGTCTCGATGGCCGCTAGTGTCGCGGGGCGCCAGTACAGCAGCGGCGGCGTGCTGGTCCAGGCAACGGCGTGCATTTTTAGGCAATTCCGCTCGGCGATGTGTCCCAAAGCCTCGAGGTCGCGGTTGGCGATTGCGGCACGCGCGGAAGCAAGGTCGGCTTCTTGTCCTGAAACCCAAAGGGGGAAAAAGGGCGACGTCGCTGCATGCTCCATCCCGTTGCGAGAGGACACCGATTTGGGCTGGACGTCGGTAATGGCCACGACGACTCCTAGTGGCCAAGCCTCGGCAGGAGCGAGTGGTTCTGCCACGGAGTCGCTGCCATCCGATGCCGTGCCGCGGTGCCACTCGACAAATCCTCCAAAGATGGACCGAGCTGCTGACCCTGAACCTCTTCGAGCCAGGGCCGTGAGCTCGCGAGGCGCGAGTGCCAAGCCGTAAAACTCGTTCAGAGCGACGGCCAACGCGGCAAACATCGAGGCAGACGACGCTAAACCGGCGGCGACCGGGAAGTTGCTGTGGGTTTCGATGACGAGCGGCTCGCTTCGACCCGCTAGTGTGCGGACGAACTGCAGGTACTCCTGGAGCTGCTCGAAAGCACCAGGCGGGGCAACCTTACCGTTCGTGGAAAACTCATCGGCTTCGCGATTCGCGGAACGTACCGAGACACGGGTACAGAGCGTGTCGAGTGTAAGCGATATGCTGCCCACGGAAGGCAGATTCAGCCGGCGGTCACGCTTTCCCCAATATTTCACCAAGGCGACGTTCGGATGTGCTTCGGCACACACGAGGCGGTTTCCGGGGGCTATCGGTTTCCGCTCTGCCATCGTCATTCCTTGCTCCGACGGTACGCGCAATGAAGCACCGATCGGGGCCTTGTCCCGCAGGGAGTTACTGACCTAGAGGTATAAACCGAACCATATAAACCAGACCCTATCAACCGCATCCTATAAACCTCGTGGTCAAGGGCAACCCATACACGAGCCTGACCAGTCAATCAAGCGGCCCGAAGTAGGAGACTACGACCTCCGGCTACTTTCCGACTGCCCCCTCAAGACGGCCGTAAACCGTAGAGAAACCAACGAAAATTCATCAGAAGGAAAATTCACAGGAAGATTCAGGGAAGATTCAGGACACACACGAAAGAACGACCGTAACTCGTCCCCTCCCGGCCAGAGAGAAAAATTCAGGACACACACCAATCCTTGACCGTACGTCAGCCGCCCGCCGAGAAGATTCAGGACACACACCAAACGATGGCCGTCGGAGGACTGATTAGGAGGGATGCAATTCAGGACACACATCAAACGGCGACCTTAGGTCAGCGGCCAGCCAGGCACTTGGGATTTTGGGACCTGAAGAATTTGAGGACACACACCAAAATTTGGTACGTGAGAGAATTTGAGGACACACACCAAAATTTGGTACGTGAGAGAATTTGAGGACACACACCAAAATTTGGTACGCGCGCTCAACCCCCTGATTTGTGGCGAGTTGCGGGGAGCTGCACCCTGGGGCCTCGTTTATGGACACACACGATTTGCGACGTGCCGCTCGGAGGCGACGCACGGGATCGATTTTGAGCGGCCGTTTTTGGTGCCGTGGGGTCCGCCCGGGCCAAGGCCGGATTGTTTGGCTGGCGGCTACTGGGTCTCCAGGGCGGAACCGGAGGCAATAAGTAAGGAAGGTTGAAAGCTCCGGAAAGAGGGCCGGGGGGGCGGGCCCCGGCCCCAATCGCGGTGCTGTTGGGGCGGTGTTCTCGAGTGCCTCCGGACTAACCCGCTCGTCGTTTGGTGTGTGTCCAAATCTTTGCTCGAACGTGGGGTTGGGTGCCTCTGCCGCAGCTGCCCGCGAGAGCCCAGTGAGGGGAGTCTGCGCGGCGGTGGGCCGCCGCAGGTTTCGTGCGTGTCCAAATTTTAGAGGTTCGCAGTTCGCTTCTGTGCGTGTCCAAATCCGGGGCAAATCCGGGGTTGGCCCGTACGGGCTTCGCACGTCGATCGGAGCAATCGATTGGTCTCGGTGGAGTCGGGGGGAGAAGTTGGCACCTACCCCCCTGGGGGTCGCTTCTCCGCTTACCCCCTGACGGAGGAGCTCTGCGGTTTTGTACGGCTGCGGCTTGTAGGGAGGGGGCATGCCTCCAGGTCTTCGGTGCGCGCCGTTTTGAGGCTCACATCCCACGGTTCTTGCCGCGTTTGTCGAGGAGCCCGTCCCACACGGGGCGGAGCTTCAGCGAAATTTGTATGGGATCGGGAGCCAAGCCCACACGCCTGCAACACCGGTGGTGGGTGGCAAAGGGATGGGACGTTCCGGGCGTAGTTGTTCGGCGAGCGTTTGCCACAATGGTCGGGGCCGCGGGTAGTGAACCACTGGCACGTGCTCGAGCGGCTCCCATCCAGCCAGAAGCTTCGCGCTCGCCAGCGCTTCTTCCAAACCGCCTAACCCGTCTACCAAACCATTCTGGGCAGCGGCTGCACCGCTCCAGACACGGCCGCGCGCCACCTCTCTCGCTGCGGTCGTGTCCAGGTCCCGCGCGGCACTGACGAGCTCGAGAAAGCGGGCGTAGAACCGCTCGGCGTTGCGCTGCAAAAGCGCCCGTTCCTCCTCGGTGAGGTGCATCGAGCTCGAACTTAAGCCCGTGTACTTGCCGCGAGCGACCCGATCCGTGTCGATGCCAAGGTGTTCCAACAAGCCTCGAAGTACGAACTTCCCTGCGACGACGCCAATCGAGCCAGTCAGTGTACTTGCCTCGGCGAACAACGGCCGGCCAGCAAGCGCGAGGTAGTACCCTCCACTAGCGGCGACATCGCCACACGATGCGACCACTGGTTTTCGGGTCGCTACAAGAGTTGCTGCCTGCCAGAGGCGATCGGACCAAAGTGCCGAACCGCCGGGACTGACCACCCGCAGGACCACAGCTTTCGCGCGCGGATCTTCGGCAAGTTGTTGGAGGTCGCGCAGCAGCCACACCGGGGGTGGAACCGGCGCGCCAGGCGGGGCCGGCCCGTCGAACAAAGCGCCCACGACATGGACCACCGCGATATGCTCCCCTCCGAATCGCCATGAAGCCGGACGCAATGCGCGACTCTTGCGGCGGTTGTACGTTTGAAAGTCAATGGCAAGACTCGAGTCGAGTTCGAGCTCTTGATGCAGTTCGCGCTCCGCGATGACTGGATCCGCCAAGGCATCGACCAGCCCTGCCGTGACCGCAGATTCCGGGTCGTACGGCCCGCCTTCGATCATCTCGACCGCCTGCTCCACATTCCAGCCGCGTCCCTGTGCTACTGCTTCGGCAAGCTGCCGCAGTAGGTCATTCACAATCGCTTGGATCGCCTCGCGATGCGCCGCGGACATTTCCGTACGGGTGAAGATCTCGGCCGCGCTTTTGTACTCGCCCACTTGGACGAACTCGGGGCGGATGCCGAGCTTCTCCAACGCGCGGGCGAGAAACCAAACTTCGGTGGAGAGACCTGCAATGTCCAGTCCACCTGCCGGCGACAGGACGATCTTTTCGGCGGCACTCGCAACGACGTACTCCGCAAGGGTCGCCTGCCCGAGAGCCACATGCACACGCTTGCCCGCTTTCCGAAGCGCGAGCAAGCTGCGGTGCAGTTCGAGCACTTGAGCCCAACCTAGCTCGGCTTGATCGCAGTGGACGAACACTCCCTTTACGCGGTTGTCTTCGCGTGCCCACTGCAACGTGGTGATGAGTTCGAAAAACGACTGCGGCCGGCGCACACTCCAAAATCCTGAGCTCGGCCCTTCCGACAGGGGGCCCCGCAGAGTGAGTTGTACCACTGCGTACGGCCGCTTGCGTCCCGTCAGCCACTGCACCACCTCGCCCACGTAGTGAAGGGCGAGGCGAATCCCCAGCCACAGCCGCCAAACCATGGGATGCGCTTAGCAAATCCGCGTGCAATGCACGACGACAAATTACTTACTCGTCAAAAGCGGCGCTCCAAAGGCGACGGCGAGTCTAGCCGTGAGCTGCTTTGCGTGGGCAGCCTGGCCCCGCTTGCGAAGACGGGAGCGGCGCAGAGGGAGAGTGCTCCGCGTTGGCACGCTGCGCAAGCTGCGCGGCCTTCCACGCGAGCAATCCTTGGCGTACGTAGTCAGGATCGAGCTGCAGCACTTCACACACGTTCTCGAACGAAAAGGGCCAGGTACGATCGGTCGAACAAATCCATTCTTCGGCGTCGCGGAATAACTGCCGCTTTTTGCGGTCTCGCGCAAAGAGATGCTTTTGGAAACACTCTACCGCGTCTTGCAGTAATGCCACCACCAGCCGCCGCTCCGGTTCCTGCTCCGCGCGGCGTCTGAGCGCGGCGAAGTGCTGCGAAGGAAGGAGCGTATTTGGCTGCAGCAAATGGACAAAACCGTCAGTTTGATTTTTCGTTTCGGCCATGGAACGCCCTCCCGTGAAAAAACGGCAAGTTTAGAACTTGCGAGCCGAAACGCGCGATCAACGGCGCACCCGGTCGGATGGAAGGTCCTCCGACGACCTTGCGAGCGCGAAACTCACGCCCGCGCAAAGGGTTTGCGCCGAGATCGACGCCCCCGTCCTTGCCCACTGCGGGCACCTGCGGAAACTCGGCACCGCGCATGATGCCTCCTGGCCACAATCACACCGCAAACGACGCTCCGCATCCACACGTGCGTTTCACGTTGGGGTTGCGCAGCGTGAACCCCGCATTCATCAAACCGTCATTGTAGTCGAGCTCGGTCCCGTTCAGGTACAAAAAGCTTTTGCGATCTACGATCACGCGTGCGTCGTCCGTACCAAAAACCTTGTCCCCCGGTCGCTCAGTGTCGAGATCCATCTTGTACTGAAGGCCCGAGCATCCCCCGCCAACGACTTTGATCCGGAGGCCAAGTTCTTGCCGGCCAGCTTGCTGCACCAGCTCGCGGATTCTTTGCGCGGCACGTTCCGAGATACTGATTGCCATGGCGGGCCTCCTTCCCTGAGAGCGGCTTCTAACTCTAGTGGGTGATTCTCCCTAATGTTCGGCACTCATGGGCCGCAAGGGGTCATCAGGGATTTCTTGGTCCTCGGATGACACACCCAAAGTCACTTCAGCCCCTGGCCTCGGTTGGACACTCGACCGGTGGGAAGGCCCACACCCACGTCGATTCCGGGTCGCCATCCAAGTTGAAAAGCAACGCGGCACGGAAAGGGCTCCGCGCCGTTCTGGACGTGCGTTGCCGTTGCTCGTGACGCCAAAGTTGGGCGGTGTTTCTTGCTCGCCCTTGGGCTCGTCGGGCGTGAACCTGGGGAATGGGCGAGGAGACCTAGCTTGTGCCCACCCACAATAAACGATCAAGCTGAATGGGATCGCCGGCTGGCTTCGTAAAGCGGCGAAAGGCGTCGAAGTCTCCGGACTTCGCTTGCCACCCGGGCAATCACGTAATCGACTTCTTCAGCAGTGTTGAAACGGCCGAGGCCAAAGCGAATGGATGCTTGAGCCAGACCTTCCTCCACGCCGATTGCCCGCAGAACGTGGGAAGTTTCTAGCGTGGCCGACGTGCACGCCGCTCCCGAAGAAACGGCAACGTCGGTGAGCGCCATCAGCAGTGACTCGCCCTCGATGTGCGCGAAACTTACGTTGAGGTTTCCGGGCAAGCGCTCCGTCGGATGACCGTGCAGCACCACGTCGTCGAGTTCACGAGTAAGGCCCAGGTACAACTGTTCTCGTAAAGCCAGCAACCGCCGACCTTCTTCGAGCATTTCGGAACCCGCAAGCTCGCAGGCCCGGCCGAAACCGACAATTCCCGGAACGTTCAAAGTTCCGGATCGAAGCCCTCGTTCGTGACCTCCGCCATGCAGTTGCGCGGCGAGGCGGACACGGGGAGACTTCCCGCGCACGTACAGGGCGCCACAACCTTTCGGGCCGTACAGCTTGTGTGCGCTCATCGACAGCAAGTCGATACCCATCGAATCGACGTCGATGGGCAGCTTGCCGACGGTTTGCGTAGCATCGGTATGAAACAGCACACCGCGTTCCTTGGCAATGCGGCCAATTTCGGCAATTGGATGGATGGTCCCGATCTCGTTATTGGCGTGCATGACAGAGATCAAAACGGTTCGGTCGGTGATGGCTCGCCGAAGTTCGTCGGGATCCAAGCAGCCAAAACGGTCGACCTGCAAGTACGTGACATCAACCTTCCCAGCGCGTTGCAGTGCACGGCACGGGTCCAACACCGCCTTGTGTTCTGTGGTGACCGTGATGATGTGATTCCCCCGCGAGGCATAAAACTCCACCACTCCTTTGATGGCCAGATTGTTGGCTTCCGTGGCCCCGCTGGTGAACACAATCTCGTTTGGACTGGCGCCGATCAGCATCGCTACTTGCGCGCGTGCTTGCTCCACGGCTTCGGCAGCTTCCCAGCCGTACTGGTGGTGGCGGCTTGCCGGGTTGCCGAATTTCTCTCCGAAGTAGGGCAGCATGGACTCGAGCACTCGAGGGTCCACTGGTGTGGTTGCGTGGTGATCCATGTATACCCGGCGAAGCGACGTCATACGCACCTCCTGGCCTCAGAAAGAGTGGGGTTGAAGTTAGGCTTGTAGCTCGCGGCTGCCAGTAGCACGAACAGACCGCGCTGAGGAACTTGGCCGTGTATCCTGCGGCAATGCAGGCCCAAGGCGTTCGTTGTGGCGAAGGTGGTCAGCGCGCGGAGAGCTGTAGGTACGGTCGCAAAAATCGCCCCGTGTAGGATCCTTCCGCGCAGGCAATTTGTTCCGGCGTGCCTTGGGCGACGATGCGTCCGCCTTCGGCACCGCCCTCCGGGCCCATGTCGATCACGTAGTCAGCCACTTTGATCACATCGAGGTTGTGTTCGATGATGATCACCGTATTTCCCGCATCGACGAGGCGATGGAGCACATCGAGCAACCGCCGGATGTCCTCGAAATGCAGACCGGTCGTTGGTTCATCCAGGACATAAAGCGTCTTGCCGGTCGACTTGCGTGCAAGTTCTTTGGCGAGTTTTAGACGTTGCGCTTCGCCGCCAGAAAGGGTGGTCGCAGGCTGGCCAAGGGTGAGATATTCCAGGCCCACTTCGTAGAGCGTGCGGAGCTTCTGCTGGAGGTGTGGCACAGAGGAGAAAAACTCCAGCGCCTCGGCGACGGTCAGGGAGAGCACGTCAGCAATGTGCTTGCCCTTGTATCGAACCTCCAAGGTTTCGCGCTCGTACCTGCGCCCCCCGCAAACGTCGCAGGCGACGTAGACGTCAGGTAGGAAGTGCATCGAAACGCGTACCAATCCTTCTCCGCGGCAAGCCTCGCATCGGCCTCCGCGCACATTGAAGGAAAAGCGCCCAGCACCGAAGCCGCGAGCGCGCGCTTCCGGCAGCTGGGCGAACCAGCTCCGAATATCTTCGAACACACCAGTGTAGGTTGCTGGGTTCGAGCGAGGCGTGCGTCCGATCGGGTTTTGGTCGACTTGAATGACTTTGTCGAGGAACTGCCACCCGCTGAGTTCTCGAAACGGGCCGGGTCGGAGATTCCCTTGTCCGAGCCGCGCAGCAACTGCTGGATACAACGTATCGAGAATGAGCGTGCTTTTCCCGGCGCCCGATACCCCTGTGACACAAGTGATCGTTCCGAGAGGAACGACAAGATCGACGTCGCGCAAGTTATGGAGGCTCGCTCCGGTCAGGCGTAAAAACGCCCCATTCCCGGAACGTCGTCGCGGCGGCACGGGAATTCGCTGAGCACCGGAGAGGTACTGCCCGGTCAGTGATGCGGTTACCGCGCAAATTTCTTTTGGGCTACCAGCCGCCACGACATGCCCCCCGCGAGCGCCCGCTCCCGGGCCGAGGTCGATCACGTAATCAGCGGCAAGAATGGTGTCTCGGTCGTGCTCGACCACCACGACGGTGTTCCCGTAATCCCGGAGTCGGGTCAGGAGGGCGAGCAACCGATGGGTATCGCGCGGGTGCAAGCCGACGGACGGTTCGTCGAGCACGTAAAGGACACCGGCGAGAGCTGCCCCGACCTGACTCGCCAGGCGGATCCGTTGGGCCTCGCCACCCGAGAGCGTATCTGCGGCACGGTCGAGCGACAGATACGCGAGCCCGACTTCTTCGAGGAACTGCAGGCGGGCTGTGGCTTCTCTCAAGATTGGCTCGGCGATCTGGCGTTGGCGCTCCGTCAGTTCCAAATTTGAAAGGAATTCGAGAGCAGAGGGAATCGTCAGTGCTGCGACCTCTGCGATGGACCTTCCCCCGATCCGCACGCAGAGGGCTTCCCGTCGGAGTCGGGTGCCATGACACGACGCGCAAGCGCGTGTGTTTTGGTACCGCTGCAACAACTCCCGTTCCTGGGGGCGCGCAACCCGTTCAACCCGATGCGTAAGTTGCGGGATCAATCCCGGGAAGCGTGTCGGCAACCGGCGCGAAGTCGACGCCCCGTTGCGTGGCGGTGTAAGTGGGACGTCGGACCCAAAGAGAACCGCATGCTGCACCGTGGGTGGCAGTTCCTGCCAAGGCGTGTCGAGAGTAAACCCTAACTGCTCCGAAAGGGCGGTAAGCAGCTTGCCAAGCGTGCTGCCAAGGTCGATGCGTCCCCACAGGGCGACGGCGCCGTCGGCAAGCGATCGAGCTGGATCCGGAACCAGCAAGTCGGGATCGAAGTAGGCGACTGCCCCGACCCCTTTGCACTCCGGGCAGGCACCATAAGGGCTGTTGAAGGAAAACAGCCGTGGACTGACCTCCGGAAGCGAGAACCCACACTGGGTGCAGGCGTGATGTTGGCTAAACACCCAGGAGGTGCGTGCGTCCTCCGGCGTGTCTCCAACCGCTTCGACCAGTGCCAAGCCATTCCCCCAGCGGAACGCGAGTTCCAGGGAGTCGGCCAGGCGGCTGGTGATTCCGTCGCGTACCACCACACGGTCGATGACGACCGCGATGTCGTGGCTGCGGTTGCGTGCAAGAGGAACGTCCGCGGCAAGGTCGTAAAGTTTTCCGTCGATGCGCGCTCGGACAAAACCAGCCTTGCGCAGTTCGTCCAACTCGTGGCGATGCACTCCTTTGCGACCACGCACCACGGGTGCGAGGATTTGCAGTCGCGTTCCAGCCGGGTGTGCCAAGAGTTGATCGACCACTTGTTGCACGGTTTGGGCTTGGATGGGCAAATTGCAGTGTGGACAATGCGGCAGCCCGACCCGCGCAAAGAGAAGCCTCAAGTAGTCGTAAATCTCCGTAACCGTGCCGACGGTAGATCGGGGATTGTGCCCCCAAGTGGCTTGTTCGATGGCGATCGCTGGGGAGAGTCCCTCGATCGCATCGACATCCGGTTTCTCCAATTGTTCGAGGAATTGCCGCGCATACGTAGAGAGCGATTCGACGTAGCGGCGTTGCCCTTCGGCGTACAACGTATCGAACGCAAGCGAAGATTTTCCGGAACCCGATGGCCCAGTGAGCACCACGAGCCGATTGCGTGGGATTCGCACGTCGATGTTTTTCAAATTGTGTTGACGGGCACCGCGAATGACGATGTCCTGTTCCATAAAGCGCACTTCGTTGGAGGCTTGCTTTCGCGATCTTGCTCGTCAAGCAGCGTAGCCCAGTCCTCGCGTGCAGTGTGGTTTCGTTGCAACAGGCTTCTGTGCTAACTCGCGGGGCCGAAGGAGGCGATGGTGGCGAAGCTGCACTTTGGCGTGACTCTACCACAAATCAAACGAACTTGGCGGGAAACCCGAGCCGCAGCTGAGACGTTCGAGGCGCTCGGATTCGATTCGGTATGGTTGAACGATCACCTGTTTGGTGTTCCGATGCCGAACCTACCCATTTTGGAAGCGTGGACAACGCTTTCGGCGGTGGCGGCGGCGACGCAGCGTGTGCGCCTGGGAACGCTGGTGAGTCCGGTGGGATTTCGCAATCCCGCTTTGTTGGCAAAAATGGCTGCCACCTTGGACCACATCAGTGATGGCCGAGTCATTGTGGGTTTAGGCTGTGGGTGGTTCCAAATGGAATTCGAAGGTTACGGTTACCCGTTCCCTCCGCTTCGACGACGGTTGGAACAGCTCGAAGAAGGTGCGGTGTTGATGAAGCGGCTGTGGACCGAGCCCCAGGTGACCTTCGAGGGGCGCCACTTCACTGCCCACGCTGCTTATTGCGAACCAAAGCCAGCGCAGCAGCCGCACCCGCCGCTGCTGATTGGCGGTGGAGGAGAACGCGTTCTGTTGCACTTGGTCGCGGCTCACGCGGACATTTGGAACAACTTGGCGGTCAACCAAAACGAACTCGCCCACAAGGTCGCTCGCTTGCGGGAGCACTGTGCGCAAATCGATCGCCCCTGGGAAAGTCTAACCATCTCACAGCAGTGTTTGGTGGTCATTGGTACCGACGAGGCAGACGCCAATGCGAAGCTGCAAAAAGCGCAGGCAATTTACGGTGGGCACATGGGGGCGCCGGGTCCGTTAACGTTAGTTGGGAGTCCAGAGAGGCTGATCGACCGAATCCACGCGCACGTGGAACTTGGTTGTACGATGTTCATCATGGAATTTTTTGGGCGCGACACACGCGAGCCGGCCCGGCTTTTTGCGGAGCGTGTGTTACCAGCTTTTGCGTAAAACGAGGGATCCAGTGACTCGTAGGCGAGTCTTCCCATCGAGACGTCTGGAGCGTTGCGCGCGGTGGATGCGCTTATTCCTTGTGGGCGCAGTCGGAGCGTGGATTCCTGGGTGTGTGTTCATTCAGGCGGATTTGAACCCGTTTCGAACGCGCCCCGAGCCTCTGGTGGAACGACGGCTTGAAGGATCCGGCAAGCAGAAGGTTCTGCTGATCGACGTTTCTCGCGTGATCGTGTCCGCAGAACGTCCCGGCCTTTTGGGGTCGCCGCGGCCAAGCCTCTTGGCCCGCGTGCGGGAGGAACTCAAGCGGGCGGAGAAGGATGATCGGGTGCGGGCTGTGGTGGTTAGGATTAACAGCCCAGGTGGTACGGTCACCGCAAGCGACACGTTGTACCGCGAATTGCGGGAGTTTCGTACCAAGACAGGCCGTCCCATGGTCGCGCACTTGCTCGATGTCGGGACCTCGGGAGCATACTATGTCGCTCTTGCTGCAGACGAGATTGTTGCCAGTCCGACCACGGTGACGGGCAGTATTGGCGTGGTGTTGGCGGGCATCAACATGAGCGGTCTCATGGATAAGCTCGGAGTGAAAAATCAAACGCTCAAGTCCGGAGCGCTCAAAGACGCCGGTTCTCCACTGCGTCCGATGACCTCGGAAGACGAGGCCGTGTTGCAGCGTATCCTCACGGCAATGCACGAGCGTTTCCTCGCTCTCGTGCAAGAGCGGCGACCGGCCATCACTGGGGAGAGCCTTCAGACGATCCGAGACGGACGAGTGCTGTATGCCGAAGAAGCTCGGGCGCTCGGTCTGGTAGACCGCATCGGTTACCTCGATGACGCAATTCGTCGTGCACGGGAGCTAGCGAATCTCGAGGAAGCAACCGTCGTAGTGTATCAGCGACCGTCGCAACAAGCCGAGAATATCTACTCGCCAGCAAGCCTTTGGTCGGTGCTTGCGGAGCTGTTCTTGGGCGAAGTCGGCGCGGTTTCGATGGGGCCTCAGTTTTGGTACCTGTGGATGCCTGGACAGGCACGATTTGGCGCAGTCGAGGAGAACCCCTAAGCCGGATGAACGGGCGCCTTTGGTTGGCGGTGATCGCCGCGGCGACCGTGTACTTTGGCGCCGTCCCCGAAGCCGATAACGACTTGTGGATGCACTTGTTCGTGGGACGATGGATCCTCGAACATGCGGCGATCCCAGGTGTCGACACACTGAGCTACACCGTTGCCGGTGCACCCTGGGTAGACCACGAGTGGCTCTGGCAAGTGCTGGCATTTACGGGCTTCCGTTTAGGGGGCAGCTCTCTGTTGCTCCTGCTCAAGCTCGGTTTGGTCGCTGGCTCGGTGGCATTTCTTGCACGTGGTGCCCAGGCTTTGTGGGAGCTTCAGCCGGCTTGCAGGACCCGGCAACTAAAGTCCCTTTCACCTTGGGTCCTGGGCTTTGTCCTGCTGGTTGCAATTCCGGTGCTTGGGCGGGGTTGGGCAGTGCGCCCCCAGCTCGTTTCTTACTTATTGTTACCGGCTCTGTTTTGGGCGTTGGCTCGTTGGGAGCTTGGCGGTCGTCGCATGCTGGTGTGGACGTTGTTGCCGATAACCTTTGCCTGTTGGGCCAACCTTCATGGTGGTTTCGTCTTGGGCGTGGCCGTGCTCCTGCCCTTCGCTGCGGGTGGCCTTGGCCTCGGGCGGGAAGAGTTCGTACGAAGGTGCGGCTTGGTGGTTCTTTGCTTGGCTGCCACTTGGGTGAACCCGTACGGACCCGGCCTATACCTTTATTTGGCTGACGAGCTTGGCCGCCCCCATCCGATTACGGAATGGCAACCGGTAACGTTCGACTGGGAGCACGGGCCGTTTCTTTTTTTTGCCGGCGCAGTGCTAGCAACCTTACCGTGCCTGCCCTGGACGTGGTCCAACGGCTGGCGGGCAGTTGTCGCACTTGCTGTGCTGTACTTCGCGGGGCAACACCAGCGCCACACCCCAGTGTTTGTCCTGTGTGCAGCTCCGTTATTGGTTGTGCAATGGCAACGGCTCGTCTGGTGGTTGCAGGACCGTGGAGTGCACTTCAGTATCGGTGCGCAGCGATTCTTGACGATCGGAGTTGCTCTTGTTGCAACGGTCCAAGTGGTGTTGGCGGGGGCTCACCTTTTAGAGTCGCGCGGCCGGCTGGTTTTCCGCACCGAAGAGTATCCCGTCGGAGCTGTGTCCGCCCTGCAGGCTGGAGGCGCACAAGGGAATTTGGCTGTACCGTTGGATTGGGGAGGCTATGTGTTGTGGCACTTGGCTCCGCGGGTCCGGCCGTCACTCGACGGCAGGTTTGCCACCGTGTATCCGCAGCAGGTTGTCGCCGACAACTTTGCTTTTTTTCGGGCCGAGGGTTCGTGGCGCCGGTTGCTCGAAGGGTATCCGACGCAGGCAGTCTTGCTTCCGGCGGGGCTGGTGCACCCGATCGAACGCGAGCCTGATTGGCATGCCGTGTACCGTGATAGGGTGGCGACCCTTTGGGTACAACAGCGCTATCTGAGCCAGTTTGCGGTCGGGGCTGCTGCTACCCCGGTTTCAGCCAAAAGTTTCTTTCCGTGAGCGATTCAGGCTGAGCCCGCTGCCCCCCAGTGATGATCGCCCGAGGTGGGCTAGGCGATTCCCAATGAACCCCGTAGTGTTCCTGTGAGCGAGGAACTGGCTCCATGCAAATACGGGTTGGCTGTTGTGGCTGGGCCGTTGCCCGCGAGAAGTACGCGAAGGAGCTCGACGCGGTGGAGATCCAGCAAACATTTTACGATCCGCCGCGCGAAGAAACGCTGCGACGCTGGCGAGCAGAGCTTCCAACGACGTTCGCGTTTACGCTGAAATGTTTCCAAGTGGTGACCCACGAGCGCAGTAGCCCGACCTATCGCCGACTGCGTCGACCGTTGCCCGATGGGGTCGAAGTGGGCCACTTCCGCGACAATCCGGTGGTGCGCGCAGCGTGGCGAGAAACGCTGCGTTGCGCGCGTGTACTCCGTGCTCCCATTGTGTTGGTGCAGACGCCGGCACGATTTGTCCCGAGCGCCGACCATTTGCGCCGTCTGGAGGCATTTGCCCAGTGGGAATCGTGTTCCGACATCCAGATCGTGTTCGAGCCGCGGGGCCCTGCGTGGGACGCGGGACTCACCGACCGCGTGTGTCGCCGCCTAGGCTGGCTTCGCGGTGGGGATCCATTTGCTTCTGGCCCACCGGAGCCGGCGAACCAGTCGGTTGCCTACTTTCGCCTGCATGGTCGGGGCGGCTTCCGGTACCGTTACTTTGACGAGGAGTTACAGCAGCTTGGGGCATGGGCGAAGAAGTACGAGCAGGCTTGGGTATTTTTCAACAACCAACGCATGTGGGACGATGCGCTTCGTTTTCGCACATTGATCGGGGGTAGATCCGCGTCTGCTGGCGAGGGGAGCTAGGAAACCTGGGCAGCAGCGGAGTGCTTGCCTCAGCAGGGCGCCTGTGGAAGGAGCTCAGTTCGCCTGAGGCCCAACCATGATGCTTGAAGGAAAGGTCGCCATTGTTACCGGTGCTGGTTCAGGGATTGGTCGGGCGGCATGCCTTGCGCTGGCACGCGAAGGTGCCGCAATCGTGGTTGCGGATGTGGACTCCATGGCTGGGGAGGGCACGGCCAGTTTGGTACGACGCCAGCGGGGGGTTGCGCGGTTCATTGCAACGGACGTTTCCAAACCAGAGGAGTGTGAACGGCTGGTGCGCGAGACCGTGTCCACGTTTGGAGCCCTCCACATCCTTTACAACAACGCGGGAATCGCACTGCCATTTCAGGACGGTTTCACGCCGGCCATCGATCCCGAAGTTTGGGACCGAGTGATTCGGATCAATCTGTCCGGCACCTTTTACTGCTCGCACTACGCCATCCCTGAGATTGCCAAAGCTGGCGGGGGAGCGATCATCAACGCAGCCTCGTCGATGGCCTTGCTCCCGTTGGGCGGGCTGGATGCGTACGCGGCTTCCAAGGGTGGCGTCGCCGCGCTGACAAAATCCATGGCTCCAGGTTGCGCTGCCTTGGGGATCCGCGTCAATGCGATTTGTCCGGGCTATGTGGACACGCCGATGAACGCGGTCATCTGGCAGAACGAAGAACTCAAACAAGCGTTTGCACGTGGGCATGCCCTGGGGTTGCAGACCCCGGAGGAAATTGCCGAGGTCGTGGTGTTCTTGGCATCCGAAGCGGGGCGGAGCTTCACCGGTGCGGTGTTACCTTGCGACCGTGGATGGACTGCCTTCAAGCAGCCGGATGTACTACGCGGGACTTGAAGTAGGCCGGCTGCCGCTGCGCAGTTCGAGAATCCGAGGCCCCGAAGCCGATAGGCTACCTAGTACAGTGGCACCTCACCACGCACCAGCCGCTGGCAAAACTCAGGGAGGTGCTCGAGTTCTTCGGATACGAAGGCGCGCAGTTGCGATTCGATGGAATCCAAGGTGTGGCCTTGGGGCAGCACGACTTGAATGCTCACCCAGGGGCGGAGGATTGGCTCTCCGATTCTTACGGCAAGATACACGTACACTTCCAGCAAGTGCGGGAATCGCTTGTGGATTCCCTCCGCTAAAGATTGGCTGGCGGCACTGTAAATCTTGCCCACGTGAGCGATGGGGTTTTTGCCAGGGGCGGCCTCACCGCCTAGGGGGCGGGCGAACGCGATGAAGCCGTAGGTCCGATTTCCACGCCCAACTTGACCGGAATCGGCATCCTCCGCTGAGGTTCCCGTCAGGGTCAAGTACAGTCCATCCGCCCCGCGCCCTCTTTGGTCGAGCGCGTTGAGAGTGAGCTCAATTGTGAGCGAGGAGGTCGAGGCCAGGTGTTGATGCAAGGCATGGAGTACCTCGTCCTTTCGCCGGAAGTAGGTCGCTTCGGAATCGATGGCGTCGCAAAAAAAGGGCATCGCAATGGTCAGCTCTACCTTGTCGTCGGTGCGCACAGCGAAAACCTTCACGTCTTGCCCGGTATCCGGGAATAGCGCCTTGAAATCGCGGCTATTGAGGTAGCGAGTGGTCGCGAGCACTAATTCCTCCGTGGGGGTGCGAGGCGCGAACCCCACCGCGCCGGAGGTATCGTTGGAGGCGGTTGCCTGGGCGGCTTCATAAATGCTGCGTAGAGGCGCTGAGCCCGGTGCGAGCACAGGCTCGAGCACGAGCTGTTGGCCGAGACGGACTCTCGGCAAATGTCGCCCGAGCCACAAAGAGATCGCTTCTTCTACCGTTTCCAGCACTGGCAAGGCTCGAGCGCCGACCGCAAACGTCGCGCGGTCGCCAAGGAAAAAGCGCATGGGCTGTTTCAATTCGCCCTCGAGGAAGCCTTTCACGCATTGGCCAGCTGCCAGAAGGGCCTTATCGACGTTGAAGTGGGCAATGGCGCCCAGCTCGCGATTGTACATCTGGGCAAGTGCCGTGGAGACCGCTTCCACGAGCGCATCGCAAATGGTGTCAGGGTGCCCAATGCCTTTGCACTCGACGTATTCGTTTCGGCGTTCGTGCACTGGGTTGCCAGGGAGAGCCTCGATCGTCAGGCGCATGACGGCCCTTATAGTAGTGTGAGCAAAATACGCACGAGCGGATCGTTTCGGCGTCAGGGGAGACCGCCGACGATCGATCCGTGGCACCTCCGCGCGCGAGAGTGACAACCAGGACTGCCCATTTATTTCTGGACACACACAAACTTTCCAGAAAAAGTTTCCAGATACCCGGTTTCTCCCATCAACTGTTCGACACGCACGAAATTCGCGGGGCCGGTAGCCTCCACGAACTAGCGCAAATGCGTGGACGCAAATTTGTGGACACACGCAAATTTGCGGTCACACACCGAAACCGGGGAGCCCGACGTCCGCCCATTTCGCGGCCGTATCCCAGGCTTCCAGTCTTTGCGGATGCTGAGCGGCCTCGGGTCGGCAGCAGCTCAAGAAGTTCAACGCTGTAGCCCCGGGACCCAAAAACATTTCCGAGGGCTGTGATCAGGTGTTTAAGACCCCCAGCACCAATGTGAGGCCAGGACAGCGCCTGATCGAAAGCTCATGTCCTGAGCCTGTGCGTGTCGCGAAATTGTTGTCGGCCGCTGCGAAATATGTGTGTCCAGAATCGAATTTGTGCGTCCAGACTCTGATTCGGCTGCGAAACGTGTGTGTCCAGAATCTGCCTGTCCAGAATCTGCACGGGGATCGGCGAGAACCAGTTTCGGAAGCAGGGTGGATGGCGGGAGAACCCGGTCATCGGAGCTGCCTTGGCCGACCCATGCTCGCTGGAAGGGTGCTTCGTCGAGTGCTGGTCCCTGATGGCAAAAGGGAGGGCAAGGCCGGAAAACGTGGACAGTACCAAACCGAACCGAACCGCAAGCAACCGCGGCGCTAGCTATGCTCCCGTACCCAGATGCCTTGCAGGGTGGCCGCGTGGATCACTTTGCCCGTCCCTCAGTTTGCTCTCCACTTCCTGCCAAGAATACCGTCTGTTGTTGCGTGTTGTTCACCGTGGGTGAGCGGAGCGGAACTTGGGCCTTGCTTTTCTGCGTCCGCTGCTTGCACTATGCGTCGAAACCATCGAAGTTCAGGACCAATGGCAGATCGCGCGGTGCTCGTTTGCGGTGGCGCTGGGTTCATCGGCTCGAATTTCGTTAGATTTTTGCTTCAGCAGCGCGGCTGGCCTGTCATCGTGCTCGACAAACTGACCTATGCCGGGCACCGGCAAAATCTTCCTGAGGACCCCCGCGTAACGTTCGTCCAGGGAGACATTGCGGATAGTGCGTTGGTCAGCGGCCTTCTCGAACGCCATCAGCCAGCATGGGTGGTCAACCTTGCTGCAGAAACGCATGTGGATCGTTCGATCGATGGTCCCGAGCCGTTTCTCCAAACGAACACGGTGGGAACGTTCCGCCTGCTAGAAGCTGTGCGGAACTATTGGGAGAGACTTACCGCGGCGCGACGTGCAGCGTTTCGTTTTTTACAGGTCTCGACCGACGAAGTTTACGGAAGCATCCCCGCGGGCGAGCGCGCCACTGAAACCAGCCCCTACCGCCCCACTTCCCCCTACGCGGCAAGCAAGGCTGCCGGCGACCATTTCGTCCGCGCCTACCACACAACGTACGGCCTTCCTGTGCTGTTGACGCACTGTTCCAACAATTTCGGGCCTTACCAGTACCCTGAGAAACTGATTCCGCTCATGGTTCTCAACGCGCTCGATGCTCGTGAGTTGCCGATTTACGGGGACGGCGGGAACGTTCGCGACTGGTTGTACGTCGAGGACCACTGCTCCGCGTTGCTCCTGGTGCTCGAGCGAGGGGTGGTGGGTGCGCGGTACAACATCGGCGCAAGCAACGAAAAGACAAATCTGGAAGTTGTCGACGCGATTTGCGCGTTGGTGGAGGAACTTGTTCCCGCGAGGCACAACGAAGCCATGAGCCGGCGCGGGTTGGGGTCTTACTTGGAACTCAAGCGGTTCGTGGACGATCGCCCGGGGCACGACCGACGATACGCGCTCGATGCAGAACGTCTCCGGCAGGAACTCGGGTGGTGCCCGCAGCATGACTTTTTGTCCGGCCTTCGCGCTACGGTCCGCTGGTATGCGGCCAATCGCGATTGGTGTGCTGCCGTGCTCGCGGGTCGGTACAACCGTGAGCGTTTGGGACTGTTCTCGCGCCAGCGGCCGCGACAGGAGTGAGGTGTGCGCAAAGGGATCGTGTTAGCGGGCGGTAGCGGTCGGCGCTTGTACCCGGTGACACGGGCAATCAGCAAACAGCTTGTGCCCGTGTACGATAAACCGTTGGTGTATTACCCGCTTTCTACCCTCATGTTCGCGGGAGTGCGGGAGGTGCTGCTGATCACCACCCCGGAGGATTTGCCGCTGTACGAGCGACTCCTAGGCAACGGAGAGCGCTTTGGCTTGCGCTTGGCGTACGCGCGTCAGCCGCGCCCTGAGGGAATAGCGCAAGCGTTGCTCATCGCTGAGGAATTTTTGGCAGGAGCACCGGTTGCCCTGGCTCTGGGAGACAACATTTTCTACGGGCACGGGTTGCCCGACCTTTTGCGGCGCGCTGCTGTGGAGACAGACGGAGCCACGGTCTTCGCCTATTGGGTACGCGATCCTACCCGATATGGCGTCGTAGAGTTCGATGCTGCGGGTCGCGCCATCTCGATCGAGGAAAAGCCGGCACAGCCGCGCAGCCATTACGCAGTGACCGGGTTGTACTTTTACGATGCCGACGC
The DNA here is from genome assembly GCA_964534275.1 of uncultured Binatia bacterium (SeqCode). Classification (GTDB taxonomy): domain Bacteria; phylum Desulfobacterota; class Binatia; order HRBIN30; family HRBIN30; genus HRBIN30. Next base: position 27,931 of record CAZHQG010000010.1, on the reverse strand, counting down.
CGTGGAGATCGCAAAGGGGTTGCGTCCTTCTGCACGCGGCGAATTGGAAATCACGGACGTGAACCTGGCATACCTGCGCGCCGGTCGATTGCGCGTGGAGCGGCTCGGCCGCGGGATTGCGTGGCTCGATACCGGTACTCACGAGGCGCTGTTGCAGGCGGCGAACTTCATTCAAACGCTCGAGGAGCGTCAGGGACTCAAAGTAGCCTGCCTTGAAGAAATCGCCTACCGGATGGGCTACATCGGGGAGGAAGAGTTGCGTTCGATCGGCGAATCCATGGCCGATAGCTCCTATGGCCAATACCTGCTGCAGTTGCTCGAAGCAAAGATTTGAGGATTTCGGCAACCGTTGCTGCTGTTGCGGGTCGTGACCGCGTGGCAGCAGCGAGGAATTTGCCCTTTGGCTCATCGTGACTCGCTTGGCTAGGCGTGCGTTGATGAAAGCCGCTTAACCGACTTGGCAAAAGAATTTGCCTCCGCCCGTCTTCCAAATCGCTGTTCCATCGGTACTTTTTCCCGGGAGAAAGGAGTGAGGTTATGGCGTACGAAGTACAAGTCGGTTTGCGTCCGCGTGATTTGCATGGAATTTCAGAAGAGCAAATCGCTCAGCATTGGAAGTTGTATGAAGGATATGTTGCCCAAGTGAACGCCTTGCGCAGCGAACTCGAGGCCATGCGCAAGGAAGGCAAGGGCAACACCCCGTTGTACGCCGATCGTCGACGCCGCTTTGGCTTCGAATACAACGGCATGGTGTTGCACGAGTACTACTTCGGCAACTTGAAGGCCGACGCTGGTGAGCTTCCTTCGGGTGGTGAATTGTCGAAGTTGCTTGCGGCCCAATTTGGTAGCGTGGAGCAATTCCGTGACGACTTTATCGCTTGCGGCGGTTCTCGTTCGATTGGTTGGGCTATCTTGGCTTTCGATCCACAAGCCGGCGTGGTAAACAATCACTTCGTCCAGGTACACGAGGAAGGAAACGTTGCTGGTTTCGTGCCCTTGCTGGTCATGGACGTGTGGGAGCACGCATACATGGTCGATTACGGAGCAACCGGCCGCCCACAGTACATGCAAGCGTTCTGGCGAAACGTGAACTGGGCGGTCGTCGAAAAGCGCTTTGCGGATGCGGTGAGGGGCCTCATTCCGAGGCGGTACTGAGCTGTTTTGCTGCTGCCTGAATATGCACTGTAGTCCGAGCGTCTAGAGCGGTTGTGCCGGTGACTGCGGGTAGTCCCGCAGGGCGGCCTGCGGAGCGCCTCCTTGGCCGTTGCCCCCCGGCCTGAAATGCTCCGTAGGTCGTGTGGCGCGGGTGGCGGGTGGCCCGTTACCGCTGCCCGCGCTGCCCCGGCTCCCGTTGCCGGGGCCACTACGCGGGGAGTGCTCGGCGCAGCCCGAAAGTCGCGCGGCGCTTGGAACGCTCGCTTGGTGGGTGCTTGTGTCGGAGTTTGCCCTTGCGGTAATTCGCAAGGGCATGGTGTCTTCTTCATGTGGAAGGCGGGGGCTTTGTGGTGCCTACGTTGTTTTCGGCTTGCTCCTTCTCGGCGTGCTGGCAGGTTGTGGAGACGATGGTGAAGGAAGCTGGTCAGCTTACCCGCGCGACCGGGAACTTAGGCTGAATCACTTCCAAGTGATCGGTACGCACAACAGCTACCACATCGAACCGCGCCCGGAATTGATGGACTACTTGCTGCGCCGCCTTGGCTCGCTTGCGGAAGGATTCCAGTACAGCCACGTTCCGCTTGCCGAACAGTTTGAACGGCAAGGCGTACGGCAAATCGAGCTCGATGTGTTCGCCGATCCGCAAGGCGGCTTGTTCGCCCACCGTGCTGGCTTGGCTCTGATCCGGCAGAACCCCGACGCAGGCATCCCCGAGTTGGAGCAGCCCGGCTTCAAGGTGTTGCATGTGCAGGACATCGATTTCGAAAGTACCTGCTGGACGCTGGTGCAGTGCTTGACCGAGGTGAAACGTTGGTCCGATGCCAATCCTCGCCACATGCCTCTGATGATCCTGATCGAGGCAAAAGACGAGTGGATTCCCGTGGCTGGGTCGGCGGTGCCGATTCCTATTGGTGAAGCAGAGCTGGACGCCCTGGATGAGGAGATTCGCTCCGTGTTTCCTTCAGAACGGCTGATTACGCCGGACGACGTGCGAAGAGATCGAGCGACGCTCCGCGACGCAGTGCAAAACGTCGGCTGGCCAACCCTGGCGGACACCCGGGGGAAAGTGATGTTTTGTCTGGATAACGGAGGTGCGGTGCGGGCTGCTTATCTGGCGCAACATCCATTGCTGCGTGGGCGGGTGATGTTTGTCAGCGCTGGGCCGGACGAAGACGTTGCCGCATTTTGGAAGCTCAACGATTCCATTGCCGACTTTGATACGATTCGGGACGCCGTGGCGCGCGGCTTCGTGGTGCGAACGCGGGCCGATGCCGACACTGTGGAAGCGCGTAGTGGGAGCACCGAGCGGCGCGATCACGCCTTGGCAAGCGGTGCCCAGTGGGTGAGCACCGATTACCCAGTTCCGGACACGCGCTGGGGTCACGGCTACGTCGCGAAGATCCCAGGAGGCATGCCGGCGCGCTGCAACCCCGTAAGCGCTCCGGCTGATTGCCAGCCTGGCGACATCGAACATCCGTTGTTTTTGCGGTGACGACAGGCTTAGACGCTTTCAAGGAGGCCACAGAATGGAGTTTCGGATAGGGATTGTCCCGTTTTGGAAGAACTACGACCGCAAGCTCGTGCTGCGAGCCGCGCAGTTGGCCGACGACTTAGGCTATCACTCGATTTGGATGCCGGAGGCGTGGGCGTACGAGCAATTTCAGTTGCTCGCAGAAATTGCCTTGCACACGCGGAACCTCAAGGTCGCCACGGGCATCGTGAATATCTTCAGTCGCTCTGCCGCGCTGATTGCCATGAGTGCAGCCACTCTGGACGAGATCTCTGAGGGGCGGGTGATTCTCGGGTTGGGCACTAGCGGGAAACTGGTCGTCGAGAATCTCCACGGCGTAGAATACCGTAAGCCTCTGACCCGCATGAAAGAAACCATCCAGATCTTGCGTACATTGTGGCGCGGTGAGCGTTTGAGCTCCGAAATCAGCACTCTCTTCCCCGTGCGTCATTTCAAACTGGAGATGACCCCGGTCCGATCCAACATCCCCATTTACATTGCTGCTTTGCAGGAAAAGGCGATTCGCCAAATTGGGGCCTTGGCTGATGGCTGGGTGCCGACGTTTTGGCCGTATCGCCACTTCCGCACGGGGCTCGAATGGATTGCTGCGGGTGCGCGCGAGGCTGGTCGCGATGCCGGTAACATCGAGCTGGCGCCGTTTGTGGGTATTGTTCCGCTCGAAGATCGAGCAGCAGCACGGGCGATGCTGAAACCGACGGTTGCATTTTACATTGGCGGCATGGGGACGTACTATTACGAAATGTTTTGCCGGTTTGGCTTTGCCGAGAACGCCACGTATGTTCGCGACCTTTATAGCCAGGGTAAGCGCCAGGAAGCCACTGCTGCGGTGAGCGACGATCTGATCGATGCCATCGCGATTTGCGGCCCACCAGCGTACTGCCGCGAGCAAATGCGGGAATGGCAGAGAGAAGGTGTTGGCACCTTTTTGATGAACTTACCGACCGGTGTGCCCTACGAAGTCACGGAACAGCTGCTGCGGACGATGGCGGCATAAGGCTTAGCCCCTACGTGTGTCCCGCCTCGCTCTGCCGGCCTGCGCCACTGCCAAGGCGAAGTCCGGCCCCGAACCGAAGAGTCTCGGTGGGGTCGATTTAACGGGTCAGTTGCCTCGTGGTGAACCCACGTTCGCCGTACTGCAGGAGAACTTTTTTCCCGTTCACGATCGTTTGCAGGGCAACGTCCCGGCCCCACAGTTGGTGAACGTAGGCGAGAGTTTTTTCTGCGTATTCCAGGTGTAGGTCGCGCCCATCGTGTTCGTGCACGAGCAGCAATGTCCGTTGGTGTCCGAAGTCTGCATCCTCCACCTTGATGACCGGCACGCTGTTCATGCCCACGGAGCGGATCAGTGTTTCCTTGATTTGCCGCCACCCCTCGTCATCGGCAACTTCCGTGACTACCCAATCTCCTCCTCGAACGCGGTACTCGAACAAACGCAACTCGCGAACGAGCTTCTCGGTTAGGTGGCGGCGCAGGAACGAAGCGTCGCGATCGGCTGCCCGCACAGAGAAGATTTTTTCCAGGCCAGAACGAACCCCGGATTCCAAGCTTTCTTCTTCATCCGGCTCGGGGTGTTCGTAGCGCCGGTAAAGATCTTCCCAGATCTTCCACCCGATGTGGTAAGGGTTGAGCCCTCCTGGGATCGGGCGCACCACCTGGTTGTGACGCACGAGAAACTCCAAGTGCAAATCCTGGGGCAGCTCCAGACTCTCGAGGATGCGCTTGTGCCAGAACGTGGCCCAGCCCTCGTTCATGATCTTCGTTTCGATTTGCGGGATGAAGTACTGTGCTTCCTCGTGCACGATCGTCAGCAGGTCGCGCTGCCATTCTTCGAGGTACGGATTGTGGTCGCGGATGAAGAGCAACAAGTCTTCTTCGGGTTCGAGCGGCACCTTGTGTAGATCTGGGGTGGAGATTGGCTGCCGTTTGTGCACCTTGGCGAACGGATCTTCCCGAGGGTTGGCGGCTTCCAGCTTGCGTTGCCGTTGTTCCTCCTCGCTGAGCTTGCGTACGGCGAGATTGCGTCGGCACTGCAGCGCAAGGGCATGAGCGGCGTCGAGGACCCGCTCGACCTCATCGATCCCGATGCTGGGCGACTCGATGTAGGAGCGCACCCGCTGACCATGGCTTTTCATCGTCCCAATGACGTACTCCGGGTGCGTGCTTTGGAACGTGAAGTTGTTTTTGAAAAAGTCGTTGTGCGCGTACACGTGCGCGATGGTCAGGATTTGTAGGGCAAGCGTGTTGTCGCGCATGAGATAGGCAAGTGCAGGATTGGAATTGATCACCATTTCGTAAGGCAGCCCGGCAACACCGTGATCGTACAGGGTTTTCAGTTTCTCGTACGCTTTGCCGTACGACCAATGCGGGTAGTGGGAAGGCATTCCAGAGTACGCCATGTAGCCCAGCATTTGATTGTGGTCGCAAAGTTCGAACTCCTGAGGGAAACAGTCGAGCCCGAACGCAGCCACTTTGTCGCGGATGCGCTTGTCCCACTCGATCAGGTCGTGAAGGTCGTAGGAACGCATGTCACTCCCGAACGCGGTCGCGGGCGAGAAATGCTTTAAAGCTCGGCCACACGTCTTCTTTCCGCTCGATTAAAACCGTATGGAAATTGTCCGCCTCGATGCGGCGGAACAGTTGAAGCATGGAATTTTCGTAATATCGCGACCCGAGGGGCTTGATTTCTCCGTATCCGAACAGGTTGGCGACTTGGCAAAGTTCTTCGGCCAACTTGAGTGCCGTGGGATTGTCGGACTCGAAATTATCGCCGTCGGAACAGTGAAACGCGTAGATGTTCCAAAGCGAAGGATGGTACCGTTCCTGAATGATCTCCAACGCCTTTTGGTACGCGGAAGAAATGAACGTGCCCCCGGATTCTCCTTTGTGGAAAAATTCTTCTTCCGAAACTTCCCGAGCTTCCGTGTGGTGGGCAATAAAGACGAGTTCGACGTTCCGGTACTTGGCCCGGACGAACTGGAAGAGGAGAAAGAAGAAGCTGCGGGCGAGGTATTTCTTCATCGTGTCCATGGAGCCAGAGGTGTCCATCATGCACAGCACCACGGCGTTGGATTCCTCTTTTACGTCCGGCACCATGTGGCGGTAAGTCAAATCGTCTTCGTGGAACGGGAACCGTTCGCCCGTGCCCAGTTCGGTCCGCCGCTGCGACGCTAAACGCCGGCGCACCTTGGACTTCACCGTGCGCCGCTTGTCCAAGCGCACCCGCAGGCCCGCACTGCGGTACCCTTTGCGCTTGAGGATTCGCAGCGCTGGTAGCTCTCGCAGTTTGCGCCGCTCGAGGTCCGGGAGTTCGAGATCCTCGAACATGATTTCGACGAGTTCATCCAGGGTGACGTCGGTTTCGTAGTAATCCACGCCGGGTCGATCCCCCGGTCGCTCGGCTGGCCCTTCTCCCTCTCCTTCCCCGCTGCGTAAGACTTGCCCGGGCTCCAGCTCGCCTTCACCCTGTCCCACTCCGGGTGTATTTTCGCCGTACACAAACCGGTACTCTTTGATGCCTCGGATGGGCACCTTGATGATCCGGCTGCCATCTTTGCCGATAATCGCCTCCTCGGCGATGATGTCCGCGATGTTTTCGCGGATCGACTGGCGTACCTTTTCTCGGTGTCGCTGACGATCCCCGGCGGCTCGGTCGCTCCGCTCGGCATCGGACGGATTGAACGGCCTGAAAATCGACTCGGGAATGGGCATGTGTCTTCAGCTCCTTGGCCTAGGACCACGATGCCCAGGCCAGCGCAGTTACCACACCGTGCTCATGGCCAGGTTCAATCCTTCCACAAGTTGTTTGCGGCGTATTTGAGCACCACGTCCACGCAACTGTGGCAATATCCTTGCGTGAGCAGGTTGCGCACCATGGCATTGTACTTTTCCGTTTGCTCTTCGTCTCGCGTGCGCGCCTTGGTGATGATGCGGCTAATGTCGCGCACCGAGGTCATCAGTTTCTTCTCGATCGCCTCCTTCAGGGGCTCGTAGCTCTGGTACGTCACCTTTTCCCCGCGGCGGCTTGCCGCCCACAGGTACGCAATGACTTCTTGCCGGAAGCCTTCGGCCGCAGAACCGATGATGGCGATTTGTTCCTCGATCGATTTCAAGAAAGCCTCGTCGGGTTGAAGTTCTTCCTTGGTGTTCCGGTCGCGTACCTTCGTGCGGTTCACGAATGCTTCCGCATGGTCGAGGTAGTTTTGGAACAATGCTTCGGCTTGCTCTTGGTAAGAGTACACGAAGGCCTTGGTGATCTCGCGTTCGAGGATGTCCAGGTATTCCTTGTGCAGGGTGTCTTGCAAGAACTCGAGGTATTGCTTGCGGGTATCGTCGGGCAGGTCGGCTTCTTTCGTCATTTGGATCAAAGCCTCGCGGACGCTGATCGGGTTGATGCAGTTGCCTTCGATATTGTCCGACAAAGCGTTGTCCAACGCCTTCATGATGAAGCGCGTGGAGATGCCGAACATGCCTTCCCGCTTTGCGTCCTCGCGCAACTCTCGCACATCGATTTTCTTTGTCCGGCCTTTTTCGATCACCTCTTCCCCGTTGTAGAGCTTGAGCTTGGTCATCAGGTCGCATTTGCTCGTCGGTTCGAGCCGCGTCAGAATTGCGAACATCGAGGCGATCTCCAACGTGTGCGGGGCGATGTGGGCACGGAAGTCCGAGTTGCGCAGGATTTTTTCGTAGATTTTCACTTCTTCCGAGAGCCGCAGGTTGTAGGGAACCTTGACCACCACGATGCGGTCGAGGATGGCCTCGTTGGTGTGGTCAGACTTGAACTTTTGCCACTCCGCCTCGTTGGAATGCGCGATGATCACCTCGTCTACGTACACCATTCCGTGGCGTCCCGGCGCGGGAATCACCTTCTCTTGCGTGGCGGTGATCATTGCATGCAGGTATTCCGTTTCGTTTTTGAAGACCTCGATGAACTCGACGATGCCGCGGTTGCCGACGTTCAGCGCCCCGTTGAGATCCAACACCCGCGGATCCCCTTCGGAGTATAGGTCGAGCTTGGAGATGTCTTCCGACCCGATGAGCACCGAGGTGTCTTGGTTGTTCGGGTCCACCGGCGGCACCACTCCGATGCCAACCCGGTTACGCTTGGAGAACGACCGCAACACGACCGGAACTTCCTCGTACTTTCCGCGGTACTCCTCTTTCAGGCGAAAACGACACACCGGGCAGAGGTCGCCTTCGATGTGCACCCCAAGCATTTTTTCGAACTCGCGCCGCAAGTGGCGAGGGAGTAAGTGCAACGGTTCCTCGAACATGGGGCAGCCCTCGATCGCATAAAACGGGGGGCTTTGTTCGAGACCCCGTTGGATGTGCTCGACCAGCGAACTCTTTCCTGAACCGACCGGCCCCATCAGGTACAAGACCTGCCGGCTTTCCTCGCCCTTGAGGGCAGCCGCGTGGAAGTACCGCACAATTTGCGCGATCACGCGCTCGATGCCAAAGAACGAATCCGCGAAGAAGTTGTAAATTTTGAGCGGCTCGTCTTTGAATAGCCGCTTCGTGCGGGGGTCGTCGGTGTCGAGCACATCCCGCACGCCGGCTTGCAGGATCATGTCGTAGATCCGGGCATGGGCAAGCTTGGGGATCGACGGATCTTGTTTGACCCGCTCGAGGTAATCGAGAAAAGTTCCCCGCCACTCTCTCGCACCCCGGGCGGCCCGATCTTCTTCGATCAGCCGTTGAAACTGAGCCTTGTCGATGTCCACCATAACCTTTGAGCTCCTTGGCGTCTGCCGCCGGTGATGCCCCACGCCGTTTTCGTTGTTCGTCCCGCTACGTCATCGCTCCACTCGCTACACCGCACTTGCAAACGTGCCTACAAGTATACAGGTCAACCCCAGGTGTGCCAATGACGAATTCCTGGAGCACATCGGCGCGCTTCCAAAGCGCGCGTGCATCGTTGAAGCCGTGTGGAGGAAGAACAAAAACAGCTAGGGCGCGATGTTGCACCAACCACCACCATCTCGTCCGCAACTCGTGCATCGCCGTTGCTGCCCCTATCACCCATTAGCGCGTTTCGCAACCAAATTGCGCCTGCCTAATGGATTCCGCTGCTCGGTGCCCACCGACGACATGCGCCGAGACTTGGCAAGTCCATGTTCACGGCCGGCGAAGCAAGATCGCTGCAGTGTGCCGCCTGTGGTCTGGGGCAATCGTGGGGGGCAGTCTCGCGCTGCGGTGCCATTGTGTTTTTTGGCGGACGTGTCGATACTCGAGCCATGGCCGACTTGTTTCGCCGTGTTGCCATTGCGCAAATCGCCCCGCGTTTGGGTGATGTGAGCTACAATCTTGCGATCCACGAAGAGTGGCTCGCGAAAGCTCGCGCTGCCGGTGCGGAATTGGTTGTGTTTCCTGAGCTGTCGCTGACCGGTTACTTTCTGAAAGACATGGTGTCCACGGTGGCCTTACGTCACGACAGCCCGGAAGTGGCCCGCCTTGCAGAGTGGAGTCGCGGGCTCGAGCTGATCGTGGGCTGTGTGGAGGAAAGTGAAGATTACCGTTTTTTCAACAGCGCCTTTGTGTTCCGCGATGGCCAGTTGGCCCACGTGCACCGCAAAGTGTATCTGCCAACCTATGGGTTGTTCGACGAGGCCCGCTACTTAGCCCGCGGCGACCGCATCCGTTGTTACGCTTCGGGCCTTGGGCGGGCGGCCCTCTTGATTTGCGAAGACCTCTGGCATCCGTCCACCGTGTACATTGCTGCCTTGGACGGTGCGCTAGCGGTGATTTGCCCGTCGAGCAGCCCCTTGCGCGGAATTTCCGATGGGCGCGACCACGACGACAACGCGGCCTATTGGGAACTGCTGAACGCCATGTATGCGCAGACGTTCGGCCTGTTTGTCGTGTATGCCAACCGAGTAGGCTTTGAAGATGGAGTTGGCTTCTGGGGTGGTTCGGAAATCGTGTCGCCAGCCGGCCAGCGTCTGGCGAAAGCGAAATACTACGAAGAGGACTTGATCGTTGCGGAGGTCTCGCTGAAAGAGCCCCGACGACAGCGCGTGGCCGCACCGTTGCTGCGCGACGAAAATTTGGATTTGACGCTTCGAGAGCTGCTGCGCATTCGCGACAGCGGCGGCGTCCTTGGAGCTGAAAAGTCCGAGGTGCAGGATGCCCAGCCAGAATCCAACACCCTCTCCCGACGCTAGCGCGCAAGTGCCGGAGCCGTCTTCGCCGGAAAGCTTCGGACCGAGCCGCCGTTGGCGTTGTCCGCCCATCCCCACGAATCCGCCGTTGCTGCGGCGGATCCTGACAGCATTCATCGCCAACGAGGTGCGCAAGGTCGGCGTGGAGCGTGTGGTCGTAGGGCTGTCTGGCGGGGTCGACTCAGCTTTGAGTTGCATGCTTGCAGCCGAGGCGCTCGGGCCCAACAACGTGTTGGCGATCAAAATGCCGTATCGGACTTCGAGCCCTGAGAGTCGGGCTCACGCGGATCTGGTGATTGCCAAAGCTGGCGTCGCTTCTCTCGAGATAGAGATCACGCCGCAAATCGACGCGTATTTCGCGCGCTTTCCCGATGCCGACCGCGTTCGGCAGGGCAACAAAATGGCTCGCGAGCGAATGAGCATTCTGTACGACCACTCGGCTCGCTGGCAGGCCCTCGTGTTGGGAACGAGCAACAAGACAGAGTTGTTGCTGGGTTACGGTACACTGCACGGCGACATGGCGTCGGCGGTGAATCCGCTTGGGGATTTGTACAAGACCCAGGTGTGGGCATTGGCGGCGCACGTGGGTGTTCCACCCGAGATCGTTCACAAGCAGCCAACGGCCGATTTGTGGGCCGGACAAACCGACGAGGCCGAGTTAGGGTTTGGCTACCGGGAGGTCGACCAGCTCCTGTACTGCATGGTCGATTTACGTTACTCGCGCGCCGAGCTACTGGCGGCAGGCTTTCCCGAGGCGTTCGTTCGCAGAGTGAGCGAGATGGTGCGCAACTCTCAATTCAAACGGCGCTTGCCCATTATCGCCAAAGTGTCTCAGCGCACCATCGACAGGGATTTCCGCTACGCCCGCGACTGGGGGCGGTGAGCGGGCTGCTCGCAGTGCCATGCCGCACCCGGGCGTGTTGTATGTGGTCGCGACCCCACTCGGGAACCTCGAGGACATTACGCTTCGGGCACTCCGCGTGCTGAAGGAGGTTCACTGGATTGCCGCCGAGGATACGCGCGAGACCGCAAAACTTCTCCGGCACTACGGAATCACCACGCGATTGACGCCGTATTACGATTGGATCGAGCGAAAACAGGCGCCTCGGCTGGTCGAACATTTGTTGCAGGGAGAGAATGGCGCCCTCGTCTCCGATGCGGGCACGCCGGTGCTGAGCGATCCAGGTTTCCATTTGGTGCGGAGTGCACTCGCGGCTGGCATCCGGGTTGTCCCGGTGCCGGGACCTTCGGCCATCGTGGCAGCGCTCTCTGCTGCCGGTCTGCCAGCGCAACGCTTCGTCTTCGAGGGCTTTTTGCCTGCGCGGGCGAGTGCGCGCCGTGCTCGGCTGCAGGAACTTGCTCGAGAGACTCGCACGCTCGTGATGTTCGAAACGGCACGGCGGCTGCCGGCATGCTTGCAGGACATGGAAGCTGTTTGGGGGGCGCGGACCGTAGTGGTCGCGCGCGAGCTGACCAAGCTTTACGAAGAGTTTTTGCGCGGAACGCCAGCGGAACTGCTTGCCGAACTGAGCCGCCGCCCAGCCCCTGTGCGTGGCGAGGTAACGCTCGTGGCTGAAGGCTGCCCGGAGCCTCCTGCCCAAGCAACCCCCGCACGACCGTGGCAGGAGAAACTGACTGAGCTGCTCGCGAGCGGGGTGTCGCTTCGCGACGCTGCAAAACTCATTGCCCGCGAGTACGGGCTTTCACGCCGTGAAGTGTACGCTTGGGGGCTGCACCAGCGTTGACGAAGCCCGTGAGCCGCGCCCCTTACCGCGTGGGCAACACAGAGTGCTCAGCTAAAAAACCGCCGCGGATTTGCCACGAGCATGGTTTCGATCTTTGCGTCGCTCACGCCTGCTTCGCGAAGCCGCGGCAAGATGTCGGTGAAAATATACGTTGGTCGCCAATGCGGGAGCACGGTTTCCGGTACGGGAAGAGGGCGGCCAAGCCAACACCAAACGCTGTCGTGCGAAAGCATCAACTGTTTTGCGAACCCAACGCCGATCAAGCCGATGAGAGCAGCGAGGCGCAAGCGGTCTGGCTGTAACAGCTCGAGACCGAAGCGATCGAAGCCGAGAAAACACCCGCGGTCGAGCAGGTCGGTGTGATACCTGAGGTCCGAACTTCCGCAACTATGGCCGATGACCACATGGCGAAGTTCCACTCCTTCGGCAGCGAAAATGTCGAGCTGCTCGCGGCCCATGGTCCCTTCGTCGGTGTGGGTCAAGATCGGCACTCCAGTGGCGCACGAAGCTTGTGCTGCCGCTCGCAAGACCATCTCCTCGTAAGGGGTCACTTGATGCGCACCAGTTGCAGCCTTGATGAGGCCGGGCTTGATGCCCGTGTCGCCAACACCTTCGGTCAGCTCCCGCACGAATGCGTCGCGGATTTCATGGGTGGCGTCGGCAAACTGGGCGCGGAACTTGAAATACGGCGGCGTGCCTTGGTCCTCCTTGTACAGCCCGGTAGCGCAAATGATATGCACGCCGGTATCCTGGGATACGCGCGCCATCAGCTCTACGTCGCGCCCGAGGTCCATCGGGCAAGGATCCACGAGCGTTTGCACGCCGTACGCTTTGAGTTCCAGCATGCGGTCGGTGCAAATCTTCGCGATCTCGCTTTGGGACTTCCGTGGCGCTGCAACGTCGTACTGCCACCCAGGCCAGCCAATCAGTAGGTGTTCGTGCATCAACGTGAGACCGAGTTGGTCCACCGGCACCGGACCAAGAACTGTTTGCACCGACCGCATCACTCGCGCATCAGAACCTACGCGACAGTTCGAGTCAACAGCGCCACGCATTCGTAAGCGAACCATCCCCGACTGTTTCCCGCCGGACGCCAAAAGAGGTTTCTTGCAAATGCTGGAGCATGTAGGCATCAACGGAGGTTCACGGGAAAGGACACTGCGCGGGGCACAAGGGATAAGATGGTAAGAAGTTGGGTTGGGCGACTGCTGACGCTGTGGCTGGTGGCCAGTACTGCCAGCGCGGTCAGCATCGACGTGAACTGCGATAGCATACCCGACGCCGAAGTCGCGGCGATTGCTGCCTCGCTCTTCGAGGATCCGTATTGTCCGCAGGCGGACGTGAACGGCGACGGGCGGGCGACGGCTGCGGACATCATTGGGTTTGCTGGGTTGTTGGTGTTGCCTCCTCCTTCTGAAACCCCGTCACCGGTCTCGACCGGTACGCCGAGTCCATCGGCGTCCGCAACCGCAACGTCCCTTCCAACCGACACCTCTACCCCAACTCCCACGCGAACAGCGAGTGCCGTTGCAACTGCAACGCCAACCGGAACAGGTACGGTCACCGCGCTTCCGACACGAACGCGCAGTTCGACTCCGACAGGCACTCGGTCGGCCACTGGAACGCCAACCGCATCGCCCACATCCACACCATCGCCCACGCGATCGGCCAACGAATTACCTTCGTCGACGCCAACTCCCAGTCCGACCCACTCAGCGTCGCCGACCGTCAGCGTGACGCCGGCCGCGACGTCTTCCCGGACACCGACACCCATGTTTACTACGGTGCCGTCGCTCAGTCCAACTCCGACAGCAACCGGCTTGGCGTCTCCGACCGAATCCCCGTTGCCCTCGGTGACCCCGCCCCCACAACCTACCGATACACCGGCAGAACCTACGCCGACGGGGAGTCCTACGCCTTCGATGAGCCCCTCTCCAGTAGAGCCCTTGGCGACAGCGAGCCCCACGGGCACCGCCACGTCCACGCAGTCGCCCCTACCAACGTTGTCGGCGACTGCAACGGTTACAGGAACGGCCAGCGTCACGCCGTCGCGCTCGGCAACGACCACACGCACGCCAACGGCAACGGTGTCTAACACAGCGACACCGACTCCGACTTGGACGATCCCGCCCACGCGCACGCGAACGCCCTCGGCAACGCCAAGTGCCACGAGGAGCGAGACGCCTACACCTTCTCCCACGGCTACGGCGAACCCGCCCAGCCCGTCGAGCACGGCTTCGGCGACCAGCACACCGTCAGATACCCCCAATCCCTCGATGACGCCGTCGCCGGAGCCAACGCTCACAGGGTCCAACACCGCGACTCCGACGCGATCTTCTTCGGCTACGCCGTCTCCGACCCTTTCGCCCTCGGGAACTCCCTTACCGAGCGCGACGAACACACCATCGGCGAGCGCTTCGCCGACTTCCACGACCACCTCGTCGGGCACGGCGTCTCCATCGGCAACCCGAACTGCCAGCCCACCCGCGACGGTTACATTCACGGGAACTCCAACGGCCTCGGCCACGCCAAGCTGGTCCCCCACCGCGTCGCCTACAGCGACGCCTACACGAACCGCGACGAGTAGCGCCACGGCAACCGGAACTCCCACTGGCACGTGGACGGCGACGAGCACGTGGTCGCCGACTTCTTCGCGCACGGCTACTCCTACTCAAACTGAGACGAGCACAGCCACAGCCACACGCACGCCGACGGTTACGTGGACGCCGACGAGCACGTGGTCGCCGACTCCTTCGCGCACGGCTACTCCTACGCGAACCGAGACGAGCACGGCTACAGCCACACGCACGCCGACTCTGACGCTGACACCCACCAACACTTGGTCGCCGACTTCGACTCGTACTCCGACACCAACGCGCTCGTTCACTGCCACCCCGACGAGTACTCCGACAGGTACGGCCACGCGCACACCGACGAATACGCCGCTCCCGACCGCCACCCCGACCATCACCCTCACGCGCACGATCACTGCCACGCCGACAATCACCGCCACACCGACGGCCACCAGTGCTGCTGCCGGCCCGATCGTCACCTTCTTCGGAGTGGTCCGCGCGAACGGCTGCTACTGGTGCAACGAGCCGAGCTGCCTCTGCGGCAGCACGCCGACGCCAACTCCAGAGTTCGACGGATCCGGCCGGCGAGTTTTTCGCATCGGGAGTTCCTCCGGTTTCTATCTCGTTTTGGAAGCCCGGCCTGGAAGTGGGGGAGGAACGGTTGGCACCAGCGTGCCTCCCCCGACCCCGGGCTTGGGGATCTACCCGAGCTTGCAAATCCTGAGCAACCGAGACTTAGGGAACGGTTCCACTACGATTTGCGACACGCAGCCAGTAGCTCAAGGTGGAGGCGGGGTGCCGGGCGTGAGCGTTGCGGATTTTGCGCCGGACAAAATCGATGCGCTGGTGGATTTTGCTTGCCGGTTCGACCCGAAACTCCCGAGCGAACCCTGTACTCTTGGGCCAGACGGCCTCGAGGCTACGATCACGCCGAACCTGCCGAGTAGCGGAAGGCAATTCTGCGCTGTGGTCAGTAGAAACTTGGAGTTCGCGGTGGGAGACACGGTGTTGACTGCACGCGTACTCGATACGAGCGGGCGACCAGGGCCTGTGACGGAAATCGTGGTGCGACGCTCGCCGTGAGCGTCGCACCACGCCATCAAGGAACAAATTTTCAATTTCGGCTTGACTCTTGTGCTCCTTTGGGGCATACATCGCGTGCGTTTGTGCTGGGGTCGGTGAAAAGATCCTGGCGTTTGCCATACGCTGGAATGACCGAAAGGAGGCGTACGATGCGATTGGTGAAGCGGAGTCCTTGGCTGATGGGCCTAGGCGTGCTGCTGGCGGGGCTGGTGACGGCGCCAGGTGCACGGGGAGACGTGACGTCGGATGAGTCCGGCACGTTGATCATCTTTCCGAAGGTAGTGTCCGATGGGGTGCGCGATACCCTTATCCAACTGAGCAACCGGACAAACTCTTTCGTTCAGGTGCACTGTTTTTACATCAACGCCTCAGGGACTTGCAGCCTGACAACAGACGAGAGCTGTGAGATCGATGCGGACTGTCCTACGAACGAGCAGTGCATTCGCGTGTGCAATGCAACGAATTTTGAACTCGCTCTGACCGCGCAGCAGCCTGTGCAATGGCGGGTGTCCACTGGGAGGCTCACAACCATTCCCTCGGCTCCATGCCGCCCGGGTCAGAACTGCCAATGTACCGTGGACACGTCCGGACAGCTCGTGTGTCCTGGACTGTTGATTGGGCAGAACCAGGCGTCCTTCGTTCCGCCGGTGGGGAGCCAGTTCGTAGGCGAGCTCAAGTGCTACCAAATGAACTCTGATGGTGATCCGTTTCCGGGGAATGCTCTGAAGGGCACTGCGACAATCGAGGACCTTAGTTCGGCGCAGATTAGCGAGTACAATGCCCTGACCGTAGCCGCGAATGCGGATGTAGGAGGCGGTGGCCTCAATACGGATAAAGAGCTGCGGCTCAACTGGACCGGCACGGGTGCCGGAGAGTTGAATTATTGTCCAGCAAGCTTGGTATTTACGGCAAACGCAGAGGGTGTCACAGACGCGTTTACGGGTGCCACCATTAGCACGGAGCTCACGTTGGTTCCCTGTAGTGAACTGATCGAAGAGGACCTTCCCGCACCTGTGCGTGTTCGTTTCGTGGGATACAACGAGTTCGAGCAGCCGCTCAGTATCGAGGCCTTCTCGTTCGATTGTTTCCTCAATCGCCGACTCGCCGACCTCCCGGTTTCGGGCGGCGGGGTCTTCGTGAACGGCAACCAGGACCTCTGGAAGATCCGCATTTCGCCTCGTCCCATCAACGTTTGTTATTCCGGTTCGAACAGGGGCAGTTCCTGCACCCAGCATAGTGACTGCGGCACCAACGTGCAGACCGGCCCTGGGGGCACTGTGCTAGGCTGCCTGCCTGCCTCGGGCGTTTTGGGCGTGGCGGAAGAATTCTACAGCTTGGGTGGTTCGGTTGGCACCGCTGCCTTTAACTTGCGCCACGAGGGTAGCCGTTCGGGATTCGGCGACATTATCACGTTGCCATAAAAGCGGCGGAGGTGCGCAAATGGTGACGATTCGGACGAGATCGCAGCGAGCTCGGTTGAGCAGCGAAAGGAGTACGGCGATGAAGAAGATGTGGCAAGCGGCTGCCCGCATGGGAGTAGGCGCGGGCGTGGCATTGGTGGCCATGGCTGGTATTGCAAATGCCCGAAGCACGACGAACCGACCGGCGTCCATCGTGGTTTGGCCCAAAATAGTGGTAGACACAAGCGCTCGTTGGTTGGTAGCGCCGACGGATACGCGCCTGATGCTGAGCAGCACAAACGCGAGCGGTATTAAACAGGCGCACTGTTTTTACATCAACGCTACCGGCCACTGTTCGAACGATGGAGCTGGTTGCCGCGATGCGACGGACTGTGGCGGCCGCGGGGAGTGCGTGCCGAGCTGGAACGAAACCGACTTCGATGTTGTACTCACGCAAGAGCAGCCGCTGGCATGGTATGCGAGCGACGGGCTTGCGCGCGGGCAGTTTCCGCTCGAAGGCCCGTTTCGGTGCAATGCCCCGTTTGTCAACCTCCAGTGCTTCTCTGATGCGCAATGCCCAAACAACGTCGGCTGCAACACCGGTCAAAGCAACCTGGGCAGCGCGATTCCCCCGGTTCCAGAAGATCCGTTCATTGGTGCGTTGGTGTGCATCCAGTTTACCGGAGGCAGCCAGAGTGTCCCCGACCAGACGGCTACCCGAGACAAGCTTTACGGCGACGCCACCATTCTAACCGGTCTAAATCCAGCTCGTTATAATGCAGTTGGCCTCGAGGCGACCGGCAATCCCGTTTCCAACGGCCAGCTCGTTCTAGCCGACGGCGGCAACTATGCATCCTGCCCCGGGGTGCTGATTCTCAGCCACATGTTCGACGGCGCAGTAGATCCCATCACGAACAATGTTGCGATTCAGTACATATCGGACTTGACCTTGGTTCCGTGCTCGAACGACTTCTCGACCCAAACACCTGGCCGCTCGGTAGCGCAGTTTCTGGTGTTCAACGAGTTCGAGCAGCGCTTCTCGACGAGCCGCACTGTGGATTGCCTCTTCCACGCCACGCAGCTATCGCGCATCGACACGCGCAACCCTGCGCGCTCGATTTTCAGTGCTGGCGTCGCTGGTACGCTTGGGGGGCAAACCCGAATCCGCGGGGTGGGTGGCGTTTCGCCTCTCGGATCGGGGCTTCTCGGGGTAGCGCAGGCGAATTTCCCCACTGGGACGCTGAGCAGTGCGGCGTACGACCTGCATCAGCAGGGGAATGGCCGGAGCGACTTGATGATCTTGCCGTAGGCCAGCGCCGATGAGTAGCCAGGCGAACTTAAAAAGGAGTCAACAATGCGGGGACGGACCGCAAGGAGGATAGCCATGAGGGCACTGTACAGGAGCTGGCTTTTGGGGATCGGAATGCTGTGCGTCTTCGCGGGCGCTGCCGGCTCCCAGGCGCAGCAGACGAGATCTGGAACGGATCGGCCGGGCTCGATCTTGATGTTCCCGAAGGTCGTCCGCACGGGCCAGCGCGACACGATCGTGCAAATCACGAATACCGGGAACTCCATCAACTGGGTTCACTGCTTTTACCTGTCGGCCCCAGACGGCAGTGGGTACTGTGGCGCGGTGGATTTCGAGCTTGTGCTCACTCGGCAGCAGCCTACGCAATGGAGGGTGTCGCAAGGCCGCCGGGTGGACCCGACAGATTCGTTTGGTAGCGCCGGCGCGGGCTTCGACCCTGGGTTGATTCCGCCTGTTCCACCCGGATTCCAAGGGGCGCTTGTGTGTGTAGAAGTTGACGCCAATGGCGATCCCCGGGGTCAAAACCGGCTCAAGGGGGAAGTGACCATCATGGATGACAACACCGGCGACGTGAGCAAATACAATGCGTTCGCCGTGGCTGCAGTGTCGCAGAGCCTCAGCAACCCGCTGGCATTAGATGGCAGCGAATACGAGACCTGCCCAGGCTCGCTGACCCTAAATTTCAGTCCGCGTGGCTCGCTGGACCCGGTCATCGAAGACCTGGGCAACGCGAATCTGAATTCGTTCATCGCGACGAACCTGACGCTGTTGTCGTGCAATCTGGACCTTGCCGCTGGAGTGCGGAGCAACGGAACGGTGTCGTACATCGTGTACGACGAATTTGAATCCCCCTTTAGTGGATCATTTCCCCATCAGTGCTGGACGACAATCGACCTCGGGAATACGCCGCAAACAACCGGGCAGTTTCGGTCGACGTTGCTGACGGGTGGAGCGATCGCGACCATCTTTGCTCAGGCGCAACTAAGGCTACCGACCGGGTTGGTGGGCGTGGCGGAGTCCTTCCACATTGACCAAGCCGGAGTGACAGGCAGCGCAGCGAGTAACCTCCATACTGGCGGGGCTACGTCCGCCACGATTCGCTTGCCTTAGGGAGGGAGTGCCATGTGGCGGTGCAAACGAAGCGAGGGTGATATGAAGAACGCGAGAATGGCCATTCGATTACCGGTTGCGTTGCTTGCGTGCGGGCTACTGGCTAGCACGGCTGTTGGGCAGAAGGTATCGACGGAAGAGGCGGCCGGCTACCTGGTGTTTCCAAAGGTCGTGGTAGATCCGAGCGGCGCTCTCAACGGGGTACCGATGGACACCGTAATCCGGATTACAAACACCAGCCGCGACGCCACCTCTGTTCATTGCTTCTACGTAGATGGGACGCCGCGGTGTACGATTGGGCGAGGCTTGGACGGAGACGGAGCTTGCCGGACAAATGATGATTGCGCTGGCGGTGGCATTTGTACGCTCAGTAGTTGCCAGGCGATCAACTTCGATTTGAATCTGACCGCGAATCAGCCGGTTGGATGGCGGGCGAGCGAGGGTGTGGTGACTACCGGATTTTGCGTGGGCGGAACCTCGCCCGGGTTTCCCTGCAGCGCCAATAACGACTGTGCGGGTGGTGGGCTGTGCCAAGATCAGGACATTGGGCGCGTACCGCCTTTGTCACCGGGAATTTTCCAAGGAGAGCTGAAGTGTGTGCAGGTTGTAGGTAGCGGGAACGATCCAAACATTCCGGTGAATCGCAACGACCTTGTTGGGAATGCGTCAATCTACCGTGTGAACAATGCAATAGTGGACGTGCAAACGTACAATGCCGTGGGTGTGCAGGCTGTGTTGAGTGACGGCAGCACGCAAAATGACACAACGCTGGTACTCGGGGGAGGAAATCGTGAGTATGCGGGATGTTCCGCCCAGGTCATCGTGGATCACTTCTTCGACAATGCGCTCCTGAGCGCGGCGCGAGAGGTGACGAGCGAAATTACGTTGGTTCCATGCAGCGAGCGGTTAGAGGTGGACGACAACCCCGCCGTGCACACGCTTCAATTCGTAGTGTTTAACGAGTTCGAGCAAAGGATGTCCGCGAGCACACGGTTCCGGTGTTTCCGAGAGGTTCAGTTGTCGCAGCTGGACCGCCGGCCGGGACAAGAGGCGTTCTCGGTGTTCAATGTTGGTGTGCAGGGAACACTAGCCGGACAGACGGTGATCCGGCCGGTGCTGAGTGGAGACGGGAACCCCGGAAGCGGAATCCTCGCGATCGTGGAGGAATTTCATCGGAACCCGAACAACAACGCTGTTCGTTCCGCCGCGTTCAACATCCATTTGCGCGGTGACAAGGCTCAGGCGGATACGGTCGCTTACTGAGGCGCCTTCGCTGACGCTGGGTTGCAAGGGGCCGCTGCCTGTTCGAGGGCAGCGGCCTTTTTTTGGTTGGCATGCGGCACGGAATCTTAGTAAGCTTGGGCCCATGAGCAGGAAGAGAATTCTGGTTGCCGAGGACAATGTCGACAACCGGCGCATCTTGGTTTATCGGCTGAAGCGCTTCGGCGATTACGAGATTATCGAGGCGAACAACGGGGAAGAGGCGTTGCGCTTGGTGGCGGAAAAACCTCCCGACTTGATTTTCATGGACCTCAAAATGCCGGTCCTCGATGGCTGGGAAGCGACGAGGCGTCTTCGCCAAACGGAAGTAGGGCGGAGTATTCCGATTATCGCGTTGACCGCGCAGGCCATGGCAGGGGACGAGCAACGCGCACTGGCTGCAGGGTGCGACGATTACATTGCCAAGCCGATTACGGATGCGGAGGTAGTTCGGCAGAAGCTCGAGCGGCTGTTGGAGCACGGAAGACCCCAGCGCTAGCGAGGTGTGCTTAAGTGAGAACGGCTGAGTGCCGCGGCCGGACGCACTCGCTAGCGTTCTTTTGGGCCATCCTGTTTCTGGCCGTAGGATGGGCAGGGGCTGCCACGGACTCGTCAAGCGCGCAGTGTGTTGCGCTCGCCAGTTTAGAGGCGGTGCAGGCATACGCGGTGGAAGAGGATTCGCCCGAGCGCCTCCGCGAAGTTCGGAAGGATTTGCGGCAAGGGTTACGTAGGTTCCGCAGGGTGGTGGCGCACGCACTACGAAGCTGGGTGTTGTGGCTACCGTCGCTACTGGTGGGCTTCGGCTGGCTCGTGCTTGTCGGAGCGTGGGACCGGGCGGTGTGGGGGCAGCTGCGGGGCAGGGGTATCCGGGCAGCGGCAAAGGAATTGGGAAGAGGCGTTGCGGTGTATGTTCGGCTGCTTCGATACCCGGGGGCGCCAGGGGTTGGAAAGGTGCTAGTCGTCGCTGCCTTGGTGTACACGGCCGCCTCGCGCGATGTGATAGCGGACGTGCGACCAGTGATTGGTTTGCTTGACGACGCTGTGCTTCTGGGTATCGTTGGGCGGAGTTTCCTCCGGATGTGTCCGGACCAAGTGATCGAGCGCCACGCCAGCGCGGTGGTCCGTACAAGAAGGCAGCGCGTGCGGGCGGACCAGGCTTCGCTTCCCGGGAGCGAAAACCTGGTTGGCTAGGCGGCGTCGCCCTCTTCCGCCGGGCGCTTTCGAACCGCCGCTACACGAGCCCAGTTTCGGCGAGCAGGCATGAGAGCCTCCTCCCCCTTGACGGGTGTACCCGTGAGGACAGCACACGAATGCGGCCGATTCTGGGCCGATTCTGGACACGCACCAATCATGGAGGCCGATTCTGGACACGCACCAATCGGAGGCGATTTTGGACACGGCCGATTCTGGACAGGCCGATTCTGGACACGCACCAATTATGGACAGCGATTCTGGACACACACCAATCGGACCCCAATCGGAACCGGACCCCAATCGGAACGGCCGATTTTGGACGCGCACCAATCCGCGCGCCGATTTTGGACACGCACCAATCCGAACCGGACGTAATTCAGGAAGTAATTCAAGGAAGTAATTCAGAGTAATTCAGGACAGGCAGGATTCTCGCGTGATCAATCCTGGACACATCAAATCCTGGACACGCACCAGTTCGAGATCGGTTCTGGACACCTTTCTATTTGGGGACAGGCCCCAATTTGAGCACGAATTCGACGACAGGCAGAATTCGGAGGATTTGTGGAGGAATTTGGGAATTTGTGGACAGGCACGAATCTGTGCGGGCATACTTCCGAACACGATGGACAGCACAATTCGGCCCGCCCAGCCCGCTACTGGAAATTTAGGACAGGCACGTAGCTAGCTGGCCAAATCCAAATCCGGAACTCGGTCGAATTGAGGGCCAATTTCTGAATTGAGCAAATTGAGGACACGCACGAAGTTGACGATGGGGCGAGTATCCCAATGGGTGCAGGTTTGCGCACCGGCTTAGAAAGCGTGCGCAAAACGAGGGATTTCACCCTGGGCCCTCGATCTGGGGCTACCCGTTCTGAATGCAACGGATACCCCTGACGCCCCGCGGAGGAAGAGCGGCACGAACGCAGCGGACCGGACGCGCGCACGATATCAGGAGTCCAGGTTGGGTTCGTGGCTCGGTTCGGCGTACAGCGATCGCTGCCCTGTTAAAAGGGCGACGCAATTACCTGCGGCTGCAGCGTTCTTAGGGAGGGATCGGCGGGTGTACTGACCGGACTGCCACCTGGCTTCCGAGCCGTCGCCGCTCTCGAGCGGCGGGTTGGGGAAGCTGGATCTAGTTATGAAGGCTGAACGAACCTAAGTAAGCCCGCACGAAGCGTTGTGGTCATGGGAGTAAGCGGACGACGGCTCCATAGCAAAGCCGGGTAGGTAGGTGACGCAATAGATCGAGCAATAATGGGTAGAATGTTCGTTCCCTCGCCGGACTGCGCAGCCTCGCTCGATTCTCAGCCGACTCGTTACCGGCCCCTGACCCGGCACTTGTTTGGCATACTGTCCCAAAACCCCAGGTCGATGGGTTGGAGCACGGGTTTTTAAGCGTTCCTCACTGTCTCAAGGGCGCCTTCCGGTCAGCACGCTTCGCGCAAACCCACCGATTCTTCTTGCCAACGGATCGCTGCCAAGTCTCCGCGAGGTCACTACAAAACCCCGGGACTCGCTCAAGTTACCCACACGCTCCGCTGCTCCGCTCCAGCCCTTGTCTCTGCCTTTTCTTGATACGGGCCAATCACATGAGAAGACTGAGGACGATTCGAGAACTCCTGCCTACCTTGGAGGTCGTAGAGCGATGTGCTGGCATCGCGATCGATGCTCATTTCGGGCGGAACTTGTTGGGGTCGACGCGCAGGGCGCGCAGCAGCCGTGAGAAGTTGCCGCGTGACATACCGAGCAACCGTGCAGCTTCAGCGCAGTTCCCAAGGGTTTCCCGGAGCGTGTTCTCGACGCGCCGGCGTTTTTCGGCACGCAGTTGTGCGTGTAAGGTCGTGCACCGGAGGCTCGGGTCGGGTGAAAGCTCGGACAGATCTTCCAGCCCGACCGCAGGACCTTCGGCCAATAATACTGCTCGCTCGATCATGTACTCCAGTTCCCGAACATTTCCCGGCCAATCGTACGCCCGCAATCGTTCCATGGCACTTGGAGTAATGAGGTCGATCTGCTTGTGGTAGCGCTCGGAGCTCTTGCGCAGGAAATGCCAGGCTAGCAGCTCGACGTCGCCTGTGCGGTCGCGTAGTGGTGGAAGGTGAATCGGAAGGGCTGCTAAGCGGTGGTACAAGTCTTGTCGAAAATCCCCATTGCGCACAGCATCCTGAAGGTCGCGGTTTGTTGCTGCGATAATGCGTACGTCCACCTTCCGGCTCCGTGCCGAGCCGACGCGCTCAATTTCGCCCTCCTGAAGGACGCGGAGCAGTTTTGCCTGGATGGAATGAGGCAGATCCCCCACTTCATCGAGAAACAGGACTCCGCCATCAGCCCGTTCGAAGCGTCCCTGGCGGGTTTCAGTGGCACCCGTGAAAGCCCCCTTTTCATGGCCAAACAGTTCACTCTCGGCTAGCTCCCGCGGAATTGCAGGGCAGTTTACTGCCACCCACGGTCCGTTGCGACGCTCGCTCAACGCGTGGATTGCACGCGCCAGCAGCTCTTTTCCCGTGCCCGTCTCGCCCGTGATGAGCACCGGGGCACGGCCCGCTGCCCACCGCTGTGCGAGGGCCAAAGCGTGTAAAAAGGGTGCACTTTGCCCAACGAGATCGGGAAACATTGGGTTGGCGGCTAACACGCCTTGAGGCGTCAGCGATCGCACGCCCTTGTGTAAGTGGCCCGTCGCTCCCTCCGCAACCCAATGTAATTCGCGCGCCAGTACCTTGTGGCGCGTGTAGAGCGAGGTCGCAAGCGGCAAGCTCAGGGAGACGATCGTCGGCAAGAGCCCCAGTTCGCCAATGCGACGTGCGTCGCTCGCGAGGACGCACACGAACCCGAATAACTCCCCAAGGATCACCAGGGGCAGGGCTCTTATCGTATCGCTAACCGAACCCACTGCGCTTTGCTGTGCAAAGTCCCCGAGGGGAAGCCAGAGAAGTTCCTCACCCTCTGGTGATGTTCGGGATTCGCTGTTCGACTCGGGCCACTCGGCCGGTAAATTCTGGGGCAGAGGAGCCAACCCCTCGGGTAAACACCCTTCTTCGTGGAGAACGAGAACGGAACCTTCTCGTACGTAAAAGCCGACCCACGGAAGATCCAGGGGCGGCTGTCTGAGAATACGTGCCAACCCGGAAATGAAGCAAGCTGCCCCCGACGTTCCGAACACCGCCGAGTGTTCGTGGTCCGGGCGTACGAAGTGCATCAGGGGGCTGTGGTGAGCACCTCCGCCGGGACCCCCGAGGAGCCGTTCCAGATGGCCCAACCAAGCATTCAGCGAAATTCCAAACTGATCACGTTCGCTTTGCGGCGCCACACCGTCCTTTGGAGTTCCTGTTCCGTCTGCCTGCATAGAATGCGACCTCCTTTCGCGCAGTGAATGCGCCGTGTAACCTGCAATCTTCGCGCCAGCCTCTTTTCTGTTTGCTGGTTCCCCAGAGAGGCTACACCTCTGCAGGGCGGCGGGCTCAATTAGAGCCGGCTTGAGGTAACTCTCGATGAGCTTGGAGCGGGCAAGTAATGAATTTTCGGTCGTTTCTACAGGCGGGTGAGGACTCTCATCGTTGACACCGGCGCCTAACAAGAAAACGGTCGCGGCCGTTGCAGCACTCACTTTGAGTGAGGGGGACAGCGTGCCGGTACTCGCTCTGATGCGCCCAGGGGCTCCTCTTGATGAGTACGTCGACAGGCACGGTGGCACCTCCTTTGGGATTGAAGCCGTCGACGCGGAGTCGTGCAGGCCCTCCGAATGGAGGCGCGATAACAGAAGCGTGTTGTTCACTCTGAGACGGTATGGGTCAATCGACCCGAGTCGCCCAGCCTGAGCGCCAGGCCGTTTCCTGTTTTGCACCTCGCGACGCCTGGCGGCTCGGCCAATTGCTGGGATGATTCGGGACCCGCAGTTGTCGATCCACAAACTGGCCCCACCTCATTCAGGACACACAAATTCTAAGCAGGGACCCAGTTCGGGCCCCTAGTTAGGAGAGCCCATTCAGGACACGCACATGCGAATGCTTAGCCCCACGAGGCACCGCGAAATGAGGTTCAAACTGAGAACACGCATCATTCGCCCGGGCCGGGGCACTCTTCGCGGTCTCTTTCTGGACACACACGAACCCTGGTCTGCCCAAACTTAACAACTTCATTACGCGATCAACCCAGGGGATCGGAGTAGTAGTAGGGAGGCGCAGCACAGTGCGCGAACGCTCAGCGACCGCACACTGTGGGCCAAAAACTGCCTGCTACGCGGTCGCACCCCCTGGAACTTTAAATCGCTTTGGCGACATGCTTGAAAAGATTCGCGCAAAGTTGCCCATCGTGCACCTCGATCGCTGCCAGCCCCCCACGTAAGCACGGAGAGCGAAGGCTCGTAGACCCCGGCGGGACCGAAGCGTTGCTTCCCCTACAATCCGCGTCGTCTTAGGGGGGCGCAGCTCGTGGCGCCGGAGCTTCGACGGGCCTTTCGACGCTCGAAGCCCGAGGAATTGCAATCGATAGGCTGGCGATTGATCGTTCCACTTGATCGGTGCGTGTCCCGGAATTGACGTGTCCCCGAATTGATCGATCGTGAGTTGGTGCATGTCCTCAAACAACTCAAACGAGTCCTCAAATGATTCCCTCAAACGAGCCTCAATCGGTGCGTGTCCTCAAATGATTTCCCTCAAATGATTTCCTCAAATGATTCGTGCGTGTCCTCATATGATTCCTCGAATGACTCATGTCCCCAAATGACCCACTCGAATTTGGATGTAGGGTTTGGTTCCGTTCCAACCCGGCTGGGATTCCAAAGCATCGATGTTACCAACGGCAATCCCGCACGATTGCGCGTTCGCTGGAGGCGTAGCCCGCGAAGGTGTGCGCGGGAGAACCGCCCTTGCGTGCCGGCGAGCTGTGCCCCCAGACAGGGCAAACGGTTCGAGTGAAGGCCGACCTGCGCTAAGGACTGCAGCAGACGGAACTCGTTGCCGTGTGCGTCGTTGGTGCCTTTACTGCGAGCGGATCGCCTTGGTACGTACTAGACAGAGCGCTTCTTTCCTTGAACAGGTCGACCCACCGGTCGTGGTACGACACACAGGGGTGTCGGGATGTTAAGCACCGACACGCTTGCAGGGAGCCGAAGACAATACGGTTAATAGGCGTGGGAGCGGCTCGAGAATGGGAACGTCAACTTCCTGTCCCCTTTTTGGGGGGACCAGCGGCTAAACGTTGGGGAAGGCTGGCGGCGTCGCCTTGGGGTCGGACTTCCTTGTTTTCCAAGTTCACACGCCAGAGCGCCACTTTTTTCTGGTCGCCTTCGGTCCAGAGGAGCGTTACCTCGTATTCGGGCCCGTCCTTCTGGATCGCACTCCAGCTAAACTCGCCGACGAAGAAGTCGTTTTCCTTTGCCTTCAAAGAGTAAGCCCGAATCATGTCATAGAGGGTCTCGTTCCCCAATGGCTTGCTGTTCTTGACCAGCTCAATGGCGTCGTTTTGTTTTTCCGCCCACTGCTCACCGATCAGTAATGGTGCCGCTACTTGGTAGGCAAACCACAAGGCAAAAATCCCCAAGCTTCCCCAGCCGATAATGGTCCCAAGGGCACTTTCTTGGTTCGCTTTCTCTGTCATGGTTTTCTCCTAGCCGGTGGGCTTCATTACCGGAGCCGCCTGCGCATGGCAAGTTGCGGGTGGGCAGAGCCTCTGGGCGAAGGTCCACGCTCGCCGAGCGCCGCCGTCAACCGGTGCCTATTTGCCGTTTATTGCCATTCCTCTTACGAAAGCGCACTCAGCGCGAATCCGGCGGCCGCGCATGCGGCGATGACCGGGATGACGCCGACCTTGAAACGCCACAACGCCACGATCGCCGCGACGCAAATCGCGGCCGAGGCGGGGTCGAAGCGGCCGCCGAAACCCTGCGGCCAGAACACGTGCGCGGCGAAGAACACCGCCAGGTTGGCGATGACGCCGACGACGGCGGCGGTGATGCCGGTAAGCGGCGCAGTGAAGCGAAGCGCGCCGTGCGTCGTTTCGATGAACGGTGCGCCGATCAGGATGAACAGGAACGACGGCAGGAACGTGAAGAAGGTGACGAGCGCGGCGGCGAGCAGGCCGCCGGCGAAAAGCATGTCGGGGCCGAGCACCTGCTGGCCCCAGCCGCCGACGAAGCCGACGAAGGCCACCACCATGATCAGCGGCCCGGGCGTGGTTTCGCCGAGCGCGAGCCCGTCGATCATCTGCGCGGTTGTCAACCATTGGTAGTGCACGACCTCGCCCTGGAACACGTACGGCAGCACCGCATACGCACCGCCGAACGTCAGCAGCGCCGCCTTGGTGAAGAACCAGCCCATCTGCGTCGGCGTGCCGTGCCAGCCCTGCCAGGCGACGAGCCCGCCCATTGCCGCGAGCCAGATCGCGACGAAAACGACGAGCACGCGTAGCGCCTGCCCG
>CAZHQG010000009.1:0-123233 GCA_964534275.1 uncultured Binatia bacterium (SeqCode) | reverse complement strand
GGTGCCAACTGAAGGCGTTCCCGGCGCAACGCGCGAAACGGCGCGGACCCCTGCACCGCCCGCGCTACCCAAGCCCGGCGACCGTGTAGAAGCGGTTCTCCTCGAGGAGCGCACCAAGAGAGGCGGCTGGAAGGCACGGCACGAGCCTTCTGGCCTGTCCGGGCCGATCCAGAACAGCGACGCGGTTCCAGCGGAAAAGAAGCCTGGAGACCACGTGGAGCTCTTGGTCGCGTTCGCAAGTCCCCGCGGTATCGCCTTTAAATGGCCGGCAGGAGCGCCGGCCTCCCACGGGGTTGGAAAGCGCAAGTAGACGCATGGGTCGGCGCGACCTTCTCGGCCTGCAGGATCGGTGGCATCGCGCGCTCCTTGGCCGTACGGGCAACCGCTGCGGCCGATAGCACTGAGTCACCTGGTTCGTTCTACGCAATGAGAGGCACAGGCAAAAAGCTTGTCCCGAGCACCGCCCAAAACGCTGGGTCCGGTGTCTTAATTAGGATAGGGTTTTTCCGCGGACCTGTGCTGCTGGGGGCTGGGAGGTACCGCGGGTACGGGTTGTTTCGGCCGATGGTCGCGTGAGGAACACGCATGCGCACGGCGGTACAAGCTTGTGTGTTGGAATTATTTCGCCGCCGCTCACCGGTGTGGCCGTTCTCGCGCCTCGGGTCCTCCCTTGCAGCCTGTGGTGCCGGGGGAAGGGTGGAGTGCAAGGGGAGGCTGGGAAGATGACTAGAGCTTGGTCGCTGCTTGCATGACCGTGTCGGCGAAACGACGCAGGCCGTCGCGGATGCTGTCAGGGTCGAACCCTGGCGGCGCGATGACGACGCGGTGCACCCCCAGCTCCGCGTACCGCGCCACGGTGTCGGCATCGACAGTGAATGCGCCCGTGGTGATTTCGATGTCCGCGGGGTTGCGACCGATGCGGGCGCATTCGGTGCGCAGAGCGTCCAACAGGCGAGCAAGCGCTGCGGGCTCCCCAAAGGCCGGGAAAAAGCCGTCACCTAGGCGTGCCGCACGTTTGGCCGCCGGGATCGAGTGGCCACCCACGACGATCGGCACGCCCGGCTGTTGCACCGGCTTGGGATTGGACTCTACGGGATCCCAGCGGAAGAATTTGCCCTCGAAGCTCTGCGCCCCTGGTTGCCACAGCGTGCGAATCGCGCGGATGGCTTCGTCGGTGCGCGGCCCCCGCTCTTCGAAGGGAATTCCGAGGGCAGCAAATTCCTCCGCAAGCCAGCCGGCTCCGATCCCGAGAATCGCCCGACCTCGCGACAATACGTCCAGGGTGGCCACCTCCTTGGCCACATACGCAGGATGCCGCTGCGGCAAGATCAAAATGCCTGTGCCAAGGCGAATCCGCTCGGTGATCGCCGCAGCGTAAGCCAAAGGAATCAGCGGATCGGACAGCGGGGCGTTATCCGGTCCGGGCATCCGCCCGTCGGCGCTGTACGGGTAGCGCGACTTGTACCCCACCGGCACCACCACATGCTCGACCGTCCACACGGAATCGAATCCGCACTCCTCAGCGGCGCGCACTAACGCCGCAAACGGCTCGGGATAGGCGAGCGGACCCGCATTCGTGAACGCGACACCGAACTTCATCGTTGCCCCCACTAGGCTTTCGCACTTGGTCGCGACGACACTTCGTCGTACCAACGCTTGAGGTTTTTCTGTTCTGGCTGGATGCGAATGTCCGACACTCGCCCGAAATCGATGCCGCAAAGCGCGGTGATGTCGGCAATCGTGTACGCATCGCCGGCAATAAAGGGCCGTGTGGCAAGCTCTTGGTCGAGCCATGCCAGCGCCTCGAGCGCCCACTCGCGATTGACTTGCCCCCACTCTGGCACCTGACGAATGCGTCCGGCAAAGAATGGATGACAGTTGCGGAACACCTGCGCGATCGGAAGAAACACGTGCAGCTCCATCCGCCGCTGCCACATTTCTACGATGGCGCGGTCGCGCGCGTCGCGACCCATGAGTGGAGGCTCGGGATAGAGCTCCTCGAAATAGCGGCAGATGGCCACGCTTTCGGCAATGCAGGTGCCATCGTCGAGTTCCAACACAGGCACCGTTCCCATCGGGTTCTTCTTGCGGAACTCCGGCGAGCGGTTTGCACCACTGACAATGTCCACTTGCTCGTAAGGCACCTGAATCCCTTTTTCCGCCAGAAAAATTCGTACCCGCCGCGGATTGGGCGCCAACTGGGAATCGTAAATTTTCATCGGTCCCTCCTGCTTGTTTTGGTTCTCGCCATCGCGGGCCGTTCACTCGAACGAGCCGTGCCGGCCTTTGCCCGCCGCAAACTCCCGGGCTCCGGCAACCGACTCGCCGCTCGCGAGCGTTTCGGTTCCATGACGAAATTCGTTTTGCATCGCAGCCTCGAGTGAAAGCCCGTCTTGCTCGTATGCGGAAAGCCGGTCGTGACGCAAGCATGCCTGAGGAAAGCGGGCGAGCTGATGCGCGAGCTCCTCGGCGTGCGCCCGGCTGGTGCCATCGGGCACCACCCGGTTTACGAGCCCCATTTCCAACGCCTCGCGAGCCGATACTGGGCGGCCGGTCAAAATGAGATCCAACGCTCGGCTCAGCCCAATCAAGCGCGGCAGCCGCACCGTGCCCCCGTCGATCAATGGGACACCCCAACGCCGGCAGAACACGCCCAATACGGCCGACTCTTCTGCAACCCGCAAATCGCACCACAGCGCCAGCTCCAACCCACCAGCCACGGCGTAGCCCGCGACGGCGGCAATCACAGGCTTCCCAAGCAACATCCGCGTGGGGCCCATAGGGCCATCTCCGTCGGGACTGACTGTATTTCCTCGGCCCTCGGCAACTGCCTTGAGATCGGCGCCCGCGCAAAAGGTACCGCCTTCTCCCCAAAGCACAGCCACGCGGGCCTCGCCGTCGGCCTCGAACGCGCGGAACGCGTCGGCCAGGAGAGCGGCGGTGGCGCGGTCGACCGCGTTTTTGCGGTCTGGACGCGAAAGAATGACCGTCCATACCGGCCCGTTGCGTTCCACACGCACACTGCTCGACTCCATGGCGCAGCTTCCTTTCGTCGGTGGTCGCTACCACCGCCCCCACGCAGAAGAAAGGTAGGGAGAAATCTTCGCGCTCGTCTTCGACACGCGCCGCGTTCCATTCGCACTCTTCCCTTGCACGTGCTGTTCGTTGTCACTCGTGTGCCGGGGGCGAGTAGCGCACGGGATGCGACCGGCTGCTGCCGTGTGCCCGAGCCTCGTTCCGGTCCATGGAACGCCGAGAACACGGTCCGCTCGTGCGCGGTCGATCGTACGCGTGCAGACGCCTGCCGCGCTGATCGAGCAAGAGCGCGCCAAGCCCCCTTCCTGCAACCGATCGAAGCAAGGCTGGTTGGGTCTGGTGGCGACGCGGAACCGCGCCATTCAGGAACCCTGCGCGCCCCAGTGGTGGGCGTTGCGGCGCACCAGCGCCATGATCGTGAGCTGTGGATTGATTCGGTTCGACGTGGGAAACAGGCTCGCGTCGGCAACGGCGAGACCGTGGTAGCCGTAAACCTTCCCCCATGGATCGCATACCGACCATTCAGGTGCTCCGGACCGGGCAGTGCCCATTGGGTGGAAGGCCATGACCTCGATTTGACTCGGCGAAACGCGACAGCGCTCGAATTCAGCAATTTGTGTGCGGCTGCGCAAAACGGGCAGCGCGGCCACACCCGTGTACACCTCCTGGGCACCGGCAGCGAAAAACGCCTCTGCGGTGCGTGCGATCGCGAACAGGAGCTTGCGCCGGTCGCGGCTGTTCAGCGAGTACCAGGCCAGGGGCCGCCCGCTGTGCCCAATACTCCACACCCGCCCAGCACTTTCGTCGCTGATCAGTGCACCGAAGCTCGCCATGCGATCGAAGGCACGCATGCGCTCGCGGTATGTGGCACCGAAGCCAGGCACGGCTGCCGCTTGAACTTCGGGCGGGACAAATTGCCCCTGGATGAACACACCTTGGGGAATGAACTCGTCGATGTTGTACGCCTGCGGCACTTCTCGCCAGCCCCGAATGGGTTCGGGAAACAGCCCGAGCACGCGCGTGGCGGGGTGGAGGTGCAGGTTGCGGCCGAGCCAGGGGTGGCGCACGCCCGAGGCTTGCAGCAGAGCAGGCGTGTGCAACGCACCTGCAGCCACGACCACGAGCGGAGCGAGGATGTCGATGCGCGTCCCGGTGGGCCTTCCGCCATCGCTGAGCGCATCTGCAACGACACCGAACGCTCTGCGGCCATCCAGCAAAATCCGGCGCGCTCGGGCATGAACCCAGAGATCTGCACCATGCGCAATGGCCTCGGGCACCTTGCTGACACTCATGGCGAGCTTGCCGTCGCTCGGACAGCCAAAGGCGCAACGCCCAGTACCGAGGCAGCCTTGCGCATTGCGCGGGATCCGCGAGCCACGCCAGCCGAGCACACGCTCCACAGCGTTTTGAATGAGCTTGTTTGCGGGGCCGTAAAACTCGTCCGGCACGGGTTCGATGTGCAGGTCTTTCTCGACAGCACGGTAGTGCTCGTCCAGTTCCGTTGCCCCTTCGAGGCCAAGCACCCGCTCCCAGTGCTCCAGCACGAAATCTGGGGTCCGATAGCAAGTGCCGCTGTTGATCGTGGTCGTTCCCCCGACACACCGCCCGAGGGGTACGATGATGGGTGGACGGCCCACAGTACCCGTAAGCCCTCCGTCGCGATAGAGCCGGGCAAACGCAAAGCGGACGTCGCCCTCGAGATGGGTGCCCGTGAAGTACCCTCCTTCCTCCAGCATCGCGACCCGCCAACCAGCCCGCGCGAGTTCCGCCGCAGCGACCGCACCGCCCGCGCCCGTACCAATGATCACGGCGTCCGCGACGATTCGGTGGTCTCGGCCAAGAGTGCGAGCGTCGTATACCGGCATGGCGAGGCTCAGTCGACTGGAACAGGTTCCGGGAATGGCCCCTTTTCCCCACGTTCGCGTCGCTCGCGCGCGAGTTGGAGCCGGGTGGCAAGCCAGTCGTCGTCCACTCGAAGCTCGGCTCGCAGCGCCGGGTCGCTGTAGGCGTGAAGCCCGAACAACAGTTTCACCGCGTGCGCAGCCTGGCGGCGCACGGTGCAGCGACTGCGCTCCATGGCTTCGAGGATCCGTACGCGGCTAGCCACGGGCAGCTCCGAGAACGCACGCACCGTGGCGTGAAACCAGAACGGACTCGTTTCCACGAACCACAGCAACCATTCGAAGCCGCGAAGTGCGATTGGTCCTTGCGCTTGGAGCTGCGCTTCCACCGCTTCGGCAAACTTCATGACCTCCGGGTGCTGGTTCGCGCCCGCTCCGGATGCGAGCAAGGCCTCGCCAATGGCCACCAGAGTGCGGCGGGCGCGAGCGGACAGGGGACCAGGTACGTTCGGTTCCGACGCCCGGTACGTGCCCCACGCCAGGAAAGCCAGAGAGGCGTCGACGAGAAAATTTGCAAGGTAAACGAAGTAGTGGTCGTGGAAGATGAAAAACCAAAGGCAAGTCAGGCTGCTGGTTGCCTTGCCGACAGCGAGCGGGAGCATGAGGAGGCGCCGCTCTGTGGGAGCGCGAGAGATGAACGCGGCAAGCGCTGTGACCGTCGCCATGTACGCGACTCCGAGGCTCAACCAAAATCGGTGTGCCAGGTGCGGTGCTCGAGGAAAGCCAAACCACGATCCGACAGCGTTGAGCGCATCGACCGTTCCGTCGGGAAAGGCAAAGAACACGAACCCGACGATGCCGAAGGTCCAAGCCAGTACCGTGTAAACCCAACCGAGCACTGCATCGA
The DNA here is from genome assembly GCA_964534275.1 of uncultured Binatia bacterium (SeqCode). GTDB lineage: Bacteria > Desulfobacterota > Binatia > HRBIN30 > HRBIN30 > HRBIN30. Next base: position 117,449 of record CAZHQG010000009.1, on the reverse strand, counting down.
TCACAGCCCGGCTCTCCGAAGCGACTTCTCTGGACATTGTTCGCGATTCGAGGCTCATCTGGTGGGCCCTCCGCGTATCGCTCGCTTACCTGGTTGCCAGTCAAAAGCCTAGCAGGGGAAGGGAAACCGATGCTGACAAGGCGAGCGTTTTGGTCTGTGTCTCAAGGCCACACGGTCGGTGAGCGTTCGTGGGCAGGAACCCCCGCCGCTTAGTGTGCAAAAGAGGTATCGAGTACTAGAGCGCGGTCTTGGTGGGTTGTGCAGATCGTCTGGGGCGGCTGTGTACGGCTGGACGGTGCCTCCATCCATGCGCGGGCGGAGAGTGTGCGGGGATCTACCCCCATGGAGTGTACTGCTGCATCGCCGCAGACCGCGGACGCACTGCCCATCGTGTGGCGAACTGGGTGCAAGCTCGAAATTTTGCGCTGCTTAGGCCGGACGCGGTACGGGGCTGAAACTGGAACGTCGCGAGCTAGCGGGCAACGCGGAGGGCCGGGCCGAACGGGCGCTTACGTTCCCGTTGCCGCGTTTTGCGAGCGTCGATGAGCCGATCTTCGGTTTCCGGACGGCGAAGCTATGCAGAACGCGCTACCACGCGGATGCCGGGCTTGGTTCGGTGCCGAGCGAGGGCGGTAGCCAGTGCGTCGATCTCGTGGCGGACGAAGGCGAGCACCTCTTCGCGCCTTTTGTACCGGGCTTGGGCAAAGGTCGCCTGCACGCGCGTCCGCATTGTCTGGACCAGAGTAGGCGACTCGGAGAGGTAGCGTATGCCATTGAAATCGGTCCACGCGGCTAGCCCGCCGCTCACGTAAACACCCTCGTATGACGCGAACCACGGTGGCTTGCCAGTGATGGTCGCTTGGCCCACCAGTACCAGGTGCAGTGTTTCTTGGAACCCCTCCAGCAGCTGCGCCAATCCGCGTAGGCAATGCAGGCGCAACGAAGGAGAAATCCCGCTGTATGTATCGGAGCCGCGAGCAATGGATTTGATGGTGTCCGTTGGAAGCGCGACAAACCACTGGAGTTTCTTTGCCGCCAGAAGCTGTAATGTTCGTTGCCGGTTGGCTTCGCCGATCAGCAGGAGGCTTTCTGCCACCCGTTCTCGATGTTGGTACCCGGCTGTTCCTCTGGTAATCGAAGACGCCCAGATTTTCGCGTACCGACGAAGGAACTCCGGGGATTGGAGGGAACAAGGCAGCACCCGAGTCCAAGTCCAGCGTTCACTGGCGTACTCCTCGTGGAAGGCGATGAGATCGGCAATTGCGCGCGCTCGCGCTGGTTCGATGTCGCAGTCCCACACCGCGTCGCAGCCATTGGTGCTACCGCGGAGCCACGTTTCCGGGACGTCGAGGGCGGCAGCGAGCAAGCGAATTTCGTTGTCCCAAATGGACCGCGCTCCGTTAGCGCTCGAAGACGCGGCAAGTTCGATCTTTGCAATGCGATCTCGTCGGATGTGCGGCACACGCGGCAACCACTCTGCTGAGAAGAGTCGGGTGCGGACTGCGCGGCAGCGCTTCGCTAGCTCTTCTTGCGTGAGACCTCGGCGTTTCCGGAGCCAGATGAGGCGTTGAGCCAAGTCGGCCAAGTTCACCTGGTTCATCGTCTCGAAACTCCCCCTTCTTCTGGAAACCAACGCGGCATCTGCCGTCGCTGAAGGTTGGAGAACTCTCGCTACCAGCAAATGTTTTCTCGTACAAGAAGGCCAAACGAGTGGCCGCCTCCTTGGGAGCGTCGGAGCACCGGCACGAGGGGGATGATTTTGTGCTCGCATTAGCACAAAGCAAACTATTGACCCGCGAACACTGTTTCGTAGATACTCACGGCAGCTGTTGCATGCGGTGAATGGATGAAACCTGCTCGCGTTGCGATCAAAGGAGTTCATGACGAGGTGAGGCCGACGGGACTCTCCCCGGCTGGCACATAGGCGTGGCCGAGGCGACCCCGGGGGCATGGTGTGTTGCCCGACGTGGTTCACGCGAGCCAGCCGCCCCGTCGGCCCTCACAGTTTACGCTCGCTTCGCCAGGCTTCGTCGTCGCAGGACCAGGTGACCTCGTTGCTCCCGCTCTACCACCCAACCTGGGGGCAGCCATGTCGTTGCGCTGAGTTCCACGATGAGGGCCGGGCCGGGGATTGCTTCCCCAACGGCGAACGAATCGCGTGGAAATACCGGAACACGATACCAGCGCCCACGATCGTACACCTTCTGCTGGAGCAGTGTTGGCTTCCGGGAGAAGGCGGACAGCGACAGCCGCCCAGGGAGCCGGACACGCTCGCGGCCGAAGGCGCGGATGTTCACCACCTCGACGCTTCGCCCGGGATCGGCGTACCCATACCATCGTCGGTGTGCTCGCTCGAACGCACCGCGGTAGTCAGGCCGAAGCGGTACGGCGAGTTCGAAGGATTGACCACGATAGCGGACCTCCAACTGCACCGAAATGTGCTGCCGTTTGTTGGCAACGCCGTCGCGGCGCAAGTCCTCCTGCACGGACGCGACGAGCCGCGCAGCCAAGGCTTGCAAACGTTCGTAGGATGGATCGCGTTCCAGCACCGGGTAGACTGCCGTGCGCTCCGAAGGCGCAAACAGAGCGCCCCACGCTGACAGCAGTCCGGGAAGTGCAGGCACCACCACAGTGTCCATTCCCAGTGCGTCTGCCAGAGCGCAGGCATGCTGGCCCGCAGCGCCGCCAAACGCAACCAAAGCGCACTGGCGCGGGTCGTGCCCGCGTTCCACCGAGATGGTTCGAATGGCGCGCTCCATGCCAGCGTTCACAACGGACACGATTCCTTCCGCAGTTTCTTCCACTGTTTTGCGGAGCGCGCGCGCCAGCGAGCCGATGGCAGCGCGGGCGCGTTCGGGGAAGAGTTGCATGCGTCCGCCCAGAAACAACTCTGGAACCAAGCGGCCGAGCACCAGATTGGCATCGGTGACGGTAGGCTCGGTACCTCGCCCGTAGCAAGCTGGGCCTGGATCGGCCCCGGCGCTTTGCGGCCCCACTTTGAGAAGTCCACCCTCGTCCAAGTACGCAAGCGAGCCCCCGCCAGCACCCACCGTGTGCACGTCGACCGCCGGCACCTTCAGCGGAAAACCGCCAATTGCCCAGTCGTTTGTGGTCGTCACCCCGCCATGCAACAGACTCACGTCGGTCGACGTGCCGCCCATGTCGAAACTGATGACTTGCTGGAGGCCCAGCGACGTGGCCACCGACCACGCGCCGCGCACGCCACCGGCCGGTCCCGACAAACACGTGCGCACCGCTTCACTGGCAGCCACGTCGACGGAAACTGCCCCTCCGCTGGACTGTAGCACTCGGAGCCGCACATCCTTTTTCCGCAGTGCCTGCTGCAAGGCGTCGAGATGCTTGGCCATTACAGGCTGGATGTACGCGTTGATCACCGTGGTGCTGAAGCGCTCGTACTCCCGGTGCTCGTTTGCCAGGACATGCGAGAGGGAAACGAACGGATAGCCGGCGCGCGCAAGCGCCCGCCCGATGCGGCGCTCGTGCTGCGGATTCGCATAGGCGTGCAAAAAGCAAACGGCTACGGATTCGGGTTGCAGCTGCTTCAGCTTGCGTAACGCCGCAACGATTGCCTGCGGACGCAATGGAACTAGTGGCCGCCCCGTATGCAGCATCCGCTCGGCAACGCCAATGCGAGCAGCTCGTGGTACGAGCGGTTCCGGCCGCCGGGGTTCTGGGGCGTACAGTTCAGGGCGATTTTGTCGTCCGATCTCGATGACGTCTTCGAACCCCGCCGTGGTCAGCAAGGCAACCCGCGCCCCGCGTCGCTCGAGAAGGGCGTTCGTGGCTACCGTGGAGCTGTAGGTCACCGCAAACCCACGCGCCTCGCCAAGAAGTTCCTGCAAACCCCGCAACACGGCTTCCGCCGGGTTGTGCGGAGTGGAGGGAACCTTATGGACGAGAACCTGGCCGTCGACCCAGGCAACCAAGTCCGTAAACGTGCCGCCGGTGTCGATGCCGACCAGGGTTGCTGGCGGACGCGTACGGCTCACCAGTCCCCACGTTCCATTGCGCACATGCCGCGTTGCGGCGCCCCACAAGCGCCACAGGGACCAGGCTCTGCCGACGCGCTCAGGCTCGCATCGCGACTAACGGCAAACTTCGATAGCAAGCGCTCTACCCGCAGGCTTTTGCAGTACGAGCAAGTGATGCGGTCGGCTTCCTCGTACCGCACCAGCTCTTCGAATTCGGCTCCACAGTCGTGACAGCGATACTCGAACAGCGGCATGATTCCCCTTTCGTGATCCTATGCAAAACGTGCTTGCCCAAAGAATGGCATGCTCGCCGGACAAACAAGGCGGGTCGAACATAGAAAACCGAACGACACGGTGGGAGTGGGGGTAAAACGTGTCTGGTTCTGCCGTTGTGCGGGACGCGGTGCGTCGCCCACGGTTCCGACGTGGTGTTGGCGTGTGGATGCCGTGGGTACGCTAGTCCTCTCGGAGACGATCGAAGTACCGCCAGCGTCCGTGGATGAGCCGCTCGTGGGGGAAGAACTGGGACTTGTAGGCCATGGTCGGGCAGCCCTCGACGTACAGTCCCAGGTACAAGTATCGGAGGTTCCACTCCCTGCACAAAGCGAGTTGCTTCAAGATGGAGTACGTGCCCAGGCTCAGGCGGGAATATGCCGGGTCGTAGTAACAGTACACGGCGGACAAGGCGTCGGCAGCACGGTCGGTGATGGCGACGCCCACGAGTTTGCCATCGAGCCAGTAACTGAGTTCGAACGTTTCAGCGCAGGTTTCGACCAGAAACTCCTCGTACAGCGCTCGATCGATGAGTCCATCGGCTCGTAGCAGGCGTCGTTCGATCTTGTGGCGGTTGTAAAGCCGCACTCGTTCGAGATCGGCCACGGGCGGACCGATGCGGGTCTCTAGCAACGCTTCGCCGCGGCGAAACGTGCGGCGTTGGGTGCGATTGGGAACGAACGCGTGCACGGGGATGCGGATGGCTTGGCAGGCTTGGCAGCCGGGACACCGTGGTCGGTAGAGCAGGGCTCCTTGGCGCCGATCGCCGGCCTCCAGGCGCTGCGAGAGCGCTTCGCGCGACAAGGGCTCTACCGGCAGCCGCAGCGGCATACGGGCAATTTGGCCAGGTAGGTACGGGCAAGGGCTGTACTCATCGTACACGACCCATTCCCGCGAGGCCCGATTGGCGCTGCGACTGTGGCGCTCCATGGCTGGCTCGATCCTTAACGGTGCCCTTCAGTGTGCAGTCAAAATGGGTGCAAAGCAACTGGGAAAGCCTGGACTCGTTCCCTGCCTGGCTTATGGGTACATTGCTGTGGTCATGCCAGTGGCTTCAGGAGATCCCCAACCGCTCGTTCGGATCGTGCGGGTTTCTCGCGTCTATCGGCGCGGGGTGGACGAAGTGCGCGCCCTCGACGACGTGTCGTTGGAAATTCCTCCGGGTCAGTTCGTCGCGTTCATGGGCCCGTCGGGATCCGGGAAATCGACGTTGATGAATTTGCTTGCCGGGTTGGATCGCCCCACGACAGGCGAGGTGTGGGTCGCCGGTCGGCGCCTGGATGTTTTGGACGAAGACGCACTGGCTCGCTGGCGTGCGCGGCATGTGGGTTTGATCTTCCAGTTTTTTAACCTGATTCCCGTTCTTTCTGCGCGCGACAACGTTGCCCTACCGCTGTTGCTGACACGGCTCGACAAACGCGAACGGCTTCGTCGAGCGGAAATTGCCCTGCGGATTGTCGGACTTGGGCATCGCTTGCACCATTACCCGCGAACGTTGTCCGGCGGTGAGCAGCAACGCGTGGCCATTGCGCGCGCGTTGGTGACCGATCCTGACCTAATCGTTGCCGACGAGCCCACGGGGGATCTGGACGCGCGAAACGCCGAGGCCACTTTGCGCCTGCTCCGCCACTTGCGCACCGATTTCGGCAAAACGGTGATCATGGTGACCCACGATCCCCGCGCCCTGCGCTTCGTCGATCTCGCCTTCCACTTGGACAAAGGCCAACTCTTGGAAGGCGCGGAAGCGGCTCGGGCGCACGAGGCCGTGGCCATGGCGGCGAGCGGTGGGGTCAGCCGAGGCGGATGAAGCGATGAACTACACCAGGTTCGTCTACGCGAATTTGCTTCGCAACAAATTGCGCAGCGCGCTGACCTTTGGCGCGGTGGCGCTCGCGGTCATGCTCGTAGTGTTTTTGCTCACCATGCCGGCAGGACTCGACGCATTACTCGACTCACTTGCCAGCAATACTCGTATCTCCGTGCACAACAAGGCCGGGATCGTGTATTCGATGCCGTACGCGTTTGCCCGCAAGGTTCGGCAAGTCGAGGGTGTAGCGGCGGCGGTAGCGACGACGTGGTTTGGCGGCGCGTACGAAGAGGAGGGTCGCGTGACCTTCCCGAACTTTGCCGTGGAAGCTGAGCATGTGGGGAGTGTGTATCCGGATTACGGCATTCCGCGGGAGCAACTCGAAGATTTTCGTCGCTACCGCGACGGGGTGCTGGTCGGCCGCCAAACAATGAAGCGCTACAAGTGGAAGATTGGCGACCGCATCACGTTGAAGAGTACTGCCTGGGCAGTCGCTCTCGACTTGCGCATCGTCGGAGAAATTCCAATCGAGCGCTCCCCGGTGGTATGGATCCAACGCGCGTACCTCGACGAGGCGCTGATTGCAGCGCGTGGTCGCGGGCTCGAAATTGCACACGTGATTTGGGTTCGCGTGGACGACCCCAACCGTGTGGAAGCTGTGATGCGCGCGATCGACGATTTGTTCCGCAACAGCGAAGCGGAAACGGCTTCCGAGACCGAGAAAAGCTTCTTCGGCAATTTTTTCGGCTCGCTGAAAGGGTTCGTGACCATCGTGTTGCTGGTCACGTTGCTGGTGGCCACCTGCGTCGTGGTGATCGCGGCCAATACGGCCTCCATGTCGATCCGTGAACGTCAGGGAGAGATTGCCGTGCTCAAGGCCCTGGGGTTCCCCCGCCACGTGGTGTTTGCCACGCTGCTGGCCGAGTCGGCGCTGCTGTGCACCACAGCGGGTCTTTGCGGCGTAGGTCTGGCATACGCCTTCACCCATGGGCTGCGCAGTTTCTCGGCGTTCATTCCAGCTTTGGGTCCCCTGGGAAGTTTTTTGGTCACTCCAACCGTGGCTGCTCAAGGTGTGGCGCTCGCGCTCGTAGTGGGCGCGGTCGCCGGGTTGGTGCCCGCGTGGGGAGCCGCGCGGAAGCCTGTGATCGAGTCGCTTCACGAAGTGTTCTAGAGGCCGCCCGATGCTGCCGTTCTCTTACAGCGCGAGAAATCTCTGGAACCGGCCGTTGCGGACCACCATGACCATTGCGGTGATCGCCTTGGTCGTCGTGGCGTCGAGCTTGTTCCTGGGGCTCATTTCCAGCCTGAAACGCACGCTGGTGAGTACCGGCCACCCCTTGAATTTGGTGGTGATGCGGAAAGGGTCCGACAACGACGGTGCGAGTGCCCTCTCGCAAGCGGCGTATCAGGCGATTCGTTTTTACGACGGCATTGCGCGGAATGCGGCCGACCAGCCACTGGTGTCGCCCGAGTTGGTGGTGCAGCCGTTTTTTTGGACCAGAGAGGGCGGGCGGGAAAATGTCTTGGTGCGAGGAGTGGAGCCGATCGCGCTCGAGGTGCACGATCAAGTGCGGATCATTGCCGGGCGAATGTTTGAACCAAGCGCGGCGGAAGCGATCGTGGGCAAATCGCTGGTGGGTCGGTACGAAGGCACCACGTTGGGGAGCGAACTGCGCTTTGGCCGCGGAAGTTGGAAGGTCGTCGGCATTTTTGCAGCGGAAGGCTCGTCGTTCGAAAGCGAAGTGTGGGTGGATGTTCGCGAGCTTGCAAACGATGCCAAACGACCGCTTCCGTACTCGGCCATTCGCCTGCGCGCCAATTCCGAAGCGGATTTTTGGCTGCTGAAAGACCGTATCGAGGCAGACCCGCGTTATGCGCTGCAAGCCGAGCGAGAGACCGACTACTATGCGAAGCAATCCGAGTCGGCGAATTCCCTCTACATTTTGGTGGTGGCAATTGCAGTGTTTTCGGGCATCGGAGCTGGGTTTGGTGCTGCCAACACCATGTACGCTGCCGTGCAAAGTCGCGTTGCGGAGATCGGCACTTTGCGTGCACTCGGCTTTTCCCGGGGAAGCATTTTGCTCGCATTCCAACTCGAGGCACTCCTGCTTGCCGTGGCCGGGTTTGTGGCCGGCGCAGGGCTATCGGTGGTTCTGGCGGCTTCGGTAGGACACTGGTTAAAAGGCATTGGCTTCGGGGCGGCCACGTTCACAACGAACGTGGTTCAGCTTCGCGTCGGCGCCGGAGACTTGATTGCGAGTTTTGTGCTCACGCTCGTGATCGGCCTGTTAGCAGGCTTAGGGCCTGCGGCGCGAGCGGCGAGTTTGCGTCCCATCGAAGCGCTGCGACGGGGCTGAACGTGCTTGGAGGCACGCAGAACTCAGCGGCACGAACGTAGGAGGATCCGTGACCGAACCACTGTCGATTAGCGAAACGCTCAAAGACGACTTGAACTCCCTGCGCCTCGGGCGCGACGAAGAGGAGTTGACCCGAAGGCCGCGGCGTTGGCCTTGGGTGGTTGCCGCGCTCGTGCTGACGGGCGCGCTTGCAGTTTGGTGGCGCCACAGTGCGGCGGTCGATGTCGTGGTGGCAGAGGCCACACGCACGACCGCCGCGGAGACGGGTCCGCTCCCCGTGCTCAGTGGCTCTGGCTACATCGTTACGGGGGAACGATATGTTTCCATCGGGGTGCGCGTTCCGGGGCGGATCGAACGGTACTTTGTGGAGGAGGGGCAAAGCGTACGCAAAGGCGATCCCTTGGTGCAGCTGGATGACCGCGACTACCGTGCGCAGGTGGCGCGTGCCGAGGCGCAAGTTGCGTTGGCGAAGGCGCAGTGGGAGTTAGCTGAAGCCGAGCTGCAGCGCGTGCGGTCTTTGCGGGCGCAAGGGGTGGCATCGCAACAGGAACTCGATGTCCAGGAAAGCCGCGCACGGGTAGCCCGCGCGGCGCTAGCGCAAGCTGAGGCGGAGCTGCAGCAAGCGCGCGTCAACCTCGATTACACCTTGCTTCGTGCGCCCACCGACGGAGTGATTCTCTCCAAGGCAAAAGAAGTGGGCGAGATTGCCGTTCCGGGAGGGTTTGCGGGTTCCGGAGACCTCATTCGGATGGCCAACCTTTCCGACATGCGCGCGCAAATCGACGTAAACGAAGCCGATTTGGCTCGCGTGTACATGGGGCAACAAGCTGTGGTCACCCCTGACGCGTACCCGGATGCAAAGTACCCTGCGGAGGTCGTGAAATTCTATCCGCAGGTAGACCGATCGAAAGGAACGCTGCGCATCGAAGTGCGGATTTTGCAACCGGACGAACGCCTCCTTCCGGACATGAGTGCGCGCGTGACATTCCTCGCCGATGTGCAGCAGACCAATGGCAGCGATCCGATGGTATTCGTTCCGGCTGCCGCCGTGCGCCGAAACGACCGTGGCGAAGCCTTCGTGTGGCTGGTGGATGGAGAGAGGGTGCGGTCGCGGCCTGTGCAGGTGGGTACGACGCTTGCCGGTCGAGTACAGGTCCGCGAGGGCCTCGTGGGCGGCGAGTTGGTGGTTGTGAGTGCGAGGCCTTTGCGCGACGGCCAGCGAGTGCGTGTGCAACGCTAGCGAGAGCTGCGATCGCCGTGTCGCCGATGTGCGGGCCACTAGTGTGCGCGCTGCGCTTGCGGGTTGAGATACCAGTAAAACGGTAGCGCGGTGGCGGTCACGATCAGGGCGATTCCGCATTCCAATGGTCGCCCCGATAGCATCACGGCTGCGATGAACAGGTTGGCCACCAAGTACAACGCGGGGAGCCACGGGTATCCCCACGCACGATACGGTCGCAGCTTGTGCGGCTGGCGGATGCGCAATGCGTACAGTGCGGTGGTGTCCGCGGCAGTCGCCAGAACGATTGCAAACGTGGTGTAGTCGAGCACGCTCGGGAACTGGCGCAACAACAGCACCAGCGCGATGGCCGTGCCTGCCTGCGCCACAATCGCGCCGTGGGGCGTACGGTAGCGGTCGTGGACGCGATCCACGCCCGGGAAAAAATACCCGTCGAGCGCCATTGCGTAGGCGATCCGCGGCCCGACAAGGACCGTCGCATTCAGGCAGCCTAACACCGAGGCCAGCACCAACGCGGCGACGATGGTGGCGCCAGCCTCGCCAAACAGCACGCGCGCTGCCTGTTCGCCAATGTTGGCCTGACCGCGTATCTCTTCGAGGGGTACGGCGTACAAGTAAACCACATTCAGCAAACCGTAGGCCGCGATGCACAGCCCCAATCCGAGAAACAACGCACGCGGAATCGTGAACCCGGGAGAGTGGATCTCGCTCGCCACGTACACCGGGGCGTTCCATCCGAGATAGCTGAACAGCACCGGCGAAAGCGCCAAGCCGAAGTTCGTCCACACTCCAGGAGGGAGGCTGTGGCTGGCCGAAAACAGATGGGCCCAGTTGCCATGGGAGCTCGTGAGCGCCCAGGCGCTCAGTGCCACAATCGCGCCGAGTTTCAACACAGCAGTGGCATTGTTGAGCCGGGCACCTTTGCGCACTCCGAAATAGTTGACGGCGGAAACCGCCGCGATGGTCAGGACGGCGATACTCGCCACTCCTGCATCGCCGAGTCCGAGGAACCGCGCCAGACCATCGGCAAATCCCACCGCCAAAGTTGCTACCGTGCCAGCGTAAATGACGAAGAACGAAAGCCACCCGACCACGAACCCGGCCAGCGGGTGATACGCTTCGCGCAAGTACACGTAGTCGCCTCCGGCACGAGGAAACATGGCCCCAAGCTCGGCGTTCGCTAGTGCGCCTGCAAGCGAGAGCAACCCGCCCACAAGCCAAACTGCCAGAAACACGCTCGGTTCGGGTAAGAGCTCCGCTACGGTACCTGGAGTCAGAAAAATGCCCGCCCCGATGATGGATGAAACGCACAGCATGGTGGTGTCGAACAACCCGAGCTCGCGCTCGAGGCGATCTCGGGGATGGCGGTCGTCGTGCCGGTTCACAGCGCCGTGGTGTGCCACAGCGACACAAGTGTTGCCAGCGGTACCAGGACTCTTGGCGGCATAGCGACGGCGCGCCCACTGTCGTGGCCCCGGGGGCTGGACGCAACGGATCGATCGCGTCGGTCGGTGGGGTGGGCGTACGATGCTCTTGCCGCTCGGGTCCCACTGCTCGTCGGCGGCAAACGATCCGAGCGGCAATCGAAAGCGAGTGTCTGGGCAGTTGTTCCTCTGGTGCGTTCCCTTGCCGGCGCTGTGTTCGCTGTACTACGGCACTGCGTCATGCTTTGGAACGTGGCATTACAGGCGCGTTGGGCGGTGGGGGGTGCTTGCACGACAGGTTTGTCCCGGGTGCGTTGTCGGGTCTTTGGTGTCTGGCGAAGCCTCGTTTGGGTGGCGTTTCTGGTTTCCGCCTTCGGTTGCGCACCGGAGGGGCGCTTGGGGGGCGGGGGCATCGAGTTCCCGCCAGCGCCGCTGCAACTTGGTGCCTTCACGGTGGAGTGGACGGGCCGTGGCTGGAGCGATGCGGCAATCGTCGTGCGACATCCCGCGAATGCGCATCCAGTGTGGGAAACGATTCCTGGCAGGGCATTCGTGACTGCTGGGAAGGGACGCGAGAAGGTGCACGAATCGCGGGGGCTGTTCTTGATCGAAGACCGTCGCACGACGCAGTGTTCCGATCAGCTCGTGGAGGAGATCGTAGCGAGCGAGGGTGAGTTGCGCGTGCGCGGCACCCTGCTGTGCGGTGCGACGACGACTGGATACGTGTGGTCTCTCAAAGTCGAACACGACCGCGTGCTCCGTTTCGAGCTGCTTTTGGAAGATCCCGCGTTCCAGCGGGTCGGCCTGGTGTACCGATCCGACCCGGGAGAGCGGGTGTTCGGTTTCGGAGAGCAGTTCACATACTTGGACCTCAAAGGCCGTCGCGTCCCGATTTTCGTCAGCGAGCAGGGCATTGGCCGCGGCCTGCAACCGGTCACAGCCTTGCTCGATTTGGTTGCGGGTGCGGGCGGGAGTTGGCACACCACGTATGCTCCGGTGCCACACTACCTCACGAGCCGGATGCGCTCGCTTGCGTTGGAAAACAGCGAGTATGCGAGTTTCGACTTTCGCGCACCCGACCGCGTGCAGGTCGAGGTGTGGTCGAACCAACTGCGGGGCCGATTGTATGCGGGCTCGACGCCGTTGGAGTTGATCGAAGCGCACACCGGCGCGTTCGGCCGCATGCGACGGCTTCCGGAGTGGGTGCATCGTGGTGCGATCGTGGGCATGCAAGGAGGCACGGAACGTGTGCGGGCGGTGTGGGAAGAACTCGCTGCGCGGCAAACCCCGATTGCTGCATTTTGGTTGCAGGATTGGGTGGGACAGCGTGCGACCACCTTCGGAAAGCAACTCTGGTGGAATTGGGAACTCGACCGCGACCGATATCCGCAATGGGAAACCCTGGTCGCTGATCTGGCTGCAGCCGGTATTCGGATGATGACGTACGTGAATCCGTTTCTGGTCGACGTCGCGGAAAAGCCCGGCCACAGGCGAAACTTGTTTCGGGAAGCGGCACAGGCGGGGTATCTGGTCCGGCGGGCGGATGGCAAACCGTACATGATTCGCAATACGACGTTTTCGGCTGGGTTACTGGATGTGACCAATCCCGAAGCACGCGAGTGGTTCTTGCAAGTTTTGCGGGACCAGGTGCTGGGGGCTGGGGCCTCGGGCTGGATGGCGGACTTTGGCGAAGGCTTACCTTACGACGCGGTGCTTCACGCGGGCGAAGCACCCGTGGTCCACAATCGGTATCCGGAGTTGTGGGCAGAGTGGAACCGCGAAGCGATCGTGCGCGCTGGCCGGGAGGAGGACGGCGTGTTTTTCATGCGGTCTGGATTTACGCGCAGCCCGGCATGGAGCACGCTGTTTTGGCTAGGGGACCAACTGGTCACGTGGGACCAGTACGACGGGCTCAAATCTGCGGTGCACGGGTTGCTTTCCTCCGGGCTTTCTGGATTTGCCTTCAACCACAGCGACATTGGGGGCTACACCACCATCGACCACCCACTGCTGCGCATTCGTCGGTCGCGCGAGCTGCTGCTCCGGTGGATGGAGTTCGCTGCATTTCAGGTGGTGTTCCGCACCCACGAAGGGAACTTGCCGGAAGCGAACCACCAATTTTACTCGGACCCTGAAACGCTGAGCCGCTTTTCTGAATACGCGAAATTGTTCGCTTCGTGGAAATCGTATCGGACCTGGCTGATCGACGAAGCCGCCCGCAGTGGAGCACCGATCGTTCGCCCGCTGTTTCTGCACTACCCGAGCGACCCGCGTGCTTGGGATCTTGGTGGCCGCGAGTTCCTCGTAGGACCCGACTTGTTCGTGGCGCCCGTGCTGGATCCCGGAGTGGAGCGTGTGCAGGCGTACTTGCCGCAAGGCCGTTGGGTGCACCTTTGGTCTGGTACAGTGTTCGAAGGGCCACGCGACGTAGAGGTTGCCGCACCGATCGGAAAACCTGCTGTCTTTTATCGCGAGGGCGCCCCGGTGGGGGAGCAGCTCGTCGCGTACCGAAACGCCGTGGCCAATTGAGTGCTGCAGGCGCCCCGACACGAGTTGCCGGCGAGCGACCCCGCTGGTTTGCGCTCGGCAGTCGTGGAGCGAAACGAGGAAGCGGGGGCAGAACCTAGGTCGTGAAGATGTGGATCGTGCAGGCGGAACCCAAGCCAATGACGTGTGCGAGCCCGACTTTGGCCCCTTCGACTTGTCGCTCACCGGCTTCACCCCGCAGGTGTGTGACGATCTCGTAGATGTTTGCCACGCCGGTAGCTCCAAGCGGGTGGCCTTTAGAGAGGAGTCCGCCACTCACGTTCACGGGCAATTTGCCGCCCCATTCGAACCAGCCTTCGTCCACTGCTCGGGCCGCTTCGCCTTCCGGGCAAAGGCCGAGGTTTTCGTAGTGCAACAGTTCGGCGGTGGCGAAGCAATCGTGCAGTTCCACAAGGTCCAGATCGTCCGGCCCAATCCCTGCCTTTTCATACGCCGTTCGCGCAGCGTTGCGTGTGAGGGTGTTGACGTCGGGAAGCGTGAGGTCGCGTTCGGTCCAGGGATCCGAAGTCAGCACGGAGCACGCCACCTTGACCGCCTTGCGGTTCGACTTTTTCTTTACGTTTCCGGAAACCAGCACCGCAGCGGCGGCGCCGTCGCCGGTGGGGCAACACATGTAGAGGGTGTTCGGATAGGCAACCATGCGAGCGTTGAGGACGTCCTCCAAGCTCACTTCGACCCGATACTGCGACAGCGGATTCTTCACCGAGTGCTTGTGGTTTTTCACGGAAATCTTCGCAAAGTGCTCGATTTTGGTGCCGTACTTCCGCATGTGCTCGACGCCCGCCTGACCGAACACAGCCGGCATGAGTCCGCTGCCAAGGATACCCTCGACGCTCTCCCGCCGTTCGCCGGCACCGAGGAGTCCGGCTTTGCCCATTTGTTCCGATCCCACGGCAAGGGCAATGTCGTATTCGCCGCTTCCCACGGCCAAGTACGCTTCGCGAAACGCCGTGGAGCCTGTGGCGCAGGCGTTGGCCACGTTGATGACCGGAATCCCCGTTTGGCCGATTTGCTGCAGAATTCGCTGCCCGACCATCGCGTGCGCTTGAAACAAGTTTCCCGACGCCAGGAGCTGCACATCGTCGATGGTCATGTCCGCGTCGCGCAGTGCGAGCAGTGCAGCTTCGGCTGCAAGTTCGGCAACGTCGCGCTCCGGATAACGGCCGAATTTGATCATTCCAACGCCGAGAACGTATACGTCACGCATGGTACTGTTCTCCCTTCGCCTAATGGGGTGTTGGTTTACGCGGTACGTGCGGGACGAAAGAAAAACGCAATCACGTCGTTACCGTCCTTGTCTTCACGTACCTTCCGCGTGATCAGTTCCACGGGCATCCCGAACTGGAGTTTGGCTGGGTCCGGTTCGACGTCCACGAGGGTGCAGCGCACGGAGATGCCCTCCGGCAGATCGACAATGGCAGCTACGTAGGGGACCGGAATGCCAGGCATGGATTGATGGACGATCGAGTACGTCCACAACGTTCCGCGATTGCTTACCCGGATTTCCTCGAAGCCTTCCGAACGGTGGCACCGGGCGCATGCCACACGGTTACCCCAGAACAAGGCCCCGCAATGCTTGCATTTCTTGGCCACTAGATGTGGCGGGTCGTCTCCGCTGCCCAGTCGTAAAAACGGCACGATCGGCCGTTGCGGCCGCGGTGCTGTCGAAGCAGATGGTTCCGACATGGATGGTGTGATCCTCCGTAGAAACTCCTCGAATTGCGTGCGCCGCATTGTTCATGTGTGCAGCCTCGGGTCAAGGGAGTCCACTGCGCCAACGCGCCGAATGCGCCTTGCCAGTTCGCACACGGTGGGTGTAGGGTCGTTGCGCGCCGAACGCGTGCCGGCGAGCCCACTAGAACGGAGGGAAACAATGGCGACAGCACGGGTAACGGAAATTGTGGCCTCTGCAAAAACGATCGAGAAGGCAATCGAAGAAGGGGTGAAGCGGGCGACCAAGACCTTGCGCGGCGTCACTGCTGCCGAGGTCACTCGCATTCAAGCCAAGATCGAGAAGAACAAGATCAAAGAGTATCGGGTGGCCATGAACCTCACCTTTGTTCTCGACGTGTAATTGGCTCGACGCCGCACAGCACCCCGCTTTGCACCCAGGCGACGAGCCAATTGGCGAGCAACTCCGTTGCTCGCGATTGGCCGTACGTCGCGGCGAGGAACTCGCCCGCGTCCGCAAGCGTCTCGTGCGAGCGAAGGACCGTTGCCTCATCGCGGGTCATTGCAGCAACGAACACGCGTTCCTGGTTGCGCCACACCCGAATCCAAGTTTCCTCCGGCGCGAGAGTCGGAAGGGGCTCGTCGCGTTGGAAGCGCTGCCACGCTTGGTGAACCGGGTACTCGCAGGCAAGCACCCGGAGCGACGGGTGCCAAACGAGCCGTCGATTTGCCAGCTCTTCCGCGGCGTACGCTGCCCATTGTTCGGCGGAAAGCATGGGTGCATCGGCGGCATCGAAGGCTTCCACCACAGACCATTCCAAGGCTGCCAAGTCGCCCAGCCACGGCCAAGTGCCCGTGTACGGGTGACTGCGGGCGAATTGCGGCACAGCGCTGCCGACGTCACGCAGGGAAAACGAACGCGAGGGGTGAGCCAACAAATAATCCGTCACAAAATTGTGGAACGCATCCGCCCCGATCGTGGCTCGAACGACCGGAAAATCGTCCGCCAGCGCATCGCGGATGCGGAAAAAATACATGTTGGCGTAGATGTCCAATCGCTCGATCGGGTCGAGCGCACCGCCGTGCCGGATGAGCCCCTGCCAGCGTGCCTGTTCTTCGAGGGAGAGTGCAGGCAGTGCTGGCCCGACCCCTTCGGGCGTGCGGATGAGCTTACTGAGGAGCTCCTGTACCTGCTGCAGTGAAGGACCAGCCATGGAGTGTCTCTTCGGCGACTTGTCGTGCTCGTTCGGCCTCGGCCAACACGGTCGCGAGCGGGGGTAACTGCGCGTCCCACTCGACCAGTGTAGAAACTGGTCCAAAGCGTCGGACGGCCTCGCGATAGAGATTCCAGACGGGCGGCCACACCGGGTGATCGTGGGTGTCGTGCAAGAAGGTGCCGCGATCAGCATAACCTGCAAGGTGGATTTGCGCGATCCGCTCCGGCGGGAGGGCGTCGAGATACGCGAGCGGATCGAAGCCGTGGTTTTGCGCGTTGACGTAGAGATTGTTGACGTCGAGCAAAATCGCGCAGTCGGCTCGTTTCGCCACGGCGGCGAGAAACTCCCCTTCGGGAATCGTGGAGTGCGCGAACTCCAGGTAAGAAGACACGTTCTCGAGGAGGATCCGACGGCCAAGGAAATCTTGCACCGCCTGAACCCGCTCGACCACGTGACGCAAAGTTTCCTCGGTGAATGGCAGGGGGAGTAGGTCGTGCAAGTTGATGCCGCCAACACCGGTCCAACACAAATGATCCGACACCCACGCCGGCTCGAGTTCGCGCACGAAGTCGCGCACCCGAGCAAGGTAGTCGAAATCGAGTGGATCGGAGCTACCAACGGAGAGCGATACTCCGTGCAACACCAGCGGGTAGCGCGCGCGAATCTCGCGGATGACGCGTCGCGGACGACCGCCGGCAACGAGGAAATTTTCCGTGATGGCCTCGAACCAGTCGACATGCGGCCACTGGTCGAGGATCTCCGGATAATGTTTTGGCCGCAACCCGATGCCGTACCCGAGAAAGGGAACAAAAGCGTTCATGGGCACCCGGGCACGCTCCAGGCGCGCCACCGACAGGTCAGTCTTCTTTGACTTTGCCGCCTTTGGCTTTGCACTCGGCAGCCGACATCTCGACCCAGCCCTTTCCTTTGCACTCGTTTTTCCCGGCGCAGTCGTGGGTTGCCCCGCCACACTCGCCCTTCCCTCGGCACTCGTTCACGCCCTCGCACTTGACCTTCTTTGCTTCCGTGCCGCCTTCGTGGCTTCCCGCAAGCGTGACCTTGGAGGCGAACAGCGCAGCGGCCGCCGCCGCAATGGCAAGTCCTTTCGCGTTCTTCATCGGCGATTCTCCTTTCGTTGTCCTTCGAGATAGCTCGTGAGTACCTCGGTAAACGACTTTGTTACACCAGTGCGCCCATTTTCAGGCGTTCGAGGAAGCATGGCGCGCGAGCTTACAGGGGCTTCCTTGCCGAGGCAACCCGTAACCCCTTGCGTGCAGGGACAGACGAACCAACGTGGTTCTCGCACGCGATGCGCTTGCGCACAGCCGGTCGGTGTGGCTAACCAAGTTTCGTTCAAGCATGACTGGCCAGGAGGTTCGGAGGTAGATGCCGCACCCGGAAAAGGAGGACATCGATCGGAAAGTCGCGGGACAAACGGTGTGCACGTTGTTCCAGGAAGCGGTGACAAAGTATCCCGACCTGGAAGCCCTCAAATGGAAAGAAGGCGGCGAGTGGAAGGCGCTAACTTGGAGGGAGTATGGCGAACGCGTGCGCAACCTTGCCGCCGGCTTTGTGGAGCTAGGGCTCCAGCCTGGGGAATTTGTCGGCATTCTCGCCTCGAACCGGCCGGAACATTACCTGGTCGACTTAGCGGTGCTGCACGCGGGCGGGGTTCCGGTAACGGTGTACAGCACGCTCGCGCCCCCGCAGATCGAATACATTTTGAACCACTGCGAGGCCGCGATGTTCGTGGCAGAGAACCCGGAGGTGTTTGCCAAGATTGCGGCAATTCGCGGTCAGTTGCCGAAACTTCGGAAGATCGTGGTGATCGACCGCTTCGAAGAAGTTCCCCGCGATCCGGCAGTGGTGTCGCTCGACGAGCTCCAACGGTCCGGCGGCAAAGAGGCTCACGACGAGGTCGAACGCCGCTGGCGGCAGGTAAAACCGGAGCACCTCGCGACGCTGATTTACACTTCCGGTACGACCGGGCCACCCAAAGGGGTGATGGTGACCCATTACAATGTTTGTTGGACCGCGGAATCTTTGGATCGCTTGTTCCCGCGCACCCCAGGGATGCGGCACATCTCCTACCTGCCCTTGGCGCACATTGCTGAGCGGATGGCAGGCTATTACTTGCATCTCAAAAGCGCCTCGACGTGCTTCTTTTGCCCGAGTCCGCAGCAAATTGCCGATTATTTGCGAGAGGTACGGCCCGAATTTTTCTTTGCGGTGCCGCGGATCTGGGAAAAACTGCATGCAGGACTGCTGGCCGCGCTGGAGAAACTGGACGAGCCCCAGCGGTCGATGGTGAAGCATGCCATCGATGTCAGCCTGCAGAAGCTGCGCCTGGAACAACGAGGCGAGCCGGTACCTCCGGAACTCGCGGAGCAGGCTCAAAATGCTGCATTCATCACCGCCATGATCCGCGAACGCGTCGGGCTCGATAAGATCAAAATTGCCTCGAGCGGCGCTGCTCCGATCGCTCCGGAGCTCGTCGAGTGGTTTTGCGCCATCGGAGTGCCGATTGCGGAGGTGTACGGCCAGTCCGAGGACACAGGGCCGACGTCGTGGAACCGCCCCGGCGAAATCAAAATTGGAACCGTGGGGCGAGCGATTCCGGGTGTGGAAGTGAAGATCGCAGAGGATGGCGAGCTGCTTGTGCGCGGCGGGAACGTCACGGCTGGTTACTACAAAGAGCCGGAACTCACCCGCCAAACCTTCGATGAAGAAGGTTGGTTGCACTCGGGCGACATCGCCACCATCGACGAGGAAGGATACATCCGGATTGTCGATCGGAAGAAAGAAATCATCATTACTGCGGGGGGAAAAAACATTGCCCCGTCGAACATCGAGAACATGCTCAAGCAAAAACCGCTCGTGGGACAGGCGTGTGTCATTGGCGATCGCCGTCCCTTCGTTTCTGCGCTCATCGTTCTCGATCCGGAAACGACCACGGCGTGGGCGCAGCAAAACGACCTTCCCGCAGATCTGAGCGTGCTGGCTCAGCACCCGAAGCTCCTGAGCGTCGTTCAGGGCTACGTGGACGAGGTGAACCAGAACCTCAGCCAGGTCGAAAAGATCAAGAAGTTCGTGATCGTTCCGCAGGAGTGGACGATCGACTCTGGCGAGCTGACGCCAACGATGAAAATGAAGCGCCGCGTGGTGCATGAGAAGTACGCTGACCTCATCGAGCAGATGTACCGGAGCTGAGCGCGCCGGGAGGGGCCGTTGGAAGAGCTGGGCACTGCTCGTCCTCGCGCCATTTGCAGTCGCGTGCTCCGACCGCACGTACGCCGGCCGCGCGGAGCGGCACATAGGCATGGTGACCCAGGCTGCGGTAGAGACCTTGCGGAGTGCCGAAGACGGAAAAGGGGTTCAAGCGGCACTCGATCGCTACGCGCAGGCAATTCGCGAGGCTGAGGCGTTCCTGGCTGGGCAGAGCAGTTACGCACAGCGCAGCTCCTATCGAAAGTTCCAAGCATTGCTCGCTCGTCACAGGGAATTTCACGGACTGGTCGAACAACAGGGAAGCGCGCCGCATGCCGCAGCGGCCACGGGAGAAAACGGCGACGAACGCGGCCACGCGCGAGCGAAGTCCGAATGGATCCAGACGATGAACGAGTTGCTACGCGAGAGCGGGGAACTGCGCGGGCTCTTGCGACGCGGCGAGTGATTCTGCAGCACGAAGCCGTCCCGTGGGGCCTTTTGGCGCACGGGCTCACTGGTGCGCGGATCGCCCTCGCGCCGGTGTTCGTGGCGTGCGTCTGGGCTGCTCACCACGGCGTACCGGCCAAGGCTTGGATCGCTGCGGTGGCCTTTGCCTTTGCAGCGCTGAGCGACATCCTCGACGGGCGGTGGGCACGCCGTTCCGGTAGCGACAGGGCTTGGGCGCGATGGTTCGACCACGGTGCAGACATCGGCTTCATCGTACCTGCGTTCAGTGTGTACACGGCTGTGGGCCTTGCTCCCTGGTGGGTGCCAGCAAGCGTGTTGTTTGCCTTCACTGCATATGTGGTCCGCTCGCGGAACGCGACTTCACCTCGTCGGGTGGCGTTTCCCGATCGCGTCGGTCACTGGGGCGGTGTCGCCAACTACGTGCTTGTTGGAGTTCTGGTGGTCAACTGCACGTTGCAGGTGTGGTGGCTCCCCAAGTGGGCATTGTGGGTGGTCTACGCGCTCGTGCCGCTCTACTCGACCGCGCCACTCTGGCTCCCTTGGTTCGTGCGCCCTCGTGCAAGTCAGGGTTCGCCCGCTTGAGTTGCTGGCGTCGGTTCCTCGCCGCGTACCAGACGACCTGCTGCTTGCACGTCAGACCAACCAAGCCCCAGCGCCAAGGCACCTACAACTCCCTGCGCCACGATCGTGAGCACTTGAAGGGCATTTAAAAGGAGGCCGAAGGCGAGGGCGGCATCTTGGCCGACGCCGTAAATGCCAAGAGCAAGGATGCAGGCGTATTGGAAGGGTCCCACCATTGCCGGCGGGTTAGGCAGCGCCGTGGCAATCCCGACAAACAAGAACACGAGCAGCGCCGCCGAAAACGGCACTGGAAATCCAAATCCCTTCATGACGATCCAGCTCGAGAAAATTGGCAGCGACCAGAGAAGCAGCGAGACGAGAAACACTTTCGCTAGCAGCCGCCCATCGGGCAACACTTTCATGCCCTCGATCACCGCACGGACGATACGCAACAGGCCAGCTCCAAATCGTTCTGGCAGCAGCACGGCCACTCGGCGTTCGACAAACTGCTCGCCGCGCCAGTAGGCAAGTGCGACGACGGTGGCGAACAACGCGGTGAAAACAGCGGGAAACAAGGCTCCGCGACGGGCCCAAACGGGGAGTTGCTCGGTGAACAGCAGCGCCACCACCATGTAGGTGACGATGCAAAACGAGTCCATGAGCTTTTCCACCACGAGCGTCCCCACCGCTTGGGACAATCGAACCCCGGAAAATTTCGACAACAGCCAAGGCCGCACGGCTTCGCCGAGCCGTGCTGGAATCAAGTTGATTGCCGTGTACGCAGCGGCCGTGACCGCCCAGAGTCGGCCCATCGGAACGTGTTCGAGCGGCAACAGTTCGAGCTGCCACCGCCAGGCGCGCAGGATCATGAGAAGAAAACTCACGCACACAGCGGCAAGGAGCCAAGGCCAGTGAAAACCTGCGAGCACAGTCGCCAACTCGCCGAAGGAAACGTTGCGGAACGCGAGCAGCAAAAACAACACGCCCACCACTGAGCTCACAAGGACTTGGGTGCCGATGCGGCGATTCATGGCCAGCAAGGTTATCACGGATGCGTCCGCAAGCGACAGGCAGTTGCCACTTCCGGATCGGATCGGCCACGTCGGCCTTGCATGCGGGGCGGTTGCAGAACAGGCTTGACCAGCGAAGTGTCTTGCGGGCAAAGTGGCAACCGATGCCGGGCTGGTTCAATAGGGCAGGGGCTAGCGAGAACGGTTTGCAGAAGAGGGCAGGATGATCGCCGCAGGGCAACGTGCGCTTGTTTTCAGTTTGGCCGGTACGTTGGTGTGCGCAGCAAGTTGTGGCGGCGGTTGGCACGAACAACGGGTGCGTTCGGCGGCTGAGCGTGAGATGACGCTAGGCGTTGTGCAAAAAGAAATCCGCGTGGGCTTGTCGCAAGCAGAAGTGGTCGAACGTCTTGGTTCCCCGAACATCGTCACTCGCGACGCGGCCGGCAAGGAGACGTGGGTTTATGACAAAGTGGCGACCGAGGCATCCTACTCGACGAGTCAGTTATACGGCACGATTCTGATTCTTGGGGCGGGGCAGGCTGCCGGTGCGGCTCGGTCGAGCCAGCGGACGTTGACGGTCGTGATCAAGTTCGACGACCAGCAGCGGGTCGAATCGTTTTCGTACCACGCGAGTAAGTTTTGAGGCGGATCGTGGCGTGCCGCAGCTTTGTTCGGACGATCTGGTGGCTTGCTCTCACACCTCTGTTTGGCTGCGTGGCGGTAGAGCCGGCCTCCACCCAACTCCAAATCCGCGAGTTTCAAACGCGCACGTACCCGGTAAGAGACTCCAAGCTGGTCATGAAGGCACTGATCAACGCCCTGCAAGACGAGGGCTTCATCGTCAAACACGCCAACACCGACCTGGGACTGATCTCCGCCACCAAGGAAACGAACGTGGAAAATCCCAACTTTGCGCTCTTGATGGGACTGTTCGGGGGAAACGAGGCGCGGTGGCGAAAAGTTGCGATTGTCGAATGCTCGGCGAACGTGACCGAATTTGGCGACGAGACCAAAGTGCGCGTGAACTTCCAGGTGAAAACGCTCGACAATCGTGGGGAGGTGATGGACGTGCGCAGCGTGTCGGACGCCGAATTTTATCGCCAGTTCTTTTCAAAAGTGGACAAGAGCGTCTTCATCCAGAGGCAGCAGCTCTAAGGTGCAGGCGAAACGGCTGGGTCGCGGCCATCAAAGCACGCGAGGTGACCGGCCGTGTTGTAAACCCTCGCGGAGGGTCGAGCGTCCAGCACAAAACAACCAGGTGCCAACTGCGCGGTAGCGCGTGGGCTTGACCCGGGCCCTTCGTGCCCGTTACCCAACCCGCGTTTGCCAATGACTGTTCCTGCGGACCGCGGGCAAGTGTTGTTCGTTTCACCGGCTCCACGTTGGCGCGGGTACCTACCATGGATGGGCGTGGCTTTGGTGCTTCACGCCGCACTGCTCTGGATGTGCAGCCGTTGGCGTGGACCCGCGCAGGCCGCGGATGTGCCTCCGCTGCGCGTGATCATTGCTTCTGTGCTTCCCGGCTCCGCGGGCGAGCCCAGTGGCGCTCGTCCGATTGGTCCCCCTTTAGAGGAGCCGCGCGCGGCACCGCCTGTGGTGCCCGAGCCGCCAAAGGTTGGCGACATGAACCGGAAGTCGCCGAAGCCCAAGCGCCCGCCTCGCGTTGCGACGCGTCCGAAGCGCGAAGCGCCGCCAGCGGCCGGACCGTTGCCGGCGCCGAGCGACCACGCGGACGCGGAAATGCCCGGGGCCAACGAGTCGAATGCGACACTTCCGTTGGAAGCTACTGGACGTGGCGTTGGAGAAGGTAGCGGCGGCGGTGCCGGCCACGGTGCCGCGGGGAGTGGGGGCGCCAATGGGGCCGGCCTCGGAGATGCCCGCGCATACTGCATTCGGTGCCCAGCTCCGGCGTATCCGCCAGTCGCGCGCCAGCGAAACTGGAGCGGTGTCGTTGCTGTTCGACTCGAGCTGAGGGCTGACGGGACGGTTCAAACCGCGCGTGTCGAGCGCTCCTCGGGTTACGACGTGTTGGATCGAGAGGCGGTGGAGGCCGCGCGTCGCAGCCGCTTCCGCGTGCCTCCGACGAGTGCCGGACGGGGCATCGAGGGCACCATCGAGTACCGCTTCGAACTTGTGCCCTGAACGGTATGCATGCAGGCACCCCCGGGGGTTTACGTGCCCCGAGCGGTGCTAGGTGTGCGCAAAGCCACCGCGTAGGGTTCGTGTGGTGAGTTGCGGGTCTCGCTGTTGCGGGTCCGATGCCTTTACGTTAGCCAAGCCGGTTCGTTGTGCGCCGGTGCACAGCATCGACGGTGCTGTCCTATGAATGAGTTGCCGAAGACTTACGATCCCTCGCAGGTCGAGGACAAGTGGTACGCGATTTGGGAGCGAGAAGGGTACTTTTACGGTGACGAGGATCAGCCCGGGCCGCGCTTTAGCGTCGTGATTCCCCCGCCGAACGTGACCGGCGTGCTCACCATGGGGCACGTACTGAACAATACTCTCCAAGACATCTTGGTGCGCTTCAAACGCATGGACGGCCACGTAACCGTTTGGATTCCGGGCACCGACCATGCGGGCATTGCGACGCAAAATGCTGTGGAAAAGCAGCTCGCGAAGGAGGGGCTCGACCGCCACCGTCTTGGGCGCGAGGCGTTCTTGCAGCGGGTTTGGGAATGGAAAGAAAAGTACGGCCGCACAATTTTGCTGCAATTGCGCAAGCTTGGGGCCTCGTGCGACTGGCGGCGCGAGCGCTTCACGATGGACCCTGGTTTGTCGCGTGCGGTGCGCGAAGTGTTCGTGCGGCTGTACGAAAAGGGGCTTCTGTATCGCGGTCAGCGGATCATCCACTGGTGTGTTCGTTGCCATACCGCACTGTCGGATGAGGAAGCGATCACCGTGGAAGGCGGCGAGGCGGGCTCGCTGTGGCACATTCGTTACCCGGCAGAGGATGGCGGCCCGGGAGTCGTCGTCGCGACCACTCGCCCCGAGACCATGTTGGGCGACACGGGCGTAGCGGTGCATCCTGCGGACGAGCGTTACCGGTCGCTCATTGGCAAGCAGGTTGTGCTGCCCTTGCTGGGCCGCCCGATTCCAGTCGTGGCGGACGAATCGGTCGATCCGAAATTTGGTACAGGCGCGGTGAAGGTCACGCCGGCGCACGATGCGGCGGATTTCGACATCGCGCAGCGCCACGGACTCCCTGCGTTGGTGGTGATGGATACCGAAGGCCGGATCAACGAAAATGGGGGGCCGTATCAGGGGCTCGACCGATTTGCAGCGCGGAAAAAAATCGTGGCGGACCTGGAAGCGCAAGGACTGCTGGTGAAAGTGGAACCGTACCGGGTTCCGGTGCGCCGTTGCGAGCGCTGCCAAACCATCATCGAGCCGTACCTTTCGACGCAGTGGTTCGTGCGGATGAAGCCGCTTGCGGGTCCGGCCATCGCCGCCGTAAAAACGGGCGCGCTCAAGCTCACCCCAGAGCGATGGGTGGGTGTGTACTTGCACTGGCTCGAGAACATTCGCGACTGGTGCATCAGCCGCCAACTCTGGTGGGGGCATCGCATTCCCGTTTGGTACTGTCGCGAGTGCGGGAAGGAGACGGTGGCCCGCGTCGACCCGACCGCCTGTGCGCATTGCGGTTCGGGCGCCATCGAGCAGGACCCCGACGTGTTGGATACCTGGTTCAGCTCGTGGCTGTGGCCATTCTCGACCATGGGCTGGCCGGAGCGCACACGTACCTTAGAGCGCTTCTATCCCACGGACGTACTCGTTACCGGCGCGGATATCATTTTCTTTTGGGTCGCCCGCATGGTGATGGCGGGTTACGAATTCGTGGGCGACGTGCCTTTTCGCTCCGTGTACTTCAACAGCATCGTGCGCGATTTGCAGGGGCGCAAGATGTCGAAGTCGCTGGGCAACTCGCCCGATCCGCTAGAGGTCATCCAAGAGTACGGAGCCGATGCACTGCGCTTTACGATCGTTGCCTTGGCGCCACCGGGCGAGGATGTGCGCTACGCGAAAGAAAAAACCGACCTTGGCCGGCACTTTGCCAACAAGATTTGGAACGCTGCACGGTTCGTGTTGCGACAGGTACCTGCGGACACTCGCGTGGAATCGCTACAGGTGTTCCGCAGCGAGGATTTTGGGCTAGCGGATCGCTGGATCCTCTCGCGCTTGGAGCGAGTGAGCCGCGAGGCTCGGGCTGCGCTGGAACAGTTTCGTTTCAACGAGGTCGCCTTGGGCCTGTACCAGTTTCTCTGGCATGAGTACTGCGATTGGTACATCGAAATGAGCAAACTGGCTTTGGCAGAGCCTACCTCTCCGCAAGCGCGCGTAACTCGAAGTGTTTTGGTCGGTGTACTCGAACGGGCGTTACGCCTCTTGCACCCGATCATGCCGTTCGTGACCGAAGAGATCTGGCAGCACTTGCCTATCGAGCGTGTGGCGCCGAGCATCATGGTGGCGCCCTTCCCTCGTCCCGACGACCGCTGGCTCGACCCGGAAGCAGAAGCCTTGGCAGGCCAACTCATTGCCGCGATTCGCGGCGTGCGCAACTTGCGTGCGGATTTAGGAATTGCTCCTTCCGCGCGGATCACGGTTCGGCTCCCCTCGAGTGTGCCGCCGCAAACACGCGTCCTCCTGGAGCAGTATCTCGGTCTGTTGGCGCGAGTGGGAACAGTCGAGGTTCTCGCTCCGCTGGAGCACCCGGTGGGCGAGCCCTCCGTGGTTGTCGATGGCATTGGCGAGATCTTCGTTCCGGTGCGTGGGCTGGTAGATACCGCCGAGGTGCGTGATCGGCTCGAGCGCGAGCTCCTCAAGGTGCGCAAGGATCTTGAACAAGTGGAGGGCAAACTGGCCCGTGCGGACTTCGTAGCCCGAGCTCCGCAGGAGATCGTCGCAAAAGAGAAAGAAAAGGCCAGGGCCTTGCGCGAACGCGCGGAGAACCTCCAGCGCCACTTGCAGGCGCTTGCCTAAAGGGAGCGGACGGCCCGGGGCGCGGGGCTGATGGCGCCAGCTCGGCGCTCATGCGTGCGAACCGCGTGCGCGTTGCTGGTGGGCCGCGACTTCGCGTTGTTCCGTTGCCACCACAGAGCGAGGCGCCGGGGCAAAACGATGTGGGGCTGCATTGACTCTAGTTGGTCCCGGCCTTTAAGAACCCGGTTCACTCATTTCGTTGGAATTGGAGGCAAGATTGCGAATGGCTGAACCACTCGTCTTCGACGCACCGAGCTTCACTGTGGGCGCCCACATCGAGGCCCGGGCGCGTCATCCCGTCACGCGAGACAAGGTGGTGCTCATGCACCGCGACCGGAGCTGGACGTATCGGCAGTTCCGCAACGAAAGCGTGCGCACGGGGCACTTTCTGTTGCAGCGGATTGGCAAGATCGACAGCGACCATCCGGGTCATGTCGCCATGTTGCTCGAAAACCACCTGGAATTGTTGTCGCTGTACGGAGGGTGTGCGTTTGCGGGCCTTACGTTGTTCGGGGTCAACACCGGACTGCGAGGGGAAGTACTGGCAGGAGTGCTCAATCACGCACGCGCGCGTGTGCTGGTGGTCGATGAAAAGTTTCTTCCCGAGGTCGAGCGCATTCGCGGACAACTGCGCACGCTTGGAGAGGAAAACATTTTGGTTCTCCGCACCCAAGGCGGCGCGATCCCGCCGGAGCGGGATTACGTTGCATGCCTGGATCGGGAAGTCGGACCTGCCGAGCGCGAACTCCCGGCACCGGACGTGGCGGTCACTCCCGAAACCAACCTCATGGTCATTTACACCTCTGGGACGACCGGGCTGCCAAAAGGCATTTTGAACAACCACATGAAGCTGTGTGCTGTGGGATTCGGAGTGTCCTCCAACCTCGGCCTGACCTACGAGGACGTGGGGTACGGGTGCATGCCCTTGTTCCATTCGAACGCCATGTTCGTTGGCTTCATGCCGGCATTTTGGGTGGGGGGGAGCATGGGGTTGCGCGAGCGGTTCAGTGCCAGCCAATTTCTCGACGACATCTTTACCTACGGATCGACGTTCTGGAATTACGTGGGCGAGCCGGTTCACTACGTTCTCGCCGCGATCGAAAAGCGCTTTGGTGGCGACGAAGAACGCATCGCCCGAGAGGTCACGAACAACCCCCGCAACAAACTGCGTTACGCGGTGGGGAACGGGGCTTCGCCGCCCGACATCGACAAGTTCATGAAGTGGCTCGGGCTCGAGGACATGTTCGAATTGTACGGTTCCACCGAAGCTGCCATCAGTACGTTCCGCCGCAAAGGAGACCCGCGCGGGTGTGTCGGGGAAATTACCGATCCAGCAGTGAAGATTTTGGCGCCGGATGGGTCGGAATGCGAGCCGGCGCAGCTTGGGCCAGACGGCAAGCTGCTGAACTACGATCGCGCGGTCGGCGAAATTTGCCGGGTCGCTCCCGATACTGCCTTGTTTCAAGGGTACTACGATAACCCGCAGGCGAACCAGGAAAAGTACCGCAACGGGGTTTACCACTCGGGCGACTTGGGTCACATCCTCATCGTCGACGGTCGTCGCTACTTGTATTTCGACGGACGCACGGACGACTGGATCCGCAAAGACGGCGAGAATTTTTCCGCCGCGCAAGTAGGGCGGCTCCTGACGGAGCATCCCGATGTGCAATTGGCAGTTGCGTACGGCGTGCCCTGCGCCATTTCCGACGAACTGGTGATGGCAGCGTTAAAATTGCGCGATGGAGCGGAGTTCGACCCGCAGGGGTTTTTCGACTGGTGTGAGTATCAGGTCACGCACGGCAGCATGGACCGGAAATGGTTCCCCGACTTCGTGCGGATCGTCGACGACTTCGAGTACACGCAAACGCAGAAGGTCTTGGTGCGCAACTACAAGAAGGTGCACTTCGACTTGAATCGAATCCCCGATGCGCGGATTTATTGGCGACGCCGTGGCGACACAACATTCCGGCCGTTTACCCGAGAGGACTACGAAGAGGTGCGTCGGGAGTTTGCAGCGCAGGAGAAGCTCGATTTGCTCGATCGTTAGAGACCCCCAAGGCGACGAACGCGAGGAGAGTGCACGTCCGGTTCGAGAGCCGGGGCGCGGAACACGGGAGGAACAGCCATGGCGATTGTCGTGATTCGATTTGACTTGCGGGTGCCTCCGTTTGCCTCCACGACGCACGCGGATCAATACCGCGCTTGCTTGGAAATGTGCCGCTGGGCCGACGAGCTCGGGATCGACATGTGCGTGCTGTCGGAGCACCATGGCGTAGACGATGGGTACTTGCCCGCGCCGTTGACGCTAGCGGCGGCAATCGCGGGGGCGACCAAGCGGCTTCCCATCAATATCGCGGCTCTGCTGCTGCCCTTGCACGACCCGGTGCGGATTGCCGAGCAACTCGCGGTTTTGGACCTGGCCAGCGGCGGTCGCGTCAGCATCGTCGCAGGCTTGGGCTATCGTGCCGAAGAGTTCGAGATGGCAGGGATCGACCGCAAACAACGTGGTCGATTGCTGGAGGAGGCGGTCGACGTGTTGCGGCAAGCCTGGACAGGGGAGCCGTTTACCTACCGTGGGCGCCGCGTTCGGGTCACTCCACGCCCCGCGCACCCGATCACGATTTTCCTCGGTGGTTCTACGGAAACGGCCGCGCGACGCGCGGCGCGCTTGCGCGCTGCGTTCCTCCCAGCCATTGGCGATCCGCGGCTCGTGCAGGTGTACGAAGAAGAATGCCGGCGCGTCGGCTTCCACACGGGCTTCGCTCTGATGCCCGGTGGACCGGGCTTCGTGCACGTCACGCTCGACCCAGAGGGTGCCTGGCAGCGGATCGCTCCGCACGCGGTGTACGACGCGACCACGTACGCCTCGTGGCAAACCCCCGACCAACGCTCCCAAGTGCACGTCGAGGGGGCAAGCGCCGAGGACGTACGTCGCTCAGGAGTGTACGCGGTGGTGACCCCCGAGCAGTGCATTGCTCTGGCTCGCGAACACGGCCGAGTGGTCTTGCACCCGCTGATGGGCGGCCTATCGCCAGACTTTGCTTGGGAAAGTCTGCGATTGTTCGAGCGCGAGGTGTGGCCGCACATCCGGTAAACAGGGCATGCGTTCCCTTTGCGATGAGCGCGGAGAGGTGCGCTTTGGCCTCTTCGAAGAGCCGGTGGAAGAGATCGATCCCGGACGCTGCCGGCTGATTGACGAGTACGATCGCCCTGCCCGACCCTGGCGCCGCCACTTCGGCTTTAAGCAGTTCGAGTTTCTGGGTGGCCTCAGTGAAGCGGCTGTATTCGGATGCGCACTGGTCAACACCCGTTACGCGGGCACAGCCTTCGTCTACGTGTATTGGCCAGAGACGGGCGCAATGGAGGAGTGGACGTTCCGCAGCCTGTTCGCACGCAAACTGCGGATGGACTTAAGACCGGAAGACGGGCACAGCGTGTTTTCAGCCCGGGGAGTAGAGCTCCGCATCGGCCCTGGGGAACCTCCCGGGCGGCGCCACTTGTCGGCGGAGGTCAAGGGCAGCCTCTTCATCGATGCGGAGTGGGATGAGACCGATCCGCCCACCCAGGCGCTCCGAATTTGCACCCGTGCCGGAGCTGCAGGTTGGGTGTTTGCGCGCAAGACTGCTGGTCAGCGAGTACAGGGTACGCTTCGTACTGCGATGGGTAGCGTAGATTTGGACAAGGCTGGAGCATTGGGCCACCGCGATTGGAGCGCGGGCTACATGCGGCGGGAAACGTTTTGGAATTGGGGCTGTTTAGCCGGTCGCTCCAGCGACGGCCGTGTCGTCGGTCTGAACATCTCGTGCGGGGTGAACGAAACCAGCTTCACGGAAAACTGTTTTTGGCTCGACGGCACTCGGGAACCGGTAGATCTGGTTGCGTTCGAGTACGAACGGACCGATCTCATGCGATCCTGGTCGATGCGTTCCGGAAGTGGCAATTGCCTGCTCCGCTTCGAACCAGAGGCGTGCCATCGCGAGCGCCTGCGCCTGGGGTTCATGGGCCTCAACTTCTACCAACTGATCGGGAGGTACACGGGCCAGGTCGTCGCCCGCGACGGAACGACCGTTCGTCTGGAGCGCCAGCTTGGGTACGCCGAGTGGCAGTACGCCAAGTGGTAAGCGAGTAGCCACGCGCGTTCATTCCAACTCCAGACACCAGGACTCCAGAGCCCCAGTATCACGCGGTGCGTGGTCGGCCACGGTAAGAACCTACTCGCCACCCGAGGTTTCGCCGACAAACGCAGCCAAGGCTTCCGCTGGGCGTACAGACCCCGCGATGGCGTCGCGGCCCATGGAAATCGGGCTCTTATCTACCTCAGTGATTGCAGGATGATACCGCCCAACTCGAATCCAAGACGTCGCGGTTCCCTGCAGTCGGATTCAGCCGACCTTCATCCGGTTGACCATGGAATAGATGCTGGGCCTACAGAATGGTCTGTTCGCGGCCGTTAGGCAGGAGGACGCAGAGGTCACTGGTCGAAACTAGCGACTCGTCGAACGGAACCGGCGTGAGAATGAAGTCCCCTCTGAGTCGAAGCTGGTCGTTGGCCCGCACGTTCCGGCGCAATGGGAATGTCGCGCTACCTGGTTCGGGTTCCCGATCACACCTTTGATGGCGGCTTGCCGAATTCGAGAGCATGGCTCGAGTGGAATCCAGCCATAGCTGGCAAGGAGGGCAAATGCCGTGCCGAGGTGCCCGCGAGCCAGAAACGAAGCGCGAAGCCAACGTTGTTCGCAATGAAGAGGCTTGCGGTGGGATTCTTTTTCCCAGGCCGGCGGCGCTGGATCAGCGAAAAAATCCGGATCGGCCGAGCAACACAGCGGCAGTTTTGATTGTGGCGCCGAGCTCGGAAACCGAGATAGGTCTCTAGTGGCTTACGCAGGCGTGGTTTGCTGGAGCCAGGTTTGCATGTCGAAGTAGTCTCGCCATGCCCTGATCTTCCCGTTTTCCAGTTCGAACACGCCCGCTACCGGTAGGCTTACTTCTTTCCCAGCGAAGCGGAATCGATCCACTCGTTCCGTGAAGACCGTGTTGCCACGGCTTGCGATGTTGAGGATCTCGAACTCGATCCACTCTGCTGGTGTCACGAACGTCTCCAGGGTAGCTCGAATCGCATCGATCCCCTGGAGCGGCGGTAGGGGCATGTTGTGGTAGACGGCATCAGGGGAGAAGAACGCCAGTAACTCCTCGACATTGCGGCGACTCCACGCTGCGCAAAATTGCCGGACGATGTCTTCGTGCTTGCTGCTCATTTTGGCCTCCGGGGTGAGATGGACCTTGTCTCCGCCGGATACCACGGCTGCATCCCTTGGACTAGCGGGGCAGTTGTTCGCACGAACGACGCCTACGGTGTAGTGTGGCGACTGTTCCGGGTGTGCTCGAGTGGCTCGAGCCAGCAGGGCGACCGTGCTGGAGCGACGTTCCACGCCAAAGAACCGTGGGGACACGGCGCGGAACACGCTGCTTGATTCGGCAGTTAGCAAAACTCCGGTTGACTTCCTGGCCTGAGAATGGCACTTTGCCACCGCTGAATCTCCGCTCGGGTGAGTGGGGGAACAATCGAAGGTGACAAGTTTGGGATGGCATAACGTGGTTCTCGGCCAAGCGTGCGAGCCGCGAAAGGGGGCATCTGGAGTGGTGGGGTGATTCGCAAGGAGGAGAGCATGGCGGTGGAAAGTCGCTGTTATTCGATTAGCCGCTCGAACCGAGACAGGGGCTGCAGGGCAACTTTCGTAACGTTTGGCATCGGAGCGATCGCGATGATGTGGCTTGGATCGCTGCCGTGCTGGGCTCAAGTCGGAGAGCCGTTACGGTTGATCAGTGCCAACCCTTCGGGCCAGGCATCCAACGGAGCAGCTGGGGGCGTGGGAATGGATCGCGAAGGGAACGTTGTCGCTTTTTACTCTGATGCCACCAACTTGGTGGTACTCGATACGAACCAAGCTCGAGATGTATTCGTGCGTGATGTTCGGAGCGGCCGGGTCGAGCGGGCGAGCGTAAGTTCCGCGGGAACGCAAGCAAACGGCCCGAGCCATGCGCAAGGCGGAAACGTGGCCGTGAGTCACGACGGCAACCTAGTGGTGTTTTACTCGGCCGCGTCGAATCTTGTTCCTGGAGATACGAACAACCGGCTTGACGTGTTTGTTCGGAGGCGGGACCTCGGCACGACGGAGCGCGTAAGCGTGGCCACCAACGGAAGCCAAGGGAATGGCGATAGTTTGTATCCGGCAGTGAGCGGCGACGGCCGTTGGGTGGCCTTCCAGTCCGAGGCTTCCAATTTGGTTGACGGGGACACCAACCGAGTTGCGGACATCTTTGTTCGTGATTTGGCTGCGGGTACGACGGAACGCCTGTGCAATGTTCAGCCGAACGGTCCGAGTTCTCACCCCGCGATCAGTGAAGATGGTTCCATAGTGGCCTTTGCTTCCGCAGCTACGAATTTGGTGAGCGGCGATACGAACGGCTTTGTGGATATTTTCGTGTGCGATCGCACGAGTGGAGCCATCGAGCGGGTGAGTGTGGCGAGCAACGGAACTCAGGGAAATGGCGATAGCATCTTGCCGGCGATTAGTGCGGATGGCCGCTTCGTTGCCTTCAAATCGCTTGCCGATAACTTGGTCGCCGACGATCGCAATGGCGTGGTCGATGTGTTCGTGTTCGACCGTCAGCAACGGACAATCGAGCGCGTGAGCGTGAACATGCGCGGCGGCAACGCCGATGATTTTTCCTTCCCGCCAGCGATTTCTGCGGACGGTCGCTTTGTGGCATTTGGGTCGGCAGCAACCAACTTGATCCCCAATGACAACAACCACGCGTCCAACATGTTCGTGCGGGATCGGCAAATCGGACGCACGCTTGTGGTGGATGTGAGCGACCGTGGTGAGTTGGCGAACGCCGGGGTGCCGGACGCGGCTCCGGCGATTTCGGGTCCAGGCACACGGGTGGCGTTCGTGTCGTTTGCGACCAACCTGGTCCCCGGAGGCGCCTTCGCGGGCCAAGCGTACTTGGGTCAAAATCCGTTTTTCGGGCCAGGCTCGTGCCCCGATGGAATCTGCCCCGAGGGGCTGGTGTGTGTTGCGGGTTTCTGCGTAACGCCTAGCCCCACTCCGACGGTGACGCGAACACCAACACCGACCCGCACGCGAACCCCGACAAATACAGCGACGCCGACGCCCACGTTTCGCCCATGTACGACCGATGCGGATTGTCCACCGGACCACCATTGCCGGGGCGGATACTGTAAAAAGAAGCGCCCGTGTGACGACGAAGACCCGACAATCGACCGGCTGAACTGCTTCGATCGCGAGGCATGTATCGACGGCCTGTGCGAATGCGGTGGCGACTGTAACCTCGATGGCTTCGTGTTTGGCAACGAGGTTTCCAATGCTGTGTACATCCTGGGCGGAGTACTGAGTCTCGATCAATGCGTGGCGGCCGACTTGAATGGGGACGGCGCGGTGATGGGCAACGAGATTACCCAAATCGTGTTGAACTTGGCTCGTGGTTGCGTGCAGGAAGGCCGGCCGCTCACGTTCGCGCACGACCGAGGGCAAGAAGTGACCCTCACACTCGACGTCGCGAGAAGCGAGGATGGGAAAGTGAACCTCACAGTGAATGCTGCTGGAGGCCTGGGGGAACTTGCTACGGTCCAGCTCGACGTACTGTACGATCCAGGGCTTCTCGACATTGGCGATCCTGGCAGGACGTGTCGTCTCGACGAGCGCCTGCGTGGCTCGCACGTGCTCTTGGCGACTCTCCCACAAAGCCCAGCCGCTCCTGAAGGCTACCGTCGGCTGCGGCTTTTCACAGGTGATTTGTCGTTCCCGATCCAAACATTTGCTGACGGGCCAGTGTTCCATTGCACATTCCAGCCGGTTGCGGGCCGGAGCGGTCAGGTGGTGTTCGGTGCCGACCGGACCAACGTGGGCGACCAGCGTGCCGATACCTTCCGAGTGGTCGTGGCAGGAGGCGAGTTCACATTAGAGGCACCGCCCGTCAGTGAGCCGACTCCGGTGCAGGTGTGTGCAGGCGATTGCGATGGCAATGGCCAGGTGATGGGCAACGAAATTACCACCGTTGTGCAGATCATGGCCTCGAGATTGCCCGTGAGTGCTTGTCCGGCCGCCGACGCCGACGGAGACGGCCAAGTCACGGTTGGCGACGTAACGAAAGCGGTGCTTCGCTTGGCACGAGGCTGTCCATGAGTCGGGGCCTGGAAATGATGAGGCGTGGACGCACGAGCGGGGAGGATTCGCGCATGACAGCGAACGGACAAGCGCAACAGAGGCACTTTGTAAGAGGGTGGGGCGCTCTTGGCCTTTGGCTGGGAATCGTGTTGTTGGCCAGCCTGGCGGCACCGGTGCAGGCGGTGGTGACCGTGCGGGTGAACACCACAGACGCGTTCACGGGCGACGAGTCGACACCACCGGCACCGGCGACAATGACGGTGCGGCTGGAGCGCGAAAGAGAGAGCGAAGTAGTGGCGACGGTGAACTTCGATCTGATTTTCCAAGTCGCTCAGTTCGACTTGCGCGGCGTTTGCGAGGACAACAGTTCCTGCCAGTTTTCGAGCGATTGTCCGAGCAACGGTACGTGTCGGCTCGCCCCTTTGCATTGCCAAAAGGATCCGAGGTTGGCAGACCACCTGCTCGAGGTCGTGCCTCCGGACTTCCAAAACGTTCGGACCGGCGACTACCGCGTGCGATTCGCACTCGTAACCACCACGTTTTCAAACCCGCTGCCGGTGATTCCCGATGGCACCCTGCTCACCTGTAGCCTTCCCCTGGCTGCTTCGGTTACCCCTGGACCCCAAGTGGTGCGGTACGATCGCCTACAAGTGGCGGATAACAAGGTGCCGGCGGTTGCCGTGGATTCGCGACTCGTGTTGGAGCTAGGTGAGATCATTGCGGGCCCGGCCCGCACGCCAACGTTGAGTCCTACGCCGACACCGAGCGAAACTCCAGGTACGCCGACTCCCACTGCCACCGAAACGGAAACGGCGATTCCAACTCCCACCACTCCGGGGCCGTCTCCCACTCCAACCACGGTACGAACACCTTGCCCATCGCCACGTCCGTCGCCGGTGGGTGCTGCGGTGTATGTGGAAGATGCGGTTCTTTTAGCTAGCGGCCCGATTACGCTTACCGTGCGCTTGGCGACGGGTGGGCAACAGATCGTGGCTACGCAAAATGATCTGGTGTTGGGCGCGGGCATTCGGGTCAATGCCAACGCAAGCGGGCGCCCTGACTGTACGGCGAACCCGGCCCTGAACAAAAATGGTTCGTCCTTTGCGTTCCTGCCGCCGGGTTGTGCTCCCGATGCTTGTACGTCTGTACGCGCAGTGGTGGTGTCGCTTGAAAATGTGGATCCGATTCCCGATGGTTCGGTCCTCTACACGTGCAATGCAACGTTGAGCGACGTGGAGGCCCGGGTCGACGTGACGGGAGTGGGAGCGAGCGATGCGGAAGGGAACCCTGTTCCTGGCGTCGCCGGACGAAATGGATTCCTTTGCGTCGAGCCTCCTCCAACGCCGACTCCGACAATCACGGCGACACGGACTGCGAGCCCAACCACGCCACCGGTCGAGGCCTCGCCTACAGCAACCAGAACCGCAACGCCGACAACGCCAGTGGTCATTGCAACCCCAACGCGCACCCCGACCACCGCGGTAGGTTCCCCCACACCGACCCGTACTGGTGCCCCGGCGGCCGGAAACGGTGATGGTTGCGATTGCAACGTCAGTGGTGCACGAGGTGGTTGGTCGTCTATTTGGTTGCTGTTGCCGGTTTTGGCGCTGCGGTGGTGGCGGCGTCCGGCGATGATACGGCGAGCGCTCGGTGCATCGTAAGAAAGGAGTTCTGGCGAAGTGTCGGACCTGCCTTGGCGGCGTACGCGACGGGAAGTTCAGGTGGCAGGGATGCCTGCGAGGCCATCGGTAGTGGAGTTGATCGAGCGCTTTGAGAAGCGGCAAGGATTGGTGGGGATTGTTGGGCTGGGTTACGTCGGTCTGCCGCTAGCAGCGACGTTTGCGGAGAGTGGTGTGTCGGTGGTGGGGTTCGACATCGACCAAAGCAAGGTAGAAGAGCTCCGTGCCGGTCGCAGCTACATCCGCCACATTGATAGTGGACGCTTGGCGCGAGTGGTGGCCGACTCTCTGCCTCGTCGTGCCGAGGGGAAATTCCACCCGACTTCGGATTTTTCTTTATTGCGCGAGTGCGACGCGATTCTCATCTGTGTGCCGACACCGCTGAGCCCGAACCGTGATCCGGACCTGTCGTATGTCGAGAGAACGGCAGAAACGATCGCGGAGTATCTGCGTCCTGGGCAGCTCGTCGTGTTAGAAAGTACCACCTACCCGGGAACGACCGACGAAGTGGTGAAAGAAATCCTGGAGCGTTCTGGCCTGCGGGTAGGGATCGACGTGCACCTAGCCTTTTCACCCGAGCGGGAAGATCCGAACAATCCCAATTTTACAACGCGTACGATCCCGAAACTGGTGGGTGGGGTAACCGAGGCATGCGGTCGCGTAGCGGCGGCGCTGTATGGTGCCGTGTTGGAGAAAGTCGTCCCCGTGTCGTCTGCGCGTGTGGCCGAAGCGGCGAAGTTGCTCGAAAACATTTACCGCTGCGTCAACATTGCTTTGGTGAACGAGCTCAAGGTGCTGTTCGACCGCATGGGGATTGACATCTGGGAAGTAATCGACGCGGCGGCAACCAAACCGTTTGGGTTCACTCCCTTCTATCCCGGTCCAGGCCTTGGTGGGCACTGCATTCCGATCGACCCATTTTACTTGAGCTGGAAAGCGCGGGAGTACGAGCTCACGACTCGCTTCATCGAGCTTGCCGGAGAAATCAACCACGCGATGCCTGCATATGTCATCGGGAAGCTGGCCGACGCGTTGAACGAGCGGCAAAAGAGCTTGAAAGGGGCAAGAGTGCTGGTGCTGGGTGTCGCCTATAAAAAGGACCTCGACGATACCCGCGAATCCCCTGCGCTGCGCCTGATGGACTTGTTGCTACGGAAAGGGGCACAGGTGCGATACCATGATCCGTACGTTCCCTACTTGAAGCGCTCGCGAAATTATGATTTCAACATGGCCTCGGTACCGTTGACCCGGGACGAGTTGGAGCGAGCGGATGCGGTGGTGGTTGCGACGGATCATTCAGTGTTCGACTACGAGTTTATCGTCTCGGCGAGTCAGTTGGTTATCGACACCCGCAATGCCACCCGGAACGTCCGCCACGGACGCGAGAAAATCGTCCGTGCCTAGGTGCGTTGTAGCTTTGGGCTGGAGGTCTTCAGTGAGGGTGGTGAGCCCCTGGCAGAAACCGTGGAAAGGCCGGTGGAAGGCAGTGCCCACGGGGATTGAGAAGGCAAGGTGTTTTTCCTGCGATTCTTCCTTGACAAGCCCGCGATTTTTTGAGTATGTATGCGCGCACTTCCGCGGTGCCGAGGGTGGCGCATCCGCTCTGGGTTGGAACGATGGGCGGAGGGAGTGAGGCAGGTTCGGTCGACTGGAAAGGAGGAGGGCAATGCGAACGGTGAAGTGGAATGTGTTACTCTCAGGGCTTTGCGCCTGGGCGGTCCTGGGAGCGGGGACGTCGGGGGCGCGCGCCGACGTCACGTCGGAGAAGGCGGCTTCGATCCTCGTCTTTCCAAAGGTTACAGCAAACGCCACTACCGACACGGTCGTCATGCTGGTGAACACCAGCAACTCGATGATCCAGGTCCACTGTAACTATGTGGACGCGCGGCTGTTCGACGCGGTAACTGGCCAACGGTGCGAGCGCCCGAGCGCTACGTGCCGGCCTTTGTGGCAGGAGACAGACTTTGACTTGTGGCTAACGCGGCAGCAGCCAACTCACTGGTCGGTGGCACAGGGCCGCCGTGTCGACCCGACGGATGGGTTTAACGCGGATGGCTCGGGCTTTGACCCTGGACACATCCCGCCAAAGCCGGACTTCGAAGGCGAGCTAAAATGCGTCGAAGTCAGTGCCTCGGGCGAGCCGGTTACGGGGAACCACCTGCGCGGCCAAGCGGTGGTCTTCCGCAGTAGTGGGGACATTGCTCGCTACAGCGCCATTGGCATCGAGGGGAATCCGGACGTGTCGCCCTCGAATCCGCTGGTGTTGGACGGCGACATGTACGCCGCATGTCCGGAGAAGCTCTGGCTGAATCACGGTGCAGAAATTCCGAATGCGGTGAACACGGAGCTGACGCTCGTGCCTTGCTCGCAAGACCTGGAGAACCAGGTTCCATCGACCGTTACGGTGCAATTCCTGGTTTACAATTCCTTTGAGGAGCGCTTCTCGGCGAGCACGACGGTCACCTGCTACCTCTCCACCCTTCTATCTGACATTGATGCCGCTACGAATCCGGCAAACTCGGTCTTTGCCCGGAACGTGCTGGGTACCGACGTTGCTATGACGGAGATCACGCCTGTGATTCAGGCGAATGGAAGCTCT
This sequence comes from uncultured Binatia bacterium (SeqCode), assembly GCA_964534275.1. GTDB lineage: Bacteria > Desulfobacterota > Binatia > HRBIN30 > HRBIN30 > HRBIN30. The sequence continues at coordinate 78,231 of CAZHQG010000009.1, read as the reverse complement.
GGCGGTGTGATTGGTGTCGCACGAGTGTTGCCGGCAGCTGGTGGCTCCGCACTGTATAGCTTGCACACTACCGGCAGCTTTGTGCCACCTGCTGGACCGGATACAATTTACCTCGCCCCACGAGAATAGCGTGAACGGGAAGCGGGTGAGGGGATGACGATGGCTGAGGGCTTCCAGCCTACTGAAAGGAGAAGGGCAATGCGTAGGGTGCGTTGGATGCAAAAACTCGCGGTGATGGCAACGGTGGCAGGGTTTGTTGGCTTGGTAGCCGAGGCGGTGCGCGCGGACGTTAGTTCCACCAACCCGGCGGCAATTCTGGTGTTTCCAAAAATTGTCGTGGATGGAAGCAATAGCGTCGATACCTGGGTGCAGATTTCGAACACCGCCGATAACCCGGTCAACGTGCGTTGCTTCTACGTGAACGCGAACGGCCGTTGCTCCGTGGCACCATTTCAGGTTTGCAACCCGAATGGTCCGAATGCCTGCGGCACCGGTGGTGTGTGTGTGCCAGGGTGGCAAGAGACGGATTTCGCATTCCGCCTGACCTCGAAGCAGCCGATTATTTGGTCGGTGTCGCAGGGGCTTCCGAATTTGCCGTTGGCAGACCGGCCTGGGCCAAAGGGTGAGTTCAACTCCGGGTCGATTCCACCGGCTCCCGATGATCCGATGGTGGGAGAACTCAAGTGCGTGCAGGTGGGTGACGACGAGCTCCCTGTGGATGCGAACTCTCTCATCGGGGAAGCCGGCATCGTGACGCGAAATGGCCGGGATACGAGGGTCTACAACGCTTACGGTATTCAGGCCATCGAAGGTGCAAACAACCGCGACAACACGCTGGTGCTCGGCCAGGAGTACAACGGCTGCCCCAACTTGCTGCTCGTGTCCCACTACTTTGATGATGTAAGTCTCGCCGGCGTGGTTCCGGGCGGCGGCTCGATTCGTACGGACTTGACGTTGGTTCCCTGCTCTCAGGACTTCAACTTCCAGGCTCCGCGGTCGGTGGTTGTGCAGTACCTAGTGTTTAACGAGTTCGAGCAGCGCTTCTCGACGAGCAGGAGCGTAACCTGTTTCCAGGAAATTGCACTGTCGGATATCGACACGCGGCCTGGTTCAGCAGATGACGCGTTCTCTATCTTCAACGTCGCTGTCCAGGGTACGTTCACCGGCCAGACGATCATTCGTGGTGTGCAAACGAACGACCCGGTTCGCGGCACCGGACTCCTCGCAATCACGGAGGAGTTGCGAGATGAGGAGTTTAGCGACGCAAACGTGGTGCACCAGCGGGGTGTGAGGACGCAGCCGGATGTGATCCTCCTCCCGGCCGCGCAGCCCACGGGCCTGTGATCTGGAGCCGAGGCAAAGGGAGACAAAGAGGCCGGGCAGATGCCCGGCCTCTTTTTTATCGATGAATGGGAAAGAGGGATCACAAATTTCTGAACTGTGCTAAGAGGGCCGCATGAATCTGCGGGTACGAGAAAACGGGGCCGTCATCCGCGGCTGGACTGTTCGCGATAGTATCGAGTTGTATAACGTTCACGCCTGGGGTGCAGGGTTTTTTACCGTGAATGCCAAAGGGCACGTAGAAGTGCGCCCCCACGGAGAAGGGGGGCCCGCGGTGGACCTCCTCGAACTGGTCGAAGATCTGCAGCGCCGAGGGCTGCGCACGCCCATGCTCATTCGGTTTTCTGACATCCTGGCCGCGCGGGTGCGAGGGCTGTGTGCGGCCTTCGATCGCGCGATGAAGGAGTACGGTTATCAAGGGCAGTATCGCGGTGTGTACCCCATCAAGGTGAACCAGCAGCGCCATGTTGTCGAAGAAATCGTTCAGTACGGGGCGCCAATGAAGGTCGGGCTGGAGGCGGGAAGCAAGCCGGAGCTGCTCATCGCTCTGGCGATTCTCGATACCCCCGGGGCGTTGATCATTTGCAATGGTTACAAGGACCGAACGTACATCGAGACCGCGCTGCTAGCGCAGCGGCTTGGCCGCACCCCGATCATCGTCATCGACCGGGCGCACGAGGTGGACCTGATCGTGCGTACGGCTCGGGAGCTCGGAATCCGACCGTTCATCGGGGTCCGAGCGAAGCTAACGACGAAAGGGGCAGGAAAGTGGGTGGAGTCGACCGGAGATCGGTCGAAATTTGGACTCACGGCGGTGGAAATTGTGGACGCCGTGGAAAAGCTGCGCGCCGAGGGGATGCTCGATTGTCTCCAGCTCTTGCACTTTCACATCGGCTCGCAGATCACCGCCATTCGCGCCCACAAAGATGCGTTGAAAGAGGCGTCCATGATCTTTGTCGGTTTGCACCAAATGGGGGCCCAGCCGAAATTCCTCGACGTGGGCGGTGGCCTTGGGGTGGACTACGACGGTTCGCAAACGAACTTCCATTCATCGATGAACTACACGGTGCAGGAGTACGCGAACGACGTAGTGGCCACAATTCAAGAGGCTTGCGACTCGAAAGGCCTACCGCATCCGGACATCGTAACCGAGGCAGGTCGTGCGATGACCGCACACCACTCGGTCCTGATCTTCGACGTGCTGGGCGTGCATGAGATGATTTCCGGGCGCCCACCGGAGCCGGTGTCGGAAAGCGATCCGCGGGTCATCCAAAACTTGGCGGAGGTGTATGAAACCATTTCGCAGAAGAACGTACTCGAGGCATACCACGATATCCTGCAGCTGAAGGAGGAAGCGACAAATTTGTTCACTCTTGGTTTTCTCGACTTGCGCGAGCGGGCGAAAGTGGAGAGGCTGTTTTGGGACTGCTGCGAAAAGATTCTACGGATCGTGCGCGAGCTGCCGTACGTACCCGAGGAGCTCGAGCCGCTGGAAAAGGGCCTCGCGGATACGTACTACGGGAACTTTTCCGTGTTTCAATCGGCTCCCGACCACTGGGCGGTCAAGCAGCTTTTCCCGGTCATGCCCATCCACCGGCTGGACGAAAAGCCGACTCGGAGAGGCGTGTTTGCCGACCTGACGTGCGACAGCGATGGGAAGATCGATCGGTTTATCGACCCGCGCGATGTACGGGATGTTTTGGAACTGCACCCATGGAACGGCGATCCGTATTACATTGGCGTGTTCTTGGTAGGAGCGTACCAGGAGATTCTTGGGGACCTGCACAATCTTTTTGGTGACACCGATGCTGTGCACGTGCGCTTGGACAGCGACGGGCGTTACGAGGTAGAGCATGTGGTGGAGGGCGACGCGGTGACCGACGTGCTCCGCTACGTAGAATACGAAAAAGGTGCTCTCGTCGAACGCGTCCGCCGCACGATCGAAGATGCCATGCGCGCGGGTCAAATTACCTTGGAAGAGTCGGCCCGCCTTCGCCGCCACTACGAACAGGGCCTGCAAGCGTACACGTATTTGACCCGTGAATAAACCCGTGAGGCTCTTCCCAGCGCTGAATCGGTGCGAGCCACCGAGGGACTGCTGGCGTGGAAAGGTCTTGTTCTGGTTTGCAGGATCAAATGACACGGAACGCCGGCTTGGCAGGGGTAAGGCGTAAAGGCCGAAACGCTCCATCAGTGGGCAAGCAGTGGCGGGGTCGCAGTCTCCCGGTGGCAGAACGGTCGCACCCGAACGTGCCCCGCAGTGCTGATTGACGGCTCCCGTCGAGGTAAGAAGGAGCAGAACGCCACATTTGCCACGCGGCACCAGAACCACAACGTCCGGCACCACGTCGAATGAGCCCGGGCGCAGCGAACCCGCGCCGGTTTCTCACGCAAAAATGCCGCTAGATGGCCCGGCGTGTGAGGTTCAGGTGCATTGAGTTCAGACCAGCATGTGCTGCAAGTAACTCTCGGTGTGTTCGCGCCGGCGCCGTGCCTGAGTTTCCGGGTCTTCCGGAACGATGACCTCGTCGGGCCGGACCTTGAACAGAGGCTGACCCTTGCGCACGACCACGCCGCTTTCGGGAACGAGCACTTCGAGCACCGTGCCCGAAAAAGGAGCGTATACCTTGTTGAACATCTTCATGACTTCGATGATGTACAGCGGGTCGCCTTTCTCGAAGTGGCTTCCCTGTTGCACGAACGGGGGCAAACCGGGAGCTTCCTGATGGTACAAGGTCCCCCCCATGGCAGCGACGATTTCGTCTGAAGCGGCAGCGGGTGGAGGCACCAAAACCTTGCGCATGGCATCTTGATGGTGTGGGTCCAGGAGCCGCTCTGGAATCTCGACGGTGAGGTCGTCGGCTAGTCGCAGGTCGTAAAACCCTGTGGCGCGGGCAATGAGCGGCAGGAGTGCCAAAATCTCCATGCCGGCTTGATGGCCAGCATGAGCGGCACGGATTCGCTGCCACAAATTTGCGTCAAAGCCCAGAGCCGGCTCGTCTTGCCGCAACAATGCATCCAGTTCGGGCCACGACCGCGGTGTGCCTGGACGTGCCGTGAGCTTGCTGTAAAACGCGCGTGCTTTGTCGAGAAGGTCCTGATCGTGATCCCAAATTCTGTGGGCTGCGGGCTCATCCGGGCGATCGTCGAGATGCAGCAAGTGATAGGTGTCTCCGAGAATCTCGACCGGATTCCGTAACCAGCGGACGCGGTCCCCCACATATTCGAAGTCCTTGCGGTGCTGGCTCAACCAAGCGGAGAGGAAATGCGGCTCCTCGAATAACGCCTGAATCGGCCGCTCCAGAAGCGTCTCCTTGAGATCGATGACCTGCCGAGCCGCTGCACCAGCCTCTTTCCCTCCGGCCTCGGTGTGAATCGCAACGAAGTGCTGGGCGATTCGGTGGAAGGCGTGGTCAAGGTCGATCCGTTGGGCCTCGTGGGCAAGTTCTCCCACCGCGGTGAGATAAGGAACCACGAACTTCGTCGTGGGTTTTGCCCACACGTCGCGGGCGAGAAACCACATCACCACCCCGTACAGGAACTCGCGGTTGGTGGCGAGGTCGATGCCCCTCAGCGTCGTGCAACGCAGTACCTCGGCGATGCGCTCGAAACTTTCGCGGCGATTCGCTCCTGTGGTCAGGAGCAACGCGATGTTCGAGTCGTACGCACCGGCGAGGCGGTAGCGCATGAAGAGGCCCGTATCGGGGTTTTTAATGCAAATGCCCTGGTCGTCGCGAATTTCTCCCGGAATGGGGTCCGACCACGACAAAATCACTCCGCCCGCTGCTGGCTGCAGAGCGCGGTCGGTGGCGTTCAGGCGAACCTCGATTGCGGCCATTTCCCGCTGGATACGGGTGGGCTTGGGCAAGCGCTCTTTGTGGCGGGCGATGATCGCCATGCACTCAACGATCGAGTCAACATCGAAAAAGTCGTTCGGGTCGTCCGGGTTTGCGAAACGTAAGGCGTAGCAAAGCTCGGAAACCCGGTGTTCCACTTGGATCCGGGTGTTCACCTCCATGAAGTAGTGGCGATCACCCTCCACGATGCATTCGAACGTCGAGGCGGAGTCGAGTTTCACGGCTTGGCCAAAGCGTTCCGCCTCCGCCTCCATCCGTTCCAGTACCCCAAGGTCAGTTTCGAGAATCTCAGCTTTTCGGTGGTCGCCGCGCGCCCGTGCCTCTTCGATGGCTTGCTTGAGCCCTTCGACGGTGATCGACACCTCGACCAGTTTTTGCTCGTGCATTTGCAACGAGCAATCGCGGCCGCCGAGAGTGACACACCACTGCCCATTGCCGATCATCTGGATTTCGTTGTGTCGGGTGCTCTCGATGTTGAGTTCGATGAGCATGTTTTTGTTGTCCCCGACCCCGGTTGCTTTCACCTCGCTCAAAACTTCTCGCACCAGGCTGGGAACCTGCGCGGCGTCGGAAAAAATGCGCTGACCTTTGCCGCCGCCCCCGCCGATGGCTTTTAGCCGGAACCGCCGTCCGGGGTATTCCCGTAGCAGCTCTTCGGCCTCGCGCTGGATGTGTTCGGCAAGCTCGTCAATGGTGTACAGGTCGATGTGTTTTCGATAGGCGGCATCCAAGACCAAGTCGGCGAGTTCTTCGAGTCGCAGCTTTGCCGACCGCACTTGGGGCACGTCCAGACCGTAGGTTTGCACGACCTCCGCAAGGGCCTCCCGGGTCGGGTACTTGCGGAGCAAGAGTCGGGCAGTGGCATTGTTGATGCCAGGGGTAACGGAAACGCGGTTTTCGATTGCGGTGCGCTTGGCTTCGTCCTTGGCACCCGCGGCTTCTTGCGTGTAAGAGCCAGGACCAATGAACTTGAGCCCAGCCTCTTCGATCGAGCGCACGAAGTGCGCGTCTTCCGCCATGAAGCCATACCCGGCGAAGATGTACTCGTAGCCGTGCTCCTTGCAAATTTGGATGATTTGTCGGATCCGCTCCTCCCGCTCCTCCTTGGTCGCTCCGGTGTAATCTGGCACCGGGTGAACGCAACGAGGGTCCATGATGCGGAGCTCGGGCGAAAGCGCGCGTGGAAACACGATGCTATCGCGTTCCGACAAGAGCATCCCGACCTTTGCGACACCCATTTCGCGAAACACATCGATGGCCTCTTTGCGAATGGGGCCACGACACACGATCAGGATGCGCATGTCCTCGCAGGAGAACGAGCGCACCCACGGTGAATCGGACAAACTCAACCGCCGGTCGCGGTGGATCAGTGGGTTGGCGTGCTCGGGGGATTGCACAGGTGTAGGTTGCAACATCAGTGAAACTCCCTTTGGACCGACTGCCAGGGGCCGGGTTCGTAGTGGTCGAGCAAGAACTGAAGGTTGCGCCACAACACCCAGCGCAAGTCGGTAGGCATGACAATTTCGGAGATCGACCCGAGGCTGAGCGCTTCTCGCGGGTTCATGAGCTCTTTCTCGTAACGCCGGTTGAACTCTGCTTCTTGCGCGCGTAGCCATTCGGTTGCTTCGCGTTCGGCTTCTTTTCGGGCTTCCTCCGCGGACATGCCGGCCTCGATCCGTGCGAGCGTGCCTTCTTCAGCCATTTTCGCGGCTGCGGCGCGCACTTGCTGGAGTTCTTTCTTGTACGTGTACTCCTTGCCGGCGGTACCCATGACGGCAACCCGCGTGGTCGGAAGTGCTAGAACCACGTCGGCGCCCGTGGCGTAGGAGTTGAACGCTGCGTAGGCCCCGCCGAACGCATTCCTCAAGATTAGGAGAATCCGCGGGGTGCGCAGGTCGATGATCGCGTCGAGCATCGCGCGACCAGCTTGCACGATGCCTCGGCTTTCTTGATCGCGCCCAGGAAGGAAGCCCGTCGTGTCCTCCATGAAAATGACGGGGATGTTGTAAATGCTGCAGAAGCGAACGAAGCGGGCGATCTTGTAGGCAGCGTCGATGTCGATTTGCCCACTAGCGACTGCGCTGTTGTTGGCGACAAATCCAACTACGTGGCCTCCCAGGCGCCCGAAGGCGGTGATCGCGTTGCGCGCGCGGTCTGGTTGGATCTCGAAATAGTCCCCGTGATCGCACACCTGTTGAATGATGATCGAGGAATCGAACGGAGTGTTGAACCCCGTAGGGGAGTTGAACGCCTTGCGCAGCAAGGTGTCGATTTCCACCGTGCGGCGGTCGACCGGATCGCTGGTGGGTTGAAATGGCGGGCTCACTTTGTTGGAGTCGGGCAGGTAGCTCAACAGCCGCTGCGCCGTGCGTAGCGCCGCAACTTCGTCCGCCACGGTGATATCGGTGACTCCAGAGGCACCATGCACCTTGGGGCCGCCGAGGTCGTCTGGCGTGACATCCTCCCCGAGGGCACTCTTCACCACTCCTGGTCCGGTGAGGCCGAAAAACGTGTTCGCGGGCTGAATCATGAAACTTCCCTGGCGTGGGAGGTACGCGCCCCCTCCCGCGTTGAACCCGAACATGCACATGATGCTCGGGACGACCCCGCTGATTTTTCGTAGAGCGGTGAACGCCTCCGCGTAGCCGTCGAGCCCACCGACGCCCGCGGGTACGAACGCGCCGGCGCTATCGTTCATGCCGATCAAGGGAATGCCACGATTGCCGGCCAGGTAAATCAGGTTGGCCAATTTCCGCCCGTTGGTCGCGTCCATCGAGCCGGCGCGAACCGTAAAGTCGTGCCCGTACAAGGCGACATCGCGCCCGCGAATTTTCAGGATGGCGGTGACGATCGAGGCACCGTCCAAATTTCGTCCCCAGTTTTGGTACAGGATGATTGGTTGCACGCCTTTGTCTTGAAGGACGTCGATGCGCTCCCAGACGGTCATTCGCCCCTTGGAGTGCTGGCGAATGATCTGCAAAACACCAGCAGCCGTGTAGGGGCGGCGGCGGAGTTCCTCGCCCTGCTTCAACGCTTCTTCGTAGGGACCTAGCGGTTGCGAGTCCGTGGATGTCGGCTCAGCCAACGGATCCTCGAGCGAGGGAGGCACAAGACTCTCCCGTGCCCGGGTGATTGTTTCCTTCTCTTTGGCCTTGGCCTTCGCGATTGCCATCTTGCCTACCTCACCGTAATCTCATCCAAGCTGCAGCGAACCCGGGGCGAGCTGCCCGGCCCGGCAACAGTGGAACGAAGGGCAGACGAATCCGGAAAAAAACGTCCCCTCCGCCTAGCACACCTGGGCAACCTGACTTGCACCCGACTACCCAAGGTGTGTCGGTTGCGAGCCTCCTCACCAAGTGGGCGCATGCAGGCCCGCTACTTTACCAATGCGCGGAAATTCGGCAAGCCGTCGCGCGGTTTGCCTCAATGCGCCGCGGGCGGCACGCGAACGAACGTGGCCTGTTGCCCCACCTGGATCCCGTGTTTCTGAGCGAACCCACCGTGCACTTCCAGGACATACTGGGCTGGCACCTGCGGTCCTCGGGGGTTCGTGGAAAACGGTTGCGCTCGCTCCACGATGCCCACGATGCGGCGTTCGGAATCGAAGAAAATCATGTCCAGCGATAGGGGCGTGTTTTTCATCCAAAATTGCAGCACGTCGGGTTGGGGAAATACGAACAGCATCCCTGCATTCGCCGGCAGATCTTTCCGGTACATCAACCCCCGCGTGCGTGTTTCGGGTGTCGCCGCGATTTCCACCGGGATGGCCACCGTGCCCTTTGGGGTCTCGATGAGTACGCGTGGGTGCTCTTGGCAAGCAACGGTGCCTGCACCGGAGAGCCAGGCTAGGGCAATTCCCACACGAAGCAGTGAGCCGAAGCGTGTGCGACCTTGTGTTGGTGATGGCTTTATCTTAGGAGTCGCGCCGTTCACGATTTTTCTCTCCATGGAGGTTGTGCATGACCGCGCTGATCTTCAGCGGGATGATGCTGGTTGCTCTCGGCTGGTTCGGGCGCACTCTGTACCGCCGAGTCATGATCCTACTCAAGGCCCAGCCCGAGGACCGCTTCGACAACATTCCGGAACGCATCAAAGCTGTGCTGGTCTACGCCTTCGGCCAACGGAAGTTCATCGTCCCGGATCCGCCGCCGGGGTCGCCGATCAGTGAGTGGAAAGCCGGTTGGCTCCACTTTTTTGTGTTCTGGGGCTTCATGATCCTGGCAATCCAGGTATTGACCATGTTCGGGCGGGCATACTCGGATCACTTCTACGTACCTCTTTTCAGTCCCGATTTGCTTGGCGGGCCGTACTTCTTCCTGAAAGATGTGATGGAAGTCATCGTGCTCGTGTGCGTGGTGTTCTTGATTACCCGCTGGGCGATCACACACCCAAAGAGGCTGTACGGATTCCTCCCTGCCGAGGAGCGCTTGGCAAAGCAGTCGCACTGGGAAGCGTACGTGATTCTCTGTTTTATCGGGGGCATCATGATCGGGGGCAAATTGTACGACGGTGGCCGCATGATTTATGCTGCGGCGAATCCGGAGGTGCAGAGCGAAGCCGCCTGGCAACCCTTCAGTCGGATGGTCGGTCACGCACTTGCCGGTTGGTTCGGCACGGAGGGAGCGAAGTTCTTCAGTGACTTTGGCTGGTGGCTGCACAATACGATCATCTTGGTGTTTTTGAACCTCCTCCCGCTGTCGAAACACTTTCACATCATTACGTCCTTGCCGAACGTATTCTTCTTGAAGACGCAGCCGAAGGGGGCGCTGTCCAAGCAAGACCTGGAGAATGCCACCCGGTTTGGTTCCTCGCACATCAACCACTTCACCTGGAAGCAGGTTTTGGACATGTACTCCTGCACGGAGTGTGGGCGCTGCTCCTCGCACTGCCCGGCAACGCAAAGCGGAAAGCTCCTGGCTCCGCGCCAACTGCTCCTCAATTTGCGGGACTATCTGTACTCGCACGAGAACGAGATGTTGGCGCTGCCGATGGCTGCGACCGCTGCAACGGCTGCCGGGGAAACTCAAAACGTGGGGGAGAATATCGTCGGCGAGAAGCTGATCCTGGATGAGGTGCTATGGGCTTGTACCACCTGCCGCGCGTGCGAGGAGGCCTGCCCGGTGCTGATCGAGTACGTCGACAAAATCGTGGATATGCGCCGGCACTTGGTGCAAGAAGAAGCGCGCTTCCCCACGGAACTGACCCGGACCTTCAAAGCGATGGAGACACAGAGCAATCCCTGGGGCGTCGACGCGAGCCAGCGGGATGCGTGGGCCGCAGGGTTGGGCATTCCAACCATGGCGGAAAAGCCGGATGCCGAATACTTGTACTATGTAGGATGCGCCGGCGCATTTGACGACCGCGCCAAACGGACTACGCAGGCGGTCGCAAAGATCCTTAAAGAGGCGGGCGTAGACTTTGCGATCTTGGGGAAAGAGGAGCTGTGCAACGGAGAAACCGCCCGGCGGATCGGTAACGAGTACTTGTTCCAGTCGATGGCCCAAATGAACGTGGAAGTGCTCAATGGGTACGGGGTGAAGAAGATCATCACCAACTGCCCTCACTGTTTCAACACCTTGAAAAACGAGTACCCGCAGTTCGGAGGTCACTACGAGGTGTACCACGCCACCGAGTTCGTTCAGCGGCTGGTGGCTCATGGGCGGATCCGCTTTGCCACCGACGGAGCGCGGACGGTCACCTATCACGATTCCTGTTACCTTGGCCGTTACAACGAGGTCTACGATGCACCCCGGCGGATCCTGCAAAGCATCCCCGGCCTCAAATTGAAGGAGCCGGTTCGCTCTCGCCGTTTTGGCATGTGTTGTGGGGCGGGCGGCGGACGCATGTGGATGGAGGAAGACCCGGATAAACGCGTGAACCTGCGCCGCGTGGAGCAACTGCTGGAGACCGAACCGGACGCCGTTGCCGTCGCGTGCCCATTTTGCATGACCATGATCGACGATGGCCTCAAGTCGAAGAACCTGGAGGAAAAGGTTCAGGCATTGGACGTGATGGAAATCGTCGCCGAGCGCATGCAAACTGGCAGCGGTGCCTGACCCCTAGCGACCACGGCCCGCGCACGACCGCATGTAGGGACGACGCGGTGCTAGGACCCGCCACGGGCGAGCGGGCGGGGCGCCTAACGCAAACCTCGCAGTTCTGGGAGGGAGTGGAACTGTTGCCGATGTGCCCGGCGCTAAAGATCGACCCACTCCCTCACCTTTTCTCCTCTCCCTCGCCCTAGCCAGGGCGAGGGAGAGGAGAATTGTCTCGCGCTCGACCCTGGTGGGAAGTGAATCGACTTGTGACTCTTTACCCACCGAACCAAAGGACTCCTCTCCGCCCCCGAGCTGGGGGCGGAGAGGATAAAAGGTGAGGTGGGGGCTGCAACACCCCTACACACCCCGACCCTTTGGTTTGCGTGGTCCGCCATTGTACGGGCGACGCGGTGCGTCGCCCTGGCCCGGCAATGCCGGGACGCACCAAGGGGCGACCCACCGAGGTCGCCCCTACTGCGTGTCTTTCAAGACGCCTTGAGCTTTTTGATTTCTTCAGTCAGCTCCGGTACGGCCTTAAAAAGATCTGCCACCAAGCCGTAGTCCGCAACCTGGAAGATAGGAGCTTCTTCGTCCTTGTTGATGGCCACAATGACCTTGGAGTCCTTCATTCCTGCCAAGTGTTGAATGGCGCCGGAAATCCCAACCGCGATGTACAAATCGGGCGCGACCACCTTGCCCGTCTGGCCAACTTGGAGGTCGTTCGGAACAAAGCCAGCGTCCACCGCTGCCCGGCTTGCCCCCATGGCGGCCCCGAGCACGTCGCAAAGCGGTTCGAGGATCGTTTTGAAGTTTTCACCTGACTTGAGGGCGCGCCCACCTGATACGACAATCCGCGCCTCGGTCAGCACCGGCCGGTCGGATTTGGTTTCGCTGAACTCTACGAACTGCATCCGCTGCGCCTGGGGATCCAGCGTCACGCTCACCTTCTCCACCGGTGCTTTGCTACCGTCCTTTGCTGCAGCGTCGAAGGCCGTCGATCGCACGCTGATCACTTTGGGGGTGCTCTCTAGCCGCACCGTAGCGACTGCGTTACCGGCGTACATCGGCCGCGTCATCGTACCGTCGTCGTGAAACGCAAGTACGTCGCTTGCCATGCCGACCCCCAAAAGCCCAGCTACACGCGGAAGCAGGTCCTTGCCGACCGCCGTCGACGTGGCCAGCAACGTCTCCACTCCTTTGTCACGTACGAGCTGGGCTAAAGCGGCGGCGTGGGCATCGGCGGTGTAATTCGCAAAAGCGTCGTGCTCCAACGCGTACACCACTTGCACCCCGTACTCGGCCAGCTCGCTCGCGAGGGATTCGATGCCTTTCCCAAGAATGGCCGCTTGGCACTGGCCTCCGGTTTTGGAGGCCAAGGTCTTTCCCGCCTGAACGGCTACCAGCGTCGGCTTTGCCAACTTGCCGCCGTGATGCTCTGCAAAAACCAATACATTGCCCATGGCTTTCGTCTCCTTCGAAAACGCTCAAACGCTTAGATGACCTTTGCTTCCGTGTGCAGCAAATGTACGAGCTCCTGCACGGAACTGACCTTGCGGCCTGCCTTTCGCTTGGGTGGGGGGTCGAGGCGAAGCACTTTCAGTTTGGGCGTAACGTCCACCCCAAGGTCGGCCACTGGGATTTCTTTGAGTTCCTTTTTGCGCGCCTTCATAATGCCCGGAAGCGAGGCGTATCGAGGGATGTTCAGGCGCAAGTCCACGGTCACGACAGCAGGAATGGGCATGCGTAGCGTCTCGAGTCCCCCATCGACCTCGCGCACCACAGTGACCGTTCCGTTGCTCAGTTGAATGCCAGGAAGCCCGCTCTTTTCGGCCTCCGATTCGAGACTTTCTTTTTTCGAAGCAAAGGTTGCTTGCGGCCACTGAAGTAGAGCAGCGAGCATTTGCCCGGTTTGATTCGCGTCGTCATCGATCGCTTGCTTGCCCATCAACACCAGGTCCGGTTTTTCCTGTTCCACGAGTTTTGCCAAGATTCTCGCCACCCCAAGCGGGTCGAGTTCCTGTTCCGCGACAACGAGGATGGCACGGTCGGCCCCCATCGCCAGGCCCGTTCGAAGCTGCTCTTGAGCAACTTTGGCGCCGATGCTGACGAGCACGACTTCAGCGCCGCCGCCTTTCTCTTTGATTCGCAGGGCTTCCTCGATGGCAATCTCGTCGAATGGGTTGACCACGAACTTGAGGTTGTCGGTCACGATGCCCGTGCCGTCTGGTTTCACCCGAATCGTTGCGTTGGGGTCGGGTACCCGCTTCACGGTAACGAGAATCTTCACGGAAGGCCTCCTTTTTCTGTCCCGATTTGGAAAACCCCCACTCGCTACCAAAGGCCATAGGTCCGTTCAAGGAACAGCGCGGGATTAGGTGACGGCGATTTTCCCGACCGCCTGACGTGTCTCGCTGGGTCACGCCCACGCGCGGCTCGCACCCTGGGGGATTGCCTCCGCGTCGTGCACCTCCGTATCCTCGGTGTATCTCGTTCGTGGCTCGCCGCAGCGCACCAGGCCACGAGCGGACAATCCTTCAGCGGAAGCCTGCCAACGCCTCACGCCACAGAGAACGGGCAGCCTCTCGGTTACTTGGGAGGCTCGAAGCCCAAGCGCCCCGAGAGCTCCCGACCGGCGCCCACAAGAGCGGGAAGGATGACCTCGTGCAAACGCTTGTCGCTTACGCGGTGGATCGGTGCTGCGACTGCCAGCGCGGCGACGAAAGCGCCCGTGTAGTCACGAACGGGCGCCGCAGCACTGAAGACGTCGGTTACATGTTCCCCGCGTTCCAGCGCGTACCCTTGCCGCACGATGCGATCGAGCTCGGCGAGGAGCTGTTCCTTCGTCGCCAGTGAATTCTCCGTGCACGGACTCAGGCGATCGGGCAATCCCTCCCGCAAGGTCGCCTCGCCAAAAGCCAACGCCAGTTTGCCAATTGCCGTACAATGCAAGGGTGCGGGTTCGCCAATTCGTGCGACGACCTGCACGGCTTGACCGCCTTCGATCGCTTCCAGCACGACCGCAGCTCCCGCGCGCGCTACCCCGAGGAGCGTGGTTTCCGCAGTTCGTTGCGCCAGCTCCCGCAACACAGGCCGAGCGGGTTTCAACAACCCGAGCTGGCTTAGGTACCTCTGCCCGAGGGAGAGGCAACGCACCCCGAGCCGGTAGTTCTCAGTGCGCTTGTTTTGCTCGATGTAGCCCCGAGCCTCGAGCGTGGCCAAGATGCGGAACACGTTGTTTTTGTGCAGCTTTAGGCGTTGGCTCAACTCCGTGATCCCCAGCTCTTCGTGATTCTCTGAAAACTGTTCGAGCACATCCAGCGCATGCGAAACCGATTGGATCACGTAGTTGGTCTTGTCCCTCCGCACCGTGGTTCTCCTTCCCGATAGGCCAGGGTCGGTCTACTAGTCGACCACCTGTGCGCTTGCAAACGGGGTTTTGCTGCGGCCCAGGTGGCGGGTTCACCGTGGGATCGGTGCGCGTCGGGTTTCCGGACCCTGGGCCCGGCTGCGGCCGGGGCCCTCCCTGGGGGTGAATCTGTCTTGGGCGGCCGACACTCCTAAGGGGGAGAAGCGTAAGTAGCGTTGCGGAAAAACAGGCTGCGCAGCATCCCACAACGTTCCATGAGTTCGGATTTTCCGAAATCGAACAGACCGGGCGGCGGCAACAGTTGGCAAGGGAAGCTCCGGTTGCAAACGACCCCCGCTGGCCATATATCGGCTGCCTTGTCGAGGAGGGAGCAAATGGAGATAGCCGGCACGATGGTAAAAATTCCGGTCAACGGTGAGTCGATGCCTGCCTACTTGGTGGAGCCACGAGGGGCCGGACCGTATCCGGCAGTGATTGTCGTGATGGAAGCCTTCGGGCTGAACCAGCACATCAAAAATGTGGCTGAACGCCTGGCCCGTGAGGGCTACGTGACCTTGGCGCCTGATTTGTACCACCGGGTGTCACCGAATACGGTAGTTGGCTACGACAACTTGCCCGAAGCAATTCGCTTGCTCACGAGTTTGCGCGATGAGGACATCGTGCGCGACATGAATGCAGCCGTCGCGTTCCTGCAGAACATGCCGAACGTCAAGCGCGACCGTATCGGTGTTACCGGTTTTTGCATGGGTGGCCGGGTTGCTTTCCTCACCGCGTGCCGGAACAACGCCATCCGTGCGGCAGTGCCGTTTTACGGGGGCGGAATCGGCAGTGTCATGCAGCCAAGTGACAAGACCCCGAAGGCGCCCCTGGATTACGCCGATCAGTTACAAGCACCGATGCTGCTGTTTTTTGGCGAAGTCGACCCTTTCATTCCCATGGACGAAGTGCGCCGAATCGAATCGCGGTTGCGAGAGCTGGGGAAACAGGCCGAGGTGGTTGTTTACCCTGGCGCACCACATGGGTTTTTCTGCGACGAGCGAGATTCGTACCGTCCGGACGCCGCTGCTGACGCTTGGAAACGGACGCTCGAATTTTTCGCGCGTCATTTGAAGAGCTGAGTTGCGTCCCTAAGGCCGGTACGCACGGCGTTCTAGAAGGGAACTCGATGAGAATCATCCTCGTCGGACAAGCTGCGTTCGCTGCCGAAGTACTCGACAAATTGATTCAAGAAGGACACGAAGTGGTGGCCGTTTACTGCCCGCCCGACCCGGCCCCAGACAAACCGGAGCCGGTGAAAGAACGTGCAGCCAAACGCGGGATTCCGGTCTTCCAAGTGCGCACGCTCAAGGATCCCGCGGTGCGGCAGAAGTGGCAAGAGCTTCAAGCCGACCTCGCTGTGCTGGCCTATGTGACCCAAATCGTTCCTCCCGAGCTTTTTCGGCTGCCGCGTCTCGGCAGCATTTGCTTCCATCCTTCGCTGCTTCCGAAGTATCGCGGTGGTAGTGCGATCCCGTGGCAGATTATCAAAGGTGAGACGCGCACAGGCGTGACCGTGTTCTGGGTAGACGAAGGGATCGATACTGGTCCTATCTTGCTCCAAAAAGAAGCGAGCATCGACCCCGACGACACCGCAGCGACGCTGTACTTCAACAAACTCTTCCCTCTCGGGGTCGATGCGGTCGTGGAGGCGGTTCGCGCGATCGCCGCGGGCACCGCCCCACGGATTCCGCAGGACGAGTCCCAAGCGACGTACGACCCCTTGTGCCGAGACGAACACGCGGTTGTGGATTGGTCGCAGCCTGTCGATCGCGTGTACAACCTGATCCGCGGCTGCGATCCTCAACCAGGCGCTTATAACGTCGTCGAAGGAGAGAAACTTCGGTACTTCGATGCCCGCAAGCTTGCCATTCCGCAGTCCGCGGAACCGGGGACCGTGCTCGAAGTTGGACGTGATGGCCTCGTTGTTGCCGCGAACGGGGGGGCCATCGCCTTGCGCAGGCTCCGGTACGGTTCAGGAGCCAAGCGCCCGGCGCACGAGGTTGCCGCGGAAATCGGCTTACGGGTAGGTCAGCGTTTGTCACCATAGTCCGGGACTGGTGCTCCCCAAAAAAGTGCGGGCGCGGAGGGGATTTCCCTCCGCGCCCGCTGGCCAGCTCACGAGAGTGTCTTTGGTCCTGCAACGCGGCTAATTGACGGTCGGCATGCGCCCATCGTGTCGCGAGCAAATAGGCTGATGCAGGATACGTCCCTTCGCGGCGTTGAAACGCACGGTGCACTTGTTGTTGCACCCTGTGGTATCGAACGCCTCCCTGCTGGTTCCGAGCCGCTCGCAGCGCAAGAAACATTTTACTTGTTTCCACCCGGCGTTCAGGAGTTGCAAGTCGCACGCCGAGTTGTTCGGCTCAGTACTCGGGGACACACCCGTACAAACTGGAGATCGCTGTAAGACGATCAGCCGGCGGTCGCGACGGTTGTCGCATTTTTTCTCGCAGGCATCCACTCGGTCGGAAGCCCGGCTTTGGCAACGAACGATGCACCGGGCGTGGTGGACTTGAGCCGAAAACTTTGCTGCTTGGCAGCCGAGGGGGTCGACGGCCGAGGCCGTGCCGACAGTGAAAATCGTTGTGGCGACGGCGATGGCTACGCTGAACAGCGCGTCGATTGGGCGGTGGTGGGTGGTATGTCGGGTCATGTTCTCCTCCTTGATCTTGGTTCTGGTGCAGTGGGGCTCTCGTCGCGCGTGACCTGGCCAGTGAGCACTTGCTCGGTTCGAGCCATTTGTTGTGACCGAGTGCATCATCAAGGACCGTGCCAACTTCGGAACGCGGCTCTGTCGACGAAGCACGCTCTGTCGGTGACTCGGATCGAGTACACCCCTTTGTTCGTGGAACTGCAGTGTCTCGATTTCGAGCCGCTGGCGCTTGCCTTGGAACAGCAGGAGGCGTAGTCTGGGCCACAAATGAACCCAACGGGCAGCGACGAGCTTGCCCGCGTCCGCCGTGAGCGTGACCTGTACCTGCGGTTGCTCGAACTCGGGCGCGAGACGGCGATCGAACCTTTTCTCCAGGAAGCCTTGCTGCTGCTGGTCGAAATGACAGGCGCACGCCAGGGCTACATGGAATTGACGGACCCGAATCACGACCCATTCCACTCCGAAGGCGCAGTGTGGTTCCGTGCCCACGGGTTTTCGTCGGTAGAGGTGGAGCAGGTTCGCTCATTCGTTTCTCGTGGCATCATCGCTTCGGTTCTGGCTTCGGGAGAAGCCATACGCACCCCAGCGGCATTCACAGACCCTCGCTTTAACCAACGCGCGAGCGTATCCTCGGCGCAGATTGGCGCAGTGTGCTGTGCGCCGATCGGCAAGGACCCGCCGTGTGGTGTGGTGTACCTGCAAGGCGGGGAGCACATGCCTGGGTTGTCGGACGAGTGCTGCCATACGGTGGAAACCATAGCCCGCCTCCTTGCGCCTCTCGCCGAGCGCGTGTTGTTGGCGCGGCGCCAGGCTGGCGGTGAGGATCCGACGGTAGCCGCTCGCTCAGGACTGAAACTCTCGGGAGTCATTGGCCACTCGCGGGCGTTAGCGAGGGTGCTCGAACAAGCCCACATGGTGGCCGCTCTGGATCTGACCCTGTTGCTCACCGGAGAGTCGGGCACGGGGAAAAGCCAGTTTGCCCGCATCGTGCACGAGAATAGCCCACGGGCAGATCGGCCGTTCGTCGAACTCAATTGTGCCGCCCTTCCCGAAACCCTGGTGGAAAGCGAACTGTTCGGCGCCCTGCAGGGCGCGCACTCCACTGCGACGCGGCCGCTCGTCGGGAAAGTAGCTGCCGCTGAAGGTGGGACGTTGCTGCTGGACGAAGTTGGCGACGTACCGCTTGCTGCTCAGGGCAAACTCCTGCACTTGTTGCAAACACGCGAGTATTTTCCGTTGGGCAGTGCGAAGCCGCATCATGCTGACGTACGGATCCTAGCGGCGACGAATTGCGACTTGTCGCGCGCCGTTGCCGAGCGACGCTTCCGGGAAGATTTGTTTTATCGACTGGAAGTGATGCCCATTCGGCTTCCCTCGTTGGCGGAGCGGAAAGAGGACATTGCCGAGCTAGCGCGGCACTTTGCCGGGGAAGCCTGTACGCGGCACAAATTGGGCACCATTGGTCTGGCTCCCGCAAGTGTGCGTGCCCTCGAAGCTGCCCCGTGGCCGGGAAATATCCGGCAGCTTGCTCACGTCGTCGAGGCCGGGGTGGTGCGCGCAGCCACAGAACGCTGCGCGGAGGTGGAACCTCGTCATTTGTTCCCGGAGACCGCGTTTGATGCACCGGACGAACTGACCGGCGCGATACCGGCGGGGTTGTTCGGTACGGAGGCATCGTTTCACGAGGCGACCCGGAGATTCCAAACAGAGTTGCTGCGCCGGACGTTGGACGGGACCGGAGGAAATGTAACCGAAGCGGCTCGTCGGCTGAAAATGGCGCGGTCGCATGTGCACCGGCTGATTCGTGCTTTCGGGTTGGGAACGGGGCGCGACGAGTGATGGGGGTTGCGGCACCCATGGAGTCGAGCCCGGACGATGCCGGGAGGTTCGAGGTCCGAGGGGTCATTGGCCGCGGAGCCCACAGCGTTGTGCTACGCGCATACGATCGCGAAACCGAAACCGAAGTGGCATTGAAGCGCCTCGAAGGTTGGAGCCCGGAGGCGATCTACCGCTTGAAGCGGGAGTTCCGGATCTTGCGCTCCTTGCGGCACCCGGGCTTGGTGGAGATGTACGAGCTTTTTTCCGGAGGCGGTACAGCGTACTTCTCGATGGAGCTGATCGATGGGAGTCCCTTGGTCCCCGAACTTGCCGACGCGCTCCCGGGTGCGGATAGCCCACAGCGCGAGCCACTCCCGCCCAACGCTTGTGCCGTCTTGCTCGAGCGCGCCCGAGAATTGGCGAGCGCGCTGAACCTCGTTCACGCGGCGGGAATCGTGCATCGAGACGTCAAGCCCAGTAATGTTCTGGAGCGCAGGAGTGGCGGCGTGGTGTTGCTGGACTTTGGTTTGGCGGCCTATCGTCAGCCCGAAGGCATCGATCGGATGATCGAACGGGGCCCGGCGGGAACCTGGGTGTACATGGCTCCAGAGGCCATCCTGGGCAGGCCGCCGACGCCGGCGTGTGATTGGTACAGCCTTGCTGTTCTGTTGTTCGAGGCAATTGCTGACCGGCCGTTGTTTCACGGCTCAGCTGCGGAGGTGTGGCTGGCGAAGCAAACCCCGCCCGCAGAAATCGGGTCGTGGCTGTCGGACCGTGTGCCGGACCGCGTTGGCGCGTTGCTGATTTCTTCCCTCGACCCAGACCCTGCACGCCGCCCCGACGGCGCCGTGTGGACCGAGGTGCTCGAGGAAACATGCGCGACGGAAGCCGCAACCGCCTCCAGTGGGTGCGTCGTGTTGGCTCAAGAGGAACGGCGCAAGACCTTTGTCGGACGCGAGCGCGAGCTTGCCCAGTTAGAGTCGTTGTACAGGCAAGTTGTACGGGGTCGTACAGTGGCGGTCCATATCGAGGGGGCGGGCGGTATGGGCAAAACGGAACTGGTGCGCGAGTTTTTGCGGCGCTTGTTGGCTGCCGACGAAGGGCCCCTCGTGCTGCGCGCTCGCTGCCACCCGCAAGAGTTGCTGCCGTTCAACGCTGTGGATGGAATCGTGGACGAACTTGCTCTTTGGCTGGTGTCCGACGTCCAGGCACGGGGGCTTTCGCTGTCCTCTGCTGAGGGAAACGCCTTGGTGCGGATGTTCCCCATACTCGGAACGTTCGTGACAGCAGATCCGGCGGAAGCGTCGCTTGGCGCTCAGCCAAGAGAAACCCGCCGAATCGCCTTCGAGGCCCTGCGCGGGTTGCTGGTACAGCTCAGTGAAACGCGCCCTTTGGTGCTGTGGATCGACGATATGCAGTGGGCCGACGCGGACAGTGTAAGTTTGCTCGAAGCCGTGCTGCGTCCGCCCGAAGCCCCGCGTGCATTGTTGATCCTATGCCACCGGCCGGAGCCTGAGGGCGCAGCATCGGCCCTGCTCCTAGGATCCCCGTGGCGGCCGTGGGCGGAAGTGGTTCACGTCCTTTCCTTGGGCCCACTGGACGAAAGCGCAGCCACACGGCTCCTGGAAGATTTGGGCAGTGGTGGTGGATCACCCTTGCTGGAGGCGCAGGCAGTCCTTGACGAAGCAGGCGGCTCGCCACTGTTGCTCGTGCAACTGGCTTCTCACTTGCGGCGCGGCGAAGAGGGCAAGCGGGCGTCCGGGTTGCTTTTGCGGGACGTCGTTGGCGCTTGGATGGAACGCCTACCGAGTCCGGCGCGCCGCATTCTCGAGCTTGCCGCAGTAGCCGCGCGTCCACTCGAGCGCAGTTTGTTACTGCGGATGGCCGGTTTGGGTGAGCGCGGAAGGCCGTTGGTGGCGCTCCTGGAGTCCGCGCTTTTGCTGCAAACGAGCCGCGCTGGGGAGCGTGTGTTGATCGAGCCGTACCATCAGCGGATCGGGGAAGCTCTCTACGACCGCATGCCAGCCGCGGACGCTCAGCGCGTGCACGCTTTGCTTGCTTCCTCGCTCGCGGGCGAGGGCAACGTGGAAGAAGAGCGGGTTTACTTCCATTGGCGAGCGGCTGGGCGCAGACAAGAGGCGAGCATTTGGGCAACGCGGGCGGGGGACCGTGCTTTTCTGCAACTGGCCTTTGACCAAGCAGCAGATTTGTACGGGGAGGCGCTTGCGCTGTGGAGCGACCTTCCGGCTCGCACGGCAAAACAAATCGGAAGAAAGCGTGCGGAGGCGCTGGTAAACGCCGGCCGGGGAGCGGAGGCTGCAGTTGTGTTCTTGACGCTCGCGCAAGAGGAAGAGGACCGGAACGCGTTGCACGAGCTGCAACGACGTGCCGCAGAAGAATTGTTGATGAGTGGCCGCGTTGCCGAGGGCACCACCGTGTTGCAGAACGTCCTCGAACGGGCAGGGGCGCACTACCCGCGAACTCCAGGCCAGGCGTTGCGGCGCTCAGCGCTCGCCATCCTGCCGTTGTGGGTGGCTGAGCGCCGTGCACGGGCCCGCTCTGGCGTGACACAAACCCGGCGCTCCGGAGCGGAGGCACACTGCGACGCGTGCCATGCTGCGGCGAAGGGCTTATCGCTCGTGGATCCGTCGCGCGGTTTGTACTTCTCGATTGCGGCGCTGTGGTGGGCACTGCGCAGCGGCGACGTTCGTCGCGTGGCGCGGTCGCTGTCCTTTGTTGGAAGCAACTTGTTGCCCCTCGGCGGAATGTTTTCCCGCTGGGCGACAAACATGATCGACCGTGCTGCTGCGATCGCACGCACGACGGGCGACCCGTACCTCCAGGCAGTCACCGGCATCGGTCTGGCACAGGTACGCATGATCGAATGCCGCTGGGAAGACATGGCCTCATTGTGCGAGCAGGCACTCGGCGTGTTGCGCGCCGAATGCCGCGGAACTACGTGGGAGATCAGCATTGCCACGATGGCGAAGTTCCGTGCGCTGGAAGAGTGCGGCGCGTTTCCGGAGCTGCACCGCCAAGCAGCTTCTTGGATTCACGAGGCCAATCGAACCGGAAATCGTTACGCGGAGGTGACCGCCTTACTGTACGAGGGCATGTGTGCATTGGTTCGCGGGGAACCCAACGAAGCCCGTGCGTTGGCTGTCGAGAGCCGGCGATTGTGGGTGCACCCAGGGTTTCACGTTCAGCATTTCTATGCCGCTCGCCTGGCAGCGCTTTGCGACATGTACGAGGGCCGTCCGCTTGCCGCGGTGTCGCAGTGCGCTCCGATTTGGCCCGCGCTGGAACGGGGCGGGTTTGCACGGCATGCGATTTTCCGGCTGGACGCCCTGATGTTGCAGGGCCGCCTAGCGTTAGCATGCCTGGAACATCAGCCCGAGGACCAGAAGCGATACCGGCGGGAGCTCGAGCACGTCGTCCGCCGACTTGAGAAGGAACACCGTACCGACGCCAGCGCGTGGGCGCTGGTGTTTCGCGCGGCTTTGGCCATCGCGACGGACGAGCGTTCGCTCGGCGCCGAGCTGCTGGCGAGAGCGGAGCAAAAGTTCGAGTCTGCCCGCATGGCTCTGGGTGCCGCGGTCGCGGCGTATCGTGCCTCTGATCTGTGTCCGACGCCCGTCGGCGAAACAGCGCGGCAGCGGGCCCAAGAGTTTTTCTCCCGCGCCGGTGTGGCGTCGGCCGACGCGTGGGTGGGCATGTTAGCTCCAGGCTTCCCGCGTCCACCGCGCGTGACAGGGCCGAAGGGTCAACTCGACTCGACGTTTGTTGGTCCGGGTTCGCCGGGCAATTAAGGAAGACCCGTTGCCGACGCGTCTCTCCCGCGGGTGATCCGGCGCTCCGGAGGAGGCTCCCTGTCGGAAAAGGCAGGCCCGCCGAGCGGATTTGCCGGACAAATTGGCTCTTCTTGGGAACGGGTCTGCGACACCAAGAAAAACTGCGAACACCGCGCGAGTGAGTGGCTCTAGAATTTGCTCCATGATAACGCCCAGCCCATGAACGGTCGCAAGTTGAGCAAAACGGTCGGCTGCCTGCTGGCTCTGGGCCTGCTGGGAAGCTGTCGCGGACAACATGAAGGTCCCGGGACCATCGAGGGCAAACGCGTACCGGAGCCGGTGTTGGTAGAACGTGCGGCGAAAGAAAGGGAAGCCGCCGCTGCCTTGGCCCCGTCGGAGGCGCCGACAAAGCAAATCCTGTTCGGCGATTTTCACGTGCACACGACGTTTTCCGCCGATGCCTTTGTGATGAGCTTGCCGATGTTACAAGGCGAGGGAGCGCACCCGCCGGCCGACGCTTGCGACTTTGCCCGTTATTGCTCCGGCTTGGATTTCTGGAGCATTAACGACCACGCCGAGGCACTGACCCCACGCCATTGGCAGGAAACGAAAGAAACGATTCGGCAGTGCAATGCTCTGGCCGGCGACCCGAAAAATCCCGACGTGGTAGCGTTCCTTGGTTGGGAATGGTCGCAAGTGGGACGGACCGCAGAGGAACACTATGGCCACCGCAATGTGATCTTCAAGGATCTCGAGGAGGACCGGGTACCTACCAGGCCGATCAGCGCGTTAAACGACCAGCTCATTGGCGCCTTGCGCACACCGCCCCCGCTCCGACAGCGGATTCTTTTCCCACTGCTCGATTGGCCCAACCGGCAGCGATATTACGACTTTGCTGAGTTTCAGCGAGAGAACCGCGAGTTGACCCTTTGCCCGCGGGGAGTGAACACGCGGCAGTTGCCGCCAGATTGTCACGAAAACGCCCTGACTCCCGCCGAGCTGTTCGAGAAGTTGGCGCAGTGGGGCTTCGACGTATTGGTGATTCCTCATGGAACTACTTGGGGGTTTTACACGCCGCCGGATGCGTCGTGGGACAAACAGCTTTCCGGACGCATGCACGACCCCAGCCGGCAGTTTTTGTTCGAGATTTATTCAGGACACGGAAATTCCGAAGAGTATCGCGATTGGCGGCCCGTGCGGTTCGATGACCAAGGCCAGCCGATCTGCCCGGAACCGACCAAGGATTACTTGCCTTGTTGCTGGCAAGCTGGCGAGATCGTTCGGAAGCGCTGCGGGAACATCTCGCCGCAAGAATGCGAGCAGCGCGTGCGTGCAGCGCGCGTGAACTACTTGCGTGCTGGGATCGCTGGGCACATGACCGTTCCAGGCGCTGAAGCCGCAGAGTGGCTCGACTGCGGTCAGTGCCGTAATTGCTTCAATCCAGCGTTCAATTACCGGCCGGCAAACTCGGCCCAGTACATCTTGGCACTCTCGAACTTCGAGAACGGCAGTCCGCGCCGATTTCGGTTCGGATTTATCGCATCCAGTGACAATCACAAAGCGCGTCCGGGAACCGGATACAAAGAGTTCGGGCGTCGGATGATGACCGAGGCCACGGGCGCGCGCGATGCCAAGTGGCGAGAGCGCGTGTTGCAACCGCAAAAGCCGCAGCCAGAGTCAAGACCGTTCGATCCTGCGACCTCACGCCTGCAGCCCTTCCAAATCATGGAAGTCGAGCGGCAAGCTTCGTTCTTCATGACCGGCGGGCTGGTCGCTGTTCATGCGGAAGGGCGCGACCGGGAGTCCATTTGGCGCGCTTTGAAGCGGCGCGAAGTTTACGGCACGAGCGGCGACCGAATCTTGCTGTGGTTCGATCTTCTCCGCAACGACGGCAGTAAATTGCCGATGGGAACGGAAACGGTGCAATCGGAGGTTCCCCGTTTCCGTGTTCGCGCAATCGGAGCCCGCAAACAACTGCCGGGCTGCCCAGAGTATGCCACCCGAGCGTTGAGCCCTGAGCGTCTCGCACGCCTGTGTCGTGGAGAGTGCTACAACCCGAGTGACGAGCGGCATCGGATCACCGAAATCCACGTGATCCGGATCCGTCCCCAGGAATACGCCGGAGAGGCCATCGCAACGTTGATCGAGGATCCGTGGCGGCGCTTCGAATGTCCGAATACCTCTACCGGCTGCGAGGTGGAGTTCGAGGACCCGGATTATCCTTCCGCACAGCGGGAATTTGTGTATTACGTGCGTGCGCTGCAGGAGCCAACGCTGGCGGTGAACGCCGGGGGGCTGCGGTGCCGCTACGACGAACAGGGGAATTGTATCGAGGCTCGGCCCTGCTACGGCGACTACCGCACTCCGTACGAAGACGACTGCCTATGGCCGAACCAGGAACGCGCGTGGTCCAGTCCAATTTACCTGCGGCCGCCGAGCTGACCGAGTCTTCGCGCCCACCATTACAACGGATCCGCTGGCTGTTTGCGTGTGGCGCTGCCGCGGGCATCTTGTGCGCCGGACTTGGAATTGTCCGGTCCGGCCAGCAAAGTGCGGTGCTGCCGCCAGGAGCCGTGGCACGTGTAGGCGAGGCGGTGATTTGGCGCGCGGAGTGGGAGCGTGCAATCGCTGCACTGTCAATGGATCGAAAAACACCCTTGGAGCCCGCGGATCGTACGTTTGCGCTGAATCGCTTGATCGACGAGGAACTCCTCTTGCAGCGCGCCCTCGAAATGGACCTGCCGCGCACCGATGTGCGCGCCCGCCGCGCGTTGGTGAGCGCGGTGATCGACTCGGTGGTAACAAGCCAAGATGCAGTAGAACCGAGCGACACGGAGCTTCGCCGCTTTTACGCCGCCAATCGAGAATGGTTCGAGGGTCCGGAGCTTTTCCGCGTGCGGCAAATTTGGTTCCGGGCAGAAACGCCTGAGGAGTCTGCCGCAGCCGAAGCACGTGCGCGATCGGCCCGCGCGCGGATTGCTTCGGGTGAGGCCTTCGAAGAGGTTCGCCGGGCCTTCGGTGACCAGGAGTCCCCACCCGTGCCGGATACGTTGTTACCTGCAAGCAAGCTCGGGGAATTGCTGGGTCCCACGGCGTTCCGGACAGTCCTTCAACTGGCCCCCGGAGCAGTGAGCGAGCCCGTACGCTCCGCAACGGGATGGCATATCTTGCTGCTTGCTGAGCGCCGGCGTGGGGATCCCCCGCAATTCGAGGAGGTCCGCACACAGGTGCTTCAGGAATTTCGCCGCCGGGCCGCGGATCAAGCGCTGCGCACGTACCTCGACGAGCTTCGCGCACGCACCAAAGTGGTTGTAGCTCCGGACGTGGAACAAGCTGGCGAGACTCCTCCCGACGGGAGAAGCACCCCCAAGGACTGAGCGAATGGAGAGCGTTGCCGTGCGGGGAGCCGTTCTTGCGATTGGCGGGTTGCTGATCTGTGGCGCTGCCTTGGCGCACGACCGAACGCATTCCTATTCGACTTGGAAGTTTGAGGGATCGAAAGTGGAAGTTTTGGTCCGGTTGGCCGAGTTGGACACGACCCACTTTGCTTGGGGGTTGTACCCACCTGCGGAACGCGACCGGGAGTTGTCGCAGTATTTGCGCGAGCGGATGTTGGTGAGCATCGACGGCCAGCCCTGCGCTGCCGAATCGCTCCCTCGCAATCTCCGGCCAGGAGCGGGGCGGCTTGCATTCTCGTGGACGTTCGAGTGCCCTCCGGGGCGTACGGTGCGCATTCGCAGCGACATGATGTTCGAGGTGGCCCCGACGCACTTGCATTTCGTGCGCGTGGAAGGGCTGACCCCAACCCCCCTGGAAAAGGTTTTTACTGCGGCGCAGCGCGAGTGGACGATCGAAGAAGACAACGGCCCGCCCGCCCGAGAAGCGCCGACGGGATTCCTCGGGTACTTGACCTTAGGGCTCGAGCATATCGCGACAGGGTACGATCACCTCGCCTTCGTCGTCGCCCTCGTACTGCTGGGAGGGTCGTTGGCCTCGCTCGCGAAAGTGGTCACCGCGTTCACGGTCGCACATAGCGTGACCCTGGCGTGCTCCGTGTTGGGTTGGCTTAAGCCAGACGCTCAGGCGGTCGAAGCCCTGATTGGCTTCTCCATTGCCATGGTGGCCGTGGAGAACCTGTGGCTTCGAAGCCAGCGATGCTGGCGTGGCCCGTGGTTCTTCGTCGGCGGCGCTGCCGTCGTGACCGTGTTGGCAGCTACGGGCCGCGGAAACGTGCCCTTTCCGGTCAGTGCGGGCACGGCGCTGTTTGCTGCTTCGTTTTTCGCTTGGGCTCAGAGTGGACCGCCGGCGGACTCGTGGCGCTGGGTGGTGGCTTTCTTGTTTGGTTTGGTGCACGGCTTTGGCTTTGCCACGGTGCTGTTGGAGGTTGGCTTGCCACCGATGGCGCTAGCCATGGCACTGGGTGGCTTTAACCTGGGCGTGGAACTCGGACAGCTCGCGGTCGTAGGAATCACGTGGCCGCTCCTGCGCTGGTTGATGGGCGTGCGGCCAGCCTTGGGCGCGTGGGTGGTGGATGTTGCCTCCGCGATCGTGTTGGGCTTGGGGACGTACTGGTTTTTTGTACGTGCCTACGGATAGTGGCGCTGGTCGAAGAGACGAAAGGAGGGTCCGGTGCGAGCCGCGTTTTGTTTGGAACCACGCAAAACCGAACTGCGCGAGATTCCCGATCCGAAGCCGGCGAGTGGAGAAGTCGTGGTGCGGGTGCACAACTGTGGCATTTGTGGCAGCGACTTGCACTTTTTTAGCGGGCAGTTTCCGCCTCCGCCGGTGTGCCCTGGGCACGAGATTGCAGGCGAAGTGGCCGAGGTCGGGCCGGGAGTGGGCAACGTGCGGGCGGGCGACCTCGTCGTCGTCGAGCCGCTCGTTACCTGCCGACAATGCAACTTTTGCCTCAGCGGCAACTACCAGCTTTGTCCTGAGCTGCGTGTGTTGGGAAACATGGTGCATGGAGGCTTTGCCGACTACGTCCGTGTGCCAGCGAGCGCCGTGTTCCCACTTCCGGCCAAGCTCGATATGGCTGTGGCTGCCTTGGCGGAGCCGCTGGCTGTGGCGGTGCACGGACTGCGTTTGGTTCCCGTATGCGCGGGCGACCGGGTTGCGGTTCTGGGAGCAGGAACCATCGGCTTGATGTCGGTAGCCGCGGCCCGCGCGAGTGGTGCCAGCGAGGTTTGGGTGACGGCGCGGTATGTGCACCAGGCGGAGGCTGCCCGGCGCCTAGGAGCCACGCGGGTATTCACGGGCAGCGCGGCCTACGTGGAGCTTGCCGACGCAGGCAGTCAGCGCCCTCCGGACGTGGTCGTCGAAACCGTTGGCGGACAAGCGGATACACTGGAGCAAGCGCTGCCGCTTGTGCGCCGAGGAGGAACCGTAGTGGTGCTTGGGTTGTTTACCTCCATGCCTGCGCTCAATGGCATCTTGTTGGTCATCAAGGAGATTCGCATCGTTGGGTCCATGACGTACGGTCGCACGATCGCAGGAGCGGACTTCGAAAGAGCGCTGGACATCTTGAGTCAGCGAGCACAGGACTTTGCCAGCATCGTCACGCACCGGTATCCGCTCGAGCAAATTCAGGCTGCGTTCTCCACAGCCGCCGACAAACACTCCGGAGCAATCAAGGTAAGCGTGAGTCCGGTGGCTTGATCAGGGCCGTGGTCGCTCGATCGAGAAACGGGGTGCTCCAGGAGACACATCCAGAGCCCGCCTCGAAAGCACTCCGGGCAAGTTGTGCGGTTCGGATGGGTTCACCTTTGACAGTAAAGAACGATTCCTTTAGCGTCGCAGCCGGTGGCTTGCGGTCATGTTTGGCATCGGTACCCCGGAGTTGTTGGTCATTTTGGTCGTGGCTCTCGTGGTGCTCGGGCCTAAGCGCTTGCCCGAGGTCGCTCGTGCGCTGGGGAAGGGTTTGGCAGAACTGAGGAAAGCAACCAGCGGCGTCGCTGCGGAACTCGAGCGCGCGCGTTGGATGTTGGAGGAGGAGGTGCGCACTGCCGAGCGCGGCAAACCAAGCGTGCCGCCCCCGGCAGAGGCCACTGTGGGTCGCGGTTCCTCTACGTCGGCTGCAACCCCGAAGCCGGAGCTGCCGCAGGACCGTCTCGACGACGCCAAGGGGCGCGAGAGTGTTCCAGATTGAGGCCCACGCTTGAGCACTGCTCCGATGAGTAGCTCTCCCGACGAATTCAAGATGCCCCTGACGGCGCACTTGGAAGAGCTGCGCTGGCGGCTCATCAAAGCGCTGGTGGGGATTGGTGTGGCCTTTATCGCTGCGTACCAGTTCGCCGACTTGCTGTTCGCCTTCCTGACCCAACCGCTGTACAGCGCGCGGCTTCCGCTGGGAGACAACCCGGGGCACTCGGTGAACCTCATCGGTACTGGCGTGGTGGAGGCGTTTTTTACCAAGCTCAAAGTGGCACTCATTGCCGGGATTTTTCTGTCGAGTCCGGTGAGCTTCTATCAGTTGTGGCGGTTCGTGGCTCCCGGTTTGTATCCGCACGAAAAGCGCTACGCGTTGCCGTTCGTATTTTTCGCGAGTTTTTTCTTCGTTGCCGGCGCGGCCTTTTGTTACGCGTTCGTGCTACCGGTCGGCTACCGTTTCTTTCTGGAACAGTACGCGACCATTGGGGTCCGTCCGGAGTTGCGAATCAGTGAATACTTGTCGTTCACTGCGCGGATGCTGCTCGCGTTCGGGGTCACGTTCGAGTTGCCGGTGGTCACGTTTTTCTTGGCTCGCGCGGGTGTCGTAACCCACCGCACCATGTTGGGATACTGGCGCTACGCGGTCGTTGGGATTTTTATCGTAGCGGCCGTATTGACCCCCGGGCCGGACGTGGCCTCGCAACTCCTGATGGCCACCCCGCTCCTGGTGTTGTACGGTGCCAGTATTGGCGTGGCGTATGTGTTTGGACGGCCACGAGCCGTTGCTGCCGAAGCCGCGACCGACGCGGCCTCGTATCTATAGTGCTGGTAAGAGCCAATCGCCGCTCAGGTCCGTCGGTGGCGGAACTTCCGTGGCTCCCGTGCGTGCGCAGGCCTCTGCGAGCACAGCCCGCACGTGGGGAAGATAATCCGCCATTGCCAGAACAACGATGACGGCTTCCTTGCGGTCGAGCGTGCGGACAATTGCGAGCTCTTCGTACGATTCGAACAGAAACTTCCAGTAGGCAATCTGTTCGGGTGCGACCCGTACGAAGATTGGAACGACCTGAGCGGACGTAGCGGGTCGTGGGTGTTCGTTCATCCAGGGCTCCTCGTGCGCCAACGGTCGATGACCCACCACGTTAGCAGTTTGCCGTACTCGGTGACCACGCGCCGCGCGAACGCTCGCTTTTGCCACCAGTTGTCAGGGGTGAGCGGGTCGTAACGCGACGGAACGACAAGAATTTCCGGTTGCGAGCCTGCTAGGGTGCGAAAGATCGTTCGCGCCCGACGCGCGTGCGACCGCGACGTCACTAACAGGACTCTCTGCAGGTTCCGCTCGCGAAGAAACGCCACCAATGCTTCAGCCTCGGCAAGCGTACTGGTGGAGCGGCGTTCCACGATCTCGATGGCGTCTCGCGGCACACCGAGAGCCACCGCAATGTCGCGATTTTGCTCGTGCCGCTCCGGTAGTGCGACTCCGCGTGCGCGCAAGGCATCGAAACCGGGCATGCGTCCCTCGCGAGTGAGCAGCAACCGCGGCGCGAACCCCGCGTGGTAGAGATCCACGGCTTCGAGAATCCGGTCGGGAATCGACCCAGAAAGCACCACGATTGCATCGGCTTGCTGCGGTTCGTCTGCGACCACAAGAAATGCGCCCATCGCCTTAAGAAGGTCGTGGCGCAGGGAAAACAGGACAGACCCGAGTCCGAAAACCAAGAGCGCAGCAACGACGGCGCACCGGAGCCGCTTGGTGCTTTTCATGAGCCCACCCGAAAGTGTTCCCCATCCCAGATCAAGAGCATTGCTCCAGGCACACTCGCGCCAAGGGGAACGAAACGCACGCGCAAGGTCGAGTCTTGGTATACGAGACGGACGGCTTCTTCGAGACCGAACACGAACGCATCGTGTTGCAACCGCCACTCTCCCAAGCCCGCGAACGCCAGCTCTGCCCCAGAGGGAGCCGCCGGAAGCGCGCGGCGGATCGCTCCGAGGAGCGAGAGCGTGGCGGCGCTGCGTCGCGCGAAGCGCTCGGTTTCGTCGTGGATTCGAGGCAAAAGCACCGCAAACCAGGCGACGAGAAGACACGCGACAAAAGCTGGGCGGATCGGGTGCGCGGGCTGCGCCACGGGCCAGAGGAGGCTTGCAATACCGATCGCCCAGGCCACCAAGGGGAGGTGCAAGTACCGCGGAGCGACGCCGAAGAAGAGCGTCGTGTAGGGCAGCAGGGCAGCAAGGAAACAGACGCTGGCGACAGCGGGGAGCCAGTCTCCTCGGATTGCGCGCCAGCCGGCAACCCCGGCAGCGACCAGGTGGAACGGAACGCCCACGCCAGGTATCAGCACCAGCCGGTCGAACGCCCGAGCGAGATTTTGCGCCACGTGCATCAGCGAATGGTGCCACGCTGCCTGGGAGCCGAACGGCAGCGCTGCTGCAGGCGGCGACCATGCGGCCGGGCTTTCCCACGAGCGAACGAGGCCGAAGATCACCGCTGTCAACAGCAGCAGGAACCATAAGATGGCCGTGCGGGTCTTGATATGGCGTGCATCCCCGAACTGCGTGGAAAACAAAGGAAGCCAGACAAGAAAGACGAGAGCGTTTTCTTGGGCCGCCAGTGCCGCGAGGAACAAGAGCGTCGCGACACCGCTAGCCAGCAGTGTGGTTCCGGAGGAAGCACGGCACTGTTGCTGCCACACGTACAGAGCCGCGACCATTGGCAACGAGCTCAACGGGCCACCGATCGCGCTTGCCCACGCGATCGACTCCACGTGCGCCGGATGCACGGCGAAGAGGGTGGCACACAGCAATGCAAATCGATGTCCTCGCCAGGTTACGGCGAGCAAGTACAGGAACAATGCGGTTGCCACGTGCAGGGCCCATGCTTGCAGGTGGTAGCCGAACGCGTTCCAACCAAGCCAAGCGAAGTTGAGCCCGAACCACGCCTGTACGAGCGGCCGCCAAGAATAGCTGCCGACCATCACGTCGCGGGTGAGCAAGTCGGACAGCGACTGTTGTTCGTTCAGGCGACAGCGGTAAAGCCAAATGAAGTCCTCGTTGAGGAAAAAGGTTTCCAATGCCGGACGGTACGCTGCCCAAGCAAGCGCGATCAGGGTAGTGATTGAAAACGCAAACAAAATGCGCGGCCGTGGCATGGGCGAGTGCCGACGCTAAACCCTCGTCTCCTGCCTTGCAACGGACTTCGCCCGATGGGCTTTGCCAGAAACTAAGTGCTTGCCAGTGCCGGGTGGAAGCTGTCGGCGGGGGGGCACTGGACTCTCCAGGAACGCGGAGCCGCTGCGAGTGTGCGCTACTCGAACAACCCTTGCGCGAACGACGGGCTCGCGAGCAAAGCGAGGCCACTCGTGGCCGGCAGCATCCGAACCTGCGGCTTGGGGATTTTTAGGGAAACCGTCTTGACCACTCCGTGACGTTTGTTGCAAAGAGAGAGGTCATGTGGGATATGGTCGAAAACCGCACGCAGAAGAGTTGGCTTGTGGTCCCAGCTTGGGAGGGTGATAGGTTCGACATCTTTTGAGGGAAGGAGAGTTGTTATGCGTGAACGAAGAGGCTTCGGTTTCTGGCAACGCTGTCGTGGCGTAGCGCTGGCGGGCGCATTGACGGCGCTTAGTTGGGCGCTGGCCTCGCCGGGGCAGGCGCAGCAAAGATGCCTCGGTGACTGCGACGGCAGCGGCGAAGTGACCGTCAACGAGATTATTACGATGGTCAACATCCTGCTGGGCTCGCAGCCGCTGCAGAATTGTCCGGTGGGCGACCGTAACGGTGATGGGGAGATTACGGTCGACGAGATCATCGCCGCGGTAAACAGTCTGCTAAACAGCGAGTGCATCCCGCTAGGTGGAGGCCCCACGCCGACACCGACCCCGGGCGGGGCGGCAGTTTGCGGCAACGGAGTCCGCGAAGGTGACGAGGAGTGCGACGACGGCGGAATTTGTGTGGGCACGAGCAAGGCGGGCCAATCCTGCACGAGCGACTCCGACTGTTTCGGCGACAATGACGAGTACAAGGGTGTTTGCGACGGCGGCGAGAAGCCCTACACCTTCTGCAACAGCAACGAAGATTGCCCCGGTGGTACCTGCGTAGCTTGCCGTACTTTTGGTGGCGACGGTTGCGCAGCGAACTGCACTACGGAAACCACAGTCAATTACGAACTCGTTCCGGGTGTCGTGAAACCTGACCAAAGCTTGGAGCCTGGAACGAGCGGCGCGGTAGTTTACGGCGATCCGCTGGTACTAGGCTTGAGCCTCAAGGGTTCGCAGCAGCTCAAGATCGGGAAGCAGCGAGCTGGGCAAATCACTGCGGTCATTCCGGCAGCTAGCATCCAGTTCGAGCAAATCCCGATTTCGACGCTGGCTTGTGCGTGTGTGCGGGGTGCAGAATACAAGACTTGCGGCGGCGCCATCTTCAACCAAGACGGCTCGTTTACTGAATCTTGCACGACGGGCTTCGCGAGCCCGCCCGCAAGCTGCCCAGCCAGCCGTCCGTGCGTAGCCGTGTTCGGTCCAGGGAACTCCGCAGCCGGCGTGGTGGGCTGCGAGAGCCTGCCCGGGGTGAATGTAGACGTTACCCAGGATAGCTGTGCGGGCGATCCCGGTGGTCCGGTGCAACTGAGCCTCTCGGGAACCGGCGGACCAGGAAGCATGCTATTGGTCAATGCGATTGGAATCGGTACGTCCATTGGCGCCTGCCAGCCGAGTTTTTGCACCGATGCCGATCCGCCGGCCTCGCGTGGTACGCCAAATCCGCTCTTGTTCACCACGGGCCAAGCCTGCGCCACGGTGCTCTGTAAGAACGATGATCCGGGCTACCCCGCCGAGCCGAAGTGCGTCCAAGGCCAGACAGCAAGCTGCCCAAATTTGAGCGCTGGAAACGTTACTGGGCTCACCCTGGGTGGCGCCTTCACGGCACTCGGGCAGCAAACCTTGGGAGACATCGAGGTCACGAACATCCTCGTGGCAAAGTAGCCCGAAGGTTTGGGCGTCGGAACAAGAGGCGGTGGCAACCAGCGTTGCCACCGCCTCGTTTTTTTGTGGGAAGGTTCTCCTGCTGTTCGTGGTGTCCGCAGGCTAGCGGTCATCAGGGAGCGGCGCGGGAAGCCGAGGTACGGCCGAGCTGGTGGGCGGAAGACGCTGGCGGCAGCATCAGTGAGGTTCGGACCTCCAATGTGAACCCTCACGTGTTTAGCAAGGGGAACGGAAACTCCTCTTGTCGCAGCGTTGCGCCTGGGGTAAGCGCCCGCCACTGATAGGAAATGCAAATATGGACCTGCGTTTTAGCGCTGCATATGAAGAGTTTCGTGCCGAGGTACGGGCGTTTTTGGCGGAACATTGGACGGACGAGGATCGTGCGAGTGCGCCCCCTGTGAACCCCCGTGGAATGAGTCTGGGTGCATCGATTCGCACCGACGAACGAGCCACTCGCTTCCGTTTGGCTGCAATCGAGCGCGGCTACCTGTATCGCCACGTACCCAAACGTTACGGAGGGAGCGAGCAACCCTTCGATCCTCTGAAAGTGGCCATCATCCAAGAGGAGTTCCGCAAAGCGGAGGCGCCAGGAGAGTTGGTGGGGCAGGGGCCGAGCATGTTGGTGCCGACGTTGCTCGAACACGGGACCGAATCGCAAAAGCAGCGCTTCATTCGCGATACGTTGCTCGGAAAAATTCAGTGGTGCCAAGGCTACAGCGAACCAGGTGCCGGCAGCGACCTGGCGTCGCTACGCACACGCGCGGAACTTGTGGGCGACTTTTTTGTGGTGAACGGACACAAGATCTGGACCTCCAATGCCGACACCGCCGACTGGATGTTCGCGTTGGTTCGGACCGACCCTGAAAAGCCTAAGCACGAAGGGATCAGCTACTTGCTCATCGACATGAGAAGCCCCGGCATTACGGTCAGGCCGTTGCGGCAGATGACCGGTGAGGCCGATTTCAACGAGGTGTTCTTCGACAACGTGCGGGTGCCCGTGGAAAACCTCGTTGGCAAGCGTGGCCAGGGCTGGATCGTGAGTCGCTCCACCCTCAAACACGAGCGCAATTTGATTGGTGGGTCGCTGTTGAGCGAACGGGTTTTAGAAGGGGTGCGCTTCTTGGCGCAAGCGCTCGAACTTCGGGGCAAACCCGCCATCGAAGACCCCGTGCTGCGTTCCCGTCTCGTCGAGCTGGAAACCAAGGTGCTCGCCAACCGCTATCACGGCTACCGGCTGCTAACGATGCAAGCGCGCGGAGAAGACCCAGGGTTGGCCGGGCTGGTCACGAAGCTTTATGGCACGACCCTTGGCTACGATGTGGCTCGCTTGGCGATGGATTTGCTCTCCGATCGAGGTTTGCTGGCCCCTGGGGAAAGCGAGGCCCCGGCAATGGGGATGTTCATCACTGCGTACATGTGGTCGATCGGCGTATTGATCGCTGGGGGAACAGCGAACATCCAACGCAATGTGATTGCGGAGCGGGGCTTGGGTTTGCCGCGCGACCCAGCAGTGCAACGAAGCAAAGACGCACCGGGCAAGGAAGGGTGATCTGCGATGGATTTCGGTTTGTCCGCCGACCAAGTGTTGTTTCAAACCACGCTCCGCCGGTTTTTGGCGGAAAAGTGCCCGACCACGCGCGTACGCACCATCATGGAAACCGAGACGGCTCACGATCCAGACCTTTGGCGGGATTTGGCTGCTCTCGGGGTGACGGGACTGCTCGTCCCGGTGGAGTACGGCGGATCTGGCCAAGAGCTGCTCGACCTCGCACTCGCTGCCGAAGAACTAGGATATGCGTGCACTCCGGGGCCGTTTTTGGGGCACGCACTGGCTACGGTTTGCGTGCTGGAAGGTGCGAGCGACGCGCAGAAGAAAGATTGGTTGCCAGCGATGGCAAGTGGTGAGGTCGTCGCCACTGTGGCTTGGGGCGAAGCGGGGAGTCAGTGGAATCCTGAAGCGTGGAACACCAGGTTCGATGGGAAAGGGCTTACGGGAGAGAAGTTGTTTGTCCCTTACGGCAATGTTGCGGACTTCTTGTGCGTGGGCGCCAAGGATCCTGCGGGCGAAGTGCGGCTTTATCGGGTCGACCGAGATGCTCCGGGTGTGACCGTGCGTGCCCTTTCCGTTGTGGATATGACACGCAAGGTCCAGCACGTACGGTTCGACAATGCACCTGCAACGCTCCTCGACGGCGCCCCCGAGGCATTGTCTCGCGCCATCGATGCAGGTTGTATCCTCGTTGCGGCAGATGCCTTTGGTGGTTCTCGCCGATGCTTAGAAATGACCGTGGAATACGCAAAGACTCGCGAGCAATTCGGTCAGGTGATCGGCGCCTTCCAAGCCGTGAAGCACCAGCTCGCGAACATGGCCTGCGAGTTGGAGCCTGCCCTCTCGTTGTGGTGGTACGCTGCCCACGCCTACGACCACATTCGCGACCAGGCTCCGCGCCACGCTGCGATGGTCAAGGCGCACCTGACCGATCTATTCGACCGCGTTACGCGTGATGCTACGGAACTTCATGGCGGTATTGGCTTTACGTGGGAGTACGACCTGCACCTGTGGTTTCGCCGGGCAATCTTCGACCGTGGCTTTTTGGGCGATGCCCAGTATCACCGGGAACGGGCGGCGCGGCTCGCAGGTTGGTGAAGAGGAGGCGCTCGTGCTGCACTACTTAATTCTGATTCCGTATTACTTCTTTGGCGCGCTCGTGCTTACGGCTGCGGCGATTTTTGTTTGCCGACTACTGAACTGGAAAATCCCGGTGGCTTACCTCGTCGGGTTCGGAGTGGTGGGCACCGTGGTGGGTTTGTTCGTGACCCTCGCGACGTATCACGTATCGATCGACGATTTCCGTTTCGTTCCGTTGCTCCTGCTTGCACTTGCGTCGATCGTGTTGGCGACGGCCGATGCTGCTCTTGCACGCTGGCGCCGGCTGCCATTGGACGACGAACTCCAGGGACTCTGAAGGCGCGCACGCGAGTGCGCCACAATCCGGGATCCATGGGGGCATCGAGTCGAGGGGTTGTTTCCGAGGCCGTTAGCGGCTCTCGCCATGAGAGTCCTTGGATTGCGCCCATCGAGGTCGCCTTTTTGTGCGGCTGAAACGCAAGCGTGCAAATCCACGTGCCCATTAGCCTTGGCGAACGAACACAAGTGTCTCCGCCACCGGGAGGACGAGGGAAAAAATAGGTGGTGCCCGTGTTTCCGCTGGTGTTCGGCGGGGCGCGAATGTCGCCGTGGTGGTGACTTCCGGGCTCGATGGTTGCGACTTCTTGACGGCCTGGTTTTGTTGTGCGCCTGAATGGGGCAGGGGATGGAGGCCACGCGCAGCGTTACGGCTTGCGTCGGAATAACGCGGTGGGTCTGATTGCGAGTACTTCCACGTTGCCGGGGGCGCCGAGTACGCACAGCGCCCCCGGGGACCTACGTCGCTGGAACAAGGTCGAGCGCGAAAGTTCTGTGCGCCGCGTTTACGTGGAGTCTACGCATGGAAGGCCTGGGCTCATGGTTGCAAATTGCCGACGGATGAGAGGCCGACGGTGTTTTCCCCTTTCCGTGGGCGGCTTTTTCTGAGAAACACACCCTTACAACAGATCCATGCCGAACCAGGACTTTTTAGGCGATTTTCTCTTGATCCTCGCAGTGGCGTTGCCGATCGCCATCTTGTTCACCCGTTTGCAGTTGCCTTCGCTGGTGGGCTTCCTGATTGCAGGTGTGCTGATCGGCCCCCACGGGTTCGGGCTCATCGGGGCGAGCCAAAGTGTGGAGGCTCTCGCTGAAATCGGGTTGATCCTTTTGCTGTTTGTGGTCGGCCTCGAATTGTCATTTGGCCAGCTTAGCCAGTTAGGCACGCGCGTGGTGGTGGCGGGCACAGCGCAGTTGGCGGTTACGGGCTTGGCGGTTGCGCTCGTGTTCCTCTTCTCCCAGGGAAACCTCGGCTTGCTCGCCTTGTTGGGGGCATTTGTCATCGTGCACTCCAGCACCGCAATTGTGCTCAAGGTTCTGAGCGACCGAAAAGAACTCGACACGCTGCACGGACGCATTTGTCTCGGGATCGCGCTCGTTCAAGACCTGGCGTTGCTCCCCATGATGATGCTTGTGCGGGCGCTCGGGTCGTCCGGAGGATGGACTTGGGAAGCCGTGCTGAGGGTTCTCGGCCAGTCGGTGATCGGACTGGTGATCATCGTAGTCGCGGCGCGTCTGCTTCTCCCAACGGTGCTGCGTCAGGTAGTCGCCATGCGTAGCCGCGAGGTTTTTACCGGCACCATCGTGGTGGTGGCGTTGGGAACCGCCTGGGTTGCTGCGCAGTTCGGCCTGTCGTTTGCGATGGGGGCGCTCATTGCGGGCTTGGTCATTAGTGAATCGGAGTACAGCCACGCGGTGGTCGCGGATGTACTTCCGTTTCGTGATACGCTGAACAGCATTTTTTTCATCTCCATTGGCATGCTGGTGCCCGTCGGTGCGGTGCTGGCCGAGTGGCCGTTTTTTGTAGCGAGCGCGGCGCTGGTGTTGGCGGGCAAAGCCGCAATCGTATTCGTGATCGTTTGGCTCCTGTATCGCTCGGATCGAGTGGCGTTCCACGTCGCACTTGCGCTTGCCTCCATGAGCGAGCTTGCCTTCGTACTCCTGAGGGCTGCGTTGGAATGGCAGGCTTTGGACGTGGCCACGTACGAACGCTTTGTTGCTGTAGCAGTGTTGACCATGCTTCCTGCCCCCTTCCTCGTCGCCGGGAGCGAGCGCCTGTGGGCATGGTACGAGCGTAGCCGTGGGCGTAAGCGAACACGCAGGCACCAGGGTGAAGCGGCAGACGCTCGAGCGCGGCATGTGGTCATCGTGGGCTTTGGCTTGAACGGCGAAAACCTCGCGCGGGTGTTGCGGGCGACGGGCATTCCGTTCGTGGTCGTGGAATTAGACCCGCGCCGCACGCGGGCTGCGCGCGTGGAAAACGCTCCCGTCATCTACGGAGATGCCACCAAGCCGCAAGTTTTGCGTGCCGCCGGGGTCGACCGAGCTCAAGTCGTTGTGATTGCCATTTCCGATGCGGCAGCGACTCGGCGGATTGTTTCGCATGTACGACACTTGGCGCCCGAGGTGCCCATCATCGTGCGCACTCGTTACGTTGCGGAAATCGAGGAGCTCCGACGCCTGGGGGCCACCGAGGTGATTCCGGAGGAATTCGAGACCTCGGTGGAAATCTTTGCTCGCGTGTTGCGCAGGTTGCGCGTGCCGCGCAATATCATCAACGCGCAAATCGACCTGATCCGCAGCGAGGGGTACAGCATGCTGCGCGGCGTGGAGTTGCCCCGGCAGACGCTCGATCAACTCGACGCCATCCTCGCCGCGACCCTGACGGAGTCGTTCCTCGTTGCACGCGACTCGCCCATCTGCGGAATGACCCTGCGAGACTTGCGGATACGGAAGGAAACCGGGGCGACCGTGATCGCGATCGTGCGCGATGGCAAACCGATTACGAATCCGCCGCCTGACGAGCCGATCCGGGGTGGCGATATTCTCGTGCTCGTGGGTTCGCACGAGCAGCTTGACCGTGCCTTGCAACTGCTCGAAGGTCGGGTCCATCAGGCCTGAAGCATGTGGAGTATCCTGTTCACGCTGGCCATCGTCGCTGCTCTCGTGGGCATGGCCGTGCGTCGTTGGCAAGAGCGCATCCAGCGCAGTCGACGACCAGGTGCCACCATTGAACGTGCCATGGTGGTGCGGCGCTTCGACGAAATCGACGCGGTTTTGCAGCAGTACCGTTGCAGCGTTTGCGGGGAAGATGCACGGCGCGTCGGGGAGTTTTCGCGCAGCGTTGGGGAACGGCGGTTTCGGGTGGCTCGCATGGTGTGTCGTGGGTGTGGCCGGGAAGAACGGGTGCACTTCGACGTGAGCGCTGCTTTCCACTGAGCAACGACCAGGATTCCAGCGAGGGCGCGCTGGCGCGTGGTGGTTCCTGGCTGAACTTCTCGAGGCAGCAGGGGCCGACTCCCAGTCGACGATGGCTGGGGTCGTTCCGCATGTCGTCTGCCGATGCTTGCGAGGGCAAAGACCGGCGACGTCGATCGAGTGTCGCGTCGGGCTGCGAGCTTGGGACGGTATCCGAGATAGAAACGTCTGCTTGCAGGTCGCGGCACAAGAGTGCGGGTCTTGCCAGACTGCGTTCGCGACGCCTTTCGGATCCAGAAATACACGACTTCCCTCGCCTTGAGTCCGCCGCCATGGGTCACACAGGCCGGGCGAGAAGAGAATGTCCCGTGGTGCTCCCGTTCGCGGATGAGTTGGGATGGTTTTCAGTCGCCGCGCGGAGGGATAAGAAGTCACGAATGGGCGTAAATCCATTGGTCACGACGAGTCCCCGTCGCCCCGTGGTTCCCCGTGGCGAGGCAATTCAGTGCCTCCAGGCTTGGAACCGATGGCTTCGCACTGTGGGATACAACGCGGATGCTCTTCGCGAGCGGTTTGGCGTTCGCCATGCCGACGAGCTTCATGTAACCGATCGGCTGAGCTGGTCGATCCGGCTTCGAGCGCAGGAAGACTCTTTGGCGATCGCCTTGCGCCTCTTTTGGCTGGAAGACGCAGTTCCGCGGGCACTTGCCGAAGCACATGCGGGTTCCTTCGTCGCGCCTGCTTTACGTCTTGGCCTCTTGCAGCGGCGAGGGCAGGGGGTGGAAAGCTGCCTCAGGGTCGAGCCCGTGGATGAACTTCTAATCTGGGCCGATCGTCGCTTCGAGTCGCCCCTGCCATCGCGCCTGGTGCAACATGGAGGTGGGCCAGTGTACCCGCCGAGTTTCGACTCGTTACTGTTGGCCGAGCTTTTACCGGTCGCTGGAGGGCAAGAAGTTTTGGACCTGTGTACTGGTTCTGGGGTGTTGGCGCTCATCGCTGCACGCCGAGGGGCGAAAGTTTGGGCGGTCGACGTCGATCCGCGCGCTGTAGAACTTGCCAGTTTGAATGCAGCAGCGAATCGGCTTCGTTTGGTTGTGATTGAAGGAAACCTCTATGCGCCAGTGGGGTCTCGATCGTTTGACGTCATCGTGGCCAACCCGCCGTTCGTTTGCTCGCCGTACAGTCGAGGGCCACGCTATCACAGTGGCGGACCCACAGGCGATGCGGTTTTGGCGCGTGTGGTTCGAGGCTGGCGACGGCACCTGCGATTCCAGGGCCGGGCGCTCACCATTGGGCATGTCGGGCTTCGTGAGGGAGAATCATTGCTTGAGCGCGCGCAACGATGGCTTCGCGGGTTCGACGGTCGTTGTTTGTTGGTCGAGTTGGATCGGTCGGACGCCGTCGCGTATGCGACCACCCAAGCTGCTTTTGCGCTGGCCGAAGGGTTGGAAAGTTACGAGCGCGAAGTGCAGCGTTGGCTCCGCCACTTGCGGCGCCATCGGGTGCACGAGGTCGTGGCGTTCCTACTGGTCGCTGAACGCAGCGGAACCGCCGCCGTCGAGATGGCGAGCGCGAAGCCAGTGGTGGTACCGGTGCCCCTGAACAGGTCGGCGACACAAGTCGTGCAGGAGTGGTGGGCCACGTAGGCTCCGGTGGGTGAGGTTCGAGCGAGCCGGCGGTTGACTCGTGCCGAAGTGCAGTTAGGTATCAATGCCCCACGGCGCGCACAGGCCTCCGCACAGCGTTGCAAGCGTGGGCGACCTTGTGGCCAAGTGGAGACCTTCGATGTCAGAACGAAAGCAATTTCGCGTGTACGTGAGCAAGGACTACCTCAAGTTCAACGCCGCCCATTTCATCGCGTACAAGGGCTTCCGGGAAGCGTTGCATGGCCACAACTACGGGGTTTCCGTGCAAATTGAAGGGGATCTCGGCGAGCAGGGATACGTCTTGGATTTTAGTATCGTGAAAAGCGTGGCCAGGAGAGTTTGCGAACGACTCGACGAACGGATGCTCCTTCCGGCCCAAAGCGATTGCTTGGCGATCGAAACTCGTGGTTCCCAGGTG
Source organism: uncultured Binatia bacterium (SeqCode) (assembly GCA_964534275.1). Lineage (GTDB taxonomy): Bacteria > Desulfobacterota > Binatia > HRBIN30 > HRBIN30 > HRBIN30. The sequence continues at coordinate 36,247 of CAZHQG010000009.1, read as the reverse complement.
GTGGTGCGGTTCGAGGACGACGAGTTTTCCTTCCCAGCGAAGGACGTGCTGCTTCTACCGATCGTGCACACCTCCGCCGAAGAGCTTGCCCGCTATTTGGCTGGCGAAATTCGACGGGAGCTGGAACGCGACGGCATCCAAGTAGCGGGGGCGATCGAAGTTGGCGTCGCGGAGACTCTTGGGCAGACTGCGTATTATCGGGATCGATGAAGGCCGATGACACCCGGCACTTCCCCACCGTTTGGATTGCGGCGCTGTCGGTGGCCGTGTCCCTGGTCGCATGTAATGCCAAATTGCCGGAGCCTGAGTCCCCCGGGGCAAAGTTATACGCCGCGCGCTGTAACACGTGCCACCGCTTGTATGCTCCGAGCCTGATGAAGTTCGAAATGTGGAAGGTCAAAGTGGAAATGATGCAAGGCGAGATGGTGCGTCGTGGAATCCCGCCGCTCACCCCGGAGGAGCGACAGGTACTGTTGGACTATTTGCGCCGCCACAGTGACGATGGGGCGTGAAAACTCGCGAGGAGTCCAGATGAAAGTTGTGGTGTCATCGCTGCCAGTGGAGAAGCTTGCCGTCGATTTGCTCGTGGTGCCAACGACGGCCGATTGGAAAACGGGAGTCGTTGCAGAACTCGACAAAACCCTCCGCGGCTCAGTGATTCCCGAAGTGCGACAGCAAGGTTTTAAGGGCCAGGACGGAGAACAGGCGCTGTTTCAAACGCACGGTCAGCTGCCGTACCGCTGGATTCTCTTGTTGGGCATCGGCACGGGTGATGGTGCAGCGACTTGGTATCGCGTCGCGCACGCGGCGGCCACTCGGGCTCAGGAGTTATCCGTGTCTCAGGTTGGAGTGGCGCTTCCGGCTGCGCACAATCACGCGGCTACGGTTGGCACGGTTGTCGAGGGCATGATCCTGGCCACGTATCGGTTCGAGGAGTTCAAGAGCACGAACGGACAGCGCAAGCCGTCGGTGGAACGCGTTGTTCTCATGGGAACGCCGAGTTCCGAGACGAAAGAAGCGATTGCGCAAGCCGAGCGGCTTGCGGAGGCGACCTGCTACGCGCGTAATTTAGTCAACCGCCCAGCCGCGGTGGTTACGCCGGCGTACTTGGCAAACGAAGCAAAGCGCTTGGGGCGCGAGCAGAACCTGCGGGTACGCGTTCTCGATGCACCAGCGCTGCGTCGATCCCGGATGGGTTGTATTCTCGGTGTCGCCCAAGGGAGCGAACAACCCCCCTGCCTGATCGAGCTCGTGTACCGCCCACCGCGGGCGAACAAGGTCGTCGCGATTGCCGGGAAGGGAATCACCTTCGACAGTGGCGGGCTGAACCTCAAGACGGGCGACAGCATGACCACGATGAAGCGCGACATGGCAGGCGCAGCCGTCGTGTTAGGCGTCATGTCGGCTGTGCGCGCCCTGGGTGTGGGTGTGGAAGTGCGCGGATACGTAGCGGCAGCCGAAAATATGCCGAGCGGGCGAGCGTTGCGCCCTGGTGACGTGTTGCACGCGCGCAACGGAAAAACCGTAGAAGTAGTCAACACCGATGCGGAAGGCCGCTTGGTGCTGGCGGACGCCTTGTCCTACGCGGTGGAGGGCAAGCCGGATGTGCTCATCGATTTCGCGACTCTGACCGGGGCGGTACGTACGGCCCTTGGCACTCGCTATGCCGCGGTTATGGGCACAAACCGCGAGTTGGTTGCTGCCCTGATTGCGGCGGGACAGGCGTGCGGCGAGAATCTGTGGGAGCTCCCGTTAGTGGAGGACTATCGCCACGAGTTACAAAGCCCGGTGGCCGATCTCAAAAACATTGGCGAGGGCGGAGCGGGAACGATTATCGGCGGCCTGTTCTTGCGCGAGTTTACGGGTGGCGTGCCGTGGGCCCACATCGACTTCTCGAGTACGGCAAGTACCGACAAGCCTTTTGCCTGTCACCCGCGCGGGGCTACTGGCTTTGGCGTGCGAACGACGCTGCGTTACTTGCTTGCTCTGGGCAAAAGCGGGTGAGCGCGATCTGCGGCCGTGCGGTTCGGGCGCCTGGAAATTCAAGGGTGGCCAACCGCCGCCGCGGAGATCACGAAGGGTCATGCTGCGATAAGAGGGATGCGCTGACCCGCCAAGTCGCCCCACGATGGGCATCCGCGCGCCAAATGAATGCTCGGGGCCATGTGTGAGCTGTTCGTGGCGGTGGGCCTAGGTTGGGCAAGGGCAGGTGAGACGCGGACACCTCGGCGGCCTTGGCAGCGCGGCGGGCGAGCTGATCTGCGATTCGTTTACGGGGCTGTCGCTATCGCATTGTGGCAACGGGGTCGGAGTGTTGCGCGCCCGGAACAGGTCGCGTCCGACGGTGTGCTGGGAGCAGGGCAGCGAGGCGCACTGCTTGTGTCGGAGCGTGCGCACGGTGTAAGGGTTTGTGCATCCCGCATGAGGAAGGTGGCCGAGACATTTGCCGGCAAGGTTGTCCTCATCACCGGAGCATCTTCGGGTATCGGTGCCGAAGCGGCGCAGATGTTTGCCGAGCGAGGAGCAACGGTGGTAGCGGTCGCTCGCCGTGCCCACCTGCTCGACGCAGTCATTGCCAACTGCCGAAAGCATACGCCGGAATCCTTTTTCTTGGCGGGCGACGTTGGCGACCGAGCGTTTGCAGAGAGCATCGTGGCTACGACGCTGGAGCGCCTAGGGCGGATCGACGTGTTGGTCAACAACGCCGCAATTTCCAAACACAAGCATGTGTACCACACACGCGCCGAGGAAGCGGAGGCGGTCATGCGCATCAACTTTCTTTCGGCGGTGTGGACCACGTTTGCTGCGATTCCAGCGATGCTGCGCCAAGGCGGTGGAAACATTGTCAACGTTTCCTCCTTTGCAGCGAAAGTCACCCCGCCGCGGGAGGCCCTGTATGCCGCCTCGAAAGCCGCTCTGAGTGCGTTCACCGAGGGGTTGTGGCACGACCTCGAAGGGTCGAACATCCACGTCGTGTTGGTGCATCCTGGTCCGATCGACACAGAAATCTGGCTCAAGGAGGATGAGCCTCCGTCGTATCGGGGCAAGAAGTACCCACCATCGATCGTGGTCCAGGCGATCTTCGATTGCATCCAGCGCCGGCTTTACGAGGTAACGGTGCCGCGAAGGAACCCGATGCTCATGAGTGCACGGTTCCTCCGCTTGGCCTTTCCGAGCCTTCTTCGTTGGGGAATGCAGAAGGCCGATCCGGTGCCTCCCGAAGTGTTGGAGAAGGCCAGAGCGCGCTCCCGTGCAGGCAAGCAGCTGGGCGAAGTCGAAGAAGATTGAACGGGCTAAGCGGTCGCTTGAGTGCGCTGCCTGCCTCTCCTAAGGTGCCGACGGCATGGGCTCGATGTTCGGCCATCTCTTCCGGGTCAGTACGTTTGGGGAATCCCACGGGGGTGCCGTGGGTGTGGTGGTCGACGGGTGCCCGCCCCGGCTTCCGTTGAGTGTCGAAGACATCCAGCGGGATCTGGATCGGCGGCGTCCGGGCCAGAGCCGATTGACGACTGCCCGACAAGAAGCCGATCGAGCCGAGCTTCTTTCGGGTGTGTTCGAAGGGATGACCCTGGGCACGCCGATCGCCATCCTGGTGCGGAACACGGATGCGCGGCCCTCGGCTTACGAGGGATTCAAAGAACTGTATCGCCCGTCACATGCGGATTACACGTACGAGGCGAAGTACGGCATTCGCAACTGGCAAGGTGGTGGGCGTGCATCTGCTCGCGAAACGGTGGGCCGCGTGGCTGCCGGCGCGATCGCACGGAAGCTATTGAAGGAACTTGCCGGGGTGGAAGTGCTTGCGTGGGTGCATAGTGTGCACACCATCGAGGCGAACGTAGACCGTGGAAAGGTTACGATCGATCAAGTGGAGTCCAATCCCGTGCGCTGTCCCGACGCTGAAGCCGCAGCACGGATGGCGGAACGCATCGAGGCTGCCCGGCGCGAGGGCAACTCTCTCGGCGGGGTCGTCGAGTGCGTTTGTCGGAACGTGCCCCCGGGGTTGGGCGAGCCAGTGTTCGATCGCCTCGAGGCCGACCTGGCGAAGGCGATGCTGTCCTTGCCAGCATCGAAAGGATTCGAGATCGGCAGTGGTTTCGCGGGAACGCGACTGACCGGACTGGAACACAACGATCCCTTTGTGACCGATGCAAGTGGGCGGATCCGTACTGCAACGAACCGCTCGGGCGGAGTTCAAGGAGGGATCAGCAACGGCGAGGAGATTTACTTCCGGGTTGCGTTCAAACCCACTGCAACCATTGCCGCAGAGCAAAACACCGTCGACCGTGAAGGGCGGCCTGCAAAAATCCAAGGTAAAGGCCGCCACGATCCGTGTGTGCTTCCTCGGGCCGTGCCCATGGTAGAAGCCATGGCTTTGCTGGTCTTAGCCGACCACTATCTGCGGCAGCGCGCCTTGGTCGGCAGAGTTTAGGACGCCCCTCGGCGCCCCTCCGATTGCGCGTACCCTTACCGGCTACTGCGGGCGGTGCCCCCAACTGCGGGCGCCCCGAGGTCCGCGTGGCTTACGCTGCGAAGGGGAGCGACCGCCGGCTGCACCGCGAGCGCCAACAAACCGGTCTTTTCCGGCGTCGCGCGAGCTAGGCGGACAACGCGAACTCGCAAACATGTTTCCGCGAAGCTCTCGGCTCGGGATCCCGCCTCGAGGGTCTTGCTGTCCACATTCGTGGGTTTCAGTCGGCCTGTGCCGTCTTGTGGCCAACCCTCGGGCTGCGGTAGATGAAGGACATGGCCCCTTCGGCAACTCGCACGCGGAAGCGTGACTGGCGAACAATCTTGCGCGAGGAGTTGCCGCGCCTTTTGCGCGAAGACCCGGAGGTCCGGGCGCAGGTGTTTGCCAGCTTGAGCGAATACTTTACGACCCGGGAAGAGACGGCTGCTTTGCTTGCCGAGCTCCGCGAGATGCGCCGTGTATTTAGTGCACACGCGGAAGAGCAGGGCCGGCGGTTGGAGGAACAGGGGCGGATTCTCACGGAACAGGGCGAGCGGCTGGAGCGGCTCACTGCAGCAGTAGAGGAGCACACCCGTACCTTGGCGGAGCATGGAGAACGGCTGGAGCGATTGACGGTCGCTGTGGAGGAGCAGGGGCGGCGGCTGGAGGAACAGGGGCGGATTCTCACGGAACAGGGCGAACGGCTGGAGCGGCTCACTGCGGCAGTAGAGGAGCACACCCGTACCTTGGCGGAGCAGGGAGAGCGACTGGAGCGATTGACGGTCGCTGTGGAAGAGCAGGGGCGGCGGCTGGAGGAGCACAGCCGTATCCTTGCGGAGCATGGGGAGCGGTTGGAGCGACTGACCAAAGCTGTAGAGGAGCAGGGGCGGCGGTTGGAGGAGCACAGCCGTATCCTGGCGGAGCACGGAGAGCGGTTGGAGCGACTGACCAAAGCTGTAGAGGAGCAGGGGCGGCGGTTGGAGGAGCACAGCCGTATCCTGGCGGAGCACGGAGAGCGGTTGGAGCGACTGACCAAAGCTGTGGAGGAGCAAGGCCGGCGGTTGGAGGAGCACGGTCGGATCTTGGCCGAACACAGCGACCGGCTCGAGCGGCTCACGCTGGTAGTCGAAAAGTTGGTGGAGCGAGTCGAGGTGCAAGGCCAGCTGTTGGAAGCACGAGGTAGGGATATCGACACGTTGCAGCGGACGTTGGGCGGCATCGGGGCACGCTGGGGGCTTCTGGCCGAGGAAACGTTTCGCGAGGCGGTGAGGACTTTGTTCACCGAGCAGCCAGGAGTGCGCGTGGAGCACTGGCGGGGGCGGGACGAGCAGGGAGAGATTTTTGGCTACCCGGCGGACGTGGAGCTCGACGCCGTAGTCCGCGACGGCATGCACGTGTTAGTCGAAATCAAGTCGTCCGTATCCGCCGCAGATGTGACCGTGTTCGCGCGCAAGGCTGCCGTTTACGAGGCGAGTACCGGGGTGCGAGCCACGCGGAAACTCATGGTTACTCCTTATGCCGATGTCAAAGCGCGCGAAACCGCAGCCCGCCTTGGAATCGAGATTGTTGTCGGGGTAACGCCACCGGAAGTGTAAGCAACTCGTTCCAGGTGCGTGGTTCGTCAGCCGTTGCGCTGCGTTCGCACCGGGCGAAGGTTTTGGACGAGTCGCCCAGCTTCCACCGTCGGTGGCGCATCGAACCATGCTCGTCAGTTAAATGGTAGGTCGGAGCCGTGCGTGGCGCGGTTCGTCCCGATGGCAGAACGTGCGAAGCCCGTGTCCCCAAAACCTGTTCCACCTGATCGCGGCCAACCGCGTCTTCACGGGGTCAGCAGCGCACATAGCTCTCCGCGATCTTAGGGCCGAGATTCTGCGTACAATGATGCGGGTATCGGAACGCTCGCGAGCCGCTTTCGATGGCCGCCTTGGCGGGTGAGTGTGGGGCCGCTCACTTCCGCCGTGCCAAAGCGACGTAGCCGGAAGGGCGGACGTAGTCTCCGCGCACTTTTGCCGCCGCGCATCGAACGCGGATCCTCGAACAAATAGAAAGGAAGGAGTTGGCCGGGGCGAACCTTGGTGTTCGTTCCGCACGGCGAAAGTGTCGTTCGCCGAAGCCGCTGTGCTCGTGGTGGACGGAACCGATGCAATAGGACAAGCGTTTCTCGATTTCTTCCGAGTTTTGCAGCATCGCCCGACACGTCGAATTGTGTTGGCGTGGAGTTCGTTTGTGGTATTTGGCTTGCACAAGGGCGTGAGGCATGTGGAACCAACCGCGCAGCGTGCGGGTGCGGCGATGTCTTGTGGTGTGTGTTGTGACCTCGTTCCTCCTGGTCACCGGTTGCCACCGTGTCGAGGAGCCGTTGCCCGCTTTGCCGGAACGGCTGATCTCCATTAGCGACAAGTTCTTCGATGTGGCGGCGCTCGATGCGGACACGGCCGTCGTTGTTGGTTACGGGGGGAAAATTCTTCGCACCGCGGACGGGGGCTTTAGCTGGACTCGGATTCCCAGCGGCACGAGCGAAGCGCTGTATCGGGTGCGCTTTGTCGACGCCAAACGGGGCTGGATCTCGGGGCAGGATGGCATCGTCTTGCATACCGAGGACGGCGGGCTGTCTTGGAGCCGCCAACAAACGAACACGAATGCGTACTTGTTTTCCGTGCACTTTGTCGATGCAGAATTTGGCTGGGCGGTGGGCGATCGGTCGCTTGCAGTTCACACCCGTGACGGCGGCCGCACCTGGACTTTGCACAAAATTGGCAGCGCGACCGGAGAGAAGCTCACGGCTGACCAGGCATTAGCCGAACAAGATCCCATCCTTTATGACGTGTTTTTCTTAGATCGGGAACGTGGGTGGGTTAGTGGGGAGTTTGGCAGGTTGTTTCAAACCACCGATGGGGGACAAACTTGGCACGCACGGGAAACGAGTCTTCTCGGTCCGGAAATTGTTGACGTGCTGGACATCCCAACGTTTTTCGGAGTGCAGTTTACCCCGCAAAACGAGGGGATTGCGGTAGGACTCGAAGGCAAAATCGCCCGCTCGCTCGACGGTGGAACAACCTGGAAGCTCGATACGGTGAGCTCCGACTTGGCCCTGACCGACCCGCTCTTTGCCCCGTTTTTGTTTCCCGATGGTACCGGGTGGATTGTCGGTTCTTCTGGGCAAGTGCTTCGTCGTGCGGTGCCGGGCGAGCCGTGGAAAGCGACGTCTTTGGGCATGGATGTCGCCACGTGGTTGCGCAGCGTGACTTGGTGGAACGATCAAATTGGTTGGATCGTGGGTGGCTACGGGTTGATTTTGTACACGCGCGATGGTGGGCGCGTGTGGATGCCTGCGCTGGGATAACCAGACGAGGAGACACGGACCCATGGCGATGGAGTATCAAGTCGCTGAAGAAAAGCGGCTCCTGTACTGGCTAGGGGAGCGCCTCATCGACTACCGCCTCCCGGTCACCATCGGTGTCCTCTTGCTCACCGGTTTCTTTGCCTACTGTGCGTTCCAACTTCGGTTGGTCACCAGCTTTGGCGAACTGCTTCCGCAGAGCCACCCGTACATCAAAATCCACAACCGCTTTGCCGGCACGTTCGGTGGAGCGAACAACATCATGGTCATGGTGGAGGTGAAAGAAGGCACGATCTTCACCCCCGAGACGCTGAACAAGATTTGGCGCATGACCGAGGCCATCGACACGGTCTATGGCGTGAACCACAACCAAATCGAGTCGATTGCGCACCGCACGGTTCGTTACCTCAAAGTTGCGGCGGGGGGCACCATGCGGGCCACCCCTGTGATGTTGGGCGAGGTGAAGACGCAGGAGCAGGCGGACGAGATTCGCCGGATCGTGCACAGCGCCGAGAACATCTACGGCATTTTGGTTTCGTTGGACGACAAGGCCGCCCTGATCCGTGCCAACTTTATCGAGGGCCGCCTGGACTATCGCCGGATCTTCGACGAGGTCAACGAACGAGTCGTTGCCCCGTACCGCGACGAAAACACGGAAATCTTCGTAGCCGGAGAACCCCGCCTGTACGGCTGGGTGTACCACTACGCCAGTGACGTACTCTTGGTGTTCGTGCTGGCGTATTGCATCGAGTGGTTGCTGCGCTGGCTGTATTTTCACGATTGGCGTGGAGCCTTGCGTCCCACCATCACGGGGATCATTGCCGCTTTTTGGGGCCTTGGGTTCATCGAGCTTATCGGGTTCTCGCTCGACCCGCTGATGCTGGTGATGCCGTTTTTGATTACCGCACGTGCGGTCAGCCACTCGGTTCAAATGCACGACCGGTACTACGAAGAATTCGAGCGCCACGGCTGGAACAAGCGGCGCGCCATTGTGGCGGCCTTTGCCGAGCTGTTCGTGCCGACCTTTTCCGGGATTACCACCGACGCTCTCGGTGTCCTGGTGATTTTGCTGGTGCCCGTAGTGATGTTGCAGAAGCTTGCCATCACTGCGTCTTTTTGGATTTTCGCAATCACCATTTCGGAACTGCTGCTGAATCCCATCGTCTACTACTACCTCAAAGCTCCGGAACCCGAGATCGTGCTCGTTCGCGACGAGGGAATCTTCCGCCGCGTTGTGACGCGTGCAGTTGACGCGATCGTGAGCCGTCGTGGCCAACTTGCGGTTCTGGCGTTTTGGCTTGTGGCTGCCGGGGTTGCAGGGTATTTCGTGCGTGGCCTCATCATTGGCGACCCGACGTCAGCCTCACCCTTGCTTTGGCCCGACTCGCCTTACAACGTTTCCCATCAACGCATCCAAGACAAATTTGGTGGCGTGGAACCACTGATTGTCGTGGCCGAGGGACTCGACCGCGATGCGATGAAAGATCCGGCTACCTTGCGCCGCATGGAGCGCTTCCAGCGCACCTTGGAACGCGATCCAAGCGTGGGCTACAGCTTCTCGTTGGCGGATATCATTCGGGCAGTGAATTCGGTGTTCCACGAGCTGGAACCAAAGTGGGGTGTGATTCCGAACAATTGGGTGGATGTGGGAGGATTGTTTTTCATTTACTTCTCGGGTTCCCCGCCCACCGAAACTGCGAAGTACGTAGATCCGAGTTACACCACCGCGCACGTCACGTTCTTTTGCAAGGACCACAAGGGCGAAAACATTCGCCGGATTTTGCGGCGCTGCAAGGATTTCATCTTTTCCGGCCAGCTCGAAGATCTCGGTATCGAGGTGGAAGAGGACAAAGGACGCACCATCATCTCTTCGGTGTCCGATGCAGTGCGGTGGGAACAGGCTGGCCCGTCGTGGCTCGTGTCCACCGCGGAGCACGCAGGGCCGGGACCGTTCCAACGCGGCGACCGCATCGTGCGCGTCGGGCGTACACCGGTGGGCGATCTCGCAAGCTTTCGCTCTGCACTGACCGTCGAAACTGCCAATGCGTCGCTCATCGATTTTGCGTTGGAGCGCAACGGATCCGTCGTGGAGATCACGGTCGTCGCCCCGTGGAAAGCAGTGTTCAAGCTCGCGGGCGGGCTGATCGGGGTGCTCGCGGCTGCGAACGAAGAGCTGTTCCGGAACGATGTGCTCATGAACGTGCTTGGGTTTGCCACGATGTACGTGATTGTGCTGTTCACGTATCGGTCGTTTGCCGCCCCGTTGTTCCTACTTGGGCCGCTGATGCTCGCCAACTTGTTAGTCAATGCGTACATGGCCGGGCGTAACATCGGTATCAATATCCATACGTTGCCCTTAGTGACCGTCGGGGTCGGGTTTGGAATCGATTACGGCCTCTACATCGTCAGCCGGGCAATCGAAGAAATCCGGTCCTCTGGTAACGTCGAGCAGGCGGTGCGTGCTGCGTTGCTCACTTCGGGCAAGGCAGTGTCGTTCACAGCGCTGTCGATGACGTTGGTGACCGCTCTGTGGTCGCTTTCGAGCATCCGCTTCAACGCGGAGATGGGTTCGTTGTTGGCCTTGTGGATGGCGATCAGCTACGTTGGCGCCGTGACGTTGTTGCCGGTCTTGCTCATTCGTTTGCGCCCGCGATTCCTGGTGCGGGAAGCAGCGAAGGTTGCACCGCAGGATTGAGGTGATGCCATGCGCTGGTCGTTGGGCTTGGCCATCGCCATTGTGATCGGTTACAGCTTGGTGCTCGTTTTGCTCGACGAGTTTGTTGCGAAGCCCTGGCGACACCGTCGCTTGCTGCAACGAGCCCGCGCGGGTGACCGTACGGCACAAGAGCTACTCTCGCGCGCCCGTGCGGCGGAAGGCCCAAACCAGGAGTCGCGAGGGAAATGAGCGTAACCCGGCTGCTGCGAATTGGCGCAATCGGGGCGTCGGTGCCTACGCTGTTCGCGATGTCGCAGGAGGTCGCTCGCATGCGGGGGCAAGAACCGGCACCGGGCTTGGTTGCCGCACTAGCGGTGCTTGCGGGGTTGCTGTTGGTCCGGGCCTATGTCAGCGAGAGAACCCGCGGGGTTGAATTCGTTCTGTACAACGACTTGCAGTGGGGCCTGGCAGTAGGAGCGGCTTCCGCCGTTGCGTTGCGCTTTCTGGGCTGGGTGTAAATTCGGAAAGCCAGGAACTTCCTCTCTCGGGCGTTTTTCTCCGAGCCGGTGATGCAATTTCTGAATTTACTCCGCAAGGAACTGTATCTGTACGCAGTGAGCCCTCTCACGTACGTCGTAGCCGCGGTGTTTGTCGCCCTGTGCGGCTTCTTTTTTTACACGCGGCTGGTTTTGTACAGCCAGTACGGGGTTGGTTGGAACGTCTTGGGTAGTTTTTGGTTCGCGTTTCTGGCGGGCGCACCGTACTCGGTTTCCACCGTGTTGTTGTTGCTTTGCCCGCTACTGACCATGCGTTCGTTCGCTGAGGAGCGACGTAGCGGCACGTTGGAGTTGTTGCTGACCTTGCCGGTAAGCGATCTGCAAGTCGTGCTGGCCAAGTGGGCAGCTGCAATGTTGGTCGTTACTGCACTCCTAGGACTGTTGTTCCCCTTCGTCGTGGCACTGGGTGGATTGGCCCCGCTGCCGTGGGCTCCCGCTGTGGCAGGCTTTGCCGGCCTTTGGCTGTTGGGTGCGGGGTTCGTGGCTGCAGGCATCTGCGTTTCGGCCCTTACCGCGAGCCAAGTCGTGGCCAGCGCAGCAACGTATGGTCTGCTGGTGTGGTCGTGGCTCCTGACTTGGAACGAAGCCGCCGCCAGCGAGTGGTGGTTGCAGGTGTTCCGGCGCGTATCCTTGTTCGATCGGTTCGAGAGTTTCGCGCGCGGGCTGGTCCGGCTGGGAGACGTCGTGTTCCTAGCAGAGTTTTGTGTGCTGTTCTTGTTTCTGGCGGTGAAGGTTCTTGGCGCCCGTCAGTGGCGAGGTCGCTGACAATGCACCGGTGGGAAGGTTGGGTCGCCACGTTGCTCCATACCGTCGCGGTGGCCGGGTGCTTGGGAGTCGTTCAACTGTGGTCGGAGAGAGCCACTTGGCAATGGGACACGACTCCCGATGCGCGGTACACGCTACCGGCCGAGGCATACCAAATGGTTGCATCGTTGAGCGAGCCGATGTTTGTCACTGCCTTCGTACGAACGGGAGTCGCGGATACAGCCGCAGTGGAGTTCTGGCTCAACGAGCTTGCCCGGGTCGCGCCAGCCCTGCACGTGACCATCTTGGACATCGACCGCGAACCGACACGGGCGCGCCAATTTGGCGTGCAGAGCGCCCCAACGCTGGTGCTCGAGAGCAGCGGGCGCCGGCGTGTCGTGCACAACCCGAGGCTCCCCGTGTTGCTTGCAAGCATGTCCGCCTTGGCGCGAAAGAGTTCTCCACGGGTGTTCCTGATTCAGCCGGAAAACGGTGCGATGAGTTCGGACAGCTACGGACGCGCCATCGCCGCACTGCGCCAAGAAGGTTTTTCGATCGAGCCGGGTCACGCAGGCGGCGCCCAGCTCGATCCCCAAAGCGTAGTGGCGCTGTTTGCGCCTGCGGACGGTGCGGTGTCCGTGCTTCGCTCACACCTCCAGAGAGGCGGCCGGGCCTTGGTTGCAGTGGAGCCGACGACCTGTACCGAGAACCCCGAACTGGTGAGCTGGCTGAAGGGTGTGGGCGTGTCGGTCGAATGCACTGCGGTTCTGGATGCGCGAGCACGCATGGTAGCTGGCGATCCGTACTCGGTGGTGGCCCCGGGCCTAGCCGCCGACCACCCCGTCACAGCGGCACTATCCAAGCCAGTGTTGTTGTCGCACGCAACCACGTTAGCGATCGATGAGCCCGACGGAACATCTGCCTGGGTTTTGCTTTTTAGTTCCCCAACTGCGCGGGTGGAGGTTCTTCAGCAAGGACGTTGGCAGCTGGAGAGCGAACGCCACGGCCCGTTTCCCATGGCGGGGGCGCTGGTGGGGAACAATGGCAGCCGGATGGTCGTCGTTGGCGACGCAGATTTCGCCCGCGATGAATTTCTCGACTACCTCGGCAATCGCGATTTCTTGTTGAACGTGGCGAATTGGCTTGCTGACGATGCGGCATGGCTGGGGCCGCGGCCGCCCGAGCGTCAGCAAGGGATTCAAGTGTTTTTTCTCACTGCAGCTCAAGCGGAGCGATTGTTTTGGACCTTTGCCGTGGGAGAACCCGCAGCGTTGGCGTTGTTGGGTCTGGCAGTGTGGTGGCGGCGCCGGAGGTCGTAAATGGGCGGACAAAAGTTGGTCCCCGTCCGCGCGACTCCAGGCACGCATTGGCCGGTATGGCGTCGTCGACTTTGGATCCGGGTGGCTGTTTGGTGGGTCGCTTTTGCGGTGTTAGCGCTGTCGTATCACGCGACGGGTCCTACCCCCGTTGTGGAACGACAAGCCCAAACTCAGGAACTGCGATCGTGCATGCCACACGAAGATCAGCTCGTGCGACTGGTGGTGCACGGCCGTGAAGGGGCGAGCACCATCGAGCGCCGCGGCGCTGAGTGGTTTCTTGGCGAGCGACAAGTTCCCCGCGACTTGCTCGCGGCGTTGTTCGAGGCCGTCGGTGCTTGCCCCGCGTGGCCCGTCGTTGCTGGCTCGAAAGCGGAATGGGAGAAGTTCGGCTTAGACGAACCGGTCGCTTCTTTGGAACTGGAGGCTCGCGGCCCACAAGTTCGAGTTCGCTTGTTCTTCGGGAGTGCGAACGCCAGCGGTACCGGCCGTTATGTTCGCATGAACGACGATCCCCGGGTGTACCTCGCAGGCGTACAAGCGTGGTACTACACCGAGTTACTTGCTGGGCGTGCCCTGGACAACGGCGGGTAAATTTGGTTGAGTTTGCAGGTGTTGGCGACGGGGAAGTGGGTCGTGGTGGTCGTGGCCCTGATGGCGGGGACAGTGGTGGCCGAGCCGGAGGTGCGCAGCCGACCCGAAACTGAACTCGGGCCGGCTGCGGCCCCGGCGGCTCCAGAGGGGTGGGGCCAGGAGCGTTTGGGTATGCCCCTCGAGGAGCTTCGGAAACTGTATCCCGACATCCAGGTTGCCCCACCGCTGACGGCTCCGTTCGACGACCCGCGCGTGCAGCGTTGGCTGCGGCTAGGCGTGCGCGAACCCGATTTACCGCAGCCCGTGGACGTGGAGTACCGGATTTGGGATGGCCGCCTTTGGATGGTGCTCGTGTACACAGGGAAGAACTCGACAAACGACGTGCGCCGGGCCTTGGACCGTCGGTTTGGCAGACCGACCGACAGCAGCGCTTCCCCTGCGTGGGTGTGGCCGGATCGCAAGCTCGTCACCCACTTGGAACAGAATTGGTTCGCGCTCGTCCATCGGCCGACCGACCGGGCTGCGAGAGCTGGGCTGCAAAAAAAGTAGCTCTCATGAAGCTGCGGGCCGTCTCTGCGCAGTTGTGCCCGGGGGAAGCGGCTCGGCGATCGTGGATCAGTGGCGATTGGAGCGAACTCGCCGAACGTGCGGCGTAGCGCGTCGTCAAGCCGCGGTTTCCGCCGTGGCCGCTTCGGCCCGCGCTGGTTTAGCGGCCACCAGCAGGAGCTGCTTGCCCAGCAACCATTGTAGGGGCGGCAGGGAGAGGTACAGGTGAAAGAGCCAGGCTGGCTTTGGCCAGCGGGTCACCGTTGTAAAAGGAAGAAACCGTGGCTTGAGCAAGATCACTTCGAAGCCCGCTGCTTCTACGGCCTCGCGTAGACTCCGATCGCTCAAGGGTACGTAGTGATCGAAAAAGTCCCAGTACTCGCGATAGGCGACGCGGATATTGGGTTGGATCACGAGCAACCGGCCGCCGGGAACGAGGATACGGTACGCTTCCGCAAGCACGCGACTCACGTGCTTCTTGTCGGGCAGGTGTTCGAGAAAATTGCTGCAGAAGACAACATCCGTTACGGCGTCGCCAATGCGATCGAGCACCTGCAAAACTTCCCCGACGATGACGTGCACGCCCGGGGCAGCGAACGAGCGCGCCCGCGGGTGCGCATCGATTGCGATTTTGCGCTTGCATTGCACGTGATTGATGAACTCGCACATCCCGGCACCGAGGTCGATGACGACATCTTCAGGCCGGATGAACCTCTGGAGAACCCGGCGGCACAACACCTGCCAAAGGCGTGCGCGTTGCGCATGCACATGGGCAGGAAAGCGGTGTTCGTACAGGTTGTCTGTGTTCATGGCATCTTGGTGGGTGTCGCCGAACTGTCCGCTCCCCCACGGTGCAGGCGTAGATCGCTTTCTACAAGACGCGCGAGGTCCTGAGCGAGCCCGAACATGCCGCTGATGGTGCGATCCGCAGGGTAAAGCTGGGTCGAGTCGGTAAGATACAGGCGAGGGTACGGGCCCCTCAGGTCCGGTACCGAGCGCGAAAAGTTCCTACGGCATACGGCCTGCGCGTAACGGTCGCGAAACACGCGCACACCCGCAATGAGAGAGGGAGCGAACGAGGGAAACAGCAATTGCAAGCCGCGCACCGTATCGTCAACGATGCGCGCGTCTTCCCACTGAAACCGCTCGTCATCCGCAGCCAAGTAGTAGGGTACGTACAGCAAGTATGGCGAGGCAGCGTCTGTGCGCGGATTCAGGTTCGTGTATTCGATAAGCCCTGTGAAGGGGACCCCGTCGGCGTGCACGTTGATCCAAAAGCCGTCCGACAACGGCCGGCGCAAGCGCAGGAGCACACAAAGAACTGCGAGGTAATCGATGCTTTGAGCGTACTGGAGAAATTCCGCTGGTGCTTCGGCGAGGATCCGCGCGAGCACGGGCAAAGGCACGGTAGAGACCACTGCGGCATAGTGGCGGTCCTCACCTTCTACGCGGATCCCGCACACCTGGCCGTGCTCGACGAGAATTCGCTCCACTCGCGCCCGCGTGTGCAGAACGACGCCCCGCTCGCGCAGTTGAGCAATGAGCCTACTGAGGAGCACGTCCGTCCCGCCCCGCAAGAACCCGAGCTTCTCTTGTCCCAAGAGTCCATCGCGTGAGCGTGCCAAGCGGTGGATGCGGTGCCAAATCCACGCTGCAGAAACCTCGCTCGCAAACCGGCCGAATTTTAACTCCAGCAAAGGCGCCCAAATCGTCTCGAAGGCAGCCCGGCCGAACCGGGCTAGGAGCCATTCCCTCGCGGTGTGTCGCTCGTATGCACGCCAGTTGTTGCGCCGGCGATACCAGGCAACCACGGCTCCGAAGCGCAAGCGGTCGATGAAGGAAAGAGGTTCGAAGCGCAGTAAGTCCCACGGCGTTTCGAACGGGTAGAGGCGCGGACCAAAGGCAAACCGCATTCTGCCCGGCTTCCAGTCGACTTCTTCGGCGAGACCTAAGTCTGCGAGCATTGCGAGCAGAGGTTGGTCGTCGCGGCAAATGAAGTGGTAGTACTTTTCCACGCGGAATCCGTCGAAGTCGAACGTCCCCGCCAAACCGCCAAGTTCCGCCGCTTGTTCGAACACTTCGACGGCGTAGCCACTTCGGGCCAAGAAGTAGGCGACCCCTAAGCCGGCTACGCCGCCACCGATGATTGCAATGTGCATCTGCGGGTGCGCTTCCTATCGGATCGAACCCCTGGACTCAAACGCGGCACCGCGAACGTGCGTGTCCGGCTTAGCGAAGCTGCCATTGGGCCCCGTAAGCTGACCGCAGCACCGCGTCGCGCCGCCGGCGCCCGATGCCCAATACGTGGTACCACACGTCGTAGTACAGAAGAGTCAGGGCGCAACAAACACGAAACAACGGCGTGTCGAAAAACCACGGGCGCAAGCGCGCATTGCGGCGCAGCACCAGTTCCATTCTCGAAACGAGATTGTGCCGTGCTGGTATGAAAGGCGGGGACAGTGGCTCCGCAGGATCGCCGAGCATCTCGATCTCGTCGAGGGTTGCTTGGCCGAGCCCTACGGCAACGCACTCTTGCAAGTGGCCAATTTGGCTCGGAGCGAAGCCCATGAGGTAAGCGGCCACGCTGTCTAGCGCTACGGGGTCCGACGAAGCCAACACCCGCTCGACAATGCGAGGGATGCCAGATTTCGGGCTGTTGCCTTCCAAAGCAACGGTGGCGTCCATGACCGCAAACTGCGGGCGCACGACCTGGTTGATATCCGCCAACGCTGCGTCGAGCACCAGATGATACTGGTGCCGAAACATGGGGAGGCAGCCCCACTGGTTTTTTAACGCGCCGGTGATGGTGGTCTTGTTGTGCGTCTTCATGACCGGGATGGTCACCAGCACGGTGCGCAGGAGGATCTCGGGCACTGCGATCTTCGGAAGTGCGCGCGGTTGAGGCACTTCGACTTCCACCAAGGGGAGGTGGGTCATGTTGACCCACCGTACATCGTACGCCCGGCACACTCGGTCGAGCCCGCTTTGCGCAAAGGCCTTGTTCACGTCGACGACAACCTGATCGGATTCGACCAGGAAAAGCTCTCCGACATGGGGACGAATCGTTCGGATCACGCCCTCCACGACCCAAGGTGAAGTCACGGCGCCCGGAAGGAACAAATCCCACCCCAGATTCGGCTTGAGAGCGACGTTGGCACCGCGTGGAATCGAGTCCATCCAGCCGGCCAAGACCATGGCCCGCTCCACCGCGGCCCACACGCTTTCGCGTAGGTCCTTCGCGTGGATCACCCGGCAGACGCTCACCCGCGGTTGATGCATAGGCCCTCCATAGCCGATTTGCCTCCCGGATGGGCAAGGGTGCCGCGCGGTTTCCCGTAGGCACATGACGAGGTGCGTTAGTTGCGTTGCTTTTGGCGATTCGCCATAAGGCCGCAAACTTCGAGCGAACGGCTCGCACGAGGAGGCTGTATGAGCGCAAAGGAAATTTACGAAATCGGCGAGATTCCCCCACTCGGGGTGGTGCCGAAATATATGTACGCACAGGTGATTCGAGCGGAGCGTTTTGGCGAACCGATGAAAGCGTTCCAGATCGAAAAGATTCCTGTCCCTGAACTGAAACCGAACGAAGTTCTCGTGTACGTGATGGCCGCAGGAATTAATTTCAACAACGTATGGGCCGCCTTGGGCGTTCCGATCAACGTGATTGCCGCGCGGCAAAAGTCGGGGGCCGACCCGAGCGATTTCCACATTGGCGGTAGCGACGCCAGTGGCGTGGTGTGGGCCGTCGGAAGCAATGTGAAAAACGTCAAGGTGGGAGACCACGTCGTGATTCACTGTGGTCAGTGGGATCCCGACTGCCCTGCGGTGAAGCGGGGCGAGGACCCGATGTTCGACCCCTCCTTCCGTATCTGGGGATACGAAAGCAACTGGGGCAGCTTTGCGCAGTTTACGAAAGTGCAAGATCACCAGTGCATGCCGAAGGCAAAGCATTTGACGTGGGAGGAAGCTGCCGCGCCGACCCTCGTCGGTGCCACTGCCTACCGGATGTTGATGGGCTGGCCTCCGCACACAGTTCGACCGAACGATGTCGTGCTGATCTGGGGCGCTTCAGGAGGCCTCGGCTGCATGGCGATCCAAATCGTCAAAGCTCAAGGCGGGATTCCGATTGGAGTGGTCGGGGACGACCGGAAAAAAGAATTTTGCATGAAGCTCGGCGCCAAAGGCGTGATCAACCGGAAGAACTTCAAGCACTGGGGGCAAATGCCGCATTGGACGAACACCGAGGCCTATAACCAGTGGCTCGCTGGTTGCCGCGCGTTTGGAAAAGCGATCTGGGACGTTCTGGGTGAGCGGCGCAACCCGCGCATTGTGTTCGAGCATCCGGGAGAAGACACGGTGCCGACCTCGATTTTCGTTTGCGACACCGGTGGGATGGTCGTCATCTGCGCTGGGACGACCGGCTACAACGGCGTGGTGGACCTCAGGTACCTGTGGATGCGGCAGAAACGATTCCAAGGGTCTCACTTCGCGAACGACGAGCAGTCGTATGCATTCAACCAGCTTGTGATCGACGGCAAAATCGATCCCTGTTTGGCAGAAACCTACTCCTTCGAACAGATTCCCTATACGCACCAACTATTGCATGAAAACCGGGCGCCAGAGGGCAAAATGGTGTGCCTGGTGGGAGCCCCGCGAAAAGGTATGAAAAACCTCGAACACTGAGGGCTCCGGCGCATCGGGTAATCGTGCAAACGCGGCGTTCGGTGCGGGGAGAAGAGGCAACGGGCCGTCCGCCCGGAGAGCGATGATTCCGTTCGGCGCCGACGTGCTTTGGACCTTGGCCTACCGGGCATTCCGGCCCGCGTTGTTCGCCCTCGATCCGGAAACGGCACACGAGTGGACGTTCGCAGTCTTGCGCAGAGTCGAGGCGCTGCTGTGCCGCGCGGGCACAGTTCCCGCACCCGCGCGGTACCCAGCGTTGGCACAAAGGATTGCCGGGATTTCCTTTCCGAACCCTGTGGGACTTGCCGCGGGCCTCGACAAGAACGCCGAGGTTCCGCACGTGTGGGCGCTGCTCGGGTTTGGTTTTGCCGAACTGGGTACGGTAACGGCCAAGCCACAAGAGGGAAACCCAAAGCCGCGATTGTGGCGCTTTCCGCAGCAGCGAGCGCTCGTGAATCGCATGGGATTCAACAACCTCGGTGCCAGGACGATTGCCGAGTCGCTTGCACAAAAGCTTGCCCGGTTGCGGAGCCCGATCCCACTGGGGATCAATATCGGCAAATCCCGCAGTGCCCCGGCCCGCGACGCCCCGGACGATTATGCGAAAACCTTTCAGCTCGTAGCTCCCCTTGCGGACTACGTGTGCATCAACGTGAGTTCACCCAACACACCCGGCTTACGCGAGCTGCAGAACCCCGCGCAGTTGGCACGGTTGCTCGAGCGGCTACAGGCGGAAAACCGCCGCGGAGTCGAGTCCGGAACCTTGCCCTCCCCGCGTCCTTTGTTCGTGAAGGTGGCCCCCGATTTGAGCGAAGCGGATGCTGCCGGCATTGCCGATGTGGTGCGAGGTTCCGGGGTGGCGGCTCTGGTGGCCACGAATACGACAACCGATCGGACGGCTCTGGGTTCTTCCTCGGCGCTCGTTGAGGGTGGCCTGAGCGGGGCTCCGCTGCGTGCCCTTTCCACCGCCTTGGTGCGCCGCTTTTTCCGACTGCTGGAGGGGCAGGTGCCGATCGTCGGGGTGGGGGGAATTTTTTCCGCGGACGACGCCTACGAAAAGTTCCTCGCCGGCGCTTCTCTTGTCCAGGTATACACGGGACTTGTGTACGAAGGTCCGGGAATCACCGGGGCAATTTGTCGAGGGGTGGTCGAGCGCTTGGAACGAGAGGGTGTGCGACACCTCAGCGAGATCGTTGGTCGGAACGCATGAATTTGCCGAACGGACGCGGTCACGGCACAATAGGCGCTAGGGCTTACGGCCGGCACGCTTTAGAAGGAACTCTCGTAAGACGACAGCTTGGTTATGTTCGGGATCGCGGGCACTGTACAAGAGCGTGACGACCGGATGTTTTTCGAGGATCGCTTCGAGGTCAGCAACCGCGCCGGGGTTGCGTTCTAGCTCTTGCCAATACCGGTGGCGAAACTCCGCGAAGCGGCGTGGATCGTGTCCGAACCACTTACGCAGCGAGTCACTGGGAGCGATGTCTTTGCACCACAAGTCCAACGCCGCACGATCTTTGTGCAGGCCACGGGGCCACAAACGGTCGACGAGTACGCGGAAGCCATCGCTGTTTTCAGGTGGATCGTAGACTCGTTTCAATCGGATCTGCTGCGTTGCCGAGGTGGGCTTGGCTTGCGTCATCGCGTTCCAATCCAGCTAGCCAGAGCTTGCCTGCCGGCCGGCATCGAGACCGGAGCCACCCGCTGCGCGGCGGCTCGCAAATCACGCGGGTCGATCCCGGCATGCGCAAGTTCCACTGCATGACCGATCAACCAGCGCTCGAACGTGCGCAACTCCCATTCTGGGTGGAACTGCAACGCAAAGATGTTGCTTCCGTACTCGAATGCCTGTTCAGGGCAGAGTTCAGTGGAAGCGAGACGGCGGGCACCTGCCGGCAAGGAGTATTGGTCACCGTGCCAATGCAGCACCGGTACGCCCTGCAAATGCACGAGGGGCGAGCGCGCACCTTCGGGTGACAGCTCGACGGCCCCAAAACCAATTTCCTTTGTGTTCATGGGGCGTACGTCACCACCAAGGCAATAGGCCAGCAGTTGCGCCCCCAGGCAGATGCCCAGGGTCGGAAGGTCGCGTGTACAACGGTATTCCAACAAGCGTAATTCCTCGGCGAGACAGGGATAGACAGCGACGTCGTAGACCCCCACGGGTCCGCCGAGCACAATCACGATGTTGGCGTCGCGCACAGGTGGAACGTCGACGGCTTCGACACCTGCGTCGCGATACTCCACGGTGTAGCCGTGTTCTTCGAGAATCGGGCCAAGAAGGCCGAGATCTTCGAATGCGACGTGCCGGATGGCCACTGCTCGTCGTTGCAAGGTCCACTCCACCGAACAGGACCCGCTTGTAGCTCGATCGCAGCAGTCGCGGTAGATGGGACCTCAGCGGCGGCGCCTGGAGCGGCTCCGGACCATCCGGTAGAGGCGGATGTAATCCCGAGCCACGTCTTCTAGCGCGGGCAGCGCTGGAGCAGGCCGAGCGCGTCGTGTTGTGGGGTGCGATCGGCGCGGCCGGAAGTCCTCCATGGTGTCCACCCAGGTGTGGAGGTCGTCGCGCGCTAGAGGGTGGATCGTTTCGGCGCTCGCAAACAGGTCCTGAATGACACGCGGGATGCGCACTGTTGGCGACTTCACTACAGGTGTGCCTGCGTCGACCGCCGCAAGGGCAAACCAGCTAGCAAAAGCGCTCGCGGAAGGAAGCAGTGCAACATCGGCGTGAGCCACGATCGCGTGAGTGTCCGGCAGCAACGGACGGCATACGAGACACTGGGCGACGTCCAGCCCCCGGGCCCGATCTTCCACTGCGGCAGCCGCTTCGCTCGAAGTTGTCGCGGCAATCAGAAACGAGGGCACGCCACGGTGAACCATTTCTGCAAGGATTTCCAAGGCGAGCCACTGCGGGTCGTCGTCACCGGCCGAACAGAACGCTGCGGTCAACACGAAATGCTCGTCGCGAACGCCCGGGAGCGGGGGCGTTGCGGTTGAGTGTTGGGCTCGCGTGGCGAGCGGCATGACGACCGTTTTTCCCGGTGGGAAGCCGGAGCGCAGCAATTGCAGGCGGTCATGATGATCCGCAACCAGATGACGATCGGCGAGCGTGCGTGTGAACCGATCGAGCCAACGTTCAGCCCCGCTTGGTAGGACCTCTAAACTTCCTGGGACGCACAGCAGTCTTGGCGAAGGATAGGCGAACAGGCGAGCAGATTGAGCCAAGATCGCCGCCTTCCAACCCACCGTGTGGACCACGGATGGACGCTTTGTACGCAGCCAATGCACCACGGCGCGGAACGTTGATGGAATGACCTCCGATGGGCGTTGAGCGAACAGGTCGTTCAAGCCCTTCTCGCTCGTGTCGGCCGCAGATGAAGAAGATGACAGGTAAGTCCACTCGGTTGCTAGCGCGTACGCACGCTCGAACGTGTCGGCCAGTGCGAAGAAAAAGCACTGCCAAAGGGGGTCAGCGTCGCCAGAAATCAAGACTTGCAACCTGCCAACTACGCTTTGCAGTGGCGCTGCACCATAGCGCGTGCGATCCCAGTTGACTCTCGCCTCGCCGCCCGTGGCTGAGCCCGACGAGTGGGAATAGCCCGATGTTGTTTGCTTCATCGATGGGAACGCGAGCGAAGGGTGTGCCAAAAGGTCGCACTAGGGTTCACGTGGCACAGCATTAGCAACGACCGAACCCATGGCCGCGATTGAACACGGGTGCGGACAAGTTTGTGCACCTAGCTGTTGACAAGCGGGCCATTCGCGCCGGATTGTGGTTCGGTTTTAGAGGTCCGGTGGCCAAGGGAGGAGAACCCGATGCAAGGGCAGCCAAGAGAGGCAAAGGCAAACGAAGAAACGTTCGTTCCCCGTGGTGCCATCGCTTTTTTCTTTGCGATGGTGGGATTTTACGCCGTAGTGTGGCTGGTTTTGTTTTCCGTCATGGCAGGGCGTGGTTGAGAGGAGATTCCTGATGGAGCGTCACGAACGACGGATTTTAGTGGTTTCGGGCACGTTGATGGGGCTTTTTCTAGTCCTGCTCGTGTACTCTGCCCTAGGGTTGGGCCAAGCGGTGCCAACGTGTGTGACCGACGTTCAGCCGTTTCCGCAAGGGAAGGTGGAGCGCCGCGGCCCGCAGCAGTTCGACGTGTACATGGTGGCGCGGATGTGGTTTTTCGACCCAGGTGAGATCCGGGTGCCTCCGGGAGCGGAGATTGCGTTGTACGTAAGCGCGCTCGACGTCACCCATGGCGTATACATCGAAGGCACGAACGTGAACCTGATGGCTGTGCCCGGAGCGGTGAACTACGCGCGCTTTCGGCTCGACCGCGAGGGGGAGTACCGTGTGTTTTGTCATGAGTACTGCGGGCTGGGCCACCAGAACATGGCCGGAAAGATCGTTGTCACCAAAGAAGCTGCTCAGGCGATGAGCAGTGAAGCAACATTGGCTGCGGCAAATTAAGGCGTGGTGGAACGCAGAGGAGCGAGGGCGATGCAGGAAGCAAGTGTCACAGTGGACCGAACGCATCGTACGGCAGCACTGCTGCTCGTGATTGTCGGCACTACGTTGCTCGTGCTCGGGATTTACCACGGACTACTTCAGGTGTTGTACCGAGCTGGCTGGATCCGTGGTGCGTCGTTTCTCGGGCTCGATTACTACCAGGGGCTCACGCTTCATGGCGTTGTGAATGCCATCGTGTACACGACGTTTTTCGAAGTTGCCTTTGGCTACGTTGTGGTGTCGCATTTTCTGCGCGCCCGGCTAGCGTCGGGGATCACTTGGCTTGCCGTGAGCATGATGCTCGTGGGTACGGTGATGGCAGCGCTTGCCATCTTGGGGGGCAAAGCTTCCGTGCTCTACACGTTTTACCCGCCGCTGAAAGCGAGCCCGTGGTTTTACATCGGGGCAGCACTGTTGGTCGTGGGTTCGTGGATCCCGTTCTTTCAGTGGATCCAGGCGTACTTGGGCTGGAGACGGATGCATCCGGACCAGAACACGCCACTAGCCGTGGTGGGGATGTTGGCGACCTTCACCGTATGGCTGATTGCGACTCTGCCGCTCGCAGTGGAGGTTTTGGTGCTTTTGTTGCCGTGGTCGATGGGTTGGACGGCCAGTGTCGACGTAGTCCTTGCTCGCACCTTGTTTTGGTTTTTCGGTCATCCGCTGGTGTATTTCTGGCTGCTGCCCGCGTACGTGATGTATTACGTGATGATTCCGCCTTTGGTCGGAGGAAAGTTGTTCTCCGACAAAGCTGCGCGGCTCGCATTCCTGTTGTTCATCGTGTTTTCCGCACCGGTCGGCTTGCATCACCAGTACGCAGACCCGGGAGTGAGCAGCAGTTACAAGTGGCTGCATGGGATTTTTACCTTTTGTGTTGCCATTCCGAGCTTCATCACCGCCTTTACCGTCGCCGCGACGCTGGAACACGGAGCGAGGAACAATGGTGGGACAGGCTTGTTTGGTTGGTGGGCAAAGTTGCCGTACTTCGACGAGAACCGCTACCTGTTTGCGTATGCATTCATGGGACTCGTCCTGTTCCTGTTCGGCGGAATCACCGGGATCGTGAACGCTTCGGTGACGATGAACAACGTGGTGCACAACACTGCTTGGATCCCCGGGCATTTCCACACGACGTTAGGTGGCCCGGTGTTCTTGGCATTCCTCGGTCTCTCGGTATGGATGCTTACGGAACTTGGCGGGAAGGAGTTGCGCCTTCCCCGATGGAATGTCTTGGTGCCCTATCTGTGGACCGCCGGCGTCGCTTTGTTTTCGATCGGGCTTTCGGTGGCAGGAGTGTTGGGAGAGCCCCGGCGAACCAACATGGCGCTGAGTTACTCGAACCCCGACTCGCCCTTGTTCCAGCCGCAGTGGGAGATCTGGACTCGGCTTGGCGCTGTGGGTGGAATCCTCATGACCTTGGCGATGGTGGCGTACTTTGCCGTATTCTTTTCGACGCTCTTTGCCCCCGCGCGGCAAGTGGTGGAGATCCGGTTCCCAACTGCCGAGCCGTTGCGTTTCGAGAGCCTGGGTGCAACGCGAAATTTCACTCCCTGGGTGGTGGTCGCAGTGATTTTTTTGGTCATTGCGTACGCTCCGCCACTGGTCGAGGTGCTGACCGGCAACACGGTTCCAGTTCCTCCCTACGAGCCATTTAGTCCTGTACCTGTGACAAGGTGAAAACGTGTGGGGTCGGTATTTGCTCGGTCTCGGATGGGCCGGCACTTTCACAGTCGTAGTCGTTGGAGTTGCGGTGGCGGCGCCTCAGCTCCTTCAGGATGTTGCACCGCTCGTGGGACAAGTCGTTCGTTTGGAGGGACTCGTCGATGAACAAGGGCAGCCTTTTGTGCAGACACCGGGCGATGCCGATCCAGGCCCGTTGATTCTGGCGCCAATCTACGCGCGATGTCCGCACACGTGTTCGCCCTTAACGGTAAACCTCTTGCGGGCGGTCCGGGAGGCTGGCGAGCGGCTTGGGAACGTGCGGGTGGCAAGCCTATCGATCGACCCGGAGGAGAAATTGGAGCACTTGCAATCGTTCCGCGCTCGGTTGGAGCTCCCACCACAGTGGCGCTTGCTGCGAGCATCTCACCCGCTGCGGTTACGAGAGATCCTTCAGGAACTGCGTTTCACTGCAGTGGTTCGGAAGGACGGGCAAATCGACCATCCGAACGTGGTGTATGTATTTGCGCCGTCTGGAGAAGTCGTAGCCGTATTACCTGGGCTGTCGCTTACGGCCACGGACCTCCTGGCCGCGGTCGACCAAGCGCGCAGTGGCGGCTACCCGTGGTGGCGTAAGTACGTTCTCGCGGTCGCCGCAGTTGGCCTCGCGCTCAGCGCATGGGTGTTCGTCGCTACGTGGCTCAAGCGGGTTCGCCTCGACCAGCAGCAAGCCCCATCGATCGAAGTTTCTTGAACCAGGCCTCGCAGCGCCCTGCGCTGCGGCCCTCGCGCCCTCGTTCGACGCTTGATAAACGACCCGGCTGGCAAAGGAGGCTGGCTGGTTGAAGCAGTTATCCCAAGAGGCCCGGTTCCGACTGCGATACGTGAAAATTCCTGAGCGGCTCCCCCCGTTCGAGTGGTTCCCGGATTTTTTGATCGTAGGGCCGCAGCGAACGGGGACGACGTGGCTACACGACCATTTGCGCTTTCACCCGCAAGTACTTCTGTCCGAACCGAAGGAGCTGTTCTTTTTCAGTCGGATCAAAGAGCCGACGCACCCAAAATTCCGATCGGATTCGCTAGCGTGGTACTTGGAGCGCTTCCGCGATTCGTGGCCGTGGTGGGCATACAAAACTTGGTTTTGCTTGTGGCACTACGGCGAACTTTACCGTCCAGTGGTGCGCGGTGAAGCGACTGCAAGCTACGCGGCACTCGACGAAGACGTGATTGCCGAGGTGGTCGCGCTGCATCCACAGATCAAAGTGATTCTGATGGTGCGTGACCCGATTGAAAGGGCTTGGTCGCACGCCAAGAAAGACCTCGCTCGCAACCGGGGACGCAAGCCTTCGGAGGTGAGCGAAGAAGAATTCGCGGCCTTTTTCCGCGACCCGTACCAACTACGGTGTGCGCGATACGTGGAAAACATCCACCGCTGGGCACGGCACGTACGGCCGGGGCATCTCTTCATTGGTGTGTTCGACGATATCGCCGCTCATCCGGAACAACTCCTGCTCGAGGTGATGCGCTTTCTCGGCGTGCGGGCCGATGCAAAGTACATCCGCCGCGATGTGCGCTCGCCGGTGAACCCGACTGGACAGTCTGGTGTGCCAGCCCGCTACCGGCGGATGCTGGAGGACCTCCTCGCTCCCGAAATTGCGGCAATCCGAACGCAACTTGGATGGTCTTGGCCGCTACCCCCGCAGCCGACGCTCCGCAGCTTCGTATTCCAACCAACTAGCTGCGAGGGAGCAGCGGCGCAGTCTACGGTTCACTCGCAAACGGGCGGCTGATAACTCGCCGGACATCCGTTGAGTGCCGCGCCAACCGCAATGATCACTTCATCCACGGTGATGGCACCGTCGCCACAGAGATCACCGGCGAGGCACTGTGTTACCGGTTGGTGTTGGAGCAGGATATTCACCAAGCGGATCAGCTCGTCGATGGTAACCTGACCGCTTCCGTCGCAGTCCCCTGGACAGGGGTTCGGGGTTGGCGAAGGCTTCACCGTAACCGTCGGAGTCTGCGTTGGCGTGGGGGGTTCGGTCGCGGTTGCTGTAGGTGTGGGTGTCTCGGTTGGTGTCGGTTCCGGAGTTCGGGTTTCGGTAGCGGTTGCGGTTGCCGTTTCCGTTGGCGTCTCTGTGGACGTCGCAGTGTTCGTTGGTGTGGCCGTCGCGGTTTCTGTGGGCTCGGGGGTGGGAGTGTCCGTTGCCGCCGGAGTCGGCGTGCTCGTGGGAGTCTCGGTGGCGGTTGGCGTATCGGAGGGCGACGCTGTGGCCGTGTGAGTCGGAGTTTCCGTCGGGGTCTCGGTCACGGTTGGAGTTGGTGTCTCCGTTGCTGTCTCGGTCGCCGTCGGGCTTGGCGTTTCGGTCGGGGTCTCAGTAGGAGTCGCGGTTTCCGTTGGGGTTTCCGTCACCGTCGGTGTTGCGGTCTCCGTCGGGGTCTCGGTCACGGTTGGAGTTGGTGTCTCCGTTGCCGTCTCGGTCGCCGTCGGGCTTGGCGTTTCGGTGGGGGTCTCAGTAGGAGTCGGAGTTTCCGTTGGGGTTTCCGTCACCGTCGGCGTTGCCGTCTCCGTCGGTGTGTCGGTTGGCGATGCTGTGGGGGTTGGGGTTAAGGTTTCCGTCGGCGTGGCAGTGGGAGTGTCGGTCGGGCTTGCGGTTGGCGTGTGAGTTTCGGTCGCCGTCGCAGTTGCCGTGGGAGTTTCCGTTTCCGTCGGCGTGCTTGTGGCCGTGACAGTGGGTGTCTCGGTGGGAGTTGGCGTGTCCGTTGGCGTAGGCGTTGGCGTTTCGGTTGGGGTTGGTGTGGGGGTACCTGTTGGCGTGGGCGAAGGTGTGTCGGTCGCCGTGGGGGTTGCGGTAGCCGTGTCGGTGGCTGTGGGGCTTGGTGTGGGCGTTGCGGTTTCGGTTGGAGTCGCCGTGCGGGTTGGCGTCGATGTCGGGGAGAAGGTTGGCGTTGCGGTGACCGTGGGTGTTGGGGACTCGATGGGAAAATCGATTCGTACAAGGTGGTTCGAGAACCAAGCCGTCAACCATAAGTTGTTGTCCGGCCCCGTAACCACCGTGTAGGGACCGAGAATGACGGAGCTAGAAGCGAACGAGAACTCGCTCACGATGGGCGTCGGTAGCGGTCGGACGCGACCCATCCGGTTGGTAGATTGCTGGGTGAACCAAAGATTCCCGTCTGGCCCAACGGTGATTCCGATAGGTGAGCTATTCACCGTGATGGGCAGTTCCACAACGCTAGTCGGGTTGCTCGGGTCCAAACGTGCAACGGCGGTGTTGGTACCGGCCTCGAGGATCCAGAGGAAACCATCCGGCCCGGTGACGATCCCAGTTGGAAAACGAGCGGGACCTGGCAGTGGAAATTGCTCGATGGCGAGCGTGGCGGGATTCAGTCGCCCGATGCGACTATCTTGGTACTGCGTGAACCACAAATACCCGTCCGGGCCCAGCGTAATCGTGTGCGGGCGCGGCTCACCGAGTGTTGGGTCTGCGGGCACGTCGAGTTCCATTACTTGGAGTGTAGAGTCGGTCGTGTCCACGTAGCCAAGCTTGTTTTTCGAAAATTCGGTAAACCAGATGCGCCCCTGGGTGTCGGCAGTAATGCTCAGCAGGCCAGCACTCGCGGTGGGTACTGGCAACTCGTCGGTTACGGTTCCGCTTGTCGTCATGCGAGCGACCTTGTTGGCCTGTTGCTCGAGGAACCAAAGCGCACCGTCCGGGCCGTTCGTAATTCCCGCTGGCCCAGCGTTGACGGTGGGAATCCCGAAACTGGTCAGTGTGCCAGAAGGCGTGGCCCGCCAAACCTGATGCACGCGGCGCAAGGTGAACCACAAATTCCCGTCGGGGCCGACCGTCAGTCCCAAGGGGCCGCTGTTGCTCCCAGTGTTGAAAGTCGTTGCTGGTAACTGGGCACCAAGAACTGGAGCAGCCCAGACCAGCATCGCCAACAAGGCGGCAAGCACTCTCCCTCTCTTCGCAGTTCGCATCACTGTGTGCTCCCCCAAGACCCGGTCTTCGTACCTGCTTGCTCCGCTGTGGTCAACCCCAAGAACAAGGTTTGCGCGATCGGTCGGGTGCGTGGGCGTGCCAGCGACTGTGCGCCCGCCAGCTTCGTCACTGGCCTTTCAGCGAAAACGTTGGCTGGCAAGTCGGCGAAAACAAGTCCGTTTGTACCAATTTGGCCGACTGGAGACTTCACCACATGGCATTCGCTCTGTACGCAAGGTAAACACAATCGCGTGGCCAAAGCCGGAAGGAGAGCAATGGTGATCAGTTGTTGGAGGTACTGGATCGGACATCGATGGGTTGCAAGCCTTGCGCTACTGGCAGTCGTTCTTCTGGGTACCGAGCGCGGCGCGACGGCGGAAAACGTTAAGAGCAGGGGAGGGAACCCACCGGAGAAGAGCTCGGGTAAGGTGGCCGCGACACCAAAGCTCAGCGCTACACAAAAGAAAGTGCAAAAGGCGATCCTTGGGCGCTGGAAACTAGAGGATAGTGAGGACGAACTGGAATTCCGGCCGGATGGTGTGTTCGTAGGGAAAAGTCACGCAGTGGAGATGACCACAAAATACGAGATTACGCCGGACGGCAAATTGTCTCTGGATTTCGCATTGCCTGTTGCACGCAAGGTCCCCACGCCGGGTGCTGAAGGAACTCCAGCGGCAGCCCCGACGCCCCACACGACCAAGATCGTTCGCGAGGTACGCTTCGAAGGCAAAGTGCTGGTTTTGCGCGATCCGCAAACCGGGCAGACGTTTCGTTACCGCCGGCTGCCGTAGTTTGCTCCCTCTTCGTTCGGGGGCGGCTTGCGCGACAGTTCCCCCGAAGGAAGATGGCGAGCTGGTAGGGGTCGACGGGGTCGTTGGAGGTGCTCGGAGTATGGTTGTTCTCGATGGTTCGCGCGGTGAGGGTGGTGGACAAATTCTGCGCAGCGCCCTTGCCCTGTCGTTAGTGACGGGTCGGCCGTTCCGCATCCACCACATCCGGGCGGGCCGGGATCGACCTGGCTTGCTTCGTCAGCATCTCGCTGCGGTGCATGCGGCAGCAAAAGTTGGCGCTGCCGAGGTGGACGGCGATGTGCTGGGCTCCCAAGAACTGGTGTTCCGCCCACAAAAGATTCACGGCGGCGAGTACGAGTTTGCCGTTGGCTCTGCGGGTAGCGCCACCTTGGTTTTGCAGACTGTGCTGCTGCCTTTGTTGCACGCCCCTGAGCCCTCGCGAATCGTGTGCACCGGAGGCACCCACAATCCGGCGGCGCCTCCCTACGACTTCGTCGCTGCAGTCTACCTGCCCCTGCTGCGCCGCATGGGAGCGACGGTGACGAGCCGACTGGAGCGATACGGGTTTTATCCGCGTGGAGGAGGCCGACTGACTGTAGAAATCGAGCCGGTGACCCGCTGGCAAAGGCTCGAGCTGCTCGAGCGCGGGCAAGTGGAGACAGTACTCGCACGAGCAGTGGTGGCTGATCTACCTCCGCACATTGCGCACCGAGAACTTCAAGTTGTGCGAAGGCTGTTAGGCTGGCGCGAGGAAGACACTGTGGTGGAAGTACTGCCTCCAGGGCAAGGGCCTGGCAACGTTTTGCTGTTGAGCATGGAAAGTGAACAACTGGTGGAGATGGTCGCTGGGTTCGGTCAGCGTGGCGTGCG
This sequence comes from uncultured Binatia bacterium (SeqCode), assembly GCA_964534275.1. GTDB lineage: Bacteria > Desulfobacterota > Binatia > HRBIN30 > HRBIN30 > HRBIN30. The sequence continues at coordinate 5,554 of CAZHQG010000009.1, read as the reverse complement.
GGCCGAAGACGTCGCGGCCGAAGCCTGCCAAGCTGCCCGGCGTTACTTGGAGGCGAATGTGCCTGTGGGTGTGCACCTTGCCGATCAACTTTTGCTGCCGCTGGCGTTCGCGAGGGGTTGCTTCCGAACGTTGAACCCCTCTCGACACACGGAAACCAATCGTTGGGTGATTCAGGAATTTCTCGATCGTTCGATTGCGTTGGAGAGGCGTGGTGACGACGATGTGCTCATCCGGGTGGACTGAGAATTCCCCTCGTGCACGCGGCCCGCGGTGGGAGGTCGACTTCCGCGTTTTGGGGAGCCGCGAGCGAAAATGAACCGATATCCCATGAATGCACTCCTTACCGATCTGAACCCCATGCAGCGGGAGGCCGTCCTGCACCCCGAAGGGCCGCTCCTTGTTTTGGCGGGCGCGGGGTCGGGGAAAACCCGCACGTTGACAAGCAGGGTCGCGTACTTGGTCGCCGAGCGCGGAGTTCCAGCCCACCGGATCTTGGCGGTGACCTTCACGAACAAGGCGGCAGGCGAAATGCGTCAGCGGGTACAGCGCCTCGTCGGCGATTGCGAGCCATGGATCGCCACCTTCCACTCGACTTGCGCGCGCTTGCTCCGCCACGAAGCCCCGTACCTAGGCTACCCACGGGACTTCGTCATTTACGACGAGCAAGACCAGCAGCGCCTGCTTCGCGACTGCATCACGGAGTTGCACCTCTCCGTGGAACGCTTGCCTGTGCCGGCAGTGGCTGCCGTGATCGACCAATGCAAGAACCGCGGCATCGGTGCTGAGCAGTTCGTTCCCAGTTCCCCGCGTGAGGAGGAGATTGGCGAGGTTTACCGCTTGTACCAGCGGCGGCTGCGCCAGTGCGGTGCGATGGACTTCGCCGACTTGCTGCTGTTGGTGCTGCAGTTGTTTGACGAGGTTCCTGAGGTGCGCGAGCGGTGGCAAAACAGGTTCGACCACGTACTCGTCGACGAGTACCAAGATACCAACATCGTGCAGTATCGGTTGTTGCGATGGCTCGTGGAGCCACACCGGAATTTGTGCGTGGTGGGTGACGAAGACCAATCCATCTATCGCTGGCGTGGCGCCGAAATTCGCAACATTCTCGATTTCGAACGCGACTATCCCGAGGCGCGGGTCATTTATTTGGAACAAAATTACCGTTCGACGCGCGCAATTTTACGTGCGGCCTCGGCAGTCGTGGCGCACAACTCGATGCGCAAGGGAAAGACATTGTGGACCGAAAACCCTGCCGGAGAGCGGGTCACCGTTGCTGCTTGGCCCGACGACCTCAAGGAAGCCGAGTGGGTAGCCGCCGAAGTGCAGCGCTTAGTGCGCCGGGGACGCAAGCTTGGCGACATTGCCGTTTTGTACCGAACCAACGCGCAGTCGCGCGTCTTCGAAGAGGCGTTCGTACGAGCACGGTTTCCTTACACGGTTGTGGGGGGCATGCGCTTTTTCGCCCGTGCCGAGGTGAAAGACATTCTCGCTTACCTGCGCTTGATCGTGAACCCTCACGACAGCGTAGCAGCCAAGCGGATCGTCAATGTTCCCGCTCGGGGGATTGGCGAGGCCACTGTGGCGCGGATTGCCTCATTGGAGGACGAAGCCGGTGGATTTTTCCCAGCGTGCAAGCTTGCCCTCGAGCGCGGCGTGCTCAAGAGCGTGGCAGCCGAACGGGTGCAGCGTTTCGTGGCGTTCATCGACGAGCTGCGAACGGCGCAGGAACATACGTCGTATGCCGAGTTGGCCGCACGGGTGGTGCGGGAAACCGGTTACGGCGCCGCGCTCGAAGAACAAGGAACCGCCGAAGCGGACGAGCGGCTCCGCAACATCCAAGAGCTGTTGCGTTCCTTGGAGGAACACGCCGCGCACGCAGAGTCGCTCGCGGAATTTTTGGAACAGGCGGCTTTGGTTGCCGACGTAGACGCCTACACGGAAGCAAGCGATCGGCTGACCTTGATGACCCTGCACGCAGCGAAAGGACTGGAGTTTCCCGTTGTTTTCCTGGTAGGCATGGAGGAAGGGTTGTTCCCGCTGCGGCGACGGAACGAGGACGACGAGGAAATCGAGGAAGAGCGCCGCCTTTGTTACGTTGGGATGACGCGGGCCCGCGAGAAGCTGTATTTGAGCTACGCGATGCAGCGGCGCTTGTTCGGCAGCGTGCAGCAAAATCAGCCGAGCCGCTTCGTGCAAGAAGTGCCGGTCGATGTGGTCGATTTCTTAGGCAGCCAAGGGGTCGGGTGGAGCGTGGCGCGCCGGGCGGCAATGGCAGCAGAACATCCGCGCACAGAAGAACCGCGGGTGGTGTATGATGACGGGCTGCGCAAGGGCCAAAAAGTACGGCACCCAATGTTTGGGATTGGTACGGTGCTGCAGGTGGAAGGCCGTGGTGACGGGCAAAAGGTCGTCGTGTACTTCGAGCGTGCCGGGCGCAAAAAACTAGTTGTACGCGTTGCCGGCTTGGAACCGGTTTGACCGCGCTTCGATTGCCCGTACAAGTGCCTTGCGTCCCTCTTCGAGACCTAGGAGGAGAACCGGATACGCGAGCAGCGGGAGCCAGTGTTGCAGGCTGAGAGGCGCAAAGCCGAACAATCGGGCGGCAAACGGAATGTACATGAAGGCGCAACAGAGAGCGACTTCCGCTGCGATCGCGAGCCAGAGAAAATGGCTGCCAGTCCAGTTCAACGCGAACAGGGAGAGGCGATCGCTTCGGCACGCTAGGACGTTACCCACCTGGCAGGCGACAATGCCGGCGAAGGTCATCGTGGTCGCGGTGGCATAAACACGAGGTTCCGTGGGCAATGGGTTTGGCGGCACCCATCCCGCCAGCCAATAGGCGTAAAAGTACGCTCCCATGCACAGGGTGGCCTCGATGAGGCCAAGCCAAGCGTACGCGCGGAGCAGGGTAGAGGCGGACAGGATCCGTTCCTGCCGCGATCGTGGCGGTCGCTCCATCACGCCGGGCTCCGCAGGTTCGCGCCCGAGTGCAAGAGCTGGAAAAAGGTCCGTGCCCAAATCGACTGCGAGGATTTGCAGTACGGTCAACGGCAGGGGGAAGCCACCAAGCACGAAGAATAGAAACGGGACGATTTCCGGCACATTGCTGGCAAAGATGTAGGTCACGAACTTGCGCACGTTGTCGAAAACGGCCCTGCCGTACTCGATGGCGGTTACGATGGTGGCGAAGTTGTCGTCCGCCAAGATCATATCGCCTGCCTCGCGAGCCACGTCCGTGCCGGTCGCCCCCATGGCTACACCGATCTCGGCGCCGCGCAATGCGGGAGCGTCGTTGACCCCATCCCCAGTGACGGCAACGACTTCTCCGAGGCGTTGGAAGGCTTGTACGAGGCGGAGTTTGTGCTCGGGCGAAACGCGAGCAAACAACACATCGCGGTGCGACCGTAACAGTGTTTCCAGGGCAGCGGAGTGGTAACGATCCAGGTCCGCTCCTGTCACAACCAGCGGGCTTTGCGCATGAAGGCCGATTTCTTGCGCGATTGCGACGGCTGTAAGAGGATCGTCGCCGGTGACCATGCACACTCGGATGCCTGCGCGTTTGCAAGCCGCGATGGCCGCCGGCACTTCGGGGCGAGGGGGATCTTCCATGGCGACGAAGCCGAGAAACACGAGCTCCCGCTCGATGTCGTCACGTTGGAGCGGTGGAGTTGGAAATTCATGGAGCGGCCGCTCGGCAACGGCAAGCACCCGGTATCCGCGCGCGGCAAGGCGGTCATGAGTGTGCTGCAGGACAGAACGCTGCTCCGCCTCCAATGGGACCACGCTTCCGTGCAGGCGAGCGAAGCGGCAACGCGGGGCGACTTCGCTCCACGCTCCCTTCGAGCACGCGGTCACCGTGCCGTCGATCTGCGCGATGACGGTCATTCGCTTTCGAGCCGAATCGAACGGGAGTTCTGCGATGCGCTTGATTTGCCGCAGGTGATCGAGCGGGAAACCGACCTTAGCGGCCGCGACGATGAGAGCGATTTCTGTTGGATCTCCCACGGGGCGCATACGGTCGCCGGCCCGTTGGGGTGGCACGAATTCCACGTGGCAACACGTTGCGGCGCAGCGCAGAAGTCGGCGCAGGTCCGCCAATCCTGTGTCGGCATCGGCGCCAAGGCCGGCGCCCTCTGCGGTTTCCGCTCTGGGCTGGTCAGAGCCGGTGAACACGAACGGTACTCCCCCGGCCCACACCTCGCGCACAGTCATCTCGTTCAGCGTGAGCGTGCCGGTTTTGTCCGTGAGAATGACCGTTGTTGCGCCGAGGGCTTCGATTGTGGAGAGCCGTTTGACCACGGCGTTCTTTCGCGCCATCGCCCGAGCGGCGACCGCGAGAGCGAGTGTGAGGGTTGGAAGGAGCCCTTCGGGAACGTTCGCCACGATGATCCCGAGGGCGAAGAGAAACGCATCGCGGATGGCGAGCCGGCCCCACAGCTCGGCAGCGAAAAACGAGAGCATGCCGAGACTGAAAGCGAGAACGCTCACGGCACGCACGACTCTGGCGAGTTCACGTTCCAGAGGACTCGGACGCTCGGGCTGCCTTTGTGCGAGCTGCGCCAGTTGCCCGAACTGCGTCGCGGCGCCGGTGGCAAACACGACCGCTTCGCCAGTGCCATCGGTCACAAACGAACCAGCAAACACGAGGTTTGCTGCTTGCCAAGGAGTTCCGCGGTAGGCCGGTTGCGGTTCAGCGACCCGCGGAACAGGTCGCGACTCTCCCGTTAGATGCGAGAGATCCACGCGCAGCTGATCGCTCCGGACGATCCGCGCGTCGGCGGCAATGGCTTCCCCAGCCCGCAAGACCAAAAGATCCCCGGGAACGACTTCGTTGGCAGGCACCAAAAACTCGGTGCCGCCGCGCCGCACGACCACTTGTTGCGGCAAGAACGCCTCCAAGGCTTCGGCTGCACGCTCGGCCTGATACTCTTGCCAGAAACTGAAAAGCCCATTGATGGCGATGACCAGCACGATGGCCGCAGCAAGCTCGGGCATGCCGCTCACCCAGGCTAGGAGCGCTGCAACCCAGAGCAGCACGGCGAACAAGTGGACGAAGTTCCTCGCCAAGTGCCAATACCAAGGAGTTCTCGGTACCCGAGGGGGCACATTGGGTCCAAAACGCTGCAGGCGAACGCGAGCCTCTTCGAGCGAAAGTCCCTCCAAGCTGGTGCCAAGGGCTCGCAGCACTTGCTCCGCGTCGGGCTCCGCCCAAGAAACCACCTGCTCGTTGCGATTCACTTGCGTGTGCCTCCAGGTCTTACGTCACGATGAAAAACATCGAAGCATAGCCGAACCGAAGTAACGGGCGCGGCACGCTCGTAGGCAGCTTATGCCACGGCGGCGAGCCATCGAGAACCTCGGTGCAAAGCGTCCGTGTCAGGCACCGCAGCTCGGCTCCGGTCGGGACGCGATCCTCGTGACATTTTTTAAAGCAGACAGGCCGAAGGAAGTTGCGAACTGCGATCGAATGCCTCGGTGCGCGGCGGGCCCCACCGCAAGCGGCGTGGGCAGCGCAGCCTCAGCGGCCAAGCTCGCTGCCCCACGTGGTCCACG
>CAZHQG010000008.1:0-129797 GCA_964534275.1 uncultured Binatia bacterium (SeqCode) | reverse complement strand
CGCGTGCGGTCGCGCGCCGAGGCGCGTCTGGGTACACCCTGGGGGGAGCAGTGTCTAGCGCCGGTGGATTGGGACGGCATCCTCGAAGTGTACGAGGAGCCGGTGTTGAGCGACGACGGGCGTACGGTGCGTTTTCGCGTGGTGGATTCGGCGCTCTACGACAAGGAAGGAAAGAAACCGTTCGTGTCGAATCGGATCTGGTCGTTGGTGAAAGAGCGTGCTCATCCGCAGTTCGAAACCGTGGAGCTTCGCTTGGGTCGAGCCGTAGATGACTTGCGGGAACTCCTGCCCTTGTATTTGCCGCGTCAAGAGCGCGAAGGGGTCGACCGCATGCTCGCCTCGTTGCGGTTCGAAGAGGTTGCGGTGGCGCCCGGCGGCGTTCGCGCCACGCTGGCGCTGAACGTTCCGCTGGTGGACCAGCCCACGCCGCGACCTGAGCCCACGTTCACCCCGGAAGAACTCGAGCGCTGGCAGCGCGCGCTGGACCAGTGGGATGCGTTTTTAACCTACACGATCAAATTCGTGTGGGCCGACTCGCTCATCCGCGAACTGCGCCAGCCGCTTGCCGACGTGCTGTTGGAAGGCCGCTACGACATGCTGGAGGCGTTGGCGCCAAGCGACCCCGGGGCTCCCGACCCGGTGCCCGAGTTGTTCGTGCGCACCTGGAAGCGTTTCGCGCCGGTGCTCCAGCAAGTGGCGGTGCGCCAAAAGGGGCAAGAAGCGCTGCGGTACTTGAGCTTTCTCAGCGCCGGGGATGCGTTGGTCGTGCTCCAGGAAGCTGGACCAGGCATGGGCGTCGACCTGAGTGCCGATGGTTTGCGCCGCCTTGCGCGCATTCTCGCCCCTGCGGATGTCACCGACCCTCTGCGGTTCGACACCGCGGTGGATCCGGAGTTGCGGATCTTGCTCGGGTTTGGTCCGCCAATCCCCCCGCCCGACCTCACCGGCATGCCGCCAGACGAAAGTCGCTGGTGGTGGAAGTGGTTGCAGCCGCGCGTGGCTTGGGCTGCGGATACCCCTCCGTCGACCGCGCAGCTCCAAGAATGGCTGGCCACGCCGGAACGTGTGGCCGAGTACTTGCCACGGGTGCAAGCGGTGCTCGAGCGGAGCACGGCAGGAGCATTGGAGAACGGTAGTCTCGACGCAGAATATCACCAGCTCTTTCGCAGCATCGTGCTGGCAACAGCGTGGCAAGAAAGCTGCTGGCGTCAATTCGTACGCGACAAGGGAAAGATCACCTACATTCGGTCGGCGGTGGGTTCCTCGGGGTTGATGCAGGTCAACGAGCGGGTGTGGCGCGGGGTGTACGACTTGCGGGGAATTCGTTGGGACATTGCGTACAACGCGCGTGCCGGCACGGAAATCTCGCTCCATTACTTACGTGACTATGCCATCGCCCGCGGCGAACACCGGCAGCCAGGAGGATTGGATAACTTGGCGCGAGCAACGTACGCGGTGTACAACGGCGGCCCTGGCCACCTTTCGCGCTATCGGACCGAGCGGACAAAACCCGCACTGAAAAAGATCGACACCCTGTTTTGGGAAAAATATCGCTTGGTGAAAAACGGACAGACACTGCCGGAAGTTGCCCGCTGTTTGGGTGCGGAACTACCGGTGGAGTCGGGTGGATCTGTCGGCTCGGTTGGATCCGATTGATCCTGGGTGATGCAGCATGCGGGTGGCTGTGGCGGTCGCGGGCATCGTGGGCGTCGGTGTGGCCCTCGTGTGTGGCGCGTGGTGGTGGGACTTCCAGCGCCCGCGTGCGTTGCCCCCGGAGGGATTTTTTCTGCGCGTGGGAGCGGGCGACTCGTTTGGTCGCGTGGCGGAGGAGCTTGCCGAGCGAGGGTTCGTCCGAACGCCGTGGGAACTGAAGCTATGGGGAAAGCTCACCGGCAGCGAGCGCTTACTGCGCCCAGGGGATTACTTGTTCGAGCACTCGCTCTCCCCCCGACAGTTGCTGGCCGAACTCGAGTCGGGCCGACTTGGTCGCCATGTCTTTCTGGTGCGGGAAGGCGATACGTTGGCCGACGTTGCGGAGCAGTTCGAAGCGCTGGGTTTCGGCGGGCGCGATGTGTTCCGCTGCGCAGCGGGAAGCACGGCGCTGGCCGAGCGCATCGGACATCCTGCCACCGGCCTCGAAGGCTACTTGTTTCCGGACACGTACCACTTCGTGTGGAGCGAGCGTCCGGAGGCTCTGGTAGCCGCGATGCTCGACCGTTTTGTCGAGCGCACCCGCGACTTGGACGCCGAGCGCGAGCGGTTGCGCATGAGCGTGCACGAAATGGTCACGCTCGCCTCGATTGTGGAGAAAGAAACAGCGGTGCCGGAGGAGCGTCCGCTGGTGGCGGCTGTGTTTCACAACCGCTTGCGTGCGGGCATGAAGTTGCAAGCGGATCCTACGGCCATGTACGGCAGCGGGCGCAACGGGCCTCCGGGTCGTGCCGACCTGGAGGCCGAGCACGCCTACAACACGTACCGTCACTTTGGCTTGCCGCCTGGACCGATTTGCAACCCGGGCCGCGCGTCGCTGGAAGCAGCCGTGCGCCCAGCCGCAGTGGACTATCTGTACTTTGTTGCCCGCGGAGACGGGACGCACGTGTTTGCACGCACGCTGGAAGAGCACAACCGCAACGTCGCCCGCTGGCGGCCCAAGGCGAGCAGTAGCCAGCCTTGACGGATGCGTTGTCGGGGGCCGGAGCTTTGCCGGGCGCGAGCGATGATTCCACGCACGCCGTTTTGCCCTTGCGCGGAGGCATGTCGCTGGGTAGCCGAGGGTGCCCATGATCCGCCGTTTTCCGCTGGATGTCTGGGCGTACTTCCTCAGCCGATTTTGTGCGGCCACGGCGCTCACGCTCATGCGCGCTACGGTTGCGTGGCACGTCTTCGAGCTGTCGCGCTCTCCGTTTTACTTGGGCCTCATTGGTCTGGTGCAGTTCGTGCCAGCGTTTTCGTTGCTGCTGGTCGGAGGCATGGTAGCCGATCGTTACGAGCGTCGGCGGATCGTGATGATCGCGCAATTGGTGCCCTTAGCGGGAGCGCTGTTGCTGGCGCGACTGACGGCCACCGAAGCGGCCACGTTAAGCTCGTTGTACGCGGTGGTGTTTGCCATGGCCGGCGCAGCGGCATTCGACAACCCGGCGCGCGCGTCGCTGCTGCCCAATCTTGTTCCCACCGCGGATTTCCCGCGGGCGGTCACGGTTGCCTCTACGGTGCAAGCACTGGCGTTTGCGAGTGGTCCGGCCGCCAGCGGGATGATCATCGCGGCCGCGGGTGTGGCTGCAGCGTATGCCGCAGTGGCGGTGTTGCTGGTCGTCGCCATTGTAGCCCTGATGCAGGTGCGCCCGAGCTGGCCGCAGGGAACGGGCTCGACGATGGGCTGGCAAGCGATGGTGCAAGGCGTGCGATTCGTGGCCAGCCGACCGGTGGTGTGGGGCTGCATGCTGTTGGACATGCTGGCGGTCATTTTCGGTGGTGCTGCGGCATTGTTGCCCGTGTACGCGAACGAAATTCTCCAGGTCGGGCCTCGCGGCTACGGCATTCTCTCGGCGTCGCTCGAAGTCGGCGCGCTGGCGACTTCCCTGACACTCATGCTGCTGCCGCCAATTCGACGAGCTGGCCGGGCGCTGCTGGTGGCGGTGGCGGTGTTCGGTGTGGCGACCATCGTGTTCGGGTTCTCGCGTTGGTTTCCGTTGTCGGTCGCCGCCTACATGCTCGCTGGAATGGCCGACCAGATTAGCGTGGTGATGCGGAGCACCATCGTGCAACTCAACACGCCGGACCATTTACGGGGTCGGGTGAGTGCCATCAATTTCATGTTCATCAATGCTTCGAACCAACTGGGTGCGGTGGAATCCGGGTTTGTGGCCGCGCTGACCTCGCCAACGTTTTCGGTCGTCAGTGGGGGTGTGGGTTGTTTGCTCGTGGTTGCGGCAGTGGCGCGGCGCGTGCCGGCGCTCCGGAACTATGTCATCCGTGGCGAGGTGCGACCGTAGGCATCGCGTCGCTCGTACCTTCGTTTATACTGAAGCCCGCAGCGTGTTCGCGCTTGAGCGCTCGCAAGAACTCGAATGCCGAACGAACCTTGGGACCAAAGTGAGGACGAGATCGACGGCTTGGTTGCCGTCGGTGGGCGGCTGACGCCTCGCACCGTGCTTCGTGCGTACCAGCAGGGTGTGTTTCCCTGGCCGGTACCCGGCTTGCCGATGCTTTGGTTTTCTCCGCGCGAGCGGGCGATTCTCGAGTTCGAGCGACTCCATGTGCCTCGGAGTTTGCGGCGAGCACGTCGCCAAACCACGCTCCGCTTTACGATCGACCGGGCATTCCCCGTTGTGATCGAAGGTTGTGCGAAAGCTGTGCGTCCGGGGCAAGACGGCACGTGGATCACGCCAGAGGTGATCGTGACGTACACACAGCTCCATCGTCTGGGCGTTGCGCACAGCGTGGAAGCGTGGCGCGGAAACGAACTCGTGGGGGGCGTGTACGGCGTGGACATCGACGGGGCGTTTGCTGCGGAAAGCATGTTTTACCGGGAGCCCAACGCGTCGAAGCTCGCGCTGTTGTTTCTCGTCGACCACTTGCGCTCCCGAGGACTGGACTGGATGGACATCCAGACGATGACTCCGCACATGGCGCGCTTAGGGGCGCGAGTGATTTCTCGGGAGGAGTTTCTGGCGAAGCTCGAAGCCACGCGCCGCCGCGGCTTGCGCCTCTTCGATCGCAGCTCTGCTGGAAGCCTTGGCTAGCGGGTGAGCATCGACGGCCAGCGCGTACTCCGAGCACAGGAGTTACGACGGCAAGGCTGAGCGGAGTTCCCGCACGAGGATTTCCACGGTTCCGCGCGTACCGCCGCCTTGCTTGAGGCGCCACTCGCCGTCGGTCTCGAAGCGAGCATCGCCGAGATACGCGCCCCAAGGTTCCATCGTGCGTTGGAGGCTTGATGCATCCATCGGCTCCCCATGCATCCGGCGCACGGTGGCCAGCACATCGGGCACGACGCGAATGAAGGCGCGCAGAGCAGCAGCGGTTTTGATGCTGTAGCGCTTGCCGGTCCAAGCGCGGGGGAAGATGTTCGCGATGGTGCGGAAGTAGAGGAGGAAAAACTTGGCGGCCCGGTCCCGAAAGTGTTCTGCTTGGTTTCCACCCAATGCTTCCAGTGCTGTCAGAACTCCTTTGATCTCTTCCGCAAGCGGCGCTTGGGCTACGCGTCCGCGCCCCACACCAAAAAGCTTGATTTCGCCGTGCAACGGAGAAGAAGGGTCCTCGCTGAGAGCACGCACCACGTCGTGGGCGGCTGCCAGTGTCGGGTCGGGGTACAGGCGGCGGCCGGACAAGGAAACCAGGTGCGACGGATTCAGGCGCGTGTGCTTGGCGTTAATCGTAACGAACAGTTCCACGACCTGATCCGGCGCAAGACAATCGAACAAGATGGCTGGGACCTGCACGTCCGGCGGCTGGGTTTGCTCGGCAAGTTGGTGCAACGCGAGGAGACGATGCTGGCCATCCAATGCCCGCAAGCAGCCCTCTTCGTTGGGCAGTTGCAGGACGCCCAGCACCCGATGCGCGCTGATCGGAATGAATTCCAGGCGGCGGTCGCATGTGAGCAGGACGGCTCCCGGGATTGCAGGCAAGGTTTGCGCCTCGGCACACTGCAGATAGTAGTCGATTAGTTCCGCAATTTTGCGCTGGATGATCGGGCGCTGGTAGGCGCCTTCGCTGTGGGCGATCTTTTGTTCCAGCACGTCCCAGTGAATCTTGCCGGCTCGGGCTGTTTGCATCGGCCGGCGGCCGTGCGTGCGGCCTTCGTGGCTGTAGCTGAGTACCTCGAAACGGACGAGCCGCTGGATGTCGCGCACCGCGAGAGAGCACTGGTAAAACACCACGCCGAACTGGTGCAACCGCAGGGCTGGAACGGAAATCATCGCACCTCCTCCGCCGGACGGCCCCACTCTACGGGAGGCAGGAACGATCGGTCAAGCAGTGCACCCTCCAATGCATCCGTTCGACCGGTACGCGCCGGCTTCTCTTTCTGACCGATCGGAACGTCCTCCTGCCCGCCACCGGGCCGAAGCGCAAGCGGACGTATTTTTGGACACGCATCATTTTTGGAGACGTCATTTTTGGACCCCATTTGTGGACACGCACGAACATTCCCGCGCGGGCCACCCCCGACCGGGACGGAGCAACTTGCTCCGCGGATCGCCTGCGTGGGCAGGTTGTTCGTGATCCCGCAACGTACCGGCAACCATTGCGGTTGCCCTTGGAGTCGCAGCAGGCGCAGGACCTGTCCCTACGGTGCAGCAAAAAAGGCCGCGGTCAGCGCGAGGGTCACGAGAGTCAGGGGAACGCCGACTCGTGCGTACTCCCAAAAGGAAATTTCCACTCCTGCACGGCGCGCTTGCTCGAGCACGATCAAGTTCGCCACCGACCCGACAGTGGTGAGGTTTCCTGCAAAAGTGCTGGCGGCTGCGACGAGCAGCGCCATCGTGGTGGGATCGGCAGCGTTGGTCACGAGCGGCTTGAGCAACATCACGGCTGGCACGTTGCTCACGAGGTTCGACAAGACCGCTGTGGGGGCAATCCAGACGCCGGGCGTGCCGCCGGTCGTCAGCGCGAACAGTCCGAGCAAGCGACGGTCGAGACTTGCGTGCTCGACGGCACCGACCACGACGAACAGGCCAAGGAACATGACCAACAGGGGCCAATCGATTTCGCGGTAGACCTTTTCCGGCCGCACGCGTCGCGTTGCGAGCAACCACGCCGCCACCCCCAAAGCCACCTCCGCCACAGGGGCGCCGACGAAAAACAGAATCACCGCAAGCGTGGCGGCAGCGCTGGATTTGTACAGCAAGGGCTTGTGGACTCGCTCTGGCACGTCGACGGCCGAAGGATCCACATTGGTTGCCAGCTCCCGACGGAACAGAAACCATAGGAGAGCGTAGTCGATCACCAGCCCGGCAACGGCCAGGGGCGCCAGGTGCAGCGCGAACGTGGAGTAGGGCACCTGAGCGAAGCCAGCGGCGAGCATGTTTTGCGGATTGCCGCTGACGGTCGCGGCGCTGCCGATATTTGCTGCGGTCGCGAGAGCGAGCAAATAGGGCCGAGCGGGAAGGCGTAAGCGGTGGGTCACTTGCAGCACCACGGGAGTGCACACGAGGCAGACCACGTCGTTGATGAAAAATGCTGCCAGGATGCCCGGGAGAAACACCGTGACGGCGAGAAGCTGTGCGGGAGTTCGCGCGTGCCGAACAGCTCGCGCGGTGACGAGCCGAAAAAAACCCGCGAGCCGCAAGTTTGCCACCACGATCATCATCCCGAACAAAAACACGATCGTTCGGTAATCGATGGCCGCCAGCGCGGCGTCGAACGGAATGGCGCCGCTCAGCAACATGGTGGCCGCGCCCATGATGGCAATGCCGGTGCGGTCGAAACGAAACGGTGGCAGGCCGCCAATGGCGAGCAGGGTATAGACGACGATGAACGCGGCGAGCGTGAAGGTGCTCATGAGTGCCGCGGTGTGGGCTCGTGCCGCGCCACGCCGTGGCGTTTGAGCCACCGCTGCCAGTACCCGAGTGCCCGCAGCGAGTAGGGTTCCAACTCGACTGCCTCCCACCGCCCCTCACGAACGACGGCGTAACCAACGTACAAGCTTTCGCCCTCGCAAGTGAACGCGAGTGCTGCGGTGGAGTCTTCCGCAGTGAACAACTCGTACGTGGGACCCACCACGACCAGCTTCTCTCCTCGCTGCAGGCGCTTCCACACGCCGAGCTGGTCGAGGAGTCGGTCGGACTTAAGAGAACGCGCAGGGGCCATGGCGCTCGAACGGCAACCGTGCACGACCGCTAGCGGATCGCGTCGAGGCCAGTAATGTCGCGCCCGACAATGAGCGTGTGCATATCGTACGTGCCTTCGTACGTGTTGACCGTTTCGAGGTTCAACATGTGGCGGATCACTGGGTATTCGTTCACGATGCCGTTGGCCCCCAAAACGTCGCGCGCCAGGCGGGCAATCTCCAGCGCTTGTGCCACGTTGTTGCGCTTGGCGAGCGACACCTGTTGTGGCCGGAGCTTGCCTTGGTCTTTGAGCTGGCCAAGTCGCAATGCGAGCAGTTGTCCTTTGGTGATTTCGCTCAGCATGAACACGAGTTTCTGTTGCACGAGTTGGTAGCCAGCAATGGGCCGCTCGAATTGCCGGCGCACCTTGGCGTACTCGAGGGCGGTGTGGTAGCAAGCCATGGCCGCGCCGAGTGCGCCCCAAACGATGCCGTAACGGGCCTGGGTGAGGCAGGAGAAGGGTCCCTTGAGGCCCACGACTCCGGGCAGCACGTTTTCTTCCGGTACCCGAACCTCGTCCAGCACGAGCTCCGAGGTGATCGAGGCGCGCAGCGAAAACTTGCCCTTGATGTCGCGCGCCGAAAAGCCCGGCCGATCGGTTTCTACCAGAAACCCCCGAATTCCGTCGGGCGTTTTGGCCCAAACGATTGCCAAGTGCGCGATGGAGCCATTGGTAATCCAACGTTTCGTACCGTTGAGGACCCAGTGACGCCCGTCGCGGTGCGCACGCGTTTCCATCCCTCCGGGGTCCGAGCCGTGGTCGGGTTCCGTGAGTCCAAAGCAGCCAATCACCTCGCCCTTGGCCATTTTCGGAAGCCAACGTTGCTTTTGTTCCTCGGAGCCAAATGCCCAAATCGGGTACATGCACAACGAGCCTTGAACCGAAACCATGGAGCGCAGCCCGCTGTCGCCACGCTCGAGTTCTTGGCAAATGAGACCGTAGGCAATGTTGTCGAGCCCGGGGCAACCGTAGCCGTGAAGGTTCGCTCCGAACAAACCGAGCTCCGCCATGCGCGGAATCAAATGGCGAGGAAATTCCTCGCGCGCGTGACAGTCTTCGATGACCGGCAAAGCCTCGTTTTCCACGAACTCGCGCACGGTGCGCTGCACCATGCGTTGCTCTGGGGTGAGCAGGTCGTCGAGGTTGTAATAATCCACACCGGAAAAACGTTGCATCGTTGGCCTCCTTGCGGTGACGAGCCTTATCGCAAAGTGCCGCTTGCTGAGGCAACGGATACGCCCCACTCACTGCCAGCCAGCGATGACCGTCAGTGGCAGATGTTCCCAAGGGTTCACCGGACCAACATCGGGCAGGGTAATGCCGAAGATGTCGCGTCCGTGATCGCGCAGCAATGCGGCAATTTGCATTTCCCACGCTTGCAGGTACGGACCCGCGCGCCAACCAGTTTCGGGATGGGGTGCGGGCGGCATGCGGGGAGGACTCTGCCCGGGTAGCGGCGCGGGGAGGTCGCCCACAAGCCAAACGCGGCCGCCCGACAACAGGGTGGATACGATGCGTTGGCGCTCCGCAGCGATGCCTTGGTCGCCCTGTGCAGCCTTGGCGCGAATTGCGAGATGGTAGTGGAACCGGTGGTCATCGAGGTCCGGCAGCGTGATCCACGGAGCTGGCCCGGCATAATACCGCTGGAAACTCACTCCACAGTACCACGGGACCACGACGACCAAGTCGGTGGGTCGCGCTTGCTGGTGCAGTACCGTTGCAATGACGTCGACGTTGGTCATCCGCACCGCCACGAGGGGCGCCGCGAGTGCACCGAGCCACACCCCAGCTATGCCGAAGGCCGCGAGAGCGAAGGGGCCCGTTCGTGGGCGAGGCGCAAGAAGCGCGTGGACGGCAATCTCACCGGCAACCGCGAGCCACGCGTTGAGCGACAGGTAGTGCCATTGCTGGCTGGGCAAGCGCGCGACGCCCCAGAAATACAGAAGAAAACCAGCTATGCATGCAGGTACTGCCAAGGCCACGAAGGCGAGAACGGCGGCGTCGTGCGTTGTCCTCGTACGTGCGTTGATGACCGCTGCCAGCAAAGCCAGCGCTGCGATCGCCCACAGCGCAGCAGCGAACGGCAAACCGGCGGTGAGACTGTCGAGCCAAACAGTCGCTATTGCCGGCAACCCAACTGGGCGCTGTTCGGCTTCGCCCACGGCGAAGGCGTACCGGATCCACGGCAGCGAGAGCGTTAGCGAGGCAACCGCCGCAGCGAGACTTGCCGCCAAGGCGACCCATAGGCGCTGGCGGCCATGTTCACGAAACCATCCTGCGATGGCTGCGCTTCCGAGCGCGGCCGCAACCAGCACTCCGTTGGCGAAATTGGTCTGCACCGCAAGCACGCAACTCCCAGCCAAGAACGCGCAGTTGCTTCGGGAAGGTGCACGCAAACAGCGCACGAGGGCGCCTACAGCAAGCAGGAATGCTGCGGCTCCGAGCCCGTAGCCGCGAGCCATGGTGCCGTACACCACGGTGGACGGGACGAGTGCATACAGCACGATGGCGACCACTGGAGCCGCGATGCCAACCATACGCACTGCGAACCACAAGGCGGCGAGCTGTGCGCAGCCGCCGAGCAGGCCGAGGCAGCGAAGCGCGGCGTCGCTCGTCCAACCCACGCTGCCCCAAAGCCACAAGCAAAGATCCCAGATCAGCGGAAACGAATCATAGTGCGCGTGGGCGTAAATGGCCTTCCACGAGCCCAACGCAGCAAGGTTGGCGCTGTTGGCCTCGTCGCGCCACAACGGGCCCGCGTGCCAGACAAAAATCCCTTGGAGAACCAGCGCTGCGGTTGTCAGCAGCAGGCCGGCAACCATGCGAACCCGGCGGCAGGAATCGGGCGCAACCGTCGTGGTCGTTGTCGAAGCGGAACGCATGCGTGCTTGCCGTGCATGGCACATTTGTGTTGCGCTTGCAGCGGGGTGGCCTCGCCTTTCGTGCGCGAGATTCTTACAGTCGGGCCGATGAAACACTGGCGTTGGTGGTGGAGTTTGTGGCTCGTGGGACTGATTGCCGTTCGCGTGCAGGCAGACGGGTGTGTTGGCGACTGCAACCGGGATGGTGCCGTCACCATCGAGGAAATCGTGCGCGGAGTGAACATCGCACTAGGAAATGCCGGAGTAGAGTTGTGCCCGGGGTTCGACCGCAACGGCGACGGGACCGTAGCCATCGACGAAATCATTGCCGCCGTGGGATTCTTGTTGAATGGCTGCCCCCTGACGAGCACGCCGACGCCCACGCTGAGAGCAACGCCCACGCCGACGCCTCGAGAGAACCGGGCACCGATCATCCAAGCCCCACGGTGGTACCGTGGCTATGCGAACCAACCGATCGCCTTGCCTTTGGGGGTGCTCGATCCCGATGGCGACTCCGTCGAGTGTATGGCCACGCGTCTTCCCGCAGGAGCCGTATTGGATCCGTCGTGGCGATTGGTGTGGATGCCAAGCGATGCCGATGTCGGAAACCACGACGTCGAGGTGGAGTGCGCAGACCAGGGGGTGCCGCCTGCGCGCGCGCAGGCGCGGATGGTCGTATCTGTGTGGGCGGTGGACGCGTGTTCCGTGCCGCAGTGCGACCCCGCGGTCGGTTGCTCGCGCGCGTTGCCTAGCCTCGATGCCCCGTGCTGCGGGGCAGAGCACGTGGCCACACCGTCGCTCCCCGACGTACCGTGCCCGGACGGTTTGGCCCTCTGGATTAGTGAGGACATTGACGGCGGCTTTCGGCCACTGAACGATTGCGACCTCAAATATGTCAGGAACAACGCGCAAGCTTCAGCCGAGGTGCGGTTCAAGTTCCGCGCGCGTTGTTTGAGCTTGGACGACCGCATCCTGTTGGAAGCGCGCATGGACACCAAGGATCGGCAGCCGGTGATCGAGGAACAGTATCGCGTACGCTTTTACCCAGCAGAGGGTGACGGCGACATCGTAGAATCGCGCAGCGTGCAGTTCGAGGTGAAAGGCCCGAGCCCGTTTTTCGACATGGAAGGTGCAGAGGCAAACTTGGAGGTAAGCGTGACCGACGGGCAGTTGCACCACCACACGGAGAGGCTGCGCCTGCGTCTGACGTTCACCCCGGTTCCGCAATAGCCGGACGGGTAGCTCGGCCGATTGGGCTCGTTCGACGGATCATCGAGATCGGTCAGATGAGTCAGACCAACTCCCTGCGGTAAACGGGGACGAGTGGGTGCAGCCGTTCAGGGCGGCGTTCACGGCACGCACGATGTAGTCGATCGTGACGTCCACAACGCCGGCGCTCTGGAGCACGGGGCACGTTGTGGGTGCTGCCTCGCCGAGAGCGATGGCCACAAGCCGCACGATCTCCTCGATCGTGACCTCGCCATCGCCGGAGCAGTCCCCGGCACAAGGCTGCGGTGTGGGAGTGGGCGTTGGCGTGGGAACGCTTTGTGCCGCAGTTGTGGAGGGTGTTGGCGAAAACGTGGGCGTCGGCGTTGCGGTGGGCTGGGATTCGGCGAGGGTCCGAATGCGTAGAGCTTCCTCCCCTTCATCCGCCACGATCCAGGCATTGGAGGGCAAATCGCGCCACTCTTGCACGCGGCCGTTAGTCCAGCGCACGCGCAGGCGGTCCACGCGCGTTGCAGTGCCGAGTCCAAAGTGGGCTTCTGCGGGATCTTGCGAAACGAAGTTGCTGCCTGCGCGCAGCTCGCGCATTTGCACGAACCCGTTCGTCTCCACCCAAATACGGGCGCCGATGCCTTGGCGATTGTTTCCCCGACCACGAAGCTGGACGTTCACGAAACGCCGCTCTCGAGAGAGGTCGTTGCGATACAGGGCGGGCAGGCCCTGGATGTTGGCGATGAACAAGTCCACGTCGCCGTCGCGGTCGTAGTCGAATGCCACGACGCCGCGCCCTTGTCCGCGGTCGGCAACGCCAGTGGCAGCAGCAATTTCGGCAAATGTGCCGTCGCCCTGATTGTGGAACAACACCGCCGGGTCGGAATGGAATTCCGTTGCGTTCGGGTCGTCCGTGCGCCAGCCGTTCACGTGATAAAGATCCAGCCAGCCGTCGTTGTCCAGGTCGGCGAACGTCGCTGCCCAGCCCCAGTAGCCTTCCCGCACCCCGGCGGCAGTGGTGACGTCTTCGAACGTGCCGTCGCCCCGGTTGCGGTACAGGCGGTTGCCCGACACGTACCAGTTGTTGCCCCGATTGTCTTGGTCGGGGTCCCAGATCGAGCTCACGAACCAATCCAAGTGACCGTCGTTGTCGTAATCGCCCACCGCCGCACCCATTCCGTTTTCGTCGGAAATCACCGGCGTGGTCGCGTCGACAAAGGCAGCGCCACGCACATTGCGAAACACTTTGCTTTGGAGGAAGTCGCCTGCCACGAGGAGGTCGGGCCAGCCGTCGCTGTCGATGTCGGCAAAGTTCGGGGTGAAGCTCAAGTCGCCAATGTCGCCACTGACGAACGCGTACGCCGCAGTGATCCCGAGGGAGACGCTGACGTCGGTAAACGTGCCGTCGCCGTTGTTGCGCCACAAGTGCTCCGAAGAGCCGGGTGGGCGATTGTCGCCCCAGTGGGTGACAAACAAGTCGAGGTCGCCGTCCAGGTCGTAATCGCCCCAAGCTGCGGAAAAGCTGTCGCGGGTAAAACGTAGGCCGCTTTGCGCAGTGACGTCGGTAAAGGTTCCATCGCCCCGGTTGCGAAACAGTTTTACGGTCCCTGTTTGCGGCTCCTGTACACCGTCGCAGTACGAGACTTTGTTCGGACAGAGTAGGGCAAGCACCAGCAGGTCGAGGTGCCCATCGCCGTCGAAGTCGGCAAACGTGGGCCCCGTGCTGCGCGCGCCTGCCAGGTCGACTCCCGCTCGCGCGCCGACCTCTTCGAACGTACCGTCGCCCCGATTGCGGAACAAAAGGTTCGCACCAGCATCTCCTCGCACGACGTAGAGGTCGACCCAGCCATCGCCATCGTAGTCACCCGCGGCCACACCGCCTGCGCTCCAGTCAGCGGCCGAGGGCGTGGCGTCGTAGCGGTGCTCGTAGACCAGTGCGGCGGATTCGTGAACTTCTGTGAACGACCACGACGCCCACGCCGGCGCGAGGCACTCCAAGGCACTCAACGCCACATCGGCGAGTGCGGCAAGCACCAGCCGGCGGCAGCGGCGAAGGCAAGAGTGGCAACGCACTCGAGCACGACTCCACATGTTTTCCCCCTGGCGATGCGAGGGCGTATGGTACGCCCACGGGGAAGCCTTTGTCCAGACCGAGCCACAAGAGTCCGAAGGCTTGGCTCTCGCCTCGGCGCAGGCGGCGACGAACGAGGTCCGGAGCGGGGGCCGCGAAGGGGCTCGCTACCCCCAAAAGCTCGAGGCTGCCCCCGAAACCTCGACGCCCCCCATCGCCGGCCTCAGCCGGTTTAGCGAGCCTTGCGTTGCCTTCGCGTTCCCGCTCGGACCGCACCCTTCTTTAAATGCGCCGAACGGGCCGGCAACGGCTGTTTGTCATCCGGGGACAAAGTTTCTCGAGGTCGAACCAAGTACCGTCGCAGCGCGCGGGTCAGCTCGTTGGCAACGGCGTTGCGCAGCGACTCCGGCGCTAGAACTTCCGCCGACGCCCCCAACTGCAGGAGGAAACGTTTGATGTCTTCGCTTGCTTCGACGGTGAGTTCCACCTCGATGGCACCGCCATCGAGGCGGCGCTGAAGTTGGCTCGCGTGCAAGCGTCGTTCTGCCACCCACCGGGCCAGGGGTGGGTAAACTCGGAAGCGTACGTGTTGCACGTTTTCCTCTCGCCACAAGCGGAAAGCATCCTTGAGAAATGTTTCGACGTCGAAATGCAACGGCGGGGAGAAAGTCCGCTCCGTAAGTTGGACGCTGTGAAATCGGTGCACAGCAAACACGCGCACGGCCTTGCGCAGGTGGCACCAAGCAAACAAGTACAGAGCTTCGAGCGCTGGGTCGTAGTACAGACGGTACGGATCGAGATCGCGCTGTGTGGGCTCCGAGCGGGCTAATCCGGCATAGACGGCACGTATCGTCCGGTGCTGTTGCAGTGCCGTGCACAGCACTTCGATTGTGTCGAGATGCGGGCGGTAGTCGATGGCAAATGTCGAACGCGTCTGCACTAGGGTGCGGTAATAGGGGAACAACTCCCCCTGTTGGCTGGTTGCTCCCAGGAGCCGATGGCATAACTTGCCGAACGCCTGTTCGATCGGGGTGCCCCGCAACGGCCGCAAGAATTCTCGTGCAGCGTGCAGCGCAAACAATTCTTCCGCAGGCAGAGGAAATGGAAGCTGCGCCTGCCATTCTTCGGGCAAGCGCCAGCGCGCTCCGTCGACACGTTCCACAGGAAACCCAGCTTGGCGCAAGGCCTCGAGGTCGCGATACACGGTACGCAGCCGAACCCCAAGGCGTGTAGCCAGGTTCTGCGCCAGCACGCCACGCGGGGCGCGCCCCAGTTCCAGCAACAACGTGTACAAGCGGGCAACTTGTGTTCCTCGGGGCATGGCAAGCCCTTTTACCTGCTTGGGCGCGAGAGAGGCAAGCGGTTCACCAGCTTGTCGCTGGGGCTCGCGTGATGCCTTGTCGTTGGTGGGGCAATCGCCAGGGCTCCCTGGAATCGCTCCCGATCTTCTGTGCGGCCGGGATGCAAGGAGGGGCGACTCGACGAGTCGCCCCTCGGTGTTTCGCAGGTCGTAGTGCGAGACTCAACCGGTGTAGCCCCACTTGCGCTTGTTTGCTTCCACCTGTTCCGGCGTCGGTTTTGGTTTTTGTTCGTGCTTTTTCACCTGAAACTCGCTGCTGCGCTCGCGAATCTCCGCGTTCAAGGCAATGTCGCTCTTGAAGATCTCGGGCACCGCCGACTCCTCGAAGATCGCTTGCCATGGGCATTCCGGCTCGCAGGCCCCGCAATCGATGCATTCGTCCGGATGAATGTAGAGCTGGTTCGGAAAGTGCTCCCGGTCGCTGCCTGTGTACTCGTAAATGCAATCCACCGGGCAGACGGACACACAAGCCGTGTCGACACAATCGATGCATAGCCGGGTGATGATGTAAGCCATCCTCTCCTCCTTCTTCTCCTCTGCAGCTCAATGTTGTGCAGACTGATGTTTTTCTTGCAGCCGCGGGACCAGCCCGTGGCGATCTGCGATTGCTTGAATGGTAATGTCCTCGAGGTATCGCGCCAGCAACTCCTGTGCACCGCGCCAAATTTGGATTTGCGTGCACACGGATGCGAAGCAGCAAGCATCGTCTTGTTCGGTGACGCAGTCGATCAAGTTCAGCGGCCCCTCCAAGCTTTCGTACACCTCGCGCAATGTGATTGCCTCAGCTGGTTTGCCCAGCCGGAAGCCCCCTCGTGCCCCGGGAACAGAGAGCAGCAGGCCAGCGTGCACCAAATCGCGCAAGATCTTGGACAGAAACGGAGCCGGAATGTTTTGCCGCAACTGGATTTCGCGTCGCGGGACGTAACGGCCCGGCGGCTGAGCGGCCACATAGCAAAGCGCGCGGACAGCATAATCGACCCGCCGCCCGACGTTCATGATCGAACTGCGGTGGAAAAGGCGACTTGTGCGCGACGCTTGCGGAACTTTCATGATGCACGACGCTCTGGGCCCCCGCGGCAGAACACGTGCCGCGGTCGGAGGCACAGGAACGTGTCTAATAAAACTTGTGTGCTGGTCCATGTCAACGCAACTCACGGGCCTGCTCCAGTACGGCGCCCGCCACTGCCAGGGCATCCATCGTGGGGGCCACGTCATGCGCGCGGATGATGGCGGCACCGTGCAATGCGGCGATGGTTGCGGCGGCAAGGGAGGCAGGCAAGCGTTCAGCCGGGTCCTTGCGCCCAGTGATTTCTCCAAGGAACGACTTGCGCGAGGCGCCGACGAGGAGTGGGTGGCCTAGAGTGCGGAAGCGGCGCAGGGCAGCCAAGATCGCCACATCCACTTCGAACCACGGGTGCGAGGAAAGCCGGTAGAACCCAATGCCCGGATCGAGCACGATGCGGCTCATCGGAAGCTGTGCGCGCTCTGCGCGGGCGAGACAGGCGCGCAGCAACCGCCGTACGAGACGCACTGGAGGTTCGGTGCTTGGCTTGGTCGGCTGGGCCATCAGGATGATGCCTTCCGCTTGGCGGGCAACGCGACCCATGAGTGGGTCGGCAGCAAGGCCGCTCACATCGTTCACGATGCGCGCGCCGGCAGCGAGGGCAGCCTCCGCAACCTGGGCACGCTGCGTGTCGACAGAAATCGGCAGGTTGGTTTCGTCGCGCACGACTTTGATTGCCGCGACCAGGCGCCTGCGCTCTTCGGTGGGATCGATCCATCCAGCGCGGTACGGGGCCGTGGACATCGCGCCGAGATCGATGAACGAGGCTCCCTCGTCGGTCACTTGCCGTGCCCGCCGGGCCAGCTGGCGGCGGCCGCGCGCAACCGAGGCGGAGTAAAACGACTCCGGACTTACGTTAATCGCGGCCATCACCCGGATCGGGTAGCCATCGCCCACGAAGACGCCGGCAATGATGGTACTGAGAAACGTCTCTTTTTTACTTGCCTTTCCACTCTGGCTTGCGCTTTTGGGCAAACGCCATGACTCCTTCCATCAAATCTTCGGAGCGAAACAGGTCGCCGATGAGGGAGTACGAGCGGGTGAGGGCTTCCTCCAAGGGAAGGCCTTGGCTTTGCATCGCTACCTGCTTGGTCACGCGCACGGAAATCGGCGAACACTCGAGGATCTCGTTGGCCCAGCGCTCTGCAGCAGCGCGCAGCTCGGAGGCAGGAACGACCTCGTTCACGATTCCCCACCGGTGCGCTTCCGCCGCCGTCATCTGCTTGCCGGTGAGCATGTACCCCATGGCAATTTTGAGGGGCAGGTGCCGGGGCAAGCGCTGCATGCCGCCCGCAAGCGCTGCGAGTCCAACGCGAGGCTCCGGCAAGCCAAAGCGAGCATGTTCGGCAGCGACGATAATGTCGCAGGCGAGGGCAATTTCAAAGCCGCCGCCCAAGGCAAATCCGTTCACTGCCGCGATCACCGGTTTGAACAAGTCGAACCGCGCGGTGATACCACCGAAGCCGCCGTTGCCAACCTGAATATTGCCCATCCCTTGGCTGGCGGAGTACTTGAGGTCGTTGCCAGCGGAGAACGCCTTGTCGCCGGCGCCGGTAATGATGGCCACCCAGCTTTCCGGGTCGGCAGCGAAGTCGTCGAAGGCTTGCGAGAGTTCGAGATTTGCCGGCGGATGCAATGCGTTCATGACTTCGGGTCGATTGATCGTAATCCACGCAATGCGACCAGACTTTTCGTAGCGAATAAATTCGAAGGCCATGGATGCACTCCTCTTTCCAAACAAGTCGCGAGCCGTTGTGGCCCGCGCCGCGCGCAGTATGCGAAAAGGGCTGAGTTCGCACAAGGGTGTCGCGGCGCCTGCGCCTTAGGGCATCATGAGGTATAAGAGATCGAGCGCCACGAAGGAGCCGAGAACCGCCAGGATCACTGCCCAGACAAGGCGCCGGCGGGTACGGGGGCTCATGATTGCAGGATTTCCTCCACTGCTCGGGCAATGTGCGTGGGCGTAAAGCCGAAACGTTCGAGATTCACTTCTCCTGGTGCCGACGCTCCGAAGCGGTTGATGCCAATGACTCGGCCGCGCGTTCCCACCCATCGTTCCCAGCCGAAGGGCACGGCTGCCTCCACGGCCACTCGGGCGGTCATTTGGGGTGGCAGCACGTGTTCGCGATAGTCCGCTTCCTGGCGAGCGAACAACTCCCACGACGGCATGGACACCACGCGCACGGGGATGCGCCGCGCTGCGAGCATCCGTTGCGCTTCCAGCGCGGGATGGACTTCCGCCCCGGTGGCGATGATGACCGCCACCGGTTTGGCGTCGCGTGGCTCGCTGAGCACGTAGGCACCGCGTGCGAGTTCGCTTGCTGGTGCCAACTGACTTCGGTCGAGCACCGGTAGTTTTTGCCGTGACAAGACGAGCGCGGCCGGTCCTTCGCGGTATTCCATCACCCAACGCCAGGCGGCGGCGGTTTCGTTCGCATCGCAAGGACGCAACACGACCATGTTGGGAATGGCGCGCAGCGAGGCCAAGTGTTCCACGGGCTGGTGCGTAGGCCCGTCCTCGCCTACGGCAATCGAGTCGTGGGTCCAAACGTAGATCACCGGCAAGTGGGAAAGCGCAGCCAACCGTACAGGTGGCCGCATGTAGTCGGAAAACACGAGAAAGGTCGACACGTACGGCCTAACTCCTCCGTGGTAACAAAGCCCATTGGCGATTGCGCCCATGGCGTGCTCGCGCACGCCAAAATGCAGGTTCCGGCCAGCCCCAGTTTGCCCGTCGAACGATCCTTCTCCCTTGAGTGCAGTGTTGGTCGACACGGAAAGGTCGCCGTCGCCTCCGAGCAAAAACGGCACGCGCCGAGCGATGGCATTCAGCACTTTGCCGCCAGCCACGCGGGTGGCGAGACTTTCGGAAGGGGCAAAGGTGGGGATGTCGCGGTCCCAGCCGAGTGGCAGTTCTCCGCGCAAGGTTCGATGCCATTCTTCTGCCAGTTCCGGGTACGCGTGGGCGTAGGCAGTAAAGCGCTCGTCCCATTCCTGTTGCGCTCGTGCCCCGCGCTCGACTGCTTTCCGGAAGTGGTTCCAGGCAGCTTCCGGTACGAAAAATTTCTTGTCGGGGTCCCAACCCAGAGCAAGCTTGGTCAGTCGCACCTCTTCTTCCCCGAGCGGACTCCCGTGGGCTTCGTGCGTACCAGCCTTGTGGGGTGAGCCATAACCCAACGTCGTGTGCACGATGATGAGCGCGGGGCTCGAGGTGTCGCTTTCCGCCTCCGTCAGTGCTGCATCGATCGCTTGGGTGTCGTGGTCGCCGTCGGCTACTTCGAACACGCGCCAGCCGTAGGCTCGAAACCGCGCGGCCACGTCCTCGCGGGAAAACGTCAACGATGTTGGCCCGTCCAGCGATACCCCATTCGAGTCGTACAGAAAGATCAGCTTCCCTAGGCGCAAATGACCGGCCAGCGATGCAGCTTCGGCACACACCCCTTCCATCATATCGCCGTCCGACAGCAGCGCGTACGTGCGATGATCGACGATCGTGTGTCCTGGCCGGTTGAAGCGATGTGCCAGCACACGTTCGGCAATGGCCATGCCGACGGCGTTGGCAGCCCCTTGTCCGAGCGGGCCGGTTGTGGCTTCGACTCCGGGGGTGAGCCGAAACTCCGGATGTCCGGGGGTGATGCTGCCCCACTGGCGGAAGGATTGGATGTCTTCGAGCGTGACATCGTAGCCAGTGAGGAACAGCAGCGCATACAGGAGCATGCTGCCATGGCCGGCGGAAAGCACGAAACGGTCGCGGTCGGGCCACAGCGGGTTGCGCGGATTGTGGCGCAGGTGGTGTTGCCACAGGACGTACGCCATGGGGGCTGCCCCAAGTGGCATGCCTGGATGGCCAGAGTTGGCCTGTTGCACGGCATCGATTGCGAGCGTGCGGATGGTGTTGATGCAGAGTTGTTCGAGTTCACGATCGACTCGGGTCACGGGTGCGCTCCTCGACAATGAAAGCAGCCCCCTTAGAGGGGCTCGCGGTGTCTAGCCCAAGGGGAAGCGAAGTGCACGCGCTCGCAAGCTGCCGGGTGACCGCCGCCTCCGGGTGTCGAAGGATGTGCCCCAAACACCCGGAGGCGTGCAAGGTCAGATCGCTTCGCTCACGGCATCTTCCCGCTGGGTAGGTTCCGGTCGTTCCTCGATCGGGATGTAATGGCGTTCGCCTTCGCCGATATAAATCTGCCGTGGTCGGGTAATTTTCTGCTCGGGGTCGCGCACCATTTCTGCCCACTGCGCCATCCAGCCCGACGTGCGTGGGATGGCGAACAAGACGGGAAACATCGTGAGCGGAAAACCCATGGCCTGGTAAATGATCCCAGAGTAAAAGTCGACGTTCGGATACAACTTCCGCGTGACGAAGTAGTCGTCCTGCAGTGCAATGCGCTCGAGCTCGAGCGCAATGTCGATGAGGGGATTCTTGCCCGTGACCTCGAACACCTCGTAGGCAATTTTTTTGATGATTTTTGCTCGTGGGTCGTAGTTCTTGTACACCCGGTGTCCGAACCCCATCAGTCGGCCCTCGCCCGCCTTGAACTTCTTGATGTACTCGGGAACGCGGCTGACCGAGCCAATTTCCATCAACATGCGGATGACCGCCTCGTTCGCACCGCCATGAAGCGGGCCGTACAGTGCCGCCACGGCAGCCGCGACTGCGGAGTACGGGTCGACCTGGGAACTGGCGACGCTGCGGAGCGCGTTCGTGGAACAGTTCTGCTCGTGATCGGCGTGGAGGATGAACAGAACATCGAGCGCCCGTTCGAGCACGGGGTCGGGTTTGTACTTGAGTTCGGTCATTTTCCACAACATGGACATGAAGTTCCCGGTGTAGCTGAGGTCGTTGTCGGGGTAGACGTACGGCAAGCCACGCATTTTCCGGTACGCCCATGCAGCGATCGTGGGCATCTTGCCGATCAGTCGTCGGGTCTGCAGCCGGCGCGACTCGAGGTCGAAGATGTTTTTGGCGTCGGGATAAAAGGTCGACATCGCCCCGATGGTGCCGACGAGAATTCCCATCGGATGGGCGTCGTAGCGGAAGCCCTCGATGAAGGTTTTGATGTTTTCGTGCACCATCGTGTGGTTGGTGATGTTCTTGCGCCACGCGGCAAAGTGCTTGGCGTCAGGCAACTCCCCTTTCACGATCAAATACGCGGTCTCGAGATAGTTGCTCTTCTCCGCCAGCTCTTCGATCGGGTATCCGCGGTAGCGCAAAATCCCTTTCTCCCCATCGATGTACGTGATGCGGCTCTTGCACGTGGCGGTGTTCGTTAGAGCAGGATCGTACGACAGGAGCCCAGGGTCGTCGTCGTTCACCTTGATTTGCTTGAGGTCCGCAGCGCGGATGGCGTTGTGTTCGATGGGAATTTCGTACTGCTTACCGGTGCGATTATCGATGATCGTCAGCGAGTTCTTTCCAGGCATGGCACCAACCTCCTGGCCGCGCATTATGGCTTTGGGAAGAAAAAGCGCAATCGGAGCAGCGCTGGTTTTTTGCAACTGTGGAATTGCCTGCGCTGCAGGGAGCGGGCGGCTTGCCTCGACGCAAGGGTACGCGTAGGGAGGACGCATGAGAGTGCGTGCCCTGCGTTGGTGGGCCACGTTGCTGCTCACTGCAGCCCTGGTCGCAAGTGGCTGCGGGAGCGATGGCGAGCCGGCCGGAGGCAGTGCGGAGTCGCTGCGGCGTTACGATCCGCAGGCAAATGCGCTGTTGGCACGCATGACCCTCGCGGAGAAGGTCGGGCAAATGACCCAGGCCGAGATCGACAAATTGGTAAGCCTGGACGACATCCCTACATGGGCCCTGGGCTCCTTGCTGAACGGTGGGGATGCCGATCCGCCAGAAGGGAATTCCGTGGCGGCGTGGGCGCGCATGTACGACGAGGCGCAGCGCGCGGCGCTCCGGAGCCGTTTGGCGATCCCGCTGCTTTACGGTGTCGATGCGGTGCACGGGCACAACAACGTCGTCGGGGCGGTGATTTTCCCCCACAACATCGGCCTGGGGTGCACACGCAACGCTGGGTTGGTGGAGGAACTTGCGCATGCGACCGCAAAGGAAATGCGCGCGACGGGGTTCCACTGGACGTTCGCGCCCACGGTTGCGGTGGCGCGGGACGAGCGTTGGGGCCGAACGTACGAGAGCTTCTCGGAGGATCCAGCGCTGGTGGCCGAACTGGGGGCGGCAGCCGTGCGCGGGTTTCAACGCGGCGGGCTTTCCCACCGCGAAGCGGTGTTAGCGACGGCCAAGCACTTCGTGGCCGATGGCGGCACCGTGTTCGGCACGTCCACCCCGCCGCTGATGCTGATCGACCAAGGCGATGCGCGCATGCCGGAGGCTGAGCTGCGAGCGGTACACTTGGCGCCGTATCGCGCTGCTCTTTCCGCTGGCGCGAAGGCGATCATGGTTTCGTACAGTAGCTGGAACGGCGTCAAGATGACGGCCCACCGGTACCTGCTGACGGACGTGCTGAAAAACGAGCTCGGCTTCGACGGCTTTTTGATTTCGGACTACCTGGCGATCGATCAACTCCACCCTGACTACAAGGAGGCCGTCCGGCAGGCGGTGCTGGCCGGGATCGACATGGGCATGGTTGCCCACCGCTACCGCGAGTTTATCGCCGCACTGTTGGAGCTCGTGGAGGAAGGGCGGGTGCCTGTGGAGCGGATCGACGACGCAGTGCGGCGCATTTTACGCGTGAAGTTCGCCATGGGTCTTCTGCGCCGCGGGCCGGAGCTTTGGTCGAACGATTCGCTGCAGCGGGAAGTGGGCTCGGTGGTGCACCGCAACCTTGCACGCCAAGCGGTGCGCGAGTCGCTCGTGTTGCTCAAGAACGAGCGATCCACGCTCCCGCTGCGAAAGGATCTCCACCGCGTGCATCTGGCGGGCGTGCACGCTGACAACCTTGGGTACCAGTGCGGCGGGTGGACGATCACCTGGCGTGGCGGGAGCGGAGCCACGACGCAAGGGACGACGATTCTGGATGGGATCCGCGCCACTGTATCGCCCGGAACCGAGGTGACATACTCGATTGACGGCTCAGGTGCGGAAGCGGCGGACGCGGCAATTGCCGTCATTGGCGAACGCCCGTACGCCGAGTACCTGGGCGATCGGCGCGACCTTGCGATCGAACCGCATCAAATAGAGCTGGTGCGCCGCTTGGCACAGACGGGTGTACCGCTGGTGGTCGTCTTGGTGACCGGCCGGCCTCTCGTTCTTGGCGAAGTGCTCGACTTGGCCGATGCGCTCGTCGTTGCGTGGCTTCCGGGAACCGAGGGGCAGGGCGTAGCAGATGTGTTGTTCGGCGATTGGCCACCCACGGGCAAGCTCTCGTTCTCATGGCCGCGCGCGATGGACGAGATCCCGCTGAACGTTGGCGATCCGGTGTACGATCCGCTGTTCCCGTTTGGCTTCGGGCTCACGTACTCGCGTTAAGGGCATGGCTCCGGGAGACCTGCAGAGAACGGTCTTCCGGCCCGCGCGTCCGCAGCTCCAGACAGTTGCTTCATTCGAAACGTTGCAACCTTGTGTCGTTTCGGCCGCGCCAATGGAAAAAGTCAGGTGCTTGCGCAAAAGTAGATTACCGTATGGCCGAAGAACGGCAGGGTGTGAAAGCGCCGGCAGGCGAGGCCAGAAATCGGGGTGCGACGGCATTGCCGCCGGAACTCGAGCAGTTTTTGCAGGCAGTGCGCGCGCCGCTGCGTTTCCTGGCGCAGGCTTCGCCTGAAGTTGCTGCGCGCACGGAATTTCCCGCCCGAGAGCTCGCTGCACAGGGTCGGCAATTGCTGAACAGCTTGACCACCGCTGCCCAGCGTGGTGCGTTGGCTGCCTTGTGTGCGGCGCTCGAGCGCGTGGGCGCCGTGCCTCTGGCGGATCGCGCAGCCATGGTGAGCCGGTGTCGCATGGAGTTAGCAG
Organism: uncultured Binatia bacterium (SeqCode); assembly: GCA_964534275.1. Taxonomy (GTDB): domain Bacteria; phylum Desulfobacterota; class Binatia; order HRBIN30; family HRBIN30; genus HRBIN30. The sequence goes on along the minus strand of CAZHQG010000008.1, from coordinate 105,488 downwards.
CGCTGGAAAATGCCCTTGCATGCAGCACTGCCCCGGTGGAGTACCGTCGATTTACCGGAAACCTCGCCGAGAGTCTCGCGCTGCTCGAGCGCCCCGTGCAATTTGCCAAAGGCGTTGGTCCGCACCGCGCGAACGACCTGCGCCGCATGGGGATCGAGACCATCGAAGATCTGCTGTACCACCTGCCGTTCCGGTACGAAGATCGCCGCGTGGTCACGCCAATCCGTGCGTTGCAGGTGGGACAAACGGCAACGGTCGTGGGGGAGTTGGTGAGCTTGGAGGAGCGCTTCCTGGGCCGCGCGCAGCGCCACGTACTTCAGGGCTTGTTGCGCGACGCAAGCGGCGCCTTGGGGTTGGTGTGGTTCCAGCAAATTCCGTTTTTCAAAGGGCGGCTCGAAGTGGGCCGGCGCTACCGTGTATACGGGCGCGTGGAAGGAGCCTATCGCTTTACGTTGCAAATGGCGCATCCGGACGTGGAACCCGAAGGCGCGGCGGATGCGCAGCAGTCGCGCGTGTTGCCCATTTATCAAAAGCCCGGGCGCATGGCGGTGGCGACCATGCGGCGCATCGTACAAGCCGCAGTGCAGGATTTTGCTTCACGACTGCCAAGCGTGCTCCCAGAAGAGATCGTGCGCGAGGCGGCGGTCACCGACCTTGCTCGTGCGTTGGAACAAATCCACTTGCCGGACAACGAAGCCGACGTGGAAGCGCTGAACGCCTTTCGCTCGCTGGCGCATCGCTCGCTGGTGTTCGACGAGCTGTTTTTCCTTCAGCTCGGCATGCAACTGCGCCGACGCAGCGTGGAGCGCGAAGCGGGGCTCAAGTTCGAAGACGACGGGCGTTTGACCAGCGACTTCTTGCGCAGCCTGCCGTTTGCGCTTACAGGCGCGCAACGCCGGGTGATCGGGGAAATTGTGAGCGACCTTCGTCGCGGCCACCCGATGCACCGATTAGTTCAAGGGGACGTGGGCAGCGGCAAAACAGTGGTCGCTCTGTACGCCGCTCTGGTGGCGATCGCGAACGGAGCCCAGTGCGCGTTCATGGCGCCCACGGAGCTGCTTGCTGAACAGCATTATCGAACGGTTACGCAGTTGACCTCCGGCTTGCCGGTTACGACCGCGTTGCTCACCGGTGCGATCCGCCGCAGCGAGCGGGAGAAAATCCTTGCAGGGGTTGCGGAAGGTCGCGTGCAGCTCGTGGTGGGTACGCACGCGCTCATTCAAGAAGGTGTGCAGTTTGCGCATCTCGGCCTCGGGGTGATCGACGAGCAACATCGCTTTGGCGTGTTGCAACGTGCAGCCTTGCGCCGACTAGGTTGCCGCGGCGACAGCAGTCCTCACATTCTCCTCATGACGGCTACGCCGATTCCCCGGACACTCACGATGACCTTGTATGGCGACCTGGACGTGTCGCTGCTCGATGAGCTTCCGCCGGGGCGCAAGCCGGTCCGCACGCTCTTGCGCGGGGATGCGGATCGTGCCGAGGTGTACAGCTTGGTCAAGCGCGAGCTCGACCGTGGTCACCAGGCATACGTGGTGTATCCGCTGGTAGAAGGCAGCGAGGATACCGATCTGCGCGACGCGACCTCCATGGCCAAAGAGCTGGCGCAGACGGTGTTCGAGGGGTACCGCGTGGCTCTCGTGCACGGGCGGATGAAGCCCGCGGAGAAAGACGCGGTGATGCGGCGGTTCCAAAGCGGCGATGTACAACTTCTGGTCAGTACGACCGTGATCGAAGTTGGCATCGATGTGCCCAACGCCACGGTGATGGTGGTAGAACATGCGGAACGGTTTGGCCTGTCACAGTTGCACCAACTTCGCGGGCGAGTGGGGCGCGGCGGAGACGAGTCGTACTGTATCTTGTTGGCTTCGTACCAGCGCGGCGACGACACCGAGCGACGCCTGCAAGCGATGCAAATCACAGATGGATTTCAAATTGCAGAAATCGACCTCGAGTTGCGCGGGCCCGGAGAGTTGCTCGGCACGCGGCAAGCCGGACTGCCCGATTTTCGCGTGGCGAACATCGTGCGCGACCGAGGCGTGCTCGAGCAAGCACGGTGGGCGGCGGAGCAGTGGCTTGCTCGGGATCCGGAGCTGCAACTGCCGGAGTCGCAGCCTTTGCGCATGATTCTCAAACATCGCTGGGCTGGCCGGCTGGAACTCGCCCAAATCGGCTAACGTCGGGAGGCCGGCGAGTGACGATCGCTTTGGAGAAGAGGGGTGGAGCCGCGTTCTTCGCGTGGCTAGCCGCAGCTGTGGCGGCGGTGTTGTGCGCTGCAGGCCCCGCGCTTGGGGGCGGCGATCCTGAGCGCGGGCGAACAGTCTTTGCGCTGGCGGCAGGCTGTGGTTGCCACACGGCAAAGGACGGCCCGGTAGGGGCGGGGGGCGGCGAAGTGCCCACGCCGTTCGGGAAGTTTTACGGCACGAACATTACGCCCGATCCCGAAACGGGAATTGGTCGTTGGAGCGACGAAGAGATCATTGCTGCGATTCGCGAGGGAATCGCACGCGGCAAGGGAGTCGAGTCGCCGGCGATGCCGTACTACTGGTACAGCGGGATGAGCGACGCGGACGTGCGCGATTTGGTGGCGTACTTGCGCACGTTGCCTGCGGTTCGTCAGCCCAATCGGCCGCACGAAGGAGAGGTTCCCTTTGCCCGGTTGGCGTACCGCCTGTGGCGTTGGCTTTGGGCCCCGCGCTTCCAGCCTCCCAAGGGACGGCCGCTCGATCTCGTGGAACGCGGGCGTTATTGGGTAGACCACGTTGCGCTGTGTGCCGATTGCCACACGCCGCGCAATTGGGTCGGCGCGATCCGGTTCGATCTGTATCTTGCAGGAACGGAGCACGGACCCGGTGGCGAGAAAGTGCCGAACATCACGCCGCACGAAACCGGGATTGGGGACTGGAGCGAAGACGACATCGTGAATCTCTTACGCACCGGCTTCACACCGGAATACGACAACGTGCAGGGCTGGATGGCGGAAGTCGTGGAAGGCAAAGGTGGGGGCCCTGGCTATCGCGATGCGCCGGAAGAGGAGCTGCGAGCGATCGCGCGGTACTTGCGGCAGGTGCGTCCAATTGCGCACACCGTCGACTCGGAAGGCGAGCAGTGAGACGCGGGAAGCACGGAGAGAACTGTGCGTCGCCTCCTGCTGTGGATGGGAACCAGGCGGCACGTGTGGGGGTCGGTCGACGGGACGCCCCAAAACGGTGTGCCGCAGATGCGTTGTCGGTGCTGGTGTTGTAGGAAGCCTGGCGATGAAGTGCGCGTTCGTCTTGTTCGACCGCATGACCGCTCTGGACCTGGTCGGGTTTTACGATCCCGTCACGCGCCTCAAGTCGATGCGGATTCTCGAGGATTTCGAGTGGAAGCTGTGTGCGACGAGGCGTGCCGTCGTGGACGATCGAGGCATGCGGATCGAAGCCGACGTGGTACTGGAGTCGCTGGGGTTCTACGACATGGTCTTCGTGCCCGGCGGGCTAGGCACAAGGAGTCTGCAGCACGACCTGCACTTTCTCGAGTGGCTGAAAACGGCGGAGCCCGTAACGCTGAAGGTTTCGGTATGTACCGGTGCCTTGCTGCTTGGTGCTGCGGGATTTCTTCGTGGCCGCCGGGCCACGACGCATCCCAGTGCATATGCCGAACTCGAGCCCTATTGTGCCGCGGTTGTGCGTGCGCGTGTTGTCGATGAAGGGGACGTGATCACTGCGGCGGGCGTTTCATCGGCAATCGACGCTGGCCTGTACGTGGTGGAGCGCCTGGCTGGCGCCAAGGCACGGGCTCGAATCGCAGCTCAGATGGACTATCCCTACTGCGACGCAGTGTAGGCTTCTGTGACCGCCACGGGAGCAGACGATTCTATGACCCCCACCGAGCAGTGGGAACATGGCGTGAAAGGCGGACGGGAAAGGAGATTGGGAATGGAGGACCGTTTCGAGCGCAGATTCGCGGCTGGCTGCGCGATTGTGGGGAGCGTCGCTCTGTTTCTCGGGACCTATCTTCACCCCATGGACGCCGATCCTCACGACGCGGTGGCGGCATTCGCGGAGTACGCGGCGGATCGGCTCTGGGTTACGAGTCACTTGACGCAGTTCTCGGGGGTCGTGCTGATGGTGGCAGCTTTGCTGATCATCGCAAAGCGATTGGAGCACCCGGAGAGCAACACGTGGGCTCGCCTTGGCTCGGCGGGTGCAGTGGCCGGAATGGCTCTTGCCGCAGCCCTGCAAGCAGTGGACGGAGTCGCGCTGAAGGTCATGGTGGACGCCTGGGCGGCGGCGCCGACGGGAGAAAAAGCGATGGTGTTTCAGGGAGCATTTGCTGTGCGTCAGATTGAGACGGGCCTTGCTGCAATGTTCGCTCTCCTGATGGGCTGTGCGGTCACGCTGTACGGCGTCGCGCTTTGGCACGCGTGGTGGTTTCCTCGGTGGCTTGCGGTCCTGGCGATTGTGGGCGGGGTGTCCACTGCTGCTGGTGGAATTGCGATCGCGTACACAGGGTTCTCTTCGCTAGCGATGTCCATCAATATGCCAGCGAATTCGATGCTGCTGCTGTGGATGCTCGCGGTTGGTGGAGTCTTGAGTCGGGAGCAACGGTCGGTGTCTCGTCGGGGTGCTTGACGCTCTCTTACCGCTCGCGCGCTTGCCTTCGGCGATGCCCATGGCGAGACAAGCGCGAGGGCAGCAGGGCAAAGGGGCGGTTTTGCGACTTGACCGAAACCGTTCGCTCGCGTAGCACGCCTGCACGAACGGAGGAGTGCATGCGAGTGCTGCTAGCTGGAGTGTTGGTGGTTGCCGCTGCTGTGGCTCGGGCTCATGAGAGCAAGGAACCGTTGCCGGAGGGTCCGATCCGCGAGCGGCACGAGTTGATGGAACGAATTGGCAAGCAGGCAAAGATCATTGGGGATGCGCTGAAGAGCGGAAAGCTCGAGCCGGTGGGGCCGGCCGCGGCGAAGATCGCAGAAGAGGCGGCCAAGGCGCTGCCCTTGTTCCCTGAGGGGAGCACCCATCCGCGGTCGCGGGCAAAGGCGGAAATTTGGAAGGAGTGGCCGGAGTTCGAGAAGCTCATGAATCAGCTCGTGTCCGACGCCAAGGCCACTGCCGATGCGGGGGCCAGCGGCGGCGATGTTCGTGCAGCGGCCAACAAAATGTTCGGTCATTGCAAAAGCTGTCACGATCGGTTCCGCTTGCCCGAGAAGAAGTAAATCGTTTGTGTTGCTTTGCCTTGCAGCGCTCGGCACGGTGTGTTAGCCGAACGCGTCCGCACGTTCCCGTGCGCATTCCCCGGTAGCTCAGTCGGTAGAGCGGTCGGCTGTTAACCGATTGGTCGCTGGTTCGAGTCCGGCCCGGGGAGTTTCTCCTTCCTGCAGGGGCGCACCACCACGCGCCCCTATTTGCGGCCTCGACCTTGCGGACGCAACTGGTGAACTTCGGTCCAACAGTGTCCCTTGTGAAGACCTCTAAGCTTGGGGCGCTTCTGTCGAACATCAAAGGTCGGAGATGGTTGACAGCAGACGCAAGTGACGTGCGTTTCCGGTTGGTTGAGCAAAGCTCCGCTTGGATCTGTTCCTCGATGAGCTACTTCGTTGGACCACCTTTCGAAGGCGCGACTGGTTGCTCGAATTTCGTCCACTCACCAGATTTTCCTGTTCGTTCAGCGACGGGTGAAAAGCCCGGGTGTGTTGAGGCCGCTTCGAAGAAGGTCGGCTCAACGCCAGGCATGAATCCTTTTCTTTACGCACTCCGTTTGGCCGGCAGGCACGGCTCTAAAGAGACACATGCCGCGAGCGCCTACTCTGCGATGGATGTATGGACCTCTATAGCTCTTATGGCTGAGCCGGCACGGGTCCTTTGACATCCCCCTAGCAATCGAGCCGAAAATTAAACATAATTGTTGCCACTGGGCGATGAGGCTCGCCCTTAACCGCCATCACTGGCTGATAGCCTCTGCGAACCAAAAATTTTCGTGGAGGCTTTTTACTTGAAACCCGAGCAACAGACGATGGAAACGATGGCGACCTCGGCGGGCATTTTGTCGCTCCCTGAAAACGAGCCAGAGGCATCATCGGAGCAACCCGATTTTTTGTCTGATCTGAACCTTGACCGGATCATCGAAGCGGTGACCGCCCACAAGGAAGAGTATGACCTCAAACCCTTCTTCTGGACGCCGCTGCGAGACCCTGAGCTCGTGCGATATCGGCAGGAGGTCATGCGGGATCTCGAAGATGAGGCTGTGATGGCGTGCATCCAAGCATTTGCCGAGAAGATGCGCACCGTGCGCCGTTATCTGGCCCTGGCCGAGAAGCTGGACTACGAGTACCACAAGAAGGGGTGGATCCTAGAAGCAGCCTTGGTCTACGGTGATGCCGTAATCACTCTGGCTCACGATCTCGCGGCCATGCCGCTGAAATCGCGCGGCCTTCTGGCCTTCTGCAAGTGGGTACAGGGCTTTGCCCAGGCGCCAGCATTTGTCTCCTTCGTTGCGGAAGCCCAGCAAGTCAAGGTCGCCCTGGCTGAGCTGAAGTATTGCGTGATCATTGAGAGCGGCAAGTTCAAGGTAAAACGCTACGAAGGCGAGGTAGACTACAGCATCGAGATCGAGAGAATTTTTGAAAAATTCCGGCAAGGCGATGTCGACAGCTATCTTGTCAGACTTCCGGAACACTTTGGGATGAGCCACATCGAGGCGCAGATCCTCGAATTCGTGGCTCGGCTTTATCCCGAGCCCTTTGCTGCGTTAGATGATTTCTGTGCTCATCACGCCCGTTTTCTCGATGAGACCATCCAAGCGTTTGACCGAGAGATCCAGTTTTATGTAGCCTACCTGGACTTTCTCGCCGAGTTCAAACGCAAGGGGCTACCGTTTTGCTACCCCCGGGTGAGCACGGCGGACAAAGCTGAGTTCGTGCGCGATGGCTTCGATCTCGCATTGGCGCTTGCCAAGCGTGACGAGGCAAACGCCATTGTGCTCAATGATTTCTCCCTGGACGGCCCGGAGCGCATCATCGTGGTCACCGGTCCCAATCACGGAGGCAAGACGACGTTTGCCCGCATGGTCGGACAAATCCACTATCTGGCCAGCTTGGGCTGCCCGGTCCCGGGACGCGAGGCACGCGTGTTTCTGTGCGACAGGATCTTCACGCACTTCGAGCGAGTGGAAGACATCCACAACCTGCGCGGCAAACTGGAGGACGACCTGTTTCGCATTCACGAGATGCTCTCCCGCGCCACGCCGGACAGCCTGTTCATTCTGAACGAGATCTTCACTTCGACGACCCTACAAGACGCGATTTTCTTGAGCCGAGAGATCATGGCTCGGCTCATCGAGCTCGATACCCTGGCCGTATGGGTGACATTTCTCGATGAGCTGGCCTCCTTAGGCGAAAAGACGGTCAGCATGGTAGCGACCGTGGATCCCAGAGATCCGAGCGTCCGTACTTTTAAGATCGTGAGAAGACGTGCAGATGGTCTCGCGTATGCGCGCGCGCTGGCGCAAAAACATCGACTGACGTACGAGCAGATCAAGGGGCGGATTGTGCGATGAAAGTCTTTCTTCTGTATCCTGACCGCGATTTCGATCTTTTTCAGGAGTTGCCACCCAATACTGCGGATCTGTTGCAGGATCTGGCGCTGGGCACCGTGTTTGCGGCCATGGCGCAGGGCGATCAGTTCTTGTTGGAGGTGGCCCGTCGGGTGGTCTTATCCGGCTCAGATCAGCTCGACGTCATCCTCTATCGCCAGGAGATTGTTAGAGACTGCCTGAAACACTCTGATATTGTCCGGCAGATTTATCGCGTTCCCGTGGAATTTTTAGACAGGAAGCGCAAGGAGTGGCTCTGGATCTCCCCTCGTCACGCTGGACCAAGCTCCATCGTGAGCAGCGCCCAGCGGATGCTGGAGGTCTCGCTGCATTTGTTACAGAAGCTGCGGCAGATCGCTGACGAGCACGCTGGCGCTTTTGCCTCGCAAGGCTTCCGCCGGTTTTTCTCTATGATTCAGCAGGAGCTGAGCGATACGTATCTGCGTACGGTGAGCAAGCATATCCAGGCGCTGCGTTTCCCCACAGGCGTCTTGCTGAGCGCGGAGCTGGGCACCGGCAACGAGGGTACCAACTACACTCTCTGCAAACCCCATGATCCAGAGCGGAGCTGGCTTAAGCGCATCTTTGCCGCAAAATCACCGATCTATTCTCTCTCCCTTCATCCCCGCGATGAACATGGGGCACGGGTGCTCGGGGAATTGCGGGACCGGGGCTTGGCACGAGCGGCCAACTCGGTCGCTCAGGCGGCCGAGCACATCGAGAGCTTTTTCAAAGTGCTGCGCTGGGAACTGGCATTCTATATGGGGTGCTTGAACTTATACGAGCAGCTCAATCAGCTTGACGAGCCGATTGCGTTCCCCCAGGTCGCGCGAGCCGAGGAGCGCCGATTCTCCTGTACGGGCTTGTATGACATCTCGCTGGCGCTGACGATGAAGCGGCCGGTCGTGGGCAACGATGTCGCTGCCGACGGGAAAGATCTCGTGATCATTACCGGACCCAACCAAGGAGGGAAGACGACGTTCTTGCGCAGCGTGGGTCTGGCGCAACTAATGATGCAAGCTGGCATGTTCGTTCCCGCGACATCATGTTCAACCACGGTGTGCTCAGGGGTCTTTACGCACTTCAAGCGCGAAGAAGACAGGGCGCTGAAGAGTGGCAAGTTCGAAGAGGAGCTGAAGCGCATGAGCGCTACGATCGATCTCATCAGGTCCAACGGGCTCGTGTTGCTCAACGAGTCCTTTGCCAGCACGAACGAGCGTGAAGGCGCGGAGATCGCAAGAGAAGTTGTGAGCGCTCTGCTCGAGGCTGGTGTAAAGATTTTCTACGTCACGCACATGTACGAATTCGCTCGCAGTGTCCGGCAGCAGCGAGCGCAAAACGTTTTGTTCTTGCGTGCCGAGAGGCTTGCGGACGGCACTCGGACCTTCAAGGTCAAGGAGGGTGAACCCGAGGAGACAAGCTATGGAGCAGATCTATACCGGAGAATCTTTCGGAAGCAGGAAGTACGACAGGAAGTTCGAAGCATGGCAGGATACGAACTCGCCGTCTAATCCCGGCACGCAATGAACGGGCCCTCCCTCACACCAGCAGGCGGCCATACTTTGCGCCACCAGATCAGTCGAACGGACTGCAATGGAAGTGGCGGTGGCGACATGCGTCGGGATGGAAGCAAAGCACCTGGTAGTGGGGACGAACAGCGCATGTGCCAGAGTTGGCGCGCCCCTGCGCCATTCGCTTCTGCGCTGGCCGCCAGCGGAGTTATGTGCGGAGCCAAAAATCGCGCGCTCCGTAACTGCTACAAACCACGCAGCGCTTGCTACCGGGACGAGCTTCCGCGTAGGGTCGCTTATGCCTGGAATTCCTCCAGCGTGGCTAGGCGCCGAACTGCTACGCAGGATTGGATGTCAGGTTGTACAGGAGGTACAGGCGGATGATGCCGGGAGCCGTGATCCGGCGATGGCTAGTTCCAATCTTCGGGATCCGCGATCAGCGCACCCTTCCGGCCGCAGCCAGAGACGACGGCGAGCGGGTCCCAACGCACCAGGTACTCGGCCGGAACGGTCGGTATGCTCGACGCTTCCGTGGGTGTGCAGCAGCTGGGTCCGGCGAGTCCTCTTGCCAGTCTGGCGATGAGGTCGTTCGGCTTGGCGCGGGTACAGCTCGACGGAAAGTGCGCGCTCCTTGCCCACGCCACACCCCAGGGCGACCTCTTTCGTTACTTGCAGGAGGAGCAACTAGATCGAGCGGTGGACGGTGTTACCGCTGAAATTGTGATGCTCGGACACACCCACATTCAATTCAAGAAAGAGGTCGGGCGTTCGATTGTGCTCAATCCTGGCAGTGTTGGACTTGCGCGAGATGGGGGTGGAGCATGTTACGCGCTGTGGTGTGACGGACAGATTCACCTTCGGCGCATTGAATATGATGTGCAGCGAACGATCGCCGCGCTCGAGAAGGCCCCAGTCTCGCAGGCCACCAAGGAAGGTCTTTCCGCCATCCTTCAAGGGGCAAAACCGAGGTAGTCGGACGCTTGCTTCCGCGGACCAGTATGCCTCGTTCCACGGTGGGGCGTAAACAATTCTGGTCGATTGGCGACGGCCCGTTCGCTCGCCACGCATGACTTCAGGGCGGGTAGTCGCAGAAGCCTGAACGGCGCACTCAGCGATCGAGTCTGCGGACGTCGCTAAGCGAGAACGTGAGGCGTGTCGTGGCAAACAGAGCGGCATTCCAGCAACCGTGGTCTTGTTCACGGGTGGCGGAAGCACTGCAGACAATCGACAGCCGGGGCAGGAGAGCGTGGACCGCTACGCTTGATGGGCTTGCTGCATGACCCGGAAATGGCAACGGGTGGTGGCATTCTGGAATCTAGCGCGTCCTACTTTGGGACGGACCTGCTCGCTCGTGCGCAACGGGTGCCTTCGGAGGCGTGCCGACGCGCGATCGACTCGCGACCTCTGGTTCCAGCTGTGCTGGCACGCTGCCCGAGGTGTGAAGCAGAGCATCTCCGATCCTGTCCCGTAAGCGCGGGGACATTGACGGCTACGAACGGGGCATGGTAGCGAGGCATCATGAGTCAGTCGAAGCAGCCGAAGCCGCCGAAAGCGTACGAGGAATTCGTCCGACGCTTTCCCAAGTTGGGGGAAGCGTGGGATGCCATCGCAGAAGCGGGCAACGAGGGTCCGCTCGATGACCGGATGCGCCGTTTGATCAAGCTTGCCGTTGCGGTGGGGGCACTTCGGGAAGGCGCCGTGCGGGCCAGCGTGCGAAAGGCGTTCGCTTCGGGAATCGCCTTGCGAGATTTGGAGCAAGTCGTGGCCCTTGCGGCGGCAACGATCGGGCTTCCGGCGGCGGTGGCTGTGTTTAGTTGGATTCGCGAAGAAGCCGAGAAAGCGAAGGCTTCGTAAACGTTCCCTGGAGGGGCAAGCGCCTCGTCAAAGGCGGCCGAGCAGCCTGAGGACGCCCTCCAGAAACACCAACGGATGCGGCGGGCATCCCGGAACGTACAGATCGACGGGGATATCGCTGGGAACGCCCCCGCAGGTTTCTGGACTTTCCGCAAAGACGCCGCCGCTGATGGCGCACGCACCCACCGCAATCACGAGGGTTGGTTTTGGCACTGCCGCGTAGGTAGTACGCAGGGCCGCTTCCATGTTGCGGCTCACGGGACCCGTGATCACGATGCCGTCGGCATGACGCGGCGAGGCCACGAATTGGATGCCGAAGCGGCTCGCGTCGAAGACCACGTTGCCGGTTGCCACGAGTTCTTGCTCGCATCCGTTACAGCCACCGGCACTCACCTGGCGGAGACGGAGCGAACGACCGAAGAGCCGTCGAAGCTCAGCGCCCAGTGTAAGGATCCGTTCTCGCTCTTGGCCGTCGAGGCGAAGAGCCGTTCGGTCGGTAGCAGCGAGCCGATGGTCGGAAGAAAAGCGGATCGCTCCCGGAGGGCAGGCGCTTTCACACAGGCCACAAAACACGCACCTGCCCATATCGAGGGTCAGGGGGGCGGCGGAAATTGCACCTGTGGGACAACTGGCCGCACATGCCTCGCAGCCGGCCCCGCAGCGCTCTGGGGACAAGATGGGCTTGCCCCGGAAACGATCGGGGAGCTGAAGGGTGTCCACTCGTTGCCGCAGGGTGCGGTTTCCCTGACGCCAGCGGGCGGCGAGGATTTTGATCATAAATCATGCCCCGCGTAAGAAAGGTTGAAGCTTTTGTTGCACAGGGGAAAGTCGGAAATCTCTCCGTCACGAACGGCAACGGCAAGCGCGGTCCAGTTGCGGAACGACGGGTCCACAATTTTGTAGGCCGACAGCTCGCCGTGGGATCTGGTGACTCCTACGTGAACGATTTCGCCTCGCCATCCTTCCACCATCGCAACGGCGACGACGTTCGGCTGGGAAGGACCGAGCGCACGGCCAAGCTGCGTTGGTTCGAAGTCGGCAAGTTGGTCCTGTAGAAATTGCAAGGAGCGCATGCTTTCGGTCCACCGAACCAGCGCCCGCGCGAACACGTCGCCGCTACTCACTAAAGTGAGGGGTACATGGGCGAAGCAGTACGCTCCCGCGGGGTGATCGCGGCGCACGTCGCGGGCAACCCCGCTCGCCCGAGCAGTGGGCCCAACGAAGCCGAGGTCGCTGGCCACCGCCGTCGGGACGACTCCAGTATGCTCGAAACGCGACAGAACCGAAGGGGTTTCCCAAAGAAGTTGGCAGATCTGTTCGAGATCGGCCTCGATGGTGGCAAGCTGGTGGATCCAGCGGGTGCGTTTTTCTGGGGCAAAGCTCGTCCGCACTCCACCCGGAACGACGAGTGAGCGCCCGAAGCGATTTCCGCTCACTTCTAACAAAAGATTCAGAACGTCGCCGCGGAGCCGGCCCAGGTAGGCAGCGGCAGGCAAGAAGGCGACGTCGTTGGCAAGGGCACCGAGGTCTCCCACATGGTTCGCTAACCGCTCGAGTTCGAGAGCCATGCCTCGGGTGACGTCGGCGGCATAGGGGACAGAAGTGGCTGCGATGGCTTCGCGCACCATGGCGTACGCGATCGCGTGGCCGAGGACGGTGTCACCGGCAATAGACTCAGCGAGGATCGTCTGCTTGGCCTCCGACGCACTCAGCAGAGCACGTTCGAGACCGCGGTGTTGGTAGCCGAGGCGGATTTCGAGAAAGAGCACTTTCTCACCGTGGCACTGAAAACGAAAATGCCCGGGTTCGATAATGCCAGCGTGCACGGGTCCTACTCCAACCTCGTGAACGCCGGTTCCGTCGACGCGGTAGAACGGAAAGCTTGGCAGCGCAGGACCATCGTGGCGGGCAGCGTGAGCATGACGCCGCACCGGCTTCAGCCACGGGTGCCCTTCGATTTGGACGGCATGTTCTTCCCACAACTCGCGCTCGAACATGCTTGCTTGTGGCAGCTCGGGAGTGAGCGAGGGGAAGGGGGTGCCGGCGCGGTACGGTGCGGCCATCGGATAAAGGACACTTGCGCTGTCATCTGCCAACACCGCCAACATCGTGAGGTACCCGGGCTCCGTTGCGGGAACGGCGAACCAGGCGGCAATGCGGGCTCCGGTCCGACAGCGCTGGAGCAGCGCAGAGCGGAATTCTGTCAACGACAACTCCGGTATGGCTCGCCAGGGGATGGCCTCACCGTTTCTGAGTTCTGGTTGCATGGCGGGCTTTTCTCCTCGTTACCGGTTCGGCGGCAGGAACTGCGCTACCGCGGAGCCAAGGGTTCGATCGAGCCACCCAGGATAGTAAAACCCCAGCGTGAACAGGGCTCCGCAAAGGAGCGCCGGCCCGAGCCAGCTTGACCACGATTCCAAGGGAGCGGCGGGTCCAGTGAGTGAAGGCTTGCCTCGGAGCATCGGCATCACAACGGCAATGCCGGCCAGAAATCCGCTCGCGAGCAGAAAAAGAACCAGAGCGGCAATGGCCGGGTGCTGTGCGACCACTGCCGCGCGCACGACGAGGAGTTCGCTCCAAAACGGCGAAAACGGGGGCACGCCTCCAATGGCAAAAAGAGCAGTGACAAGCAGGACAGCAGTGGCAGGGATGGCTTCCTGCAGCCCGCGCACCTCAGGTGCCTGAGTGGTTCCAAAGCGGCGTAAAATATTGCCGCTCAGCAGGAACAATGCGCCTTTGGCCAGCGAGTGGTTGATCATGTGAAAGAGCGTGCCGGCAAGCGCGAGCGGCCCGAGACCAGCACCCAATGCGAGGATCCCCATGTTTTCTACTGATGAGTACGCAAACAGTCGTTTGTAATCGCGTTGCTGGGACATCAGGCCGACACCAAAGATCATCGACAGCACGCCCAAGGCGAGCAGTAAATCTTGCGCGAAGCGGGCGTCGCCTGCGGCGAGGGTCACTTGGTAGAAGCGCAGAACGCCGAGAAATGCCCCATTGAGCAGGACACCAGACAACAGTGCGGAGACAGGAGAGGGGGCCTGGCTGTGCGCGTCGGGCAACCAGCTGTGCATCGGTGCTAGCCCCATTTTCGTCCCGTAGCCGACCAAGGCCAACACAAACGAAGCTACGAGCCAGCTCCGTGGCATCGAGGGGGCGAGGCGTCGTAGGTCGTTGACCAGGAGCGAGGCTGGCTGCCCCGACGCGTCTGCGGCAACGCCCAGGCAGAAGGTGCCGAGGAGCGCGATGGCGATGCCCACAGAACAAAGAATCAGATACTTCCATGCGGCTTCCAGTGCGCCACGGCGGCGGTAAAAGGAAATCAACGGGGCGGTGGCAAGCGTCGTTCCCTCCACCGCTGCCCAGAGAAGAGCCAAGTGTTGGGTGGTTGCCACCACGGTCATGGCGGCGAGAAACCAGAGCAGGCAAGGCACGAACACGCGCGGCGCAGCCTTGGGGTCGTGCGTCGCATGAAGGAGGTAAGGAACGGCACTGAACGCAGCGACCAAAAACAGCAAGCTCGACAGGCTCAGCACGATCAAACCTAGGGGATCTACGGCAAACAGTGGGCCGAGCGTCGCATCGCTTGTTCCACGTACCCACATCGATCCCACGAGAAGTGCATGGCCCACGGCGGTGGACAGTAGCGCCACGGAGTGTCGAGAAAGCGCCCGCTGCCACATGCAAAAGCCGGCGCCGGCTACGGGGAGAGCAAGTAGAAACGCAAGCGTCATCGCTTAGTCCGCCAGCTCCCGAAGTACATCCGTGTCGATGTGGTCGAATTCTTCTCGAATGTCGAACAGGATGATTCCGAATACGAAGACCGAAACGAACACGTCGAGAAGGATGCCAAGCTCCACCACGAGGGGCATGCTGCCTGCCAAGTTCAGGCCGAACAAAAACACGCCATTTTCCACCATCAAATATCCAACAACTTGAGTGAGGGCTTTGCGCCGGCTGACGAGAAGGAAGAAGCCCAACAAAAACGTCGCGAGCGCAACGGCCACGAGCAACGTCGGCATTGTGCTGTGCGGCACCGGGATTCGCTGGGCGAGCCAAAATGCGAATGCCACCAAACACGTACCGACCAACAAATTTCCATGTTGGCTGACGTAGGGTTCGACCTCACGGTGGATTTGGACCTGGCGCAAGGCCCGCATGAGGAAGTGAGGAATGAACAACGCTTTGACCGCAAGCGTGCCCAGGCCGATGACCAGCGCGTGCGTTCCAAGGTGGCCGTGCAGGGTTCCTGGGAGAGCGGCGAGCAGAACTCCGTGAAGCGCGCTCGCTCGAATACATCCTTGGATCCGGCTGGTGGAGACGGCATAGAGGTCGACAAGCAGGACGAGCAGCAGAAGAGTATTCCCAGCTTCTTCCATTTCACCTTCCGAAAAACGTGATCGCTGCCACGATTGCCGCGCCAACGGAGATGCCCACGAGAAACTGAGGCACGCGAACAAGACGGAGGCGCGCCATCACGGACTCGACGATCCCTACCAGCACAGCCACCACACCGATGCCAACCAGCAGGAAAAGCACCGCGAGAACGCGCGGCAGGTCGTGCATGGGAACCACGAGCTGGACGATAAGTGCGGCAAACGCAAACAGCTTGAGCGCAGCCGCGTACAGATAGAAACCCAGGTCCGGGCCGGCAGCGTCGAGGATCATGACCTCGTGGATCATGGTGAGTTCCAAGTGAGTGGCTGGATCATCGACCGGTACACGGCTGTTTTCTGCGAGCAGCAACAAAAACAACACCGAGGCGGCGCCAATCAGTTGTGCGAGGCTGCCGCCATGCGAGAGGAACGCCTGGACATCGAGGATCGCGTCCCAAGAAAAGTCCCCGCTCGTGCGGCATAAAGCTCCAACCACCAGCAGGAAGGCTGGCTCAGCAAGTGCGCCGAACATCGCTTCACGACTTGCGCCCATTCCGGGAAAGCTGGAGCCCGTATCCAGCGCTGCGAGCAGGGTAAGGTAACGGGCAACCCCAAGTAACGCCGAGAAGGCAAGCACGCTCCCTGAGAACCCTAGGGGCGCTGGCTGGCTAGCGAACGGAACAAACAGCAGGGCACAGGCAATTGCGGCGAGCACTGCGGCCGGAGCGAACGCAGAAACGAGCGACGTTGTCGTGCTCCGTACGACCTCTTTGTTCAGCAAGCGCCACAGGTCGGAGTACGGTTGGGTCACAGGGGCACCGCTGCGTCCGGCAAACGTTGCCTTGGTCTTGCCAATCAAGCCAATTGCCGCAGGTGCCGCGGCAAAAGCAAATGCGAGGTGCAAAATCGCGGAAATCATGGGTGTGTCGTTGCTAGTTGCCACAGCAACGCGGCCACCAGGGTCAGAAACACGTAAAACAGGTACGTCTGTAAGTGACCGTGCTGCACCAGTCGAAGGCGACCCACCAGCGACCGGAGCCGTGCGAGCAATGGCAGCAGGAGACGCTCACCGGTCACGTCGTTTGGCCACGCTTCGTAGGACGCCGGTGCTGGAAACACTCCGGACACAGGTTCTTGGGCGACTCGTTCCGCAAGTAGACCGTCGAAGGGTACCGATAGCGGTTGGGAATACGACATCGCGGTGTATTGCATTCGCGGAGATGGATGTTCGTATCCACACCCCCACGTGGGTTCGTACCGTTTGCCGCATCGCCACACGAGCAACAGGGAGGTGAGCCACAACAACGAGGCCGCGCCGATGATCAGCAAGGCAACGGTGCCTACGGAGAACAGGGCCCTTTCGAAGACGGGCAACCCTTCGTTACCGATCCCAAGCACGCGGAGTGCAGGAGACAACAGCGAGATCGCGGATGCGGGCCAAACACCTAGTGCAACACAGCCTACTGCTCCAAGAAGCAAAGGCAGAATTTCCAGTGCCGGGGGATCGGTGGCCATCCGAGCCGCTTCCGAACGCGGCTCTCCAAGAAACGAAATTCCGTAAGCCTTGGTCGCCGCGAGGATGGCAAGGCCACCCGTTAGCGCGAGCGCAACCAAGGTTGCGAGTCCGAGTAGTGCCAGAACCGGGTCGGTGGCCGCAGCAGCGCGGAGGGCACAGGTCAACAACAGAAATTCGGTGACGAACCCCGAGATTGGGGGAAGCCCACTGAGCGCCGTGGTGCCAACGAGGAATGCAACGGCGGTTCGCGGCATACGCGTTGCCAAGCCGCCGAGTTGGTCGAGATTCTTGGTGTGCGTTGCATGAAGCACAGTGCCTGCGGCCAAGAAGGAGAGGCCTTTGAACAGCCCGTGTCCGAGAACATGAAACAGCGCGGCTCCAAAGCCCAGAACGACCAGCTCGGGCATGTCGGATGCCTTTCCTACGAAACCAAAACCGAGACCTACGGCAACAAGGCCGACATTTTCGACGGTCGAGTAGGCAAGCAGCCGTTTCAGGTCGCGCTGGACCGCCGCGTGCAAGGCAGCGACAAATGCAGAAATGGCGCCCAAGGCTACGAGGGTGGCTGCAGTTCCGAACGAAACGGCAGGGAAGAACAAAAGTATCCGCAGGAGGCCATAAATCCCCATTTTCGTCATCACGCCCGACATCACTGCTGAGACATGACTTGGCGCCACAGGATGCGCCTCGGGTAACCACGTGTGCAGGGGCCAAAGACCGGCCTTTGCTCCAAAGCCGACGAACAACAGGAGGAACCAGTAAGAGAAGCTTCCCTTGTATTGCGCTGCGGACCGGGCTGCGAACTCGAACGACGTGTCCCCACCCACGGTCGCTAGGGTGAGGAAGAGAAGTACGAGAGCAGCTGCCCCGAGATGCGAAGCGATGAGGTACACGAGACCAGCGCGCTGGCCCTCGGCGTTGGCACTTGCGGTGACAACGAGGAAGTACCCCGCGAGCGACATCGCTTCCCAAGCGACGACAAACAAAATGCCGTCGCGCGCGATGAGCACTCCGGCCATGCCGCCGAGGAGCAAGGGGAAAAAACAAGCTTCGCTTCGCGAGAGGTGTCCGGCGCGTGCCTGTGCGATCGCGTACAGACTGGCGAGCCCGGAACAAAGCGACAACCCGAGGAGAAAAAACGCACTCAGCTCATCGACGCCGCACTGGATGCGGCCAAGGGGCCAGGACCAGCCAAGCTGCAAGAGGTGCCCCTCGGTCGGAGCGAGCAACAGCCCGACAGCCGCTACGGCAGTCGCTCCGCACGCCGCCGCCGTGAGGCAAGCACTCACGAACGCTGCACGAGCATGCCCGGATCTCGGCCAAGCGCCCACCAGAGCGGCAAGCAGCCAGGTGCCCAGCGCGAGGAACAGTAGGGTCAGCATCCCTCGCTGCCTCGCCGAGCGATGACCGTAATTTCGATCTCCTCAGCGCGCCGCACGAGCGCATCCACGTGGAACGGTGGAACGAGCAGTTGCAGAAACACCTGGTCTTGGAGAGCGGTGGCAAGCTGCGCAACCAGTTGGAGATGAGAAGATACGGTGGGCGACAGCACCAGGAACAATCGAGTCACGGGCTCCGAGCCCTGTTCTGCGAGGGATACGGGTTGCCGGAGTGCACAGGTGAACACAACTGGAGCTCCGCTTGTCAATACGAGCGGATCCCGTGCGTGCGGGATCGCGATTCCTTTGCCGACGCCCACCCATGCAAGACGACGCCGATGGACCAAAACTTCGCGCAACCGCTCGCGATTGACGGCGGGCGGAATGCCAGGCAAGTCGGCAAGAGCGGCGAGCACTTGGTCCGGCGTGGCTCCTGCAAGATCCGAAAAAAAACCACCACGCCGCATCGCCTCCGATAAACGGGGTGGCTGGCGAGTTTGGCCGTGCTCGGCCGGCCACCACACCGCCTTGCCCGAGGCCGTTGCCCATTCTTGCAGCTCGACCGGATGAAACAAAAACTCCCCACGCACTCGTTGCGCGGGCACTTCGCCGCGTCGCGCCAATAACTCTAATTCGTCCTCATCCATCCCGAGGGCTCGGGCCGCTCCCTTCAAATCCCAGTGCATCGTTGACCAGGGTGAGTGCGATCGAAGATCGCCGACAAAAAAGGAAAACAACGTAAAACAAGGGAAAACATTGACAAGTTCGGCGCTTCTACGTAAGCAAGTTTGGCCTGTCAAGGGCACGTGCTGGCTGATGCAAGGAGAACGCCCACCAATGGACGATCGTTTACTCACCTTGAAGCAACTGGCTGCCTATCTCAACGTGAACGAGCGGACTCTGCTGAAGCTGGTACAAGAGGGAACCCTACCGGGAGTGAAAATTGGCAATCAGTGGCGATTTCGTCGCGCGATGATCGACGCTTGGCTCGACGACCAGATGCTGGGCATCACACCTGCGCAGATTCAGGCGAGGGATGCAGGGCCAGCGCGGATGTTACAACTAAAGAGTTGCTTTGCGAAAGAACACGTTCTTCCCGATCTCGTCGGGCGTCAAAAGGCTTCGGTCATTGTGGAACTTGCCGAGCATGCTCACCGGCTGGGTCTGGTACGCGATGCTGCTTGGTTCATTGGTGCGTTACTTCAACGTGAAAATGTGATGCCGACTGCGATCGGCGGCGGTGTGGCGTTCTTGCACACGCTGCACAGACAGCCACAGCAAGTCGTACGGCCGTTCTTGGTTGTGGGTCGTTCACGCGAGGGCGTGGACTTCGATGCGCTCGATGGCAGGCCCACGTATTTGTTCTTCGTGCTTGGCCTCAAATACCAAGAGTTGCACTTGCCGTGGCTAGCGAAAATGGTGCAGCTACTGAGCCGGCCAGGAGTCGTCGAAGCGCTGCGCGAAGCACCCGACACGGACGCAATTTACACGCGGCTTCTCGAGGCCGAGGCTGAGCAGCCCGGGGAGGTGCGGCGGCGAAGGAGAGTCGGGTCCTAGCGCGCGTTTGTGGCTGCGGGAACCGGTCTGCGGGCTGGAACCAATTCTACCACGGTATGCTCATTCCCAGGCACAGGTCTGTTGTGTCGGCATGCCCGCATGCCCGCCCCGCAGGAAGTCCGAGAGCGGGCAGCCACTGGGTCCTACGGGTGGAAGTACGAAGGGGAAAGGCTTTCTGCCTTGGCTCTCGTGGCCTGTACGTCTGCCGGTGCTCGTTCGGAGGGCGGAGGCGGCGCTGCGCGACGCCTGTTCCCGCGTGCAGCCGAGTTGCTTTTTTTCGTGGGCTTCTCGGCTGTTCCGATTGCGTGTATGAGAGGCGTTCTACGAGGTGACGATGGCGCGTTCGAATCATCGAGACCCGCAAGCGATTTATCGAGAGAAGTTACGAACCCCAACCGAGGCTGCGGCAATGGTGCAGCGGGAGGACACCTTGGCCGTGCCCATTGCTACCGGCCAGCCGACCGTGTTTTTGAACGCCCTCGGGGAACGCGACGACTGGACGAACCTACTGGTTTTCTCGGGATTGATGATCCGCCCGTACGCGTTGTTACAGAAGCCCGGCGTCCGACTCGTGTCGGGATTTTTCGGTCCTATCGAGCGGATGATGAAGGCAGCCGGGGCGCGCATCGATTACTTGCCGGCAGACTTCTTAGGATGGGAGCGGTACGCGCGATTGGTGCCTCCGCGGGTGATGGCTTCGGCGTTCGCACCGATGGACGACCATGGGTACTTGAACTTTGGGCTCCATTCCGGAGCCACATTTCACGCGTTCCTAGCGGCAGCGCGTGACCCAAACCGCTTGGCAATTGCCGAGGTGAACCCCAGCATGCCGCAAGTGTGCGGCCTTGCTCGCTACGGTGGCCACCGCATCCACGTATCGGAAGTCGATTGCATTATCGAGTCGAGCGAGCCGGTGTTCGAGTTGCCGGAGGAAACCGTGACGGACGAGGACCGTGCCATTGCTGAGTTCGTGGAGCGGCTGATCGACAACGGAGCCACGCTGCAAATTGGCATAGGTGGCGTGCCAAACATCGTGGCCAAGTTGCTTGCCGAGGGGAAAAAGGGCGACTTTGGCATCCATACAGAAATGCTGGTCGATGGCATCATGCACTTGCACCAGGCAGGGAAGATCACGAACCACAAAGGGGTGTTCGATGGATTTTCGGTTGCCACCTTTTGTGCAGGAAGCCGCAAACTCTATGATTGGGTGCATCGTAACCCTGAGGTGCGCATGCTCCCGGTGACGTACGTGAACGACCCGGCAATCATTCGGCGGAATCGCTCCATGGTAAGCATCAACGGCGCCCTTGCAGTGGACCTGAGCGGACAAGTCATGGCGGACACGATTGGTCCCCGACAGTATTCCGGGGTTGGCGGCCACGAGTTGTTCGTGATGGGTGCGCACGACAGCGAGAACGGCAAGAGCTTTATTTGCTTGCATTCCACGGCGCGAAGCGCAGGACAGCGAGTTTCCACGATCGTTCCCGCATTCGCGGCTGGGACACCGACAACCACGCCTCGCCACCACGTGCAGTACGTGGTGACGGAGTACGGTGCGGTGAATCTGTCGCTGTTGACCGACGTGGAGCGAGCTCACGCCTTGGTGGAGATTGCCCATCCGGACTACCGCGAGGAACTCCGTGCTGCGGTGCGAGAGCGGTTTGGCTGAGCACGCGCGCGGCAAGTTCGCCGGCCGGCAGTGCTCCGCTGGGTAAGGATGAGGAGGCGAGGATGCTCTACATATGCCCGCGATGTGGGCGGCGCTTTCGGGTCAAGCCACCAGAGGGTACCTGTCCGCAATGCAATGCGGCGCTTGTGCCTGAAAGCGAAAGTCACGAACTCGACCACGAGCCCGATTCGAGTCAGCCACTACCTCCCCGGCGGCGCTTTTAGTTGTGGCGAGGCCCGCTGGTCGATTCTTGTTCCACCGCCGGGGGCAGCGTAGACAACGGGCCTATGCGCGAATTGTTCGGGATGTGGCGGAACACGCGGATGGTCGTGTTCACGGCCATGACTGCGTCGCTTTACGCTGCCATTCTGATCCCCTTCAAGGTCTTGCCCATCATTCCTGGGGTCACGGAGTTGCGCCCCGCCAACGCTGTACCGGTAGTTTGTTCGTTTTTGTTCGGCCCGGCGGCTGCTTGGGGCGCAGCGATCGGGAACATCATTGGTGACTTTTTTGGAGGATTCGGCCCGGGAGACTTGTTCGGCTTTTGGGGAAATTTTCTCTACGGGTTTTTGCCTTACAGACTGTGGGAGTTGCTGACCGATCGCCCGCCGATACCCCGGCGGTGGTCCGGCTGGGTCCGGTTCGGCGGCGTCGTCGCGGTGGCTAGCGGCGCGTGTGCCCTCGTGATTGGCTGGGGGCTGAACTTGCTTGGCTTCGTGCCTTTCCGCGTATTGGGAAACATCGTGTGGCTCAACAATTTGCTTGCAAGTTTGCTGCTCGCGCCGCTGTTGCTTGCCGTTCTGTATCCGCGCGCAGAGCGGGGGCGGCTGGTCTATCGCTACGTGTTGGTAGAAAGGCAAAAGCCGCCTGCTCCCGTAGCGTGGCTGGGTGCAGTCCTTGTCGTGGTCGCCGTGGTCGCGGGAATGTGGTTGGGAAATGCACTGTCCGCTGGTGCGTTGGTACTCCCGTGGACGGGGCCGGATGCGGCAGCGGGTACGGGCGCGCGTGCTGTCGGGCTGGGGTTGCTCCCGGTGCTGCTTCTCCTCGCGATCGGCATTGCGTTGCTCTGACGTGCGTGTGCCCAAGCAATTTGTCGCCGAGTTGCGCAACGTAAGTTTTGCCTACGAAGGGGCGCGGTGTTGGGCGTTGCGCGAAGTAGAGTTCCAGGTGGGCCGCGGCGAAATGGTCGTGGTGATGGGCGCCAGCGGCGCAGGCAAAAGCACGCTGACCAAACTGTTGAACCGCACGATTCCCGGATTCCAGCGGGGCGAACTGCGGGGCGAGGTGTGGCTCTTCGGGCAGAAGTGCGAGCACGAAACCGTTGCGGATTTCGCGGGTCGCGTGGGCTTAGTAGCGCAAGACTTCGAGGCGCAACTGTTTTCCACTGCAGTGGAACATGAAGTGGCATTCGGGCTCGAACAGCTCGGGGTGCCCAGGAAAGAAATGGTGGACCGCGTGCGCGCGGCCCTGGCCGCTGTAGGATTGGCTGGCTTCGAGGATCGCGATCCCGCCACTTTGTCGGGAGGCGAAAAGCAACGGTTGGCGATTGCTGCTGTGCTGGCAATGGAGCCTGAGCTGCTGGTGCTCGACGAGCCAACGACCGACCTCGATCCGGCTGGCAAGGAGGAGGTGTTAGGGGTGATCAGCAGGCTACGTACGCAAGGACGCACGCTCGTGGTTGTCGAGCACGAAACGATTGCGGCGGAAATGGCAGACCGGATCGTGCTGCTTTGCCAAGGGCGCGTGGTTGCAGCGGGCACTCCTGCCGAGGTCTTGCGCGATGTTGCGTTGCTGGAACACGTTGGCGTGCGCCCACCAGATCTTGCCGTACTGGCGCGACGGATGCGCTGGGCCGCGGTTCCTCGAGATGTGGAGGAAGCTGTATCGGTGCTCGTCCGCAGCGGGGTCCCCACGCGCGCCGCGGCTGCGGGCGCGGATCGGTCACCGCGCAGCTCCGTTGGCGAAATTGTACTTGCCGCTCGAGATGTGACGGTGCAATACGCCGATGCTCCCGCGCCCGCGCTCGAGCAAGTGAATGTGGAGCTTCGTGCGGGCGAATTCGTGGCCTTGCTCGGGCAAAACGGTTCCGGAAAGACCACGCTTGCCAAGTGCTTGAGTGGGCTCCTTGCGCCGCAAGCAGGCACGGTGCACGTGAAGGGGCAGCCGATTGTCGACTTGTCGCCTCAGCGACGAGCCACTCTCGTTGGGTACGTCTTCCAGAATCCAGACCATCAGATTTTCGCTGACCGCGTCTACGACGAGATCGCGTTCGGGCCGCGCCAGGTCGGGTTGCCCGCTCCGGAGGTCCATGAACGCGTGCAGGAAGCCTTGGCGGCTGCCGCGCTGATCGAGCGTGCAGACGACGATCCGTTTTGGCTCAACAAAGGCGAGCGGCAGCGTCTTGCCGTCGCCTCCCTTCTGGCACTGCGCCCCGAGGTTTTGCTCCTCGACGAGCCCACCACCGGCCTCGACGCGCGAGAACAGCGGCAGGTGATGGATCTCGTAAGCGCTCTCCATCGTACGGGCATGACGGTGGTGATGATTACCCACACGGCTTGGCTGGTGGCAGAATTTGCGGAGCGGGTGCTCTTGCTGCATCGCGCCCGGCTTGTATTTGATGGGCCTACGACCGACCTCTTTGCTCGCGACGACCTGCTCGAGTGTGCACGGTTTCGGGTGCCGCCGGCAGTGCAGTTGGGGCGGCGCCTAGGGTTTGCCGTGCGGGGGATTCAAGAATTGCTGGATGTGCTCGAGTCGCGAGGAGTGGAGCAGCCATGAAACTCACTCTGTACGTAGCGCGAACCACGGCGCTGCACCGGTTGCACCCCGTGGCGAAAGTCGCAGGCGTGCTCGCACTGTTTGTCGCCGCATTCGTCAGTCAGTCGCCGTTGCAAAGCGCGCCCCTCGCCGTGCTCATCGTGGCGTTGTTGTGGGCAGGCTCGGCTTGGGAAAACGTGCGTCGTTTCCGGTGGTTTCTCGCGCTCGTATTCGTGATGACCTCGTTGGTGTGGACTTTGTTTTACAACAGTGCCGCGCCATGGTTTTCGTGGGGCCCCTTCCATCCTGGGCCCGACGGCGTTTGGTTTGCCTTCGCCATGGCATTCAAGGTGACCACCTTTTTCGCTGCCGGATTGTTGTTTTTGTCGACAACGCGGATCGAGGAGTTCGCAGATGCACTCCGAATGCTCGGTGTGCCCGCCAAACTAGGCTTTGCCATGACGCTCGCCTTTCGCCTTGTGCCTGCGTTCGTCGATGCAGCGATCTCCGTGGTGCAAGCGCAACGTTGCCGCGGGTTCGATTTCAACCAAGGGCGCTGGTGGGAGCGTATCGGTCGCTACCTGCCAGTCATCGTTCCGGTGTTTATTGGCGCTTTGCGCCGGGCCGACCACATGGCCATGGCGCTCGAGGCGCGGGGGTTTCAACGGCACGGCCGGCGTACCAGCTACCGCGTGTACGCCGTGCGTTGGGCAGATGCTGCGGCAGTGGCGTTAGCGGCAGCTCTGGCGGTGGCGTGGGTTTGGTGGGCGAGAGGTGGCCTCTTGGGGTAAAAGGCACTGGCCAACCTGCGATTGCACGATCCGAGAAGCCCCGCCAGCGGGAAGAGCTGACCCCCACCTTTGGTGTCGGGAGGGCCGGACATTTGCCACCACTGCAGCTCCCACGTCGCGGCGCGTCGTGTGGGATCCTCCCTTGTTGTCGAAGGCATCGTTCGTGTCGCCAGCGTCAGGCAGCGCAGCAGACCTCGGCGACCCAGTGACTACATCGCATCACGACAGCACGTGAGGAGAGCTGTTGCCGTGACGGGCGAAAAGAGGGGTTACAGCGCTCCGCTCTGGAAGCAGAAAACCGGCGTCACAAAAGGTTCAGTCTTGCGGTTCGTGTTCTTCGCCGTTCCCCTTGCGTGCTTCGCGAGAGCGGCGGGCGGCCACCCAACCCCCACGTTCTCTTTGTAGCTTCGGGTTGTATACCAAGGCGCCGGGGGAAACGTCTTTCCGCACAGTGGTGCCCGTCGCAACATACGCGTCGTCTCCGATCGTCACCGGTGCGACGAGTTGAGAGTCGCTACCGACTTGCACGCGGGCACCAATGACGGTGCGGTGTTTGTGGAAGCCATCGTAATTGCAGGTAATCGTTCCCGCGCCAATGTTCGTTTCCTCGCCCACCTCGACGTCGCC
Organism: uncultured Binatia bacterium (SeqCode); assembly: GCA_964534275.1. Classification (GTDB taxonomy): domain Bacteria; phylum Desulfobacterota; class Binatia; order HRBIN30; family HRBIN30; genus HRBIN30. Next base: position 79,876 of record CAZHQG010000008.1, on the reverse strand, counting down.
CAAGTAAGCGAGGTGATTGGCCTTCACTCCCCTCGCGAGCACCGCGTTCTTGGTTTCCACGAAGTCCCCGATGTGGACGTTGGGGCCCAGCCGGGTGCCTGGCCGCAACTGGGCAAATGGACCCACGACGACCTGTTCTGCCAGTGTCGCTTCTTGCATGACGACACCGTACTTGATGTGGCAGTTTGGACCGATGGTGCTGTCGACAACGCGTGCGCAGCCGTCCAAACGCGTGCCAGAGGCCACGCGGGTGGCACCATGCAAAATCACGTTCGGCCCGATGATCACATCCGGTTCCAACTCCACTCGGGGACCAAGGTACGTGGTTGCTGGGTCTACAATGGTAACGCCTTGGTGCATCCAGTACGTGGTCAGTCGTTGCCGCAGCAACGTTTCGCACCGGGCAAGGTCGACCTGGGTGCTCACTTGTGCCACCTCTGCCTCCGGTGCAGAGGTGGCGGCGACAGGCAGTCCGTCCGCGCGCGCGAAGGCAACAATGTCGGTCAGGTAGAGCTCCCCCTGCGCGTTGTCAGGCTGCAAGCGGGAGAGAAACCTTGCCAGCACCGCGGTGGCTACGCAGTACACACCCACGTTCACCTCGCGGATGTTGCGTTCTGCAGGGGAAGCGTCGCGATCTTCGCGGATCAGCAACACCTGTCCTGTCCGGTCGCGCACGACGCGGCCGTAGCCAGCGGGGTTTTCCACCGTTTGCGTGAGCAATGTGATGACTGCCTGCTGCGCAGTGTGTACGGAAAGCATCCGGTGAAGGGTGTTTTCCGTAAGCAAAGGTAAATCAGCGGGCAAAATGAGCACCGACCCGTCGAAGGGCAGGAGCGCAGCCAGTGCGGCCTGGGCCGCATGACCTGTTCCGCGCGCTTGCGGTTGAACCACAATGTGCGGGCGAAACGGCTCACAAACGGCGCGGATGTGGGGTGCCTGGGGCGGCACCACCACCACGACCGGCTTCACGCCGAACGACTGCAATAACCGCAACGGGTAGGTGAGGAGCGGTTCCCCGGCTAATTCGTGCAAGACTTTCGGCCTAGAGGAGCGCATGCGTGTTCCGCGCCCGGCTGCCAGCACCACTGCCGCAATCGGCTCGTTGTTCGTCATGTCTACTCCATGAACAGTACGAAGATAAAAGTCAAGTTCTCTTGTCTGCACAGACCACTTCGCTGGTTGCGAGGACGCACACACGCTCCTCGAGGAGCAAGCCAGCGGCGCGCGGCAACCGCAAGGGCAACGGCTTTGCGCAAGGGAGAGCGCTCATAAGTATGCATGTGTCTTGGTTGACATCATGATGAGATCGACTAACCTTTCGGCCCATGCACATCGAGACGCTCAAGGTGTTTTGCGACGTAGTGGAAACGGGGAGCTTCTCGCAAGCGGCGGCACAAAACTTCATCACGCAATCGGCTGTGAGCCAGCAATTGCGCAACCTCGAGCTGAAGTACCAGTGCCGATTGCTGGAACGAAGTCGCTCTGGCGCCAAGCCCACGCCTGAAGGCGCCATTCTCTACCGAGCGAGCCGGGAGATCTTGGAGAAGTACCGGCAAATCGAAACCGAGCTGCAAGAAAGTGCGAAGATCGTCTCGGGGCCGTTGCGCGTGGCAATCGTGTACAGCGTCGGGTTGCACGAGCTACCGCCGTATTTGAAGGAGTATTTGCGTTTGTACCCGCAGGTGAGCGTGCACGTAGAGTACTCGCGCCCGAACAAGATTTACGACGACACGATCGCTGGACGGATCGATTTGGGCATCGTGGCGTACCCCGCGAAACACCCGCAAATCAACATTGTGCCTTTCCGCGAAGATCGGTTGGTTGTGGTATGCCCGCCCGACCATCCGCTGGCGAACCAAAAGCGGGTGACGCTCGCAAAACTCGACGGTGAGACGTTCGTGGGTTACGAGCGCGAGGTGGCAACTCGGCGCGCGCTCGATCAGTTGTTCAAGGATCGGCAAATCCACGTGCGTTACGTGGGGGAGTACGACAACATCGAAACCATCAAGCGCGCAGTGGAAATCGGTCAAGGCATCAGCATCGTCCCGCTGGCTTCCGTGAAGTACGAGGTGGAGCACGGGTCGTTGCGCGTGGTGCATCTCGCCGACGAGACGATTTTGCGGCCGTTAGGGATTGTGCATAAAAAAGGGCGTCACCTTTCTCCCGCTGCCGTGAAATTTATCGAGGTGCTGAAGCGTCCGGACCTGCAACAGCTTCACGAGTGACGGCCTGTCGAGGTCGTCGTGCCGTGTGGGCTGGGCACTCGAGTGTCGTACCCGTGAAGGGCAGCGGCTAGCCGTTGCGGAATTACCGCGGCTCTACGATGACGTGTTCGACCGGGTCGGGAATTTCGTGCGGTTGCCAAAGGGCTGACTTGAAATACTCGAAGCGTCGCCAGCCTGGTGTGCACGACGCAAAGTAGCGGCTGTTCGGGTTGCCGCTGGGTCCGGAGCTGTGCGCAAAGTAGGCTTCCTCGGGTCGGGCAAGATCGCAGACGAAGCGGCTCGTGGCGCCGACGAACGAGCGCAGGGTGTTGCCGACTGGGAACGAAACGCTCGGACTGACGCTGTACAAATCGCCAGGAAAACCGTCGTCCAGAGCGCGAAACCAGTGGCCGATCCACGGCAGTTCTCCCGGCCACAGGGCAAGCCGAAGGCGGTGTACGCGCCCCCAGGTCCATTGATGGGCGTCCGGTCCATACGCCTGCTCTAGCCGAGTGACCGTGCGCTCGAAGGCACGGCACACGAGCTCTGCGATTGTTTGGCCTGCCGCCCGCTCGACGTCGGCGCGAATGGGGTCGTCGGGGTCGGCAAGCAGGCGGTGCAATCGCGGGATGGCGCGCCGCGTTCGCAAGAAGTGCGGACCTGCGCTCGGACCGAGCAGTGGCAAGAAACACAGTTCTGCGAGGTCACGCTGAAGCCAGCCTAGAATCGAGGGGGCGACCGCTGTCGTTTCGTTCACGCCGTTCCACTCCAGGAGGGCTCGGTACGCTGCGCCGCGGATGCCGTCGTGGTTTGCGTATCGTGGCGCGAGGGCTGCACAAATGGCGTCCCGCAGCGGAAGGCCATAGGGGCTTGTGATGTCCGACTGCAGGGCGAAAAACGATTCCACGGAGTGCCTCTCTTGCGACGCGAGGAACGCTTCGATTCGTCGTTGCCGATACGGGGGTTCCGCGTGGGTCGGACTCGAAATTGCGGCGTTTTGTTCGGCATCCGTGAACGAATTTGCCGTTGCAAGAAAACCGTGTGGCGGATCGATGATTTTGGGGTTCGCAGCAAACGAGAGAAAGCCTTTCCAATCGGCGGCCGGGTCGTGTGCATCGCGTACGAACAAGCCACTGCGCCCGCGCCGGGGAAGCTGACCGTAGGGTTCCCAAGCAATGGTGCCGTCCACGTGTGCATAGAGGTGGTTGAAGTCGAAGGGCCCCGTGTTGATCTCCTCCAAGGCTGTGCGGTGTTGTTCGACGGTGCGTGCTTCTGCCAAGCGCAAAAAGCCATGGAAGAACGCGCCCGCGTCGCTCGGAGCGTAGCGCAAGGCCAAATCCACACCGTCGTGGTGTTTCCATCCGGGGTAAAGAATGCCATGGGGGCAACTCTCCCACTCGAGCCACACATCGGTTCCGAAGCGGACCGTGTGGCGTTCGCGATGTTTGCGGATCGATTCTGTTCCCCCGGCCGTGCGGTAGCGGCTGGGGTTGTCCGGCAAGCGATGGACGCGGAACAGATCCCACGCATCGCGATACGCGGTGGTAACGCCCCAGGCAAGAAAACCGTTATGGCCATACGGGAACACCGGGCAGCCTGGCAGAAGTCCGCCCTGAATCCGGTACTCTGGGCACTCGAGGTGAGCGTGGTACCAGAACGTGGGGAGAGGAAAAAACGGGACGTGCGGGTCGTTGGCAAAAATGGGCTTTCCCGAAACCGAGCGGCTTCCGGCAACGACCCAATTGTTGCTGCCGACTCCGTCGAAGTGCAGCGGTGGCTCAGGTTCGGGGACGGGTCCACGAACGCATTGCGGGGCCTCGTGCCACGGCGCTTCAGGAAAGAGGCGCTTTGCAACCTCGTCACCGACTGCACCGCGGATTGCGTCCACAGCGAGCTCGATATCGAGCGGCGCGAGTGCCACGCAAAATGCGCACGTCCGTGCAACGAGCAGCGCGTCAGCCGGGCGCCAAGGGTGCACGGGTCCGAACGGTAAGTGATCGACGGGGTAGCAACCCTCCATTGCTGCGAGCGCAGCGTTCACACCGGCTGCAAAGGCCTCGAGCACCGCGCGTGCTCTCGCCGGGGCTGCTTCGTAGTCGCGTTCGCTGGCGGCTTCGAAGTCGAGGGGTCGCACGAAGGCGTCGACGTCCACGAGCGAGCGAGCCGGAAACATCGGGTTGGCGGTCGGGAACCGCGGATTTCCGATGAGTTCGGTCAGACGACCCGCACCGAGGTGCCGGAGAACGTCCATCAACGTGAAGCGATCGGCCGCCATCAGATACCCGAGAACTCCGTACAGGTCCTCCTCGTTGCCGGCATAGATGTGAGGAATTCCCCGGGCATCGCGAAGGACCTCGACCCGTCCCCTGGTTGGCGGGAGCAGCTCGGGGGTGAGCGGAGGGAACGTCCCTTGGGTCTGGCCGCGCAGTCGGCCGGTTAGAAAACGAAAAAGGGTGAGCCAGCGGCGTTTGGGTCGAAGAGGGGCAGTACCATTCATGAACGCAATCGAGACTGCGAACTACCGCTTCTGCCGTAGGACCTGCGTCCACCTGGGCGTCATAGCAACAAGCCTGCTTGGAAGCGCGGGCTGTACTGTTCGCGTTGCAGTTGGCAACCCCCGGTAGCGAATGCCGCGTTTGCGGAACGGTGCTCGCTCAATAACGGTGGTGGAATGTCAACCCGGCGGTGAAGTACGTGGTGAGGTCCGTGGAAGGCCCTTTGACCGGCCGCATGTGCGCTTCGTCACGGCGGGCGAACAGTCCGATGGTGTTCCCATTCCCGAGTTGGTACTGCAGGGCACCGGCTAGGTACCAGCCGCCGCCGTCGTCGTCGACGACACCTGTGGTGTGCAAGTAATAACCACCGCCGCTGGCAAGAGAGATTTCCAGGTGCTCGTCGTACAGCGCGAAGCGCGGCCCAAAGGTGAGCGAAAATACGCTTTGGACATCGCGTCCTTTGGTCGACACCCCGCTGTCGATCGGAAGCGCGACGAACTGCGGTGAGCCCTCGAGTCCGACGGCAAAACTATCGGCCAACGTGAACAATCGCAGCCCACCCCGCACGGCGATCACGCCACCCACGTCTGCGGTACGGCGGAACTTTTCCGTAGGCGCAGCCATGCCCACGTCGACGCCCGTATAGGGTTCCAAGGTTTGGCCGTAAGCCATGCCCCGCCCGCTCGACACCACAACAACTGCAGCACACAGCACCAAAAGCCCTCGTGCCACCATCTCTGCCGCCCTCCTTTGACAAGTTTTTTGCATTTTCTCACTGGCTGCCGCTGCTCGCTCCCCACGCATTCGCGTTCTAGCTCGCTCGAGCAGGGCGCTTCCCCTGTATCCGAAACCCGGAAACTTTTGAAGTGGAGAAAAAGCTGTAGCCAGTCGAGTGAGTCCGATCGTCGTGACTCCGCCATCGGCAGTTTTCCCTATTGACAGCGGTCGCAGTTGTCTGGCAAAAAAGCATCACGCTTTTTGTCAAATTTTGCGGTGCGAGGTCCGATAGAAGTTGATCGCGGTACAAAACGGGGGTGATTCATGACGGCAAGCAGCGAGCACGGACGACGTGCCCAAAGGGGATTGTTTGGCCGGGGACTGTCAGCGTTCAGGTACAGGGTGTCTGCTTTCCTGGCAGCATGCCTGTGGGCTCAAGGTGCCTTCGGGGCGACCATCGTGGTCTCTCCACTGAACCCTGGAGGTTGGGGGTTTTTGGTGGAGAGTGGCAGTAGTGCGGCGGGAAACTTCCAAAATGTGGGGCCCGGGACGCCGCCTTTGGGATTTGGGAGCGTTCGGTTACAGGTCAACACTTCGGGAGACGGTATCGCATTTGGTCGCTTGGGATGGAATTCCTTGAGATTGGCGGACCTGGCGGTGCTTCGGTACCAGACGTACCAAACTTCGGCTTCGGCTCTGGGACTTCTTCCCGCTTTGCAAATTCAATACGACAGCGACATCACCGATTCAAATCTGAGTTTCCAGGGGCGTCTCGTGTTCGAGCCGTACTTGGCGGCGACCGGGTTGGGTCAGCCCGTTGTGCCCGGAGTCTGGCAGCAGTGGGATACTCTGGACTTAAACGCAAATGGGTGGTGGGCGAGCGGAGGCTCGGTGCCCAATAATTCATGCTTGAATAGCGGGCCGGGGGCATGCCTCGCGACCCAGGCGATTCCGTGCACCTTGGCGAAGATTATCGGCTGCTTCCCCAACATCGGGGTACATCCAAGCGGCTTGTTGGGAGCGATCCTTTTTAAAGCAGGGTCGGGCTGGAACAGCTTCGATGGGAACGTGGACTCGTTCGAGATCCAGGCCGTAGGTCAGGAGCTGGACGTGTACGATTTCGAGGGCATCCCCCCGACCGAGACACCGACGCAAACCCCGACCGACACCCCGACGTTTACGCCCACGAACACCCCGACGCAAACCCCGACCGACACTCCGACGGCGACCCCGACAGACACTCCGACTCAAACCCCCACACACACGCCGACATCTACACCGACGGACACTCCGACTTCCACACCCACGCACACACCGACCGAGACGCCGACCGTCACTCCGACGTTCACCCCGACAGACACCCCGACTCAGACACCGACGAACACGCCCACGGACACGCCGACGCAAACCCCGACCGACACTCCGACGGCGACCCCGACAGACACTCCGACTCAAACCCCCACACACACGCCGACATCTACACCGACGGACACTCCGACTTCCACACCCACGCACACACCGACCGAGACGCCGACCGCCACCCCGACGTTCACCCCGACAGACACCCCGACTCAGACACCGACGAACACGCCCACGCACACCCCGACGCAAACCCCGACCGACACGCCGACGGCGACCCCGACAGACACTCCGACTCAAACCCCGACCGACACCCCGACGTTCACCCCGACGGACACCCCGACTCAAACCCCCACGCACACGCCGACATCCACCCCAACCGAAACCCCGACTTCTACGCCGACGCACACGCCAACGCAGACGCCGACAAACACCCCGACGTCGACACCAACGAACACTCCGACTCAAACCCCCACGCACACGCCGACCGCCACCCCAACCGACACCCCGACCCCCACGCCAACTTCCACGCCGACAGTGACGCCGACTCCGACGGACACGCCAACCTCTACACCAACCCGCACACCGACGTTTACAAGGACACCGACGATTACTCCCACAGTGACCCCCACACCGGCGGACTTTGAGAACGAGGCGGGTGACTTTGCCTGTAGCGACGGGTTCGACAATGATTCCGACGAACTCGTCGACTGTGCAGACCCGGACTGCGCGACGAGCACGCGTTGCTCGGCTCCTGTGCCCGTTGCGGGGACGCCTGGAACCGGTGCGTTGGTTGCGATTCTTACCGGCTTGGGCTTGTACGCGATCTTGCGCTACCGACGCCGCTTTGCGCGATAAACGCGAGGCGGGCACCAAGTGTTCGCACCTGGTGCCCGCCTACCGCTGTTTCCGTTCCCCGGGTTCAGGCCACGCGACCGGTCTGTCCGACTTGCCAGCCGCGTGGCTGGAAGTAGGGCGGCACGTTAGCTCCGCGGCCGGGGGACCACGAATACCGGGCACGGGGCGTGCCGGACCAGTTTTTCCGCCACGCTTCCGATGACCAGGTGTGCAAGACCTCCACGCCCACGGGTGGAAAGCACGATCAAGTCCGGCCGCACCTCTTCCACGACCGCGAGAATCTTCTCGTACGGGTCGCCGTGCCGAACGTGCAGAACGCGCGGCACAGTGGCAGGAAAGCAACGGTCGGCCACCTGACGAAGGAGGAGGCGCGCGGTTTCTTCGGCGGCATCGACGACCTTGAGTGGCGGCAGCGTGTGGGTTTGGTACACGTCGTCCAAGGGATTCACGATCACGTGCACCAAATGCACGGTGCCACCGCCTACCGTGGCGAACCACGCTGCGTGCCGCGCGGCAATGTCGCATTGCGAGGAAAAGTCCACGGGAAGCAAAATCCGGTCGAACTTGCCTGCGTCGCTCACCCTCGTTCGGTTACCCGGAAGCCGGGTCCACTGCAAGCGGCTTCCAACGCATTGCGGTTCGAGGCGCGGTTTGGCAGGGTGAGGCATCCCGATGGTTCTACTCTGGCTTTCCTCGATCCCGCGGTGGCTTTGGCCACCGGCAACGTCCACTTTCGCCGCCGAGATCGATGCGCTGTTCCTGATGATTGCCTTGGTTGTCGGACTGTGGTTGGCAGCAACTCTGGCGGTGTTGGGGTGGTTGTTGTGGAAGGCAAACGGCCGGGGGCGGGGTCGAGTCCCGTTTGCGGCCGAGGCACGGGAGATTCGATGGATCGTGGTGGCGGCGGTCGGCGTGTTTCTATCGGACTTAGCGATCGAAGTACGGGGGCAGCGATTGTGGGAGCAGCTGGTGTCTGCCGCGCCGCCGAATGCCTTGGCCATCCGTGTGGAAGCGCGACAGTTTGCGTGGACCGTGCTGCACCCGGGCCCGGATGGCGAGCTAGGCACGGCGGACGACATCGAACTGCAAAACGAACTGCACGTCCCGGTCGGCCAAGCCGTGGAGGTTCGGCTGCGCTCGCGCGATGTCGTGCACAGTTTTTTCCTGCCAACGGTCCGGCTGAAGCAAGACGTGCTTCCAGGAACGGAGGTGCGCCGTTGGTTCGTGCCGACAGAGGTCGGAACGTTTCCCATTGCGTGCGCGGAGCTTTGCGGTTTTGGTCACTACCGGATGGGTGGCCGTCTCGTGGTTCACGCCGCAAGCGATTACCGAGAGTGGCTCTCTGTGGCTGGGGGAAGCAAGCTCGTTGTGCAGGGAGCGGTTGCGCGATGAATTGGAGGCGCAGGATACAGGCGACCAGTTGTGTCGGCGCAATGCTGGGGGATTTGTCGAGGGACCGATGACGAGAGCGTTCCTCCGCGAGTGGGTTTTTTCTCTGGACCACAAGGTAATCGGCAAGCAGTATCTGGCCATCGGTGTAGCCATGGCCGCGATTGGAGCGTTTGCCGCGTATATCATGCGCTGGCAGCTCGCGTTCCCGAACGTAGCGGCACCGCTGTACGGATTGGTGGACCCGGGTCCGTACAACGCATGGCTCACGCTCCATGGCACCATCATGATGTTTTTCGTTGCGATGCCCATTTTGCTGGGGGCGTTTGGCAATTTCTTGATTCCCCTGATGGTCGGCGCCCACGACATGGCGTTCCCACGGCTCAATCGCGCCTCGGTGTGGATCTTGTTCGTTGCCAGTGTGGTGTTGGTTGCCTCGCTGTTTGTCGAAGAGGGGCCGGCTGCCGCAGGGTGGACCAATTACGCGCCGCTGTCGATCGACCCGATGTACACGGGTGTCGGCATCGGGTTCGACTTGTGGCTCGTGGCTGTGTTCCTCGACTTTGTGTCGGTGTTGCTCAGTGGCATTAACGTACTCACCACTGCGTTGAACATGCGAGCTCCGGGGTTGGCGCTCTCGCGGTTGCCGTTGTTCGTGTGGACTCAGGTCGTTGCTGCGGTGTTGTTCGTGTTCTCCGCGGGCCCGTTGATGGGAGCCATCTTGATGCTGCTCGGCGATCGCCATTTGGGCACGGGGTTCTTTGTTGTGGAGCGCGGAGGAGCGCCGCTTTTGTGGCAGCACCTGTTCTGGTTCTTTGGCCACCCTGAAGTTTACGTGATCCTGTTGCCGGCCCTTGGGATTTTGTTCGAAGTGTTTGCCACGTTTTGCCGCCGGCCCGTGGCCGGATACCGTTGGGTGCTCGGGGCGCTGTGGGCCAGCGCTGGGCTCAGCTTTTTGGTCTGGGCCCACCACATGTTCGTCAGCGGCATGAGCGTGCGTTTGGCGCTTCCGTTCAGCATCACCACGATCATCATTTCGGTGCCGTTTGCCATGGTGGTGTTCGCGCTGATCGCCACGTTGCGAGGCGCCGCATTGGAGCGAAGCACCGCCATGCTCTTTGCGCTCGGAATGCTGGCGACGTTTCTCGTAGGCGGAGTGACCGGCATTTTCTTGGGTTCTCCCGCTGTCGACATGTACCTTCACGACACCTACTTCGTGGTCGCTCATTTCCACTACACGTTGTTTCCGTCGGTGGTGTTGGGCGGGTTCGCAGGGTTTTACTACTGGTTCCCCAAAATGCTCGGCCGGATGCTCGACGAGTCCCTTGGCCGCTTGCATTTTTGGCTTACGTGGCTCTCGTTTCACGCCGTGTTTCTCCCGTTGTTTTTCTTAGGGACGCGCGGTCACATGCGCCGCGTGTACGATCCAACCCAGTACGAGTTCTTGCAGCCGTTGTTGCCGATTCATCGGATCGCGACGGTGGCGGCAATCGTGCTTCTCGCGAGTCAGATGGTCGTTGTGTGGAACGTTGTGCGCACGCTTTGGAAGGGTCAGCGTGCAGAAGGAAATCCGTGGGGCGGCACCACTCTCGAGTGGGCCACCTCTTCGCCACCGCCGGCGGAGAATTTCCCGTGCGTCGTGCAAGTCACTCGTGCGCCCTACGGTTACGAACAGACAGCGAGCGGCGTACAACCGTTGCCTCAGTGGGTCGAAGGCAACGCACCGCGATGAACCACGACGCACAGAACCGATTGTTGTCGCTCGCGAGCAGGCAACTCGGAATTGCCGGGTTGTACTGGTTTCTCGCTTCCGAAGCGGCGCTGTTCGGGGGCTTATGCCTCGCCGTTGTGTACCTGCGCGCAGGAAGCGACGATTGGAGCAACGCGGCGGCGCATTTGTCGTCGGGCACGGCGATCGTTGCTACCGCGTTGCTGGTTGCCGCGGCCGGATTTCTGCGGAAGGGTTCGACCAGGGATGGAGATGGGTCCGTGCCTTGGCCGGTGGCAAGTCTGGCTGCAGGGCTCGGGTTTCTCGCCCTGAAAACACTGGATTTTCATGGCCACTGGACGGAAGGGTTCCGGCCAGAGGTGTCCGTGTTCTGGGCATCGTACTTTTTGCTGACCGGTCTCCACGCTGTACATGTCGCTGCTGGGGTGATTGTGTGCGGGTGGCTTACTTGGCGGATCTGGCGCCGACCAGCTTGGCCAGCGGGGCAAGTGTGGCTTCGGGGCACGCGACTGTATTGGTACTTCGTCGATGCCGTATGGTTAAGCCTCTTGTGGCTTTTTTACCTCGGCTGACCACTTACGGCTTGCATTTGCGGCAGCGCCAAAAGCAACGTTGACTAATTTGCAGCCTTGGAGTAGCGGCGCTGCGTGCGCGCAACGATGCGAGTCTGGCTGCAAAAGTTTGCCGTGTCCGCGTTAGCCCTTGCACTCTGTAGTTGCGGCAGTGACGACGAACCTCTCGATCCGGGCGAAGTGCATTCCGGGGCAGAACTGTTGGAAGGTTGGCCCATGTATGGCGCCAATTTGGAGCGGACGTTTTACAACCCGGCGGAGTCGCGGATCACGCGAGCGAGCGTGGGGCAAATGCGACTCAAGTGGCGTTACCGCACGGGTGCAGTGGTGACCGCGTCTCCCTCTGTGGCCTGGGTGAACGTACCCGGAGAAGGGAGAATCAAGGTGGTCTTCGTACCGTCGTGGGACGGTCATCTCTACGCGCTGCGGGCAAGGAACGGGTCGCGGTTGTGGTCGTTCCGCATGAAGCCGCACCCGGGCGCCTCGTACCCGCAGGCATCGTCGCCGACCGTGGCACGGGTGGCCGGCGAGGAGCGTGTGTACGTAGGAGGTGGGATGACCATGTACTGCTTGGCCGCGGCCACCGGAGAGTTGCGTTGGATGTTCGACGCGGGCACCGGGTGCACGACGTGTACACCCCGACAAGAGCGAAACCAGGTGGAGTCGTCGCCCGCGGTGGTGGAAAATTTGGTTGTGTTCGGGATGGACGTGAACGATCGTCCTCCGGGCAAAGGGGGCGTGTTCGCAGTGGATGCGACGCACGGATACCTCGTGTGGTACTTCGACGTGGTGACCGGGCAGACTTGCAAGCCCTTTCCCAACGACCGAGTGACCCGCTTCGACGGCTTCCACACGGCCGAGGAGTTGGGGTTGCCACCAGACTTTTTCGCCACTCGACCCGGCTGCAACTTCGACCGAACGTGGACCGCCTGCGGCAACGTGTGGTCCTCGTTTGCAGTCGACCGCCAGCGGCGATTGTTGTTTACGGCTTCGAGTAACTGCGACACCGACGACGACCCGAACACGCCGGAACCCCCGCCACCGATGCCGCCGTTCGATGAAGCCATCTTTGCCCTGAGTTTCGACGGCGCTCCGGTGTGGCGCTGGCGGCCTCGCGAGGTAGACAACGGTGACTTGTCGTTTGGTGCCGTGGCGAATCTGTTCGAAATCGAATTCGGCGGGCAGCGGCGTGCGGTCGTTGGCGTGGGCGGGAAGGACGGCACCTACTACGTGCTCGATCGCCAGGGGCGTAACCAACTTACGGGCCGCGTGGAGCCGTACTGGGTAAGGCAGGTGGTACCGGGTGGGGCAATTGGCGGAATCATTGGTAGCGCTGCCGCGGGCGACGGGCGGATTTTCTTTTCCACTGCGATTGGCGAGTCGTTCAATCGCCCGCAGCGCCCAGCCGCGTGGGGCTTGGCGGCGAACGACGGCTCGGTGCTTTGGGGCGACCGCTCGGCACCGCCGAGTTATGCGGCGACTACGGCCACGCGGGAGATAGCGTTCGGCGGAAGTTTGTTCTCCGGTGTGTACGCGCGAGATGCGCTCACAGGAGAGGTTCTCCGCAACTTCCCCCCACTAGCGCCTGTGGCCTCGGCCGTAACCATTTTGGACGGAGAGATCTTTTTTGGGGCCGGAATCGGTGACCGTGGTCTTCCCCCCGAGTCTGACGCGTACCGGAGTTCTCTCTCGCCAAGCGATATCAGCGCTTACTGTCTGCCGGAAAGCGGCGATTGCCCTGAGTCGCTATGTGACGACGGCGACGCCTGTACGTACGACTACCACACTGCGGAGGGGTGCCGCTCGGAGCCCGCTCCTGACGAGCTTCTCTGCCCCGACCCGAACACCGGACCAGGCCGTTGCCGCGCAGGAGCGTGCGTGCAGTCGTAAAGGTGCTGGGGGTGATGGCGCAGAGGAAATCCAGTGCGGCCCGCTCGCCCTGGAGCATTGTCGCCCTTGGCGGCATGGCCATCGCGTTTTTCTGGTGGGCAGAGGCAAGCTTCGCGTACAGAGACGGGATTACGGGCTTTTCGGGGCTTCAAGGGCTGAGCTGTGTGGATCGCTGTCATGGGGATGCCGCTGCCCCGATTGTCTCGGTCGAAGGACCAGCCTCCGTGTCTCCGGGAGCGCTCGTGTCGTGGCGAATCCGGGTCGAACCGGGTGGAGCCGGGCAAGTCGGTGCTGGGGTGAATGTCGGTGTTCGTCGCGGGCAGTTGTCGCCAGGAGCCGGGCTTTACGAAGAGGATGGCGAGCTCACGCACTTCGCACCGCAGCGAAGCGCGGATACGAACGCGGACGGGCGCGTGACTGCTGCCGACGTGGTTCGGGTGATGGACGAGGTGGGCATGCAGCCAGGCGAAGCGTTTTGCTCGGTGGGCGACGCCAATGGTGACCGAAGAACGGATCCTGGCGATTTGCTTGCGGTCGCAGAGAGAATCTTTTTCCGGGAGAGCAAATTCGCGTGGACGTTTTTGTGGCAAGCGCCAAGCCAGCCTCAAGTTGTAGAGTTCTTTGCCGCCGTGGTGGGCGCTAACTGTAACGGAACCAACGGCGGCGACGGCTTTGCGCGAGCGAGCTGGCAAGTGCAGGTCGGAACCAGCAGAAGCCTGCAGCACCCGTAGCGCAAGCGGGATGGAGACCTACTGAACGAGCGATGCGAAAGTCGGAACGAGTAGCACGCGTTTACGCGCTGAGAGTTGTCAGGCGGGCGAAGGTTCGCTTTGGATAGGGGCAAGATGGAAACCACCAAGTTTTTGTTGCCCGAGGATCGAATTCCAACGCACTGGTACAACATTGTGGCGGACCTGCCCAAGCCACCGCCGCCCCCGTTGCATCCTGGAACGCATCAGCCGTTGTCGCCGGAAGATCTGCTCCGGTTGTTTCCTCCCGCGCTGATCGAGCAAGAGGTGAGCACGCAGCGCGAAGTCCCCATCCCCGAAGAAGTGCGTGCACTGTATCGACTGTGGCGTCCGACGCCGTTGTTTCGCGCGCGTCGCTGGGAGCGTGTGCTCGGAACACCCGCACGCATTTACTACAAGTACGAAGGAGTGAGCCCGGCGGGGTCGCACAAACCCAACACCGCGGTCGCGCAGGCGTATTACAACAAGCAGGCTGGAATTCGGCGTCTGACGACGGAGACCGGGGCAGGGCAGTGGGGATCGTCTTTAGCTCTGGCGTGCAATTTTTTCGGGCTCGAGTGCCAAGTGTTCATGGTGCGCGTCAGCTACGAGCAGAAGCCCTATCGGCGAGCCCTGATGGAAACCTACGGCGCGCAGGTTCTTCCGAGTCCGAGCGAGCGAACGCAGGCCGGCCGTCGGGTGCTTGCAAGCGACCCGCAGTGCACCGGGTCGCTCGGGATTGCCATTTCCGAAGCGGTCGAGGTTGCGGCACAGGACCCCAGCACGAACTACGCGTTAGGGAGCGTGCTGAACCATGTGCTGCTCCATCAAACAGTGATTGGCCTAGAGGCAACAGAGCAACTTGCGCTAGCCGGTGAGGAGCCCGACATTGTCGTGGCATGCACGGGTGGCGGATCGAACTTCGGCGGCATTGCCTTCCCCTTTTTGGGCTCGATGTTGCGTGGTGGAAAGCGGGTAGACATCCGCGCCGTAGAGCCAGCGGCTTGCCCGAGTTTGACCAAGGGGCGCTACACGTACGATTTCGGAGACACGGCACACCTCACACCGCTCATGAAGATGCACACGCTGGGAAGTACTTTTGTGCCGCCAGGGTTTCACGCGGGCGGACTGCGCTACCACGGCATGGCGCCGCTGGTGAGCCACGTGTTGGAGCTCGGACTGATCCGTGCCGAGGCAGTGCAGCAGATCGAGGCTTTCGAGGCCGGGGTCGAGTTTGCTCGAGCAGAGGGAATTTTGCCTGCACCAGAGGCAAATCACGCAATTGCCGGGGCGCGACGCGCGGCTCTCGAATGCCGCGATGAAGGCCGTTCGCGCGTGATTTTGTTCAACCTCTGCGGCCACGGACACTTCGATATGCAGGCATACATGGACTTCGCGGCGGGCAAGTTGCGCAACTACGATTACCCGGCGGAAGAGGTTGCGATGGCCTTGGCGGGCTTGCCGGTCGTGGAAGCGAGCTGAGTTTCCGGGTGGGTTCGAGAAGCCGGGGGCTTTCTGGTAGTGGTTCCGGCGCGGTGGCCAGTGGTGACAGCGCGCTCGACCTCGTCGGCCGCTTCCTCGAGGAATCGGTGCAGGCAGTCGGGGTCCGGAATCGCCGCCGGGTCGGTGTCGATGCCGATCCCATAGGTGTCCGCGTAAGAAAGCAAGGCGATAGAGAGAGGAAGTCCGACGACCACAGGCGCGTAGGGATAAATTTCCTCGATCCGCGCGCCCGCAAGGTAGCGCACTTCAGGAGGCCCAGGCACATTCGTCACGATCAAATTGATTCGTCCGGTGCTCGCTCGCGCCATGAGCCGAATCACAAAGCTGGGAGTGAGCGTGAGGAGGCGCATCAAAAAGGGGTAAGCAGCACCCCGGCGATCGCGTTTGGCTGCCTGTGTTTGTTCTTGAATTCTCGCAAGGCGGCGCAACGGGTCAGTTTCCCCGATCGGCAAGGCGACGTTACACATGCCCACGCGGTTTCCGAGGAGATGGCGTTCGTCTTCCCGACGCAAGCTGATCGGTACCATGCAGTGCAGTTCGGTGACCTCCAACTTGTGCAGGCGGTAATAGCGTCCGACGGCACCAGCGACGATCGTGAGCATCAGGTCGTTCAGGGTTACCCCGAGGGCCTCCTTGACCTTGCGGAGCCGTGGTAGGGACATCGTGAGACCTTCGAGGCGCCGACCGATGCCGGTTGCTTTTCTGGCTAACGGATCGGGTGCGGGTGGCTGGGTCAGGTCGGAGAGGAGGCCACGAATGCCGCGGGCTGCGGCGACCACTTGCTGGGCCACCTTTTGCGGCTCGCGTACAGCCTCCGCCGCCAACCCCACAGCGGCGCCGATGGTATCGGCCGCGATGCGGAGGCTGTCGCCCACCAATCGCGCCACGCGAACGGGCGCGGCTGGCGGCCGTGCCGGACGCAAGCGAGGCAAAGGGATGGGCTGATTGCGCCGTCGCTGGGTCAGCGCATCGAAGCCCGTCATCGCGCCGACTCCATCCATGACGCAGTGGTGGACCTTGACGAGCAATGCCGCCCGCTCGCCTTCGTACCCGCGGATATCGTAAGCCTCCCAAAGAGGGCGAGCCGGATCGAGGGGACTCGCAAACAGGGCGCTCACGAGCTCCATGAGGTCGGCGCGCCGTCCCGGATGCGGAAGCTCGATATGACGCAGGTGATAGTGGAGGTCGAAGTGCTCGTCGTCGCGCCATTCTGGCAAGGTAAGGCGGAGGGGGTCCTCGTGGACGCGCTGCCTGAGCCGAGGAACTTGGCTCACCCAGCGAAGCACCGCATGTTCTAACTGCTCCGTGCGCGGTGCCCGGTCCAGCAAAAACAACGCACCAACGACGGGGCGTAGCTCTGGCGTGGCCTCCTCGGCGTACCAAAACAGCGCGTCAGATGGCAGCATCCGGCAAGGCAAGGTCACCTCTTGTGTCTGTCGTTCCGCGGTCATGATGGACCTCCCGACGTCTCGCGTGGTGTTCCGCACAGAACGTGCCCACAGTCTTTTTGTGTGGTTTCGCAGTGTCTTTGCGAGCGGCATCCTATGCTTGCAATTGCGGGCCGGCAAGACGGTTCGGACCGTTGCAATACTGCAAACGCGGTGACACGGTGCCTGCATGCGTGTCATCGAAACGGAGCTACCGGGAGTTGTGGTCATCGAGCCGGAGGTACACAAGGACGAACGCGGGTTCTTCCTCGAAACCTTTCACGGAGAGAGGTATCGCCGGCATGGCTTGCCCGAGGTGTTCGTTCAAGACAACCACTCGCGCTCCGTGCGAGGGACTCTGCGGGGCTTGCATGCGCAATTGCGGCGGCCACAGGGGAAGTTGGTGCGGGTCGTCGCGGGAGAAGTGTGGGATGTGGCTGTCGACATTCGCGTTGGGTCGCCAACGTTCCGGAGGTGGGTGGCGGTGGTGCTAAGCGCTGGCAACTTCCGTGAACTGTATGTGCCTCCTGGGTTCGCACACGGGTTTTGTGTGCTCAGCGAAGTGGCCGAGGTCGAGTACAAGTGCACGGACTACTACGACCCGGAAGGCGAATTGCGCTTGGCTTGGAACGACCCGGAACTCGCCATTCCGTGGCCGGTGCGGGACCCGATTTTGTCCGCAAAAGATCGCGCTGCGCGCACACTCCGAGAGCTGCACTCCGTGCTCCCACGCTACAAAGGCTAAGGTGGCGCGTGCAGTGGCGCCCGCGCGGATGCTGTGTGGTGCCAACCGACAGGCCAGCGTGGGTGGGTGCGGGAACACGTGGAGTTTCGGTCGAGATGAGTAGTCTCCGTTCGAGTCTCACCGTAGATTTTGTGACAAGTCTGTCTCATTTGGAGCCGGAAACATGGAATCGGCTTGCTGGAGAGAACGACCCCTTTCTCGAGTGGGAGTGGCTGGCGAGCCTCGAGGAAGCGAATTGCTCCGTGCCGAGCACGGGTTGGCACCCGCGGTACGTTCTCGTGCACGCACCGGAGGGAATCGTTGGTGCGTGCCCCGTGTACGTAAAAGACCACAGCCGTGGGGAGTTCGTGTATGACTTTTCTTGGGCGGAAGCGGCTGCCCATGTAGGGATTCGCTATTACCCGAAGTTGCTCGTAGGCGTTCCGTTTACACCAGTTACGGGCCCGCGGCTTTTAGTGGCGCGTGGCTATGAAGCGGTCGTCTTGCCGCTCCTCGCCGAGACATTGGTGGAGCTATGCGAACGAGGGCAATGTTCCTCGGTGCACGTGAACTTTTGCACTGCAAGCGAAGCGGAGCTTTTGCGGTGTCACGGGTTTTTGGTGCGGGAAGGGTACCAGTTCCACTGGAACAACCGCGGTTGGTCAAGTTTCGAGGAGTTTCTCGGAGCCCTGCGCGCGAAGCGCAGAAACCAAATCTTGCGCGAGCGGCGCGCTCTGCGGGAGAGCGGAGTCGAAATGCGTGTGGTCGTCGGGGAAGACGTAACGCCTGCGCTCATGGACTCTATGTACCGCCTGTACCTGACCACCGTAGACAAGTATTTCTGGGGGCAGCGGTACCTGAGCCCGGAGTTGTTCCGGCTGTTAGCCGCGCGTTGGCGGCAGCGCCTGTGTTTGAGCCTTGCCTATCGGGGAAGACGACTTGTTGCGGGAGCGCTGGCCGTCCGCGGGAAGTCGGTCCTGTTCGGCCGCTACTGGGGAGCCTTCGAAGAGCATCGCTTTTTGCACTTCGAGGTGTGTTACTACCGCTTGCTTGAATTCTGTTTGGCCGAGGGAGTGGAACGGTTCGAGCCTGGCGCCGGGGGAGAATTCAAAGAACTGCGCGGATTTGCACCTGCGCGTACCTATAGCGCCCATTACCTTCGCGACCCGCGCTTGCGGAGAGCCATTGCCCGCTTCGTGGAACAAGAGCGATGGGCAATCGAAAAAGAACTCCAGTGGTGGGCAGAGCACTCGTCTTATCGACGCGGGTTCGACGACAGCGCGAAGGAGTAAGTGAAGCGAGCGACGCTTATGGCGGTCACATTGGCGAGGACAGAGCTTAGGAGGCTGTCCGAGAAAGCCGGAAACGCCCGTTTTCGGGGGCTCTTTTAGCCCTCGCCAAGGTAAGATCGTTCATCCTGGGGCTTTGTGAGCGTCGCGATTTCTAACGTCTGATTTCTCCGAAAGGCTCCTGGCGTGCGCTGATGCAGGCCGTTGCGAGGAACTCTTAGCTCGTAGGGACGAACCCGCCTGTTGCCGTGCACAGCATCAGACTAGACACATCCTCCTCGCTCCATGCTGCGCAGGAGTTTGCTTGCCCGTGCGCGCACCGTGGTTCAGAAAGTGTGCAGCCAAAAGTACAGGCAGTGCTCGTCGTGAAGATACCTGGGGGCAGGGGCACCGCGAAGCTCAGCCGGATCGGCTTCCAAGGAAAACGCTCCGCCACACTGTTGCCCAACGGTGCCGACTGCGAGCGCGGTGGTCAGTACGGTGGTTCCCGAACCGCCGAGGCCTGAAAGCTCGTAAACCGGCGTGCCGCCGGAGCAATCCACGTGAGTGTTCCGATCTGCTGCTGCGAGAGCGTTGCAGCTAACGATGCCCGCTGCCGCATTGCCTGGCCCGAACACGCTGGTACAAGGCCGATTCTCGGGGCAGGCCGCAGGTGCGGAGGCAAATCCGGGAGTGCACGACTCCGCAAAGCTGCCATCTGGGAAGAACAGCGCACCACCGCAAGTTCGGTACTCAGTTGCGCGCAAGCAGCTACAGGCTAGCGTGTCGATGGACACCGGATCGAAGTGTACGGATGCAGCAGGCACGGCGATCGAACGAACTCCGTGACGCTCTTCGCCGACGATCAGATCCAGTGTTCCCGTTGTCGTAAGCGGACGAGCGTCAACAAAGGTTCGACCGGGAGGCGAACCTGGAACGAGAGGTGAGGGCATTGTGGAATCCGATACGAAGCGAACAGTGAATGGCTGGCGCCTTTCACGGGTGCAGCGAGCCGAGCAGCCATCGCCACCAACGGTCCAGCACGCCACGCAGCGGCCATCGGGGCAGTCCGAGTGGCGGTTGCAGAATCGGTATGGTGTCGTACCACCTTGGCAAACGCCTTTCCAAGCATCGTTCGGGGTCCAGCACTCGCTTTCTCCCGTGTATGAATTACCTGCTTTGGCGGTTCCCAAGCAGATTCCGCCGTCGTCGCACTGTTCGTCGCCCTCGATGCTCCCGTTACCGGAAGAAACACCGCAGCCACCAAGCAGGCTATTTACGGCAAGCACGATCTCGTTGACCGTAACCTGGCCATCTCCATTGGCATCGCCCGAGCCACAAGTCGACACCGGAACTTCGTTCAGCAGGGTACGAACGAGGGCAACGACTTCGTTGACCGTAACGCTTCCGTCGCCGTTGCAATCGCCCGTGCAGGGAGCCTCGGCAAGCAATCTCGCTGGTGCGAAAGCGATGAGCCACAGCGCAAACATACGCCACGGCCGCCACCGTGTTGGTAGGGATGCTGCGCTTGCCTGTTCATTTCGCCCTCCGTTGTGCGCTTGCAACCTGAGTTGGCGGGGCTAGCGGGAAGTAACGGACGCGTTTGCCGCGCGGAACGTGGGCGAGCGCGCCACAACTGGGGACAGACGGCAAGAGTGCCGTCTGTCCCCAGTCAGGCAGTTTCAGGTTCAGGTCTTGCAGAGACCCGAGTGCTTATTCCTCTATGCCAAGCAGTTCCACCTCGAACACGAGGGTGGCACCCGGCTTGATCTTTGGGGGTGATCCGCGGTCGCCATAGGCAAGGTCCGAGGGGCATACGAGCTTTGCTTTGCCGCCGACCTTCATCTTTTGCAGTCCTTCGCTGAAGCAGCGGATCACGCCGTTCAGCGGGAACGTTGCTGGTTCTCCGCGCTGTACCGAGCTGTCAAATACGGTTCCGTCGATCAAGGTTCCCGTGTAGTGCACCTTGACTTTATCGTCGGCCTTTGGCGCTGGGCCGCTTCCCGGCTGGATGTCGATAAACACGAGCCCGGAATCGGTGCGGGTGGCGTTCTTTTCCTTTGCCATCTTTTCGAGGAACGCCTTGGATTTCTCTTTTTCCTCTGTGGCCGCTGCGGCCGCACGCGCTTGTGCAAGCTGCTGGAGTTGCCCGCGGTAAGCATCCGGGTCGACCGCGAGGGTTTTCCCCGTGCTCGCGTCTTTGAATCCAGCCAACACGATCTCCACTTCTGCGGGGGTCAGCCGAAACGCATTGACGTTTTGCGCCAGCAAAGCGCCCAGGGCGTAAAGGGTCTTTTGTTCGTCGTTCTTGAGCTCCGGGCCTGCTGCGCCGACGGGGCCAACTGCCAAAGTGCTGAGAAACGCCATCCAAATTGCCAACCTTTTCATTACGGCTCCTTTTCTTCTTCGAGGCCTGGCCCCGGTTTGATTGTAAAAGCACGACGGGCAGCCCGTTGGCTGCCCGTCGGGGGTTTCCTTAATCGACGTATGCCCGCAAGCCCTGGCTTTCGCAAATGGGTAAGAGCTGTTTCAGCGCACGAGCTTCTAGTTGGCGGATGCGCTCGCGGCTCACGCCGTACAAGCGTCCCACTTCCTCCAGCGTCAGTGGCTGCTGGTCGTTGGTACCGAAACGGAGGCGCAAAATGTTTGCCTCGCGCGGAGGGAGCTGCCGGAGCGCCGCCTCCAATTGAGCGTGCAGGTCGCCTTGGGCAGCTTCGGTTTCGGGATCTTTGCTGTCGCTCGCTAAGAGTTCTTCCAGAGTCCGATCGTCGTCGGAGTTCAGCGGAGCGTCAATCGACACGCATTGGAAACTTTGCGTCATGGTTTCCAGGCGCTCGGTATCGACGCCGCTCGCCTGGGCGAGCAACTCCTTGCTGACTTCACCGTCGTACTGTGTTTGCAAGCGCTGGGTTTCGCGGCCAACCTTGCGCCGCAACTGGTTCCAGTGGACCGGCGTTCGAATCAGACCGCTGTGCATATCTCCTGCACGGCCAATCTGCTGCCAAATCCACCACACCGCATACGTACCGAACTTCACGTCCTTTCGCGGGTCGTACTTTTCCACCGCGCGAATGAGACCGAGCGAGCCCTCTTGGACCATGTCCAGGAACGACACTCCGGCCCGGCGGTAGCGTTTGGCAAACGAAATGACCAAGCGCAGGTTGGCTTCGATCATCCGGTCGCGCAACTTGCGGTAGTCCGCAAGCTCGGCCTCGAGTTGCCGCACCATTTCTTTGACCTTCATCCGGTCGCCGTACGGGAAGTCCACGCGACGACGACTCTTGAGCTGTTTCTTCGCGAACTCGAGCACCATCACGGTTTCGCGTTCGCGGAAATCTTCGCTCGGGTGGATCACGCTGCGCCCATGCACGGGCAGGGCGGCCGCGACCAGCCGAGGAAAGCGGCGTAACAACCGCCGGATTCGGTTGCGCGCCTTGACGATCTTGCGGGCAATTTCCTGCTCTTCCTCGGGGGTGAGCAGTTGCGTGTTGCTCACGTCTTGGAAAAAGTGCCCCGGAAGATCGTGGTCCCCAACCCGCTCACTGGTCTCGGTGGATTCCTCGACCGCCTCCAACGCTTCTAAGGACGGTTCGAGCTCTACCTCGTCGTCTGTACCAACCTCCTCTTGCTGCAGCTTGAGAGCCAAAGACCCAACACTGTTTTCCATAGCGCGTTCGATCACTCCTTCTTGTCAGGGTTCTAGTCACCGGTCTGGCAATCTAGACCGGCCAGCAAAGTACCCGAGGTCCCGAGCAAACGCAAACTCAACTCAACGAAAAAATGCATGAAAAAGTCTAAAGGAACCCGTCACTCTTGCTTGCAGTCTGCTGGCTCGCGGAGACGATGGGGAATTCGGTGGCATGAAAGCGTGTTTGGAAGCCCGGACCGTGCTTGCTAAAAGGCGCGCCCATGACAGGAAACCGCGCCGTAATATCCGTGATTGGCCGCGACCAGAAAGGGGTGGTGGCACGGATCTCGACGTACCTAGCGTCGTGCAACATTAACATCGAGGATATCGAGCAGCGGGTCATGGAAGGGCTCTTCATCATGACCATGCTGGTCGATCTAAGCGACCTCAGCATCAACTTGGACGAGTTAGTGTTGGGGCTCAAGCGGATCGGGGAAGAAATCCACATGGATGTATCGATCCGCTTGCATGGCAAACGCGATCCGAAGCGGGTGGCTGTACTCGTGAGTCGCGAGCCGCACTGTCTACGCCAGCTCATCGAGGACCGGAATCATGGGCGGCTGAATGGCGAACTTGTGGTCGTGTTATCGAACCACGAACTGTTACGTCCGCTTGCTGAAGAGGCAGGGATTCCGTTTTTTTGGTTTCCGTCGCAGGACAAGGCTGCGCATGAGGCCTTTCTCCTGGAAAAGCTGGCTGAGTACAATGCCGACCTTGTCGTACTTGCCCGCTACATGCAGATTCTCTCGCCGCAAGTTGTCGAGCGCTATCGCAACCGCATCATCAACATCCACCCCTCGCTCTTACCCTACCATCCCGGGCCTAATGCCTACCGGCAGGCGTTCGAGGAAGGGGTGCGGGTTTCCGGATGCACGGCTCACTTCGTAACCGAGCAACTCGACCAGGGGCCAGTGATCCTGCAAGACGTTTTCCACATTCGGGTCGGGGAGGACACATTGGATGACGTCAAAGCGCGGGGGCAGCGGCTAGAGGCAAAGGTGCTTTCCCAGGCGGTGCAGTTGTTCTTGAACGACCAGCTTGTGGTGAAAGACAAAAAAGTCATTTTTCGACCCGGGGTCGCCGTGGGGAAGAACGGGTGACGAAACTGGCTTGGCCAGTGCTGGCGCTGGTGGGAGTTGTGGCGGCGTGCGAGCCGCGGGCCGTGGGGGTGTTGACGTTGGCCCCTGTAGGAATGCGGTCGAGCGAAGGCTGCACGGTGTTGGAAGACGGTACCAGCCTAGCCATGCCTCTGGGTGGGCGCGCGATGGCGGTGAGTTACGCACCTCGCGGCGAAGTGGAAGTAGCCTTGAGCGGGAGAGCTCTGGGGCGAGAGAACGTGGAAGTGGCGGTTTACTTCGATGGCACCCTGCTTGGTCGCGTACGCTTTGGCAGGGAGTCGCCCAAAAGCGCAGAAGACATGCCGACTTTTCGTGTGCAGGTACCGCGTGCCGGACCGCACTCGTGGGAGGTGCACGTCGCGGGCGACCACGCGCAAGGTGCGGAACCAGCGTTTGCGTTCGAGCGCTTGGTGGTACGGGTTTCGTAGGAAGTTGGGTAGCTTGGCGCCGTTGCCGGCTCCGTGGCGGCCCTCGGGCGTGGAAAAAGCCCGGCGAGCTATTCTGCTGAGCAGCGATGCCGGGAGCGGATGCTCCGGACGTGCGCAGTCCGGAGGAATGCGCTAAGCGAACTCACACCGAGGTTTTCTATGGGAAAAAGTTTGCTCGAAAAAATTTGGGAAGCTCACGCGGTTCGCGAACTGCCTTCCGGGCAAACACAGCTTTTTATTGGGCTTCATCTGGTGCACGAGGTCACAAGTCCTCAGGCTTTCGAGATGTTGCGGGAGCAAGGACTACGAGTGCTTTTCCCAGAGCGCACGTTTGCCACGGTCGACCACATCATTCCGACCGACACTCGCCAGCGGCCCTATCCGGATGCGCAGGCAGAGGGGATGATGCGCGCCATCGAGCGGAACTGTGCCGAATTTGGGATCCGCTTGTTTGAGGCCAACAGCGGGAACCAAGGGATCGTCCACGTGCTCGGGCCCGAACTGGGGCTTACGCAGCCAGGGATGACCGTAGCGTGCGGCGACAGCCACACGAGCACTCACGGAGCACTCGGTACGGTGGCGTTCGGAATCGGCACAAGCCAAGTGCGGGATGTGCTGGCAACGCAGTGCCTCGCCATGCAGCGGCCGAAAGTGCGGCGGATTGTCGTGGGCGGAAAACTTGGCCGGGGTGTGTACGCAAAGGACGTGATTCTCCACATCATTCGCCGACTTGGGGTCAAGGGTGGGGTAGGGTATGCCTACGAATACGCGGGCGCAGTGATCGAGCGCATGTCCATGGAAGAGCGCATGACCGTGTGCAACATGAGCATCGAGGGAGGAGCGCGACTCGGTTACGTGAATCCGGACGAAACCACCTTTGCGTACCTTCGGGGCCGCGAGTTCGCCCCCAAGGGGGATGCGTTCGAGCGAGCGGTCCAGTGGTGGAAGTCCATGGCCTCGGACCCCGATGCCCGTTACGACGACGTGGTGCACATCGCCGGGGAAGAAATTGCACCGACGGTTACGTGGGGAATCAATCCCGGGCAGGCCATTGGTGTGGATGAAGTGGTACCGCCGCCGGAGGCTTTTCCGCCCGACGAACGCGAAGTTGCAGAAGAGGCATACCGGTACATGGATTTGCGCCCGGGGCAACCCATTCGCGGAATGAAAATTGATGTGGCATTTATCGGTTCATGCACGAACGGCCGGCTCGAGGATTTGCGCGAGGCTGCCAAGGTCGCTCGTCTTGGCAAGGTGAAGCCGCACGTGAAGGCGTTGGTGGTTCCAGGTTCTGAGCGAGTGGCTCGCGCTGCGGAGGCGGAAGGACTCGACGAAGTGTTCCGAGCCGCTGGTTTCGAGTGGCGGTTGCCCGGATGTTCCATGTGTCTCGCGATGAACCCGGACAAACTGGTAGGCCGACAGGTCTGTGCGTCGTCTAGCAATCGGAACTTCAAGGGCCGGCAAGGAAGCCCAGCCGGCAGAACGTTGCTGATGAGCCCAGCGATGGTCGCGGCTGCGGCCATCGCCGGCGAAGTGGTCGACGTGCGGGAGATTTTGGACCGCTAAAACTCGGGAGCGTTGGGCATGGCAGAACTGATCCGCATCGAAACAGTGGTGGGACGCCCGATTCCGATCCGGGGCAACGACATCGATACCGACCGCATTATTCCAGCTCGCTTCATGAAGGTGGTGACCTTCGAAGGACTCGGCCAATACGTGTTTTATGACGAGCGATTCGATGCCGAGGGCCGCTCGAAGGGCCATATCTTTGACGACCCGCGGTTCGCGGCCAAGGGCCCTCGCGTGGGGGTGGTCAACAAAAACTTTGGCTGTGGCTCCTCGCGGGAGCACGCTCCGCAAGCGCTCCTGCGGTGGGGCATTCGTGCGCTCGTAGGAGAATCGTTCGCGGACATTTTCTTCGGCAACTGTGTAGCGTTAGGCATTCCTTGTGTCATTGCGAGCGAAGCAGACGTGCTCGATTTGCAACGAGCGGTCGAGGAAGACCCAAACCACGACATGGTGGTGGATTTGCGCTCGATGCGAGTCGACTACCGGGGACGGTCGGTGCCGGTGACGATGCCCGACAGTGCGCGCCAACAGTTGCTCGAAGGCACTTGGGATGCCACGCGCATCCTTCTTCAGGCCGAAGAGCAGATCCGGGCGACGGCAGCACGGCTGCCATACGTGCGCGGATTTGCTCCGTAACTCGCGCATCGGAGCGCAGCGTGGCGGGCGAGACCGGACGTGAAGAAGCACAGCGCGAGCGGCTTCGCCTGCTCTACGAGCTCAATCGTGGTCTCACGACGTTCACGGACCTACGCTCCTTGTTGACCTTTGCAACGGAGCGAGGGCGGCTTCTCTTTCGCGCCGAAGGTTGCGCGATTTTGATGTTGGATGCCGCCCGCAACGAATTTTTCTTTCCCGTGGCCAGTGATGCGGACGTGCTTTCGGAAGCGCGCCTTGCGGAGATTCGCTTTCCGGCCGACCGTGGGGTGGCTGGTTGGGTGCTTCAACACGACAAGGCAGAGCTGGTTGCGGATACTTCCGCAGACCCGCGTTTTTTCAGCGGGATCGATGCGCAAACGCACATGACCACGCGCTCGCTGCTTTGTGCGCCGTTGCGGACCCGCAGTGGGAACATCGGTGTGATCGAGGTAGTCAATCCCGCGCCGGAGTTCTTAACCGAGGCGGATCTGGAGTTTCTCGAAACGGTCGCGGGGGATGTGGCTGTGGCGTGCGAGAAGGCGCAGCTTTACGAACGATTGCGTGGGGAAGTGATTGGCTTGCGCCAGGTCTGCAGAGTAGCCGGCACGGTTGCCGTGGTTGGAGGTGCGGTCGTGGCCGTGTTTGCAGCCTTTGCACACACAGCTCGTGCACTGCCAATGCTGGAGCTACTCACTCGGCCCTCGTTTGTGTTTGGTGTGATGGCAAGTTTGGGGGGCGGGCTTTTGTACGCCGTAGCGCAGGGGTGGCTGGTCCCCCGCGCAGAACCGCCTAACAGTGGCGGCGCAGATGCAGGAAAAATTCCCGGTTCCCCTTCGGCCCTAGGATTGGGGACGCGCACTCTCCCAAAGCAGTGAAGCCGGAGTCCAGCGCTGCCTGTTTCACCGCCTCGACAGCCTCGCGCTGTAAAGCCGGGTCGCGCACCACGCCGCCAGAGCCAACTTGGCCGCGTCCGACCTCGAACTGAGGTTTGACCAGAACCACCGCGTCGGCTCCCTCGGCGAGGCAGTGTGCGAGGTTCGGCAACAACAGCCGCAAAGAAATGAAGGACACGTCCGCCGTGGCCAGAGTTGGGCGCTCAGGTAGCCGCTCGGGGGAGAAGAAGCGAAAATTCGTGCGCTCCATCACCACGACTCGAGGGTCGTTGCGTAGGGTCCACGCTAGTTGGCCGTAGCCAACGTCCACGGCATACACCCGCGCTGCACCCCTTTGGAGTAAGCAATCGGTAAATCCGCCAGTCGAGGCACCGACGTCGAGGCATACGCGACCGATGGGTTCGACGCCGAAAGCATCGAGAGCCGCCGCGAGTTTCAGCCCCCCTCGGCTTACGTAAGGCAGGTCCTCGCCGCGGACTTCGATCGGCGCATCCGGCCGCACCAACGTGCCAGGTTTCGCCACGGGCTGCCCCGAGGCAAACACGACACCCGACAACACGAGGCGTTGTGCTCGTTCGCGACTGGGGACCAACCCCCGATCCACTAAAAGTTTATCGATGCGAACACGCATGAACCCTTTTTGCTCAGGTTACGCAAGCGCGAGCCACGATGAGCTGTGCGATTTGTCGTAGCGGTTCTGCCGCATCCGAGAAAGCACTGAGTTCGTCGAGGGCTTGATCGAGTAACTCTCGTGCGCGCTGCTTCGACGCGGGGAGGCCGAGAACAGAGGGAAACGTCGCCTTCTGTTGTTTACGGTCCCCGCCACCCACTTTGCCAGTCATTTGCAGCGAGCCTTCTTCGTCGAGGATGTCGTCGGCAATTTGAAAGGCGAGTCCGAGGAACTCAGCGTAGCGGGTTAGCCGGCGGAGTTGTCCTGGGCGAGCCCCTCCGAGGATCGCGCCGGAGCGAACCGACACACGGATCAATTCGCCAGTTTTCCGCACGTGGATATACTCCACGAGAGGGAGGTCGGCCTCGCCACCCGTTGCTGCGATGTCCGCTGCTTGTCCGCCCACCATTCCGCGGGCACCAGCAGCGGCAGCCACTTCGGTAAGAACCTGCAAGGCCCGTCGTTGGCGAGACCCGGACGACAAGGCCGCCTCGCCCATCACTCGAAAGGCTTCCGTGAGCAAGGCATCGCCGGCCAGGATGGCAAGGGCCTCGCCGAACACTACGTGATTCGTGGGCCGCCCGCGGCGCAACTCATCGTCGTCCATTGCTGGCAAGTCATCATGGATCAGCGAGTACGTGTGGATCATTTCGATGGCGCAAGCGAAGGGCAGCACCAAGTCGGTGGAACCTCCGACGGCCTCGCAGGCGGCTAGTGCAAGGATGGGGCGAAGGCGCTTTCCGCCAGATAGGAGGCTGTAACGCATTGCCTCGATCAGGCGATCGGGCGGATTTGGGTTCGGGACGTAGCTGTCCAAAGCCCGGTCGATGATTCGTCGCTTTCGCTCGAGGTACTGGTCGAGCCGCAAGACGTCACTCCTTTTCCTCATCCTTGAGGGGGGCGACGCGGAGTTCACCGGATTCGCCACGTGTAAGGACCTCGACGCGAGCCTCCACTTCGGTCAGCCGTTCGTTGAGCCCCTTCACGAGCTTGACCCCTTCCTCGAATGCAGACAACGCTTCCTCCAGAGAAAGGTCGCCGCGCTCGAGTCGCCGAACAATGTTTTCTAACGCTTGCATCGACTCTTCGAACGATTTGAGTGTGCCGTTGCTCATTTCCTCGGTCCTATTCGGCATCTTCGACGGTTTTAACCTCTGCTTCTACCTTGCCACGCGCGAAGCGGATGGAGACATGGTCTGAGGGTGCGAGCTGTTGGGCGTCGCGCACGATTGCGCCGGTGGGAACTTTGGTGACGATCGCGTAACCGCGTTGCAACACCGCCAGTGGGCTTAGCGCTTCCATGCGGTCTGCGAGGCTGCGAAGTCGTTGCCGGAAACGATCCAAGCGCTGCTCGATGGCAAGGTGGGCCCGTTCAGCGAGTTCGTCGAGACGTAAGCGGTAATTTTCCACGACGTGGCGGGGGTCACGGAGTCTCTGCGCGAGCTGCGCGACGCGTTCTCTGCGAAGCTGCACCACGCGAAGGAACGCAGTTCGGAGCAGGCGAAATTGTTGGTCGATGCGGTTACGCAGCTCTTGCAAGTCTGGAACGACCAACTGCGCGGCTGCGGTAGGCGTGGCGGCCCGCACGTCGGCAACCAAGTCCGCCACGGTCAGATCGATTTCGTGGCCGACCGCAGAAACCACCGGTACGCGGCACGCGGCGATCGCGCGGGCAACGCCTTCGTCGTTGAACGCCCACAAGTCCTCTTTGGATCCACCGCCTCTGCCCACGATGACGACGTCCAACTCGTCCAACGTTTGCAAGTCTGCGAGGGCAGCAACGATTTCTTGAGGTGCCTCTTTGCCTTGGACCCGAACAGGGCGGACGACCACGCGCACGTGGGGGAAGCGGCGCCGCAGGGTGGTGAGCACGTCCTGAATTGCAGCGCCTCCGAGCGCGGTGACGATGCCAATACAGCGAGGCAGAGTGGGCAGCGGCCGCTTCCGTTCCGGCGCGAACAACCCTTCTGCTTGTAAGCGCAGTTTTAACTGCTCCAAGGCTAACTGAACGCTGCCCACGCCCACGGGTTCCATGAATTCGACATACAGCTGGAGCGTGCCTCGGGGCTCGTACAAACTCACGTGCCCTCTAACGAGAACTTGGAGTCCGTCTTCGGGGCGAAACGCGAGCGCGCGGTTGGTGCCTTTGAACATAACGGCTGCAATTTGCGCGTGCTCGTCTTTGAGAACAAAGTAAAAGTGGCCTGACGTAGGCACGCGGAAGTTGGAGATTTCTCCGACCACCCAGACTGTGTCGATGCTGCTTTCCAACGTGTCGCGAATGATTCGGGTGAGCTCGCTCACAGTGAGGAACGCAGCTGTTCCTGGAAGCACCACGTTGGAAAGAGGCATTGTTGCCTACCTACCAAAAGCCCTAACGTTGCGATAGGCCGAGCTCCCCGACAAGGGTTGCTGCATCGACCAATTCCACTCCAACTTCGGGAAACCGCGGAGATTCTCGCCCGATGGCTTCGAGCGTGGCTTCCGAAGCGGCGAGGACTTCGATTGCATCGCCCAGGAGCTGCGCTCGAGCGACTGCCATTAAAATCCGGCTGGCCGTTTCTTGCGGCGTACTGTTGTCCGGAAGGTCTGTGGATGTCGCAAGGCAGGGACGCTTGCGTTCTCGCAGCCAAGCGCAGAGCTCGCTTGCCTGCTGACCGGATCCAGTTACGACCACCGGGATCCCCGCGGGGATCACCGCGTGGATGACTGCAAGCGGAGCTTGCGCGAGGCGCTCCGCTCGCGCCAGCACCAAAACTCCCTGCACCGAGGGGATGCGAGCGAGAGCTTGCGTCAGAAGCGACTCGAGCTCTGCTAGGAAAGAGTCGCCGTCGCGTAACTTGGGTTGCTGCCCTTCTTCCCTGAATCCCGAGGAATATGCCTGCGATAGGTTGACTTGCAACCAGGTTGCGGCACCCGCCAACTTTAGGCGTTCGGCAATGACATCGGCGAAGGGCTCTGTCGGGTCGACGGCGTATGTGATTCGAGCAGGTAATTCGAGGAGTCGTCGAGCCAGAACGAGATCCCGTCCGAGCCCGGCCACAAAAAGCGCAGCTCGCGGAGGCCGATCGAGCCAGCGAAACCTCAGGGTGTGAGTGCGCAAGCCCGCTACGCCAAGCCGTAGTTCCAGGTGCTGTGGGTGATCCTCGACCTGCACGGTTACCAGAGGGTTTTCGGCTCGAAGCTTCAAAACGGGTTCCGTGAAGGGTTCCAATTGGCGTGGTCGGGGAAGCGTGAGGTCGTAGATCCGGTGGGTCCACTGCAAACCCGGATTGCCGAGTTGCTCTTCCTTCGGAGAGGGGAGAGGTGCCGGCAAGTCCAGTTCGTGCAAGCGTAGGGTCAGCCGAGCTGCTTCGCCGACGACGGTTTCCTCGCTGGTGGCTGGCAGGGCTGGTACGGAAGGACGTCGTTGGGGTTCGCTGATTTGTTGGTGTTCAACGGTGGAGAGCTCCAAATACACCAGCGCTCCGAGGGCAATCATCGCCACCCAACGGAAAGGCGACGACGCGCTTAAAAGAGGTGTGGAGCGGGGCACAGCATGCGATGGAAACGGACCGGCCGATGCCTACTCGCGCCGCGCCTCTACGACTGTGGAGCGCGGCCGGCAATGACGGTTTTAAAAACGTTCCAGCTCTTGAGGAGTTCGAGGGCGCGGTCGAGTTGTGGATCTTTCCCCAGTTCCCCCTCTTTCACCTGCAGCTCCTCGGGGGTGGGTTGCTCCTCTTCGAATTCCTCCTCGTCAGAACTGGGAGGCTGTTTTTCCTTGGGAGCCCGCAGATGCCGCGGGAGATTTTCCTCTCGAATCCGCGGCAAGGAGGGCTGCGTCCCGGCTAGCGCAAGGCTTGGTGGGTTCTCCAACACGATGTCCGGGGTGATTCCGGTTGCTTGGATGGAACGTCCGTTAGGGGTGTAATAGCGAGCAGTCGTCAGACGGATGGCGGAATTTTCTTCCAAGGGAAGAATGGTTTGCACCGACCCTTTGCCAAACGTTTGCGTACCCAGGACCAGCGCGCGGCGGTGGTCCTGCAACGCCCCGGCAACGATTTCCGAGGCGCTGGCACTGCCGGCGTTGACGAGCACGATCATCGGGAAGTCGGTGTGCGAGCCCTGCTTATGGGCAAAGTACTTCTGCTTTTGCGATTCGAGCCGCCCGTCGGTGTAAACAACGAGTCCGGAATCGATGAACTCGTCTGCCACTTTAATGGCTTGGGTGAGCAACCCGCCGGGGTTGTTGCGCAGATCGAGGATGAGGCCCGAGAGCGCGCCACCATTTTCCTGCTCCAGCTTGGCGAGAGCCTTTTGCAGGTCGTCATCCGTGCGTTCTTGGAACTGGGTGATCCGCACGTACGCGTAACCTTTGTCGAGCATGCGCGCTTTCACGCTTTGGATTTTGATAATTTCCCGAGTCAGCGTTAGCTCGATCGGTTTCATTGCGCCTTCGCGGCGGATCGTAAGTCGCACCTTGGTCCCAGGCGCGCCGCGCATGCGGCGCACGGCTTCGGTCAGGGGCATGTCCTTGGTAAATTCCTCGTCGATCTTGATGATTTGGTCGCCCGGCTTGATTCCGGCCCGGTAAGCAGGGGTATCCTCGATCGGAGATACTACGGTGAGCACGTTGTTTCGGATCGTAATTTCGATTCCCAAACCTCCGAACGTACCACGTGTATCGACTTGTAGCTCTTTGTACGACTCCGGAGGCAGGTACGCGCTATGTGGATCCAGCGCGGCAAGCATCCCGGTGATTGCACCTTCGATCAGTTGCTTTGTCGTGACCGGATCGACGTAGTTCTTTTGCACCAACGTGAGCACGTTGGTGAACGTTTCGATGGTCTCGTAGGTATCCTTCGCGACCGCGGAGACGCGACTCGCTGTGTGGGCACCGATCCAAACACTGATGCCCACAGCCGTACCCCAGAGCAGCCCAGAAAGCCAACGGCGTTGCCGAATCATGCAGTTACCGACCTTTCTCCTGCAACAATGTGGCCGAGCTTATAACCGATCGCATTTCCACGCACAATTTGCATTCGCGCGAGACCCACCGGAAATTCCCTCTGGCTGCCTGTTGCTTCTGTGTGTTTGTCTGATCGCCAAAAAAACCACTTGGTCACGCGTGCGCAGTCGCTAAACTGAAGGCACCATGACGGAACGACCTCGATTGGTACA
Source organism: uncultured Binatia bacterium (SeqCode) (assembly GCA_964534275.1). Lineage (GTDB taxonomy): Bacteria > Desulfobacterota > Binatia > HRBIN30 > HRBIN30 > HRBIN30. Next base: position 46,848 of record CAZHQG010000008.1, on the reverse strand, counting down.
GCGCAATTTAACGGAGTTCTTTCGAGAGCTCCTGCAAGAAGCGATGCGGGCTCAGTCCGTCCAGTCGAGCGAGCAGGTAGAGTTTTACCTGGTCAAGTTGCTCGAGCAGTTTGCTCGGCCACCACGTCGTTTCGACGACCGGCCCCTGGCGCTCGATTACCTGGAGTCGTTTCACTCACCGCTGCCGCATCGGTATGGCAAGCTGAAACATGTCGGTGACACCGCCTTGTTCATGGCCGGGTTGTTTATCGAGGCGTTGCACCGCAAGCTCGTAAACTCCGATTACTACGCTCAGCTTGGCCGCACTGCGTACATGCATTTGTCCCGTCTAGCTGGCGCTGGAGGTCCACATCCCGGCGATTTGTTTGCTGAGTTGGCGGAACGGTTCCCGGAACTTGTGCGCGTCCTCGCGGAGATTAGCTTCCGCGACCTCTTCCCGGGCGATGCCCACGTGCTTCGGGCCTACACCCGCTGGCTTTATACGCGTAGCCAGCAAGATGAACTCTGGCTCATGAAGCAGGGGTTGATCCCGTTTGCTCCGCCCAAGAGTTCGACGCACTGAACGAGGCGGCCCCTTTCGACTTGGAGTTGCGGGCAACCAAAATCGTGAACAGCGAGCGCTTGTTCGTCTTGTAAAGCTCGATGACCTCGAGCGGCAAGCCTTCGAGAACGTCTTTCAAGTCGAGCGTGTGCCAGCCGAGGCGCAAGGTGATCGGTTCGATCATCGTATCGAGTGCGGCGAAGAATTTGTTCGGGCTGCGGAAATGGTTGACGATGGCCAGCGTTCCCTCTGGCCGCAGCACGCGGATCACCTCGTTCATGAGGCGTTGAGCATCAGGAACTACGCTGACAACGTGAAAGGCAGTCACGTAATCGAAGCTGTTGTCATCGAACTTCAGGTTCAGCGCGTCCATCTCCAAAAGCTTGATGTGTCGCCATCCGTTGCGCCGTACCTTCTCCTCGGCTTTTTCTAACATCTCTGGGGCGAGGTCGATCCCTACGACCTGAGCGTGCTCCGGGTAGGCATCCAAAGAAAGGCCGGTGCCCACCCCGACCTCGAGCACCTTCGCCCCGGGAGGGATTTGCAACGTCCGTATGACATGGTGGATCCGCGGAGCAAAGATCCTGGTGAAAATCACGTCGTACAAGTACGACAACTCCGCGTACAGCTTGCTCTCGTGGGCTTGTGCACCTTCGAACGATGGCATGCGAACTCCGTGATCTCGGCGCTAATTCGTCTAGCAAAACTCGCACTCAAGCTGCCGTGTTACCGCGCAACTCGCGTTTAAACGCGGTGACGTCTCGTTTTCGAAATCGCCACTGTCGCCCTTTCTTGAAGGCGGGGAGAATGCTCTTGCGAGCGAACTCGTTGACGGTGTCGGGACTCATATCCAAGATGCGCGCGACTTCTTTGCTCGTGAGGATGGCGTCGTCTCTCTCCATGATGAAACCCCCGGCAATGGATTGTGTTGCGGTGACGGGTGTAGGAAGCTCAGTCCGGCTAACACGCGGTTATATACCAGTCAAGCAAGGTGTCGTTCCGGGCATTCGGGCTCTTGATTTTCACGAAATATCAAATGCTTAGAAAGCTTCCCGGAACTGCCTTTTCTCCTTGCCCAAGAGGCGAGGTGGCGGGTGGTACGGCATCGCTTGGGGCAACGGAAGCACGCTCCAACGTACGTGCTTCGTCACCTTTCTGCTGAACGGCTGGGACGGAGGCGGAGAAGCCGAAGGCGAAGCGGCGCCTCACCGTTCGAACTGTGTGCTTCGATGCTGAAAAGCACGTCGTAAGAACTGTTCGGGTCGGGAGGAAACTCGTCGCCCCACTGAAACCACATTGCTGGCCACGCCTTTCCGCGCTGTTCGGCAAACAATCGTAGGTGTTGGCCACCAAACGTTTGCGCAGCCCGCAGGCGGACACCGCGGGCAAAGAACACAGGCTCGGGATTTCCAGGACCAAAAGGCTCCAGCGCGACAAGGCAACTCGCAAGGTCGGCTGGGTCGATTTGATCCAGCTCGAGCACCGCGTCTGCCCAGTGCACAGTCGGTTGCGGAGCGCGAGTTTGTTTCGCGACCGCCTCATCGAAGGCTTGAGCGAACGCTTCGAGGTGCTCGACCGCGATGGAAAAGCCTGCAGCCATATGGTGACCACCGAAGGCGGTAAGCAGAGGGGCGCAATCCGCGAGTGCTCGGTAGCAGTTCACTCCAGAAGTGCTCCGGACAGACCCACGCCCGACTCCGGAATTCTCGTCGATGGCAATGAGTACGGTTGGCCGGCCAAATTTTTCCACCAAGCGTGCAGCTACGATGCCGATCACTCCCGGGTGCCACTCGGAGCTCGCCAAAACAATCGCTCGTCGGTTTTCCCAGTTCGGATCGTTCCTGCATAAAGCAAGGGCGTCTTTCAGGATCGCTCCTTCCAGGGCTTGGCGCTGCCGATTTGCGTCTTGCAGTTCGGTGGCGAGTTGTTGGGCACGTTCGGGGATGTCGGTGACTAGCAGTTCCAGCGCGGCCTGCGCCGAGCCTAGGCGTCCGATGGCGTTAAGCCGAGGGGCCAACCGGAAGGCGACCGCGCTGCTCGTTACGTTGGTTACACGGCTGATATTTTTGAGCGCGGCGATTCCGAGGCGGCGTCCCTCCGTCAAAGCAGCGAGTCCGTGGCGCACGAGAACCCGGTTTTCTGCCTCCAGCGGTACCACGTCTGCAATGGTGCCTAGGGTGACCAAGTCCAAAAGTTCCCGCAAATCTGGGAGCGATGTGACGCCCTTTTCCGCGAGCCGGCTACGGACCGCCCAGGCCAGGTAAAAAGCAGTGCCCGCTCCACACAAGCCCGGGAATGGAAACCCTGAATCGGGAGCTGCGGGATTCAAGGCAGCAAGTGCAGGCAGCGGCTCGGCAGGAACTTGGTGGTGATCGCAGACGATGCTGTCCAACCCCAATTGCGTGGCAAATCGGATTTGGCTGTGGCTTGCCGCACCGCAGTCCACGGTAATCAACAAGCCCGTACCACTCTGGGCTAGGCTTGCGATCGCGGGTTGATGGAGCCCGTAGCCCTCACGCATACGGTCGGGGATGTAAACGATCGGCTCCGTGCCCAGGCTGCGCAAGAAAGCGTAGAGGAGCGCGGAACCACTAACACCGTCAAGGTCGTAGTCGCCGTAAATGGCGATGCGTTCTCCGCGAGCCAGTGCTTGCACGATTCGGTCGGCAGCGCAGTGCATGCCGCGAAAAAGAAAGGGAGAACGCAGCCCGTCCCGCAGTCGAGGGTTCAGAAACGCGTGCGCCTGTTCGGGAGTGCAATAACCCCGCTGCACAAGGAGCTGGGCCAGTAAGGGGTGCAGCTCGAGTTCCCGCCGTAAGACAGCTTCCGCCTCCGGGTTCCGCGGCCGTAACCGCCACCGCTCGCTCATGCTCGCGGCAGGATAAACTTACGACCGTGCCCGAGCAAACGCGGGCCCTTGGAGGTAGTACACGATGGGGCTCGCAATGAAGATCGAAGAGTACGTGCCGACTGTGAACCCGACGAGCAAAGCAAACGCAAATCCATTGATGACTTTGCCGCCGAGGAAAAACAACGCCAGCAGCACGAGGATAGCGGTACCGGTGGTCAGGACTGTGCGGCTCAATGTCTCGTTGATGCTGCGGTTAATAATTTTATCCAGCGGATCGCGGCGATTCTTGCGTAGGTTTTCGCGGATGCGGTCGGAGACAATCACCGTATCGTTCACGGAGAAGCCCACCACGGTCAGCAGCGCAGCGACAATGGTGAGGTCGAACTCATAGTTCGCCAATGAAAGTGCACCCACAGTGATGAGGACATCGTGGAACAGGGCCACAGCAGCCCCGATTCCAAACCGGAGTTCGAAACGAATCCAGATATACACGCCCATCATGATGGTCGCAGCAATCACTGCCAGAAGCGCTCGCCAGCGAAGCTCGCTACCGACACGTGGGCCAACTGTTTCCATGCGCTGGATTTCCCACGAGTCCTTGCCAAATTTTGCTTCCAGTGCCGAGGTAATTTGGGCACTAAAGTCACTGAGTTGTTCGCCTTTGATCGGAACACGAATCAGAAACTCCGATGGACCGGCCCCGTTGGTACCAAAATCTTGGATGGCCGCTTCTGCGAGCTCGGCTGTGGCTAACGCTTTTCGCACGTCATCGATTCGCGTGGGTTCCTTGAAGCGAATCTGGACGAGCGTGCCTCCGGCAAAGTCGATTCCGTAGTTTGGGCCCCCATGAACGATGAGCGAGATCACTCCGGCTAGGATTAACGCCAACGAGACGAGGTACGCACGCCGAAAGTTCCCCACGAAGTCGAAGTTCGTTCCCGGTTTGATCAATTCCATTGCCAAGCCTCCGTCGCCCTCGGCCCCTCGACTAAATGCTGACTCGTTCCAGACGCCGGTACGTGAGCAGCCAATCGTACACGATGCGCGTACCCACCACGGCAGTGAACACAGATGTGACAATGCCAATGCAGAGAGTAACGGCAAAGCCCTTGATTGGTCCGGAGCCAAACTGGAACAGGATCAGTCCGGAAAGAAATGTGGTGATATTCGAGTCGAGAATCGCTGGGAGCGCGCGCTCGTAGCCCGCTTCGATCGCGGCTCGCGCGCTGCGTCCCAAACGCAGCTCCTCCCGGATGCGCTCGTTAATGAGCACGTTGGCGTCGACCGCCATCCCAAGAGTGAGCACGATGCCGGCAATGCCCGGGAGGGTAAGAGTTGCTTGAAGCGCAGACAGCGCCGCCAGCAGAAAGACCACGTTGAGCACCAGAGCCAGGTCGGCCAGCACGCCGGCAAACTTGTAGTACACGGCCATGAACAGGACGACCAACGATCCTCCGACGACAAAAGACAGAAACCCTTGGCGGATGGAGTCACGCCCCAACGACGGGCCCACGGTACGTTCTTCGGCGATATGTACTGGTGCTGGCAACGCTCCGGCTCGGAGCACGATCGCTAGGTCGCGTGCTTCTTTGATGTCGAAGTTGCCGGTGATGGAGGCACGGCCCCCAGGAATGCGTTCCTGGATGACAGGTGCCGAGTATACGGTGTTGTCGAGAATAATTGCCAAGCGGCGTTTGACATTCGCAGCGGTAATTTCCTCGAATTGCTTGGCGCCCCGTGGTGTGAGTTCCAGCGCCACGTAGGGGCCTTCGAGCTGTGAACCAGGTCGAACCTGTGCGTCGGCAATGGCGTCGCCGGTGAGCAATACCTTTGACTCCACCAAGTATTTTGTCTTTTCGACACGCCGCCCCACACGTTCCCCGCCGTAGCCCGTGAGAATCTCGAGTCCTGGTGGCAAGGGCTTCTGTCCGCTCAGATAAGCTTCGGCGTCTGGAACCTCTGCAAGCAGTTTGAACTCGAGAAGCGCAGTTCGACCGATGAGCGCCTTTGCTCGCTGTGGATCCTGGATGCCCGGAAGTTGCACCACGATATCCTGCGTGCCTTGACGCTGAATAATGGGCTCGGTGACGCCGAACTGGTCGATACGATTCCGAATGGTTTCCAGTGCTTGCTCCACGGTGAACTCGCGCAAGCGACGCTCTTCAGCGACGGTAAAACGAAGCCGTTGGACCGCAACGCCGTCGCTGGTTTGGGAATCCACAATGCTCAAGTTCGGAAAGTTGTCGCGCAAAAAGCTTTCGAACTCGGAACGCGCTTCAGGCGCTTCGATCCGTACCTCGATGGCTTTGTCCACGCGCTGCACTTGGGCCAAGGTAATCTGTTTGTCCTGAGCCTCGCGCCGAATGTCGTCTGCCGCGCGTTCCAGAGCATTTTCCAGGGCTTTGTCGACGTCGACAGTTAGAACGAGATGCGTCCCTCCTTGCAGATCCAAACCAAGCCGAATCTTGTTCGAGGGCAGGTACCGCGTCCACCACTCGGGTAGTTCGGATACGACCGATGGTGTCAAGTACACGAATGCTGCTACGAGCAAAACAACGACGGCTGCGATGCGATACCAAAGACTCGTCTTCACTTTGGCCCATCCTTCTCTTTATCCTTCGATTTTTCTGGTGCTGCCGGGCGAGTCCGGGCAGCAACGTAAGAGCGCTCCACGCGCACGCGCACGTTCGGCGCTACTTCGAGCGTGAGCACGCGATCCGTTACCTGGACGATCCGACCGATCAGACCGCCAGTGGTGACGACTTCGTCATTCACCTTGAGGCTCTCGATCATCTTTTGGTGTTCGCGCTGCTTTTGTTGCTGGGGACGGATGAGAAGGAAGTAAAATACGATAAAGATCAGCAGCAGGGGGAATAAGCTTGCTAGTAAAGATGGCCCCGTTGCTGGCCCAGCCTGCGCCCAAGCAACGCTGATCACGGTTCGTACTCCTGTTCCAGGCGCGGGATTGTGGCATTTGCCCAGGCGGCGAAACTTGCCGTAACGATCGCTGCTCTCATGTCTCGCATCAGCCGCTGGTAGAAGTAGAGATTGTGGGTCGTGGCAAGCACGCAGCCGAGGATCTCCTTGGAAAGCGAAAGATGCCGGAGGTAGGCACGGCTAAAGTGGCGGCAGGTGTAGCAGCCACAGAGAGGGTCCGGCGGCTGATCGTCCTTTTGAAATCGGGCGAGGCGAATATTGAGTCGGCCGCTGGAGGTGAAAAGCAAACCGTTCCTGCCGTTGCGGGTCGGTAACACACAGTCGAACAAGTCGTACCCCATTCCCACGAACCGAATGAGGTCCTCCGGATAACCCACCCCCATCAGGTACCGTGGAGAGCCGGGTGGTAGATGTTCCACGGTTGCCGCCGCCACCTCGAGAGTCACGCTCCGCTCTTCCCCCACGCTCAGACCGCCCACCGCATAGCCAGGAAAATTCAGCGCGACAAGCTCTTGCGCGTGCCAGGCGCGGATGTCCGAGAATCTCCCACCTTGGACGATACCGAACAGCAGCGGGGAGGGTAGTCCGTGCGCCTGGAGACTGCGGTGGGCCCAGGCAAGGGAACGTCGCGCAGCGTTTTCAACGATGCCACGAGGAGCGTCCGCGGGCGTACACTCGTCCAGCACCATCGCGATGTCGACCCCAAAGCGCGTCTGGAGTTCCACGACGCCCTCCGGGGTAAGAAAAAGTTCTCGTCCGTCCAAGTGATTGCGAAAAATCACGCCGGCATCGGTTACTTTCCGGAGAGGGGCGAGGCTGAACACCTGGTAACCGCCGCTATCCGTGAGGATCGGCCCGTCCCACCCCATGAAGCGGTGCAGCCCTCCAAGCGCTTCAATGGTCTCAACACCTGGGCGCAGCGCAAGATGATAGGTATTCGCAAGGACGATCTTGGTCCCCAGTTCGTGTAAGTCCCGAGGACTCAAACCCTTCACGGTCCCCTGCGTAGCTACCGGCATGAACGCTGGGGTTGGCACGGTCCCATGCTGGGTCGAAAGCACCCCCGCCCGTGCGGCGCCGTCTAGCGCTGCAACCTCGAACGGTTGATCTCGTGGCACAGCTTCGGCTTTGGAGGCACAACTTCCGTTCATAGAATCAACATGGCGTCGCCGTAGCTATAAAACCGGTACCGCATGGCAACCGCTTCGGTGTAAGACTCAAGCAGAAACTCGCGTCCTACCAACGCTGCCACAAGCAGAAGGAGGGTCGATCCAGGAAGATGGAAGTTGGTGAGCAACCGGTCGACAACTCGGAAGCGATAGCCAGGAGTGATGTAACGGTCGGCCCAGCGTTCACCTTCGAGCACGATCCGGTCGTCTTCCGTCGCCGCCGACTCTAGTGCCCGGGTCGTCGTCGTTCCCACCGCAATAACCCGGCTCCCGCGTGCCCTTGCGGCACGTACCGCTTCGGCAGTGGCTTTCGGAATGGAACACCATTCCGGTTCCATTCGGTGCTCGCGCACGTCTTCACTGCGGACGGGCTGGAACGTACCCGGTCCTACGTGCAACGTAACGCGCGCAACGTGTACTCCTCGCGCCTCGATCTCGGCCAGAAGCCGGTTGGTAAGATGGAGCCCAGCAGTGGGGGCAGCGACGGACCCGGGAACCGAGGCAAACACCGTCTGATATCGCTCTGCGTCCCGAGGTGATGGGCCCTCCGGCCGCCGGATGTACGGAGGGAGAGGGACTTGTCCGTAGCGCTCAAGGAACGCCAACACGTCGATCCGGTCCCTCCACTGAACCACATAGCGGCCTGGACCCTGTCGGGAGAGCACGGTGACTGCAGCACCGCCCGGCAGCATCAGGGTCTGCCCTGGACGAAATGCTCGTGACGGTCGCCCCAAACAGGACCAAACCGGGTAGTCAGATAACCCCGTTTCGATCGGCCGCACAAACAGAATTTCGATGCGACCGCCATGATCTGTGGAGGTGACGACACGGGCTGGTACTACGCGCGTGTCGTTCAACACGAGTACGTCACCGGGATCCAAGAAAGAGGGTAGGTCACGCACGAGCGCATGACGGCGCGTACCCTTTGCTCGCTCGATCACCATGAGCTTTGCTTGATCGCGTTCCTCCAAGGGCTCCTGCGCGATCAGCTCAGCGGGTAAGTCGAACTCGTACGCGCTGCGCCTGAGGTCCCAGTCGGTTACCGACCCATTTCTCACTCGCGTCGTCATTGCCCAGCACTAGTCTTGTCACACCCAAGCTTCATGGGAACAAACGAATCCGTAGTGGCGCGCAGAATTCGGCGCATTAAACACAGCCGTCCTGGAGCGTCAAGGCATCAGCCTTGTTCCATCAAGTTGGATTTCCCGCCGCAGCTCCAAGGTGTGCGGAGGAATGCCGACCGCACACGGTGGCAGTTAGGGACGGCCCACCGCGAAGCGGCCTATTTTTGGGACACTCCCAAACCGGGGGGCCGGTGAGAATCCTGTGGGGATGAAACTTGACTTTCTCTGAAAAGACAAGTAGTCACCGACCGACCGGTCGGAAGAACCGACCGGAATCGAGAGCACTGGGAATGGCAGGTGGGGTCGTGGCACAGCCGATTGCCGCAGAGGAAATTTCGTCGCGCGAGAAAATTCTCGACGCTGCGGAAGTTTTGTTTGCGCAGCGTGGCTTCTCTGGTGTTGGAATGCGCGAGGTCGCGGAGGCGGTAGGGCTGAGCAAGTCCTCCCTGTTCCATCACTTTCGCAGCAAGGTGGAACTGTATGCTGCCGTGGCCGGTCGCATTCTAAGTATGTTCGAGCAACGTACCGTGCAGGCACTCGGGGGCCCAGGCGACGCGTTCGTTCGGTTCGACCGATGGTTGGACGCGATGATCGAAACATTAGCGGAGCGTCCGTCCCGGGCCCGGTTGCTGCTCCGCTCGCTTTTCGAGGACGATGATCTCGCGGGCGAAAGCGCTGAAGAAAAAGAAGTCGACCAGATCATTCACCGCTTGTTTGCCAGTGTAGGCAGGCTTTTACGGGAGGGCATGGAGCAGGGTGTGTTTCGATTGGCGAGCATCCCGCACATGTTGCAGAGTTTGATCGGGTTACTCGTGTACCACTTTGCCTCTGGGGAGTTCGGGGAGACGTTATTGAGACAGTCGTTGTTCGCACCTGCGGCAGTGAAGAAGCGCAAAGAGGAAGTGAAGTTATTGTTGTACGCTGGGATGTTGGCGCAGCCAAAATCCTTACCACAAAGCTGAGGAGGGAAGAGGCTATGGAAAAACTTCTGGCAGATCACCGTCGGCAAATGGGAGACTTCGAGCTGGTCGAATTCGTGGACGAGCAGGAAATCGCTGCCTTGCGGCAAAAACTCGATGTCCCGGTTCCCTTAGAACTGCATTGGAGTTGGGAGTATGGGAGCGAGGTCGAGGAGCTGCGCGCCCTTTACGAGCGAGGCAAACGTGGGCAGTGGAACGCGGAAACGGACATCGACTGGAGCATCCCGTTTCCGAGAGACGAATGGTTTGTCCCGCGCGAAAACGCTTTGTTGCTTCCGACGCTGCTGACCATGATGGGTGCTGACGAGGACACTTGTCGGGAAGCGGCATTTGACGAATTCACCCACTTGATCTCTCAGCTTTTGCACGGAGAACAAGCTGCTCTGCAGCTTTGTGGGCAGTTGACCAATGCTTGCCCGACGATCGACCAAAAGTTTTACGCGGCGTCGCAGGTTGCCGACGAAGCCAGGCACGTGGAAGTGCTGGCCAAGTTCATCGAGCGGAAACTCGGCACGATCTACCCGATCGATCCAACCTTGAAGGTTCTCCTGGATCGGCTCCTAGAAGCGCCAACCTGGAAGCTGAAAACCTTGGGCATGCAAACGCTTTTCGAGGGGATGGCAGTTGCCATCTTCGATCAGATTGTGCGGGCTAGCACCAACCCGCTCATCAAAGACATCTTGCGACGTGTCCAGATCGACGAGGCGCGGCACGCCGCGTTCGGTGTCCTCACGATGCGGCGCGTGGTGAAAGAGGCCACAGAAGAAGAAATGGCGGAAATGGAGGACTTTGCATTTTCGATCCTCGAAACCCTTAACGCCAACCAGCAATTAGATTTCCTCCGTCAAGCTGCACCAAAATACGGGCTGGACCCAGACGCAGTGGTACAGTCGCTCCATGCGATGCCTCAGTGGGCGCAGCTCAACAGTGAAGTGTACATGCACACTGTGGTGCCCAACCTGTGGAGGCTGGGGCTGATCACGGAACGGACCGAAGACCAGTACCGGAAAGTTGGCATCTTGTGGGGTGACCGATTCGAGGCTCGTCACGAGTTACCCCTAGCGAGCTAGGGTTCCCGAGAGCTTAGAACGAGCCAGGCGGCTTCAGCGCGCTTGCGCTGCTTGCCTCCTGGCTTTTCTTGCGACAACAGATTTGTCCTCGTGCCCCTTATGGGCTTGGAAGGTTATCGGGCCATCGTAATTGGCGCTGGCATTAGCGGGTTAGCGGCCGCCTACATGCTAGCGCGGCACAATGCGGAGGTTTTTTTGTTGGAAAAGGACGGGCCCCCGCCGGAAGACCCCGAAGAAGCTTTCCGTCATTGGACGCGTCCTGGTGCCACGCAAATTCGGCACTCGCACGTGTTCCTTGGCCGCCTTCGGGTTCTCCTGCGCGACGCGTACCCGGAGCTCCTCTCGGCGTTGCTGCAGGCAGGCATGAAAGAGATGCGTCCGTTGGATCGGCCGCCGCCTGCACTGCGCGGCATTTCCCCAGAGCCCGGCGATGAAGATTTGGTGGCGCTGGCTGGCCGCCGAGTAACGTTCGAGTGCGTGCTGCGGAGGTGTGTGGCGGCCCTACCAAACGTCAAGCTGTTGTCAGGGATAAAAGTCACCGGGCTCCTTGGTACACCCACTGATCCTCCCCACGTGACCGGCGTGCGTTTCGAGGGCCGCGCAGGGGAGAAGCGGCTGCGGGGGCATTTTGTCGTCGACGCTAGCGGACGCCATTCTGCGGCTCCGCGCTGGCTTGCAGGGCTAGGGTGCCGACCGATTCCTGAAAAGCAGGAAGACTCAGGCATTGTTTACTACACGAGGTTCTATCGACTGCGTCCCGGAGCCGGCGAGCCACGGCCGGGAAAAGACCCTTGGGTAGCTGACTGGGACTGGATCAAATTTGCGGTGTTCCCGGCGGAGGACGGAACGTTTTCCATCACCCTAGCGATTCCGCGTTCTGAGCCTCGATTGAAGGTACTGGCAAAACCCCAGGCATTCGACGCGATGATTCGCGAGATTCCCGGGGTGTCGGATTGGATCGATCCCTGCGTGGCGATGCCCCTCGAGAATGCGCCGCACGGGGTCGAGGCGATGGGTGGACTCATCAACCGTCGCCGCCGGTTTGTGGATGCGGCTGGACCGATCGTTCTCCGCTTGTTCGTGATTGGGGACGCCGCGTACTGTACCAATCCGCTTTACGGGCGTGGCTGTGCGCAAGCGTTCCTGCATGCCCACGCGCTGGTGAACATCCTCGAGCGGACCCTCGGTGACTGGTACGCGGCTGCGTTGGCACTCGATCAGTTTGCCCGAGAGAATATCGAGCCTTTTGTTCGCGCTTCGGTGGTTGCCGACCGGGATGCCGCGCGGCGAGCGCTAGGCCACGAGCCCTCCCGGATGATCGACAAATTCCAGGACAAGTTCTTCCGCGAAGGAGTCGCGGTCGCAATGCGCACAGACCCAGTTGTCTTCCGGGCATTCCTGAGAATGATCAACATGTTCGAGACTCCCGAGCAGGCGTTCCTTCGACCAGAAGTTGTGGCGCGAACGCTTTGGGTCATGGCGCAAGGCGAGGCATATCGGCGGCGTCACGGCTGGCGCCCTCCACCGGATAAGTCGAGTGTTTTGGACCGCTTGCAAGCATCGTTAGGGCACTGAGACGGCGTCTCGCCACGTCCGGCGGACGGGCAACGCTGCTGTACGAAACCTAGGAGCACAGTTGCGATTCGAATTGGGCTCGGGCAGAAAAGCCGTAAGTTCAGCGAGGGCGTGCCGATGCGAAAGGTAGAAATCCTGGGCGCTGTGCTTGAGCTCGTACAAGGAGACATCACGAAACAGGACACCGAAGCGATCGTGAACGCAGCCAATCGATCGCTTTTGGGTGGGGGAGGTGTAGACGGTGCAATTCATCGAGCAGGCGGCCCGCAGATCCTGGAGGAGTGCCGCAAACTCGGTGGCTGTGAGACGGGGGATGCGAAGATTACGAGTGGTGGGCGGTTGCGTGCGAAGTACGTGATCCATGCAGTTGGGCCCGTTTACAAAGATGGCAAACACGGTGAGCCAGAGCTACTCGCGAGCGCATACCGTCGTTCGTTAGAGGTTGCGGCGGAGCACAACGTTCGGTCTGTTGCTTTTCCATCGATTAGCACCGGGGCCTACGGGTACCCTGTCGCGCAGGCCGCGCGAATCGCTTTGCGAACGGTGATGGAGACTCTCCCGCGCTTCCCGCAAATCCGGCTGGTTCGTTTCGTGTTGTTTACCCCGCACGACCTGGCTGTGTACGAGCAAGCGCTGGAGGAACTTACGGGAAAACGGGCGGAGTAAGCGGTTGGTCGCGCTTGGGGTGCGGCGGAAACGGTAGGACGCAGTATTCGGGGCGTCCTTTACGCGATCCGTGGCCCTCTTTGTGACTTGCTTTCGGTCGCCGGTGCAGGCACGGTGTGGATGATGCACGAACAACTTCAACAACGAAAAAGTCCATTCCTCGAAGGCAACTTTGCCCCGTGGCGACGTGAAGAAGACATCGAAGAGTTGGAGATCTGTGGGGCTCTGCCGAACGCCTTGAACGGCACGTACTTCCGCAACGGCCCGAACCCAGCATTTGATCCGATCGGGCGTTACCATTGGTTCGACGGCGATGGCATGATCCACGCGATCAGGCTGCATGGCGGGCGGGCGTCTTACCGTAACCGTTGGGTGCGAAGCCAAGGACTCTTAGAGGAAATGCGAGCGGGCCGCGCCCTCTATTACGGATTGCTGGAGTTGGGAGGTGGCGAAGGAAGGTACAAAAATACCGCGAATACGAATGTGCTGTTTCACGCCGGGAAGTTCTTCGGTCTCATGGAGGGAGCTCTTCCTACGGAGCTCGATCCAGTGAGCCTCGCAACCCGAGGGGAATTTGACTTTGGCGGGAAACTTGCCGGGCCGATGACAGCTCACCCGAAGGTAGACCCGGTAACGGGAGAGCTGTTTTTCTTCGGCTACTCACCGATCGCACCATATCTGACTTTTTATCGTGCGGATTCAGCGGGAAACCTAGTGGCGGTTGAGCCGTTGCCAGGCGGCTTTCCGGCAATGGTGCACGACTTTGCGCTGACGGAACATTACGTGGTGTTCTTCGTGTGCCCGCTGACCTTCCGGCTCGAGCGACTCGGATCGGACCAGCCAGTGTTTGCTTGGGAACCTGAGCTGGGTACGCTGTGGGGCTGCCTGCCTCGCTATGGCAAGGCGAAGGACATTCAGTGGATTGCGGGAGATCCGTGTTTCATCTTCCACTCGATGAATGCATTCGAGGACCGGGGGACGATCGTCGTCGATGTAGCGCGCTACCCTGAGCTCCAACTTTCAGATTTGGGAGAAACCGAGCAGTCTTCTCGCTTGTTCGTCACCGCTGTTCCCACGCTTTGGAGGTTCCGAATCGATCCGAAGGCCGAAACCGTGGAAGGTGAGGAACGTTGTCAGACGTTGTGTGAATTTCCCCGGGTGGATGAGCGAGTATTAGGGCGTCCTTACCGATACGGTTTTGCAGCCGCTGGAAAACGTGCTGCCGGCGGTGTGGCACCGAAATTTTCCTGCCTCCTGCGCTACGACTGGAACACCGGGACAGCGACGTTCCGAGACGTCGGTCAGCACCGAAGCGCGGGTGAACCAGTGTTCGTCCCCGTTTCCGCTGCGGCAACGGAAGGCGACGGGTACATCCTCGTGCTTGTTTACGACGAGCGCGAGGATCGAAGCGAGCTCCAAATTATCGCGTCCCGCGATTTCGAGGGAGACCCGGTGGCGACAGTGCGGATTCCCCACCGCATCCCGTACGGGTTCCACGGAGCCTGGGTTCCAGGGGTGTAGGCAAGCGGGCGCCCGAGACGCCGTAGCGAAGCGACAGTGTGTCGGTCTTCTAATGGGCCGACTCGATCAGGTGCCCGATGGTGAAAAACTCTTCCGTCAGGCCGGTTTTTTCTCCCTGGTTGAAGTACCAGCCCTGTTCGCCGGGGTACTTCGGACTGGGGAGAGCGGCTCGGGTTGCGTGGTTGAGCTGCACGTCGACCATCGTAATGCTCGGGCCGAAAGGCATTTCATCTGCGTACTCGATACCGTTCGGTAGGATTTGTTTGCGGAATGCGAACTGATTGATCCAGACTTTCCACAATTGACCGGTCCGATCGAAGATGTCTGTGAATACAATCAAGAATGTTTCCTTGTCGATGAAGAGCAGCCTCTTGCCGTAGGCATACTGGGGCATTTTGGGCTTTCCCTCGACAACCCAAACCTTGCGTTTTTCCCAAGCGTCGCAGAACACAAAGTCGCCCGGGCCGTCGCAGTAGCGGACCGGGAAGTTCTCCGAGTGGAAGGAGCCTAGAACCTCTTTCTCTCCCAAGAACTTCCACTCGAACCACGGGATCTGACCAGCATAGCCTCCGTAACTGTCGACATCCGTGTCCTGGCCAAACAAAGCGTCGGAACGTTGTGCGCTCGAAAGTCGGCGCACACGGCGCAAGGACGGCATGTAAAGCCAGGTGTCGTCTTGTCGGTCCGGATCCAAGTAACGAATCGTCGTCAAGCCCACGCCTTTCAAGTCAAAGGGCTCGAGGATCGGGTGCATCGACGCTTTGTAACGCACGCCTTCAGGATTGGGCAGCTCTGGTTTGGGGTCGACGATCAAGCGCCCGTTGTAAAAAAGGGTGCGGAAATGGTCGAGGAGATAGTGGCGCTCGACGGTCATGCCGGCGTCCTTGTTGAGTGGACCAGTATCCGCGTCGAAATTACGCAAATCGCTATCGTCGGTGACGAAGGGCTTGTAGTCGTAATTCCACATGATCTTGAGGGCTATTTGCGGGTCGTTCGGGTCGAGGTTCGGGAATGGAAGTCCTGCCACATAATGCTCGAGGCGGCGGCCATCAGCCGAGAGGCGCACTTGAGCGGAGTATTTCTCCGTTGCCTCACGGTATTCCCGGTTCCACTCGATTTTGCGGTAAGGAACGATCTTTAACTTCAGGCCACGCTCCACGCACCAGCGGATGCCCGGGGACACCAGATCCCCGAGTTTGTCCATATTCTCTCGCGTGATCACATCGCCCGGGACCACATCTGCAAAAGCGGGGCTGAAACTCGAGGCGACCACGATCGCGGCGAAGGGGACTAGCACCAGAATGCGGTAGCCCGCGCTCCCCAGTTGACCTCGCGATCTCGACGCGAGTTTGGATTTACGGATTGCCGTCCACCAGTTGTTGCGAAACCCTAACATCGATCGACTCCTGTTCGCGAAAAGCGTGCCGCTCCAGTCTCGTCAGCCAAGGTTAAAAACTCGCACCTTCGCGTCGCGGACATTGGAGACGGTGGGTCAAAGTCTTTGTCAGAAGCGAGATGGTTCCATACGGCGAACCTCGGCACGGTCGTGCATTTGTCTTGTGGCCGCTTGAGCATGCGGCTAGATGCACGCGGCGTGTTGACAGTTAGCGGGTTGTGTAAGCGCTTCGGACCGCAGATCATCCTCAACAACGTAGACTGGCTCGTTCCTGACCAGGCGCGCATCGCACTCGTCGGTTCTAACGGTTCAGGAAAGTCGACGCTCCTGCGGATCCTTGCCGGCCGGTTAGAGCCAGATGCGGGGAGCATCCACCTAGCCAAGGGAGCTCGGGTGGGGTACCTGGAGCAAGAGGTTTTTGGTTTCGGGGGACGCACGGTTTTGGGGGAAGCTCTCGATGCCTTTGCCGATCTCGGAGAGTTGGAGCAGCGCTGTCGAACACTCGAGTACCTGCTAGCGGAGACCGATCCAAAGGCGGAAAATTACCAAACGTTCCTAGACGAGTACGCGCTTGTTCGCGAGAAGTGGGATGCCCAAGCCAGTTACGATTTGGAAGCCCGCGCTCGGGCCGTTTTGACTGGTTTAGGTTTCCGGGCGTCCGACCTTGACCGTCCGTGCGGGGAATTTTCGGGCGGCTGGCAAATGCGCATCGCTCTGGCGAAGCTGCTGCTTCAGCAACCGGAGCTGCTTCTGCTGGACGAGCCTACGAACCATCTGGACCTAGAGGCGCGCAACTGGCTCGAGGAGTTTTTGGCGTCGTACCCCCATGCGGTCGTATTGGTTGCGCACGACCGGTTTTTTATGGACGCCTGTTGTACGCAAGTCACAGAAATTTGTCGCGGCAGGCTTACGGATTACTCGTGCTCCTATAGCGAGTACCTGAACCGGCGCGAAGAACGATTGCGACAGCAAGAGGAAGCCTACCGGTTACAACAGGAGGAAATCGCCCGGATTCAGGCCTTTATTAACCGGTTTCGTTACCAGGCATCAAAGGCGGCCTTGGTGCAGAGCCGTATCAAACAGCTCGAAAAAATGCCGCGTCTCGAGCCGCCCGAAGGAATGCGTACCGTGCATTTTCGGTTTCCACAGCCACCCCGCAGCGGCCGGATCGTGCTCGAATTGCGAGGAGTGGCAAAGGCCTACGGTTCCACGCGCGTGTACGATCGGTTGGACCTTACAATCGAACGCGGAAAGAAGATCGCCCTCGTAGGTCCGAACGGAGCCGGCAAATCGACCTTGATGCGGTTGCTTGCGGGCGTCGAACCTCCGGATGCAGGGACGTGTCACGTTGGTCATAACGTTACGGTGAACTATTTCGCGCAAGACCGCGGAGCATCGCTGGGTACCGATCAGACAGTGTTGGAACTGGCAATGGCTCGTGCGCCCGTGGACCTTGTACCACAATTGAGAACCTTGCTCGGCGCCTTCCTGTTCGACGGCGACTCGGTCCATAAACGCGTGGGTGTGCTTAGCGGGGGAGAGAAAAGCCGATTGGCTTTGGCCTTGCTTCTTTTGCGGCCTGCGAACTGCCTGCTCCTGGATGAGCCGACGAACCACTTGGATTTGGCTGCCAAGGAAGTTTTGCTCGAGGCTCTTCGGGATTACGAAGGTACGTTGGTCTTCGTCGCCCACGATCGATATTTCCTCGATCAGTTGCCAGACGAAATCCTCGAAGTGGGTAATGGCACAGTGGTGCGATACTTGGGGAACTACGAGGATTACTTGGCAAAGAAAGCCCTGGGCGTGGAACGGCCGACGGTATCCCCAGGGCCTGAGTTAACCGCGAGCCCGAAGGGTGCGGAGAAGCCCTCCGAGGGTTCGCGCGGTCGCGCCCAGCAGCGCGCCGATCGGGAGGCAAAGAAGCGTGCTGAAGAAATGCAAAGGTTGGAGACGGAAATTGAACGCAAGGAAACCGAACTCGAAGAGTTACGCCGCTTGATCAGCCAGCCGAACTTCTACTCTACCCATCCCCAACCGCATTCGATGTACAGCGCTTTTGCAGCCCTCCAACGAGAAATCGAGTCGCTTTACGACAAACTACAACGGCTGGAAGAGGTCCAACATCGGTATGCTACCCACGTGATCTCAGGGGGCAAGCATACCACCGAAGCCGCCGACGACTCGTTAGAATCCCGTTAAGTTTGTCGCTGCTCCCGGTACTCGAAACGAGATGGATCCGGTTCCGGGAAGCCCTTCTGCTGAATTGAGTGTGCTGCGGGTCCGGTCTCGATCGACGCGGCCGAAATGCCGGCGGCGCGTGCAAGCGCGGTAAAGGCAGACCGAAAAGCCTGGGCAAGTTGGTCGGCGAAGCCAAAGTGTTCGGCGTCGGTGGTGATCCCAACCGATACGGTGTCCGCATAGGTCATGAAAACGAAAGCCACGCGGACTCCGAGTGCGATCGGTGCAAAGGGGATTACCGAGGTCACCGGCTTGCCGGCCAGATAGCGGCGCTCTCGCAGCCCAGGGACCTGCAAGGTGAAGAGGTGGAATGGCGCTTCATGTGCAAAAGCGCGCACGGCGCGCAATGCGATGTTTCCAGGTAACGCTTGGAAAATCGCGACTCCACGTCGAAAGTGGTGCGGATGGTCGCTTGCACGCAACTGATCCAGCTCAGTACTAACGCGGCGAAGGCGCTCGATCGGATCTCGCAAGCCCCTTGGGAGGCGTGCGATCAGTGAAACGGCACGAGTTCCTGTCCGTTGAGCGTCTTGCTCGGAGCCGAGTGCAACGGGGACAAGCGCCAAAACCGGCTCCGGAAAACCGTTTGCGTCCGGTAACGAGAGGACTTCTTCGACTGCCGCAGAGATGCACGCGAGTACGATCTCGCGGATTTCACCACCTACGCGATTGCGAATTTCGCGAAAAAGGCGGACCGGGAGCTGGACGTGACGCAACTGGTGTTTGCCGCTCAGCGGTCCTTTCAAGGGACCAACAGTGGCCTCTTCGCCGACGAAAACGCGAAGCACGTTTACGACAGCGTCGGCATACAGGCGAAATTGCGCAAGCGTCTGACGGGGCGAACTTGCAGCCGCCCGGATGAACGAAAACCAGGCTCTTACGGGTGCGCCGCGACCTATATGGGTGGTTTCGCGAGATTCTGGCGGGGCACCGCCAAGGGCGAAGATGCGGCTCGGAGGCAGTTGCGGTTGAGGATCCAGCAGCGCGTTGAGAAAAGCGGAGTCGTCTTCCGGAGGTAACAATGCACGATGGACTTTTAGGAAGACGTACACCGGGGGGCGTCTTGTTTCGATCAAGTGGAGATCCCAAAGCGGACGTTGCCGGTCCAACGGGGTGGAGAAAAGCTGTTCGCAAGTTTCGAGTAGACTTCGCTCTGATAGCCGTTGGCGTCGTATGCGGTGCACATGTTGAGTGATGACGAAGTGGGCGTCGGGCTCCCATGTCCAACCCCCGAGCGTACCGCCGGAGACTGCTCGTGCTTGGCTGTTCGGTACCCGAACCAAACGTTGATGTACATGGGCACGAAGTTTTTGGAGAGAGAGTCGGTCTTCGATGGTGCAGAGCCAGGCGAAATGAAGTGGGGCGTTTGAAGCCTCGAGTTCTAGGTAAAGCGCCTGAAGGTTATCCATTGAAAAGACTCGTCGCAGTCCGTCGCCGTCCGTATCAAGTCTTCTTGAGGGGGCGAAGCCGCGTGCCGCCGGCTTCGCGGGTTATACTTGGGCGGAACGATGGCTGGTCCGCAGGTGGCGGACCTGTCTCACCTCGCGAAGCGAAGGGACGTGTCGGGGTCGGC
Organism: uncultured Binatia bacterium (SeqCode); assembly: GCA_964534275.1. Classification (GTDB taxonomy): domain Bacteria; phylum Desulfobacterota; class Binatia; order HRBIN30; family HRBIN30; genus HRBIN30. The sequence goes on along the minus strand of CAZHQG010000008.1, from coordinate 27,207 downwards.
AGGTTAGTTCTCGAGGATGAAAGTAACCAATACCGTGGACCGGTATTCCACGATCTTACCGTTTTCGATGTGCGCGTTCTCCTTGAGAACTTCGAGGCCAGTAATGCCCCTCAAAGTTTTGTTTGCACGCTCCAATGCGTTACGAACTGCGTCCTCCCAGCTGTGCGGGGAAGCTCCAATAATTTGCGTTTGTCTCGCTACGGCCATGATGCTTCCTCCTTTCTGAAGACAGCCGTCATGATTCCAAGACAAAGATCACTTTCATATCGACGCGGTATTCGATGATCCTGCCCTGGTCGACCTTTACACGCTTTCCGAGCACCTCGATTCCTGTGATCCCGCGCAGGGTTTTTGCTGCTCGCCGTACCCCTTCGATCACGGCTTCTTGGAAGCCATCTGGGGATGATGCTCGAATCTCCGTCACACGGGCAACCGCCATTGGGCACCTCCTTTGGCCTGGCTCATGTGGACTCGGGCCAGAACAACTCCTACTCCCAATCTTGCGGCACGGCAACCAGGTGCTCGTGAACCCGCCGCACCCAATCGACCCGAGCGTGCCGCTCGCCACGGCAGAGAACAGGGCCCCCGGTCTTGGGCGTCCGTGCGCGACGGGCTAAAGGCGTTCCGGAGGCCTGGCCATGGACAAGTTCATTTCTCTGACCCCCACACTGTACCGCTACATACTCGAGCATTGCACGCCACAACCGGAAGTGCTGGTAGAGCTGGCAACAGAGACTCGAGAAAAATACGGGCCACTGTCCATGATGCAGATTGCACCCGAACAAGGCGCCTTCATGGCAATGCTCGTACGCCTGATGGGTGCCCGGAGTGCCGTCGAGGTGGGAACCTTCACGGGTTACAGTGCGTTATGTATCGCGTCTGCTTTGCCCGAGCAGGGGAGGTTGCTTTGTTGTGATCTCAACGAGGAATGGACAAGTGTCGCTCGTCGATACTGGGAGAAGGCAGGGGTGTCTCGCAAAATAGAGTTGCGGCTTGGTCCGGCACTGGAGTCGCTTCGGAGTTTGCCCAAGGAGCCGCTATTCGACTTCGCGTTCATCGATGCCGACAAGGAGAACTACCGCTCGTACTACGAGGAAATTCTTCAGCGCTTGCGGGCGAACGGCTTGATCGTGTTCGACAACGTTCTCTGGATGGGGGCGGTCGCAGATCCGAACATTGTGGATCGCGATACCGCGGCTCTGCGGGAGTTAAACGATTACTTGGTGCGGGATCGTCGTGTCGACGTCGTGATGTTGCCGATTGCTGATGGGCTGACTCTGGCACGCAAGCGTTAAGTGGGGCTTCGACACCAAGAGCTGTGTGCCACTGAGGGCACGCCTGCTTGACCGTCCCGTGCGATCAGGCATGCTCGGCGCCTCGTGGAGGTCACAATGAAGCTAGACACTGGCTTGCTTGCTTCGAAGTTGAGCGATGTACCCAAGGCTGCCAAAGACGCGGAGGAATTCGGCTTTGCCGGGCTGTGGACTGCTGAAGCACAGCACGACCCGTTCCTTCCCCTTGCCCTCGCTGCGGAGCATACAGAACGAATCGAACTGGGCACCGCGATCGCGGTTGCGTTCCCTCGAAGCCCCATGGTGTTTGCCCAAATCGCCTGGGATTTGCAGGCCTTCTCCCGTGGTCGGTTCATTCTCGGGCTAGGCACGCAGGTGCGTGCGCACAATGAGCGGCGGTTTGGGGTCAAGTGGGAACACCCTGGACCGAAATTGCGTGAAATGATCCAGATGATTCACGCCATTTGGGACTGCTGGCAGCACGGCACACGGCCGCAGTTCGAAGGGCGGTTTTACAACTTTACGCTCATGACGCCGTTCTTTAACCCCGGGCCGATTTCTGTTCCGAAGCCGAAGATCTTCATTGCGGGAGTGAACCCGTACATGTGCCAGTTAGCTGGTGAACTTTGCGAAGGGTTTCACATTCACCCATTCCACTCCATCCGCTACCTGGACACGGTCGTCTTGCCCAATATTTCGAAGGGACTGCAAAAGGCCGGCAGGGACCGCGCGCAGATCCAGCTTTCCACCACAGCGTTTGTCGTGACGGGGCGAAACGACGAGGAAATCGAGGCTGCGAAAGGTCCGGTGAAGCAGCAAATTGCTTTTTACGCCTCGACGCCCGCTTACCTTGGAGTGCTCGACGTCCACGGATGGGCTGATGTAGGACGGCGTCTTACGGAGTTGTCGAAACAAGGGAAGTGGGCGGAAATGGCAAGCGAAATCACCGATGAAATGCTCGCCGAGTACGCAGTGATTGCTCGCCGAGACGATCTGGTGGACAAACTGAAGGCCAAGTACACGGGTTATCTTGACCGGCTCGGCTTTTACTTTCCATTCGACCGTACAGACGGCTTTTGGCGCGAGGTCATCCGGGCTTTTAATGGTTAATGCGGGGCGTTCGGTCGAGGAGCGAGTGGGTTGTCCATAGCGGGACCAAGCAGCAGGTCGGATGGCTCGGAAGCGGCTCACTGGGCGCGCCAGCGCGTGATTCGTTTGACCACGATTGGGCGAAAATCGGGTCTTCCGCGCACGGTCCAGGTTTGGTTCGTAGTGACCGGCCCCGGCGAGATTGCTGTTCAACACGTGCGGGGTCCAACGGCTCAGTGGTATCTAAATCTAAAGAAGCACCCAGAGGTCACCGTCGATTTCGGCGATGGCCCGGTGCACGGATACGCTCAGGTCGTCAATGACCGGGCGGAAGTCCAGCGCATTTTGCGAGAAATTCGGCGGAAGTACGGGTTGATCGCGTGGCTCCTCCAACTCCTCGGTACAAGCAAGGCCGTGGCTGCGAAGATACGGCTCGAACGGGGAGCTGCTCCTAGGAACAACGAGCACGAGTGAGGTCCGCTTCGATGAATCGCGTAGGTTGGATTGGGCTCGGTATTATGGGCCGACCCATGGCACGGAATCTTTTAAAGGCCGGGTTTCGAGTGGTTGGGTATAGTCGTACCAAAGCGAAAGTGGATGAACTGGTCGCTGCGGGGGGCGAGGCAGCGCAAAGCCCGGCGGATGTCGCGCGACGAGTCGAAGTCACGATTACAATGGTTCCCGATGCTCCCGATGTAGAAGCCGTTTTGTTCGGGACGGATGGTGTCGTTGAGGCCGCTCAGCCGGGGCACGTTGTCGTCGACATGTCTACCATCTCGCCGACGGCAACGAGGTTGTTTGCGCAGCGCTTGGCTTCACGGGGAATCGAAATGCTGGATGCCCCGGTGTCCGGGGGTGAGAGCGGCGCGCGCGAAGGGACACTCTCCATTATGGTCGGTGGGAAGGAAGAGGTCTTTGTCAGATGTCGCCCGATTTTCGAGGCGCTCGGTCGCAAGATTACTTTCATGGGTGCGCACGGAAGCGGGCAAATGACCAAACTTTGCAACCAGGTGGCCGGCGTGCTCACGCTGCAATCCGTGGTGGAAGCTCTGCTCTTGGCACATGCGGGAGGGCTAGACCTACACCGCGTGATCGAAGCTTTGTCGGCGGGGTCGGCGGATTCTTGGAATCTTCGCAATCAGGGGCCCAAGATGTTAGCGCGCGACTTTGCGCCTGGATTTTTTGTGCGCTTGCAGCAGAAGGACTTGCGCATTGCACTCGAGACCGCCGCTGAGCTTGGCCTTCCGCTGCCTGGAACTGCGTTAGTGCGAGAGCTGTTTCGTGTCGTCGAGGCGTACGGTGGCGGGGAACTAGGTGTCCAGGCTTTGATTACCGCGCTGGAACGGATGGCTGCGCGAAGCGTCGGGTAAGATCCCTCCGTGTGCCGGCGAACAATCAAGACGACCGAACCTGCCCGTGCCCAGCTAGCCCTTGGAAACTTCGCGCAACCGAGTCGATCTGGTTAGATGGCTGTTTCGAGGAAGTCGGGCTTGTCCAGGATTTCCTGTGCGACCAGCTCCCTGTTCCACGTAGCATCGCCAAAGGTTACCTCGCTGCCCTTGGCGCGTTTGAAGTACAGGTGCATATCGTGCTCCCACGTAAATCCGATTCCACCGTGAATCTGGATCCCTTCGCCGCTGACGATTCGGTACGCGTCGGAGCAGTAGGCTTTCGCCATACACGCAGCTAAGTGCGCCTCTGGCACGTCGTGCGTTACGGCCCACGCCGCGTAGTAGGTGGCCGACTTCGAGCTTTCCACTTGCACCAGCATATTGGCGCACTTGTGCTGAATTGCTTGGAAGCTGCCAATAGGCCGCCCGAATTGCTCTCGAACTTTGGCGTAGTCGACGCTCATCTGGAGAACTCTATCCATCCCTCCGCACATCTCTGCGCAAAGACCAACCTTGGCGCGGTCGATTACGCGGTCGAGTAGCCTCCACCCCTGATCCACAGGACCGATCACGTTTCCGTTGGGAACGCGAACCTGGTCGAAGCGTACCTCGCAGAGCTTGCGGGTTTGATCCATCGTTTTCATCACTCGACAAGTAAGCCCGGGCGAGGAGGACTCGACGAGCAACAGGGTAATCCCCGAGTCCTGACTGTCTTGTCGGGTGCGCACGGGGACGACCATCCAATCCGCGTTGTGTGCATCGTGAACAAAGAGCTTCGTACCGTCCAAGACATAATGCGTGCCATCGTGAGCAGCAGACATCTGGATCCCCTTTGCGTCCCAGCGCCCGTTTTCTTCTAACCATGCCAGTGTTGCCTTGTGTCGACCGGAGCAGATTTCCGGCAGGAATCGCTTTTTTTGCTCTTCTGAACCGCCGAGCAGGAGAGTCATTCCGCCGAACAGGACTGTGGGAAAGTACGGCCCAGGCAGGACAACGCGGCCCATTTCCTCGAGAACAACCGCAAGGTCGATCATGGTCAGCCCGGAGCCGCCGAACTCCTCAGGGAAGATCAGGCCGAGCCAGCCAAGCTCTGCCATTTTTTCCCACACCTCCGGAGAGTAGCCGCGCTCGTCGTCCATCATCTTCCGCGCGTAACTGACTGGGCACTCGCTTTCGAGAAACTCTCGGGCGCTTTGACGCAAAAGTTCCTGCTCCTCACTGAATCCGAAGTCCATAAGGCCTCCACACGAGAAGGTTCATTGGTGAACGATCGTTCACAGGAACCTCATATGAGAACCGGCTTAACGATTCAATGCCGTGCGGCACCGCGAGATACTCGTAGCCGCGCCTCTCTCGAAACCTGCCGCGTCCGGAGTGTTACTCCCGATCACACCACACCTTCGGTCCGGAGCAGCGCAATTGCCGATTCGTCGAAGCCAAGGCTAGAAAGGACCTCGTTCGTGTGTGCACCAAACGCTGGCGGAGGCTCGGGGCGTCGCGGCGGGGTTGCAGACAACTTAATCGGCGAGCCGAGCAGCAACTTGCCGTCACGATACTCGACCACGCCACGGTGGCGTACTTGGGGGTCGGCCAGCGCTTCGGGCACGTCGTTCACGGGCCCAAAACAAATGTCCACGGACTCGAACTCCTGCACCCATTCGTCTCGAGTCTTTTGCAAGAATTTTTGTCGCAGCGTACGGAAAATTTCCTCGCGTCGGGCGCCTTCGGCAAACTGGTCGGGAATATATTCGGGAACGCCTAAGTGTTCACACAAATTGCGCCAAAAGTGGGGCTCCAGCGCTCCCACAGTGACATATTTCCCGTCTTTGGTTTCGTACACCGCGTAGCACGGGTAGTGGCCAGTGAGCTGTGTGCCACCACGTTCTGGTTGGGAGCCTTTCACTAGGTACATCAGGATGTGAAAGACATTCCAAACAACGCTTCCGTCGAGCATCGCGATGTCGATATACTGTCCCTTTCCGGTCCGTTGTCGGGCTAGCAAGGCGCTTAGGATTCCAACAGCTCCCATCAGTGCACCGCCGCCAATGTCCGCCACTTGCACAGGCATGATCATTGGTGGTTGCCCAGACCCGCCGGACACTCCGAGCACGCCAGCGTAGCCAAGATAGTTGAGGTCGTGCCCAACTTTGTTGCGGTACGGCCCGTCTTGCCCGTACCCAGAGATCGAACAGTAGACAATTCGGGGATTGACAGCAGCCAGGCTGTTGTAATCGATGCCTAGACGCTCGGTGACTCCGGGGCGAAACCCTTCGAGCACAATGTCCGCCTCTCGAGCTAACCGCAAAAAGATGTCCCGACCCTTCTCAGACTTGAGGTTCAGGGTCATGCTTCGCTTGTTTCTTTGAACGAGAGGAATCCCGACACCCAGCGGGTCGTTCGGTGCTGAAATGACCAGGACGTCAACCCCCAGGTCGGCAAGCAGCATGGAGCAAAACGGGCCGGGAAGCTGTCGCGAGAGATCGAGGCACTTCAGTCCAGCCAGAGGTAATGTCATACGCGAAGACTCCTTTAAAGATTCCGCCATTTTGGCGAAGCCGACGCTAAATGAGGCCACAACTTGAGACAAGCATGGCACTGGCGTTGTGCGGGAAAGTGCTTGGCCGCTTGCCGAACCTTTCGAGGTGCCGCCTGTCTCAATGTGTAAGGGAGAAAGATCCGGAGGACGAACGATGCGTTGGTACCCAATCCGCCCGATTGTTCGAATCGCAGTGTTTATCGATGGTGGCTATTTCGACGAAGTGAGCCGTTATTACAAATTCAGGCATCCACGAGGATCGCGCCTATCATTCGCCGAGTTGCACACCCTCATCCGTGGGTTGACCGCCGAATTCGAAGGAGTCGATCGAATGCAGTGCCAAGTCGTGGAATCCCATTGATCCGCTCGCTGGGGAGCTTTTTGTCCAGTAATGACGTTCTGCGTTGCGCACTTTTCGGTGCACGTTGCTTGTGATCGCGCTCCTTGGCAAGCGCAAGGTCAGGGCAGGGGAAAACGATGGATCCTGAGTTGATTGCTCAGCACATCCGCGAGTTCGCTCGGGAGCTTGGGTTTCCCGCGTGCGGATTTGCTCGGGCAGAGATGCCACCCCATGCGGATGCGTTTGCGCGCTGGCTGGAGTGTGGGGGCCATGCGGGTATGAACTACCTCGTACGCACCCTTCCTCAGCGAGTGAATCCGCGATTGTTGATGGCTGATGCACGGACAGTCATCGTGCTTGGTTCCCCGTATGCCGTACCGAGCGGACCTTTGCCCACGTGGCGGGAGGAGCTTCGGGGACGGATTGCCTCGTACGCCTTGGGCGTCGACTATCACGACGACCTTGGCAGCAAGTTGCGCGAACTGTGCGGCAAGATCATGTCTCTCGTGCCTGGTGTCCGTTGCCGCTGGTCGGTAGATGCGGGAGCAGTTCTCGAGCGCGACTGGGCGACAGTTGCAGGACTCGGTTGGCAAGGCCGGAATACCAACGTGTTGAGCGCAGCGTTGGGATCGTATTTCTTTCTCGCCTGCATTTTGGTGAATCTGGAGCTACCTCCGGACCCACCGGTGCCACATCGGTGTGGTCGCTGCGTACGGTGTCTCCCAAGTTGCCCGACCGGTGCGTTGTCCCTGGACTATCGTCTGGATGCTCGCCGTTGCATCTCCTACTGGACCATCGAGCATCGCGGTACGATTCCGCCAGCAATCCGCCCAGCTGTTCAAGACTGGATCTTTGGATGCGACCTTTGCCAGGAAGTTTGTCCCTGGAACTCGCACCGCAAAAAGGAAGAAGAATCGCGGCGGCGAGAGGAACTTTACCCCTTCTTGCCTGAGTTGCTTCGGCTTAGCGAGGACGAGTTTCGTGTGCGTTACCGAAAATCAGCGCTGTGGCGTGCGAGGCGCGAGGGAATTGCCCGCAATGCAGCGGTCGTTTTGGGCAACTCCGGCAATCCCGATGCTGTAAACGTGCTTGCCGAGGCTCTCGCGACCGACCCGAGCAGGATCGTTCGCGCGCATGCGGCCTGGGCTCTAGGAAGAATTCGCAGTCGGACTGCGTTGGATCGTTTGTACAAGGCGCTCCAGCGGGAAGGCGAGTCCGAGGTTCGGGCAGAAATCTACGCGGCCCTAGAGGGCGAACCAAAAAGTCTAGCGGGCAGCAAATAAGCGAGGAGCCTCTCGGGGGAAAATCAGCAGCGAGAAATCGCGACGCTCACGGAAGCCCCGGGGTAAGCGCTCTCACGTTGGCGAGGGGTCACAGCCCCGGAAGACGACCGGTTCGGGCTTTCTGCGAAAGGCTCCCAGTCCCGCCTCTAAGGCCGTGCCGCACGACTGTTCGTGATCCGATGTAGGCCAGATGCCTCGCCGCGCCGTGGATTACGTTCGACCGAGGAATCGCTTTGGGTTCCCTGATGGGCCGGAGGACTTGCGGATGCCGAAATAGTAGCAGCATAGCTCGTGGTCGAGGTCGTTGTGAAAGGTACGGCGCTGTCCATCTTCGAAATCGATGCGCACAAGCGCAGTGCCCCCTTCCAGCGTGGAAGTGAGCTCTTCTACGACGATCCCCTGGCCCCAGTGTTCATATCTGAGGTGCAGCACGCGATCGCCGAGTCGGAGGAAAAGTCTCTTGGACGGTTGCATCGGGCCACCTCGCGAACGCAAAGTCTAGCCTCAGACCTGGCGGCAGACGAGCCGGCCCAGAACACAAACGAGTTACAGGAAGTCTTCAGTGAACAACACCTGCTGTACGTATACGAACCGAGGTGTCAGAGGGGGCAAGTTCGCGGCGTTGTTAAAGAACGGGTCGTAGTTCCAATCGCGCACGGGCGGATTGTAGATGTTGCAGCCGCTCGGGCTTTGTGACCCGGAGGACAGGGACCCTCCGGTCCCACACCATCTCCCGTTCACATGCAACGGTGTGCCTAAGCTTACGAATGAGCCTCGGTAATAGAAAGTGGCACCGCCGGACCAGTCCTCGTGAAACCGTGGGTAGTTCTCCAAACCACCATTGTAATTTCCGGAAGTAGTGTCATCGACTCCAGCCAAAAATCCCGCATGGATCCATGTCGTGGTAGCGCGGCGGCTGGTATCGGTAAGCGATTTGTTACTCTGGCAGTCGTTCTTGCATCCAGCGGTATCGAAGTAGGCGTTGGACAAGATATTGATGCTGTCAGCGAGGAAGGCCGCCGGCTGTTTTGGGAGATTGCTTGCTGGCGCCCCTGCCGTTCCATAGGGCGGCGCTGCATTATTCCCTTGGTTGAAGTCGCCCTGAATGTACATCGCTTGGTCGGAGACAATGGTAATACCAGTAGGATCGTTGCCGGGTCCGGGGTTGGTAGGAAACCAAAGATTGCGTGAGCCGAACACTCGCACGCCATAGTTGTTGGCGGCGGAGCTGGAGTTTGGGCCCACCACGGTCAGGTACAGCACGAGGCCACCGTCGGTTGTGTCGGCGTTGTCGAAAAGCTTGCTGCCCGCAGGCTGGTAGGCATTCCAGCGTAGGAGGTCAGCGACGTTTACGTTCAAAAGGTACATCCACCTACGCTCGCGCCAGTTGTAGAACCCCCCACGGCGGTAATCGAGGTCTCCCAACATGCCTGGGCGGCCTCCTGTGCCCACAAAGTTATTGCTGCCATATGTTCGGTTGAAGGGATTTGCATTGAGTGCCTGTCCGCCGTTGTTGCAGGTGCCAGTCCCGGCAGGGCAGCCGATGTAACGATTGCCGGCGAGCGCGGTACCGGCACTATTCAATTGTGGATAGCATGAGGGATTCGTGTTGTTGCAGTTGGGTGTGGTGTCACTGCATGTACACGTGGTTGCGCCTGATAAGCTCAGCGTAAATCCTGTAACCGGCACCTCCGTGTAATAGATCGGCCGTGTTCCCGCGAGCGGGCCTGTCAGCGAAGAAGGAGCTCCGTTGGCGTATGTGCCGCCATTGATGGGATCGGACATGAAAGTATACAATAGGGCGGTTTTGATCGCGTCTTGATTCCCGGAGGCATCTTGTACCTCGATTCGTGCTGGCAGCAGTGGTCCGCCAGGCAATTGCCCTGGGGTGTTCAGCACGAGCGCAATGCGGAGGTCCGCGCGTGTCCAGTACAAGCCCGCACCTTGGGGCGGGCGAGAGAGCATGTCGGGGCGAGGGACCGAGACGCTTTGCATCCCAGAAATGATGCTTCCCTTCCACGCTGCCAAGGTGGAGCTCGAAACTTGGGTCCGCGTACTGCCAACGCACGGCAAAGAGAGCGGGTCGAGATCGCCAAACGGGCTGACGACATCCTCGAGTTTGTCGATCACCACGGTACCCGTGCACTGTGTGTCATTCTTTCGCCCTCGGAAGATCCGCCCTGCAGCCGACACCTGGACGGTCGTGATTCCGTTCGCAGGGTCATCCTCGATGGTGAGTGTGTTTCCGGAACCAAGGTAGAGGTCGCCATTGGTGTGGACTCGACCGCGCAAACTCATCGTTGGCCCGGGAAGAATTTCTAGATCCCGGTCGTAAAACGCTACGAATTGAAACAACGGAATGTTGCCAACAAGAAACTCTGCGCCGACCGAGGCCTCTTCGTCCCCGTTGGTTTGATTCACTGCTTTCGCACGAACTGTGTAACCGTACTCCAGAGAGTTGAGCCCGGCGAAGAGTTGACCAGCAGGAATGGTGACGTTCCTCGGGTTTCCTGGCTTCTCCACAAGCTGATAGGTGACGTTTCTAGCCGACCATTCGAACGTGCGGGGATCAAAGTCGCTGCCGGTAGGGACCACGTAATCGAGAAACTTTTGGCGGAACTCGCCCATGCCTCGATTGAGAGCGGATTCTGCGGCGTGGAAGCCGACGATCGATTGGGCATACGTGCCTTGGAGCTGAGTGTCCAACACCACCTTCGTAGCGAGAGTCGCCACAAGGGCGGACAAAAAGAACAACGCGATCAGAACCCCAATGAGCGCAATGCCTCTGGGTTGGGCAGGATGCCTCGGTTGTTTCATGACGTTCTTCCTCCAGCTCAAGGGGGCAACAGATTACGAGGCTTAATGTTGACCGACGCTGTGCGTGCAACGAACCCGCCGTCGGGGGTTTGCCGGTCGGACCGAGTGCGGACCGTTACCAGGACTTGCTCTACCAGGCGCCACTCATCTTCGGACGCGGGCAATTGGACAACGTCGCAAGGGGGGCAGTTCCGACGGAGCTGGTACTGAAAATCTAGCCGCTCCACTCCGACGGCGAAGGGCTGAGGCGTGCCGGACCCAATTTGCAGCATCAACTCCGGCGTGTCGCCCCAAGGAGCAGCCCAGTGGTTGATAAAGTATCGGCGCTCGTCAATCGCGTAGACGCCGCTACCTGCCACGTAGTTCGTGGAGAGAGACACGGACTTCAGGAGCCGGTTGTTTGCCGAGTCCACCCCGGTGATGTCGAACGACTCGCCCGAGCCTGAAGGAGCACGGATGTACACGCGCGCCCCGGCGCTAAACCCGTCGACCGATTCCACAGGGATCGTGTTCGTTGTCCTCGTGATGTCCGCCGTAGTGGTGGTACGGACACAGGACATGTCGGGGCGGACCAGTCCAGTACGGACCCAAATTTCGTCTTCTTCGTTGTTGTTCAGCCCATCCAACGCGATGAAATCCCCGGTGACGGGGAGGCACGCTCCAGCGAGCCGAATGTCACGCACGAGAACGTCAAGCGCGGCACGCAAGTTGGTGGACGCCTCTAGAGTGAGTTCTTGGCTGGTTACGGTGCGACGCGTCGCCGACAAAAACCCCGCGCTTACTGCGACGGCGATCGCGGTCACCGCGACGGCCACGAGCAACTCCAGGAGCGAAGCACCTTTTGAACTAGCGGCGAACCTGCGCATAGATGGTCGACACTGTAACTTGCTGGGGGCCCCTCGGGTCGCTCCACGATACGGTCACCGTGACCGTCTTGACCTGCGGCACAGGGCTATTGTTGGCCACTGTCGTGACGACGTTGTAGGTCGTCCCTCCGAGGGTCGCCGTGGTGGAGCGGGAAGCCATATTTTCGTAATCGAGAGCCCGCATGGCTTCGATCTCCTGTTCTGCAAGAGTGTAGGCGTACGTGCGCTGAAACGTCCAAGCGCTGCGCCGAATGTGTGTGGTGAGAAACGTGCCTACCGCGGCGATGGTGATGGCAAAGAGCGAGAGGGACACCATGGTTTCGATCAACGAGACGCCAGCGTCGCGCCGCTGTGTTGTGGGCTTCCTAGTACTCCTCATAGGCCTGACCTGAGGGCCACACGGATACTGCGTGGGATGAACCCTGGCTGTCGCCAAAGTAGGTGTACAGGGCGTACGGATTGTTTGGGTTAGCGAACGCCACTTGCAAGCCGCGCGTATTGAATTTGAGGTGGCCCCCCGTGTCGGTGTTCATCCACCATGAAACGCCCTGAGGCAGCGTGACGTCACGCAAAACCTTGTCGAGAACCCAGGAGCTTCCTTGAAGCTTGAGCCTACGCACCTGGTAACGATTGCTCGCGACCCGGTGAACGCAAACGTGAGAGCCCGTTGCAATGGCTTTTGCGCGGGCAAAGCGCACGTCAGCCAAGAACTTTTCAACAGCTTCGTTGGTCTTTGAGGGCATCAATTCCAAATGAGGCAGCGCGGCGGCTAGCAAAATACCCAGAAGGGCAACGTAAGTAATCAGCTCGACTAGAGAAAAGCCTGTTTGGGTCCAGCGCACGGGCGGTACCTTGCGCAAATTCCGTTCCGAGAGGTTGACTTCCACGATCTCCTGTCAGCGTGGGGAGGGAGCATCGTCGCTCGCGGCAGCGGGATGACGACCGAACAGAGGGTAGACAGTCCTGCTCGCCTTGAAGCAATTCCTGCCTTCGGCAGTGACGAGCACTCGACTCCTCTTCGGCTGAGCTGGTGCAGGCTATCTCGGCTTGACTCGAGCCGAGCGAGGCCGTATCGTTGCGGCCGTTATCCTGGCTCCGGAAAGTGAAGGCTGCTTTTAACGAAAAGTTCGGATGCTTTCCCCGACCCTGTGCGCATGCGTGCGAGTGCAATTATTCTTGCAGGAGGCCGTAGCAGCCGGATGGGCGGTACAGACAAGGCATTCATGCGAGTAGGAGGCCGCCCCGTAATCGACCGCAGTTTGACCCTGCTGCAAGAAATGTTTGACGAAGTCATATTGGTAACAAACAGCCCTGACAAGTACGCAGGTTTTTGGGGGGTGCGCGTGGTGACGGATATCGTTCCGCACATGGGACCCCTCGCCGGGCTTTTTTCCGGTATCCTCCATGCGAGTTCAGAGCAGGTATTTGCAGTTGCGTGCGACATGCCGTTTCTTCGTCGGGAGCCAATCGCGTTTCTCCAGTCGGTCTTAGCTGCTGCGGATAGCGTTGATGCCGTCGTTCCGATTTGGGACGCAGATGTCGAGCCGTTGCACGCGTTTTACCGCACACGGGTTGCTGCTGTTGCCGAACGCTTGCTACGCAGGGGCAACAACGGCTTGAGGGAGCTTCTGGCCGCAATTAAGGTCCGGTACGTTCCAGAAGAATCGTTGCTGAGAGTGCCAGGGGCCGAGGAAACCTTTCGCAACGTGAACACACCAGCGGATGCCGCACGGTTTGCCGTGGAAGTGTAATATTGACACAGGCTCGATGGGTGGAATGTCGGGTGCGGAGGACGTGAGTTTTGGGGCGCGGGTTTGTTTTGAAGCTAATGACCAAGGTGCGCTGACATGAGCGAGGAAAAACTGCGCGCGGCCGTAGCGGAGTGGACTGCAGGCCTTCCGCCCGTTGCTGCACGCGTTCGATTGTTCGAGCAAGTGCGAGACTTTCGTTACGTGTACCCCTCGAGCCGGGATCCAGTGCACGTGCTGGAAACTCGGTGCGGCTCGGGCTCAGGTAAGCATTATTTGCTGGGCGAGTTGTTCCGGCTACTTGGCCTCAACGTTCGCCACATGCTTTGCACGCATCGTTTCAACGAGTCGCTCATCGGCTTTCCAGAGCACCTGCAAGCGATCCTGCAGAAGAACGAAGTTGTTGACCTGTACGACTACCTGCAAATCCAGGTGGACGGCGAATGGATTGATGTGGACGCCACATGGCCGCTGCCGCTGCGGGAATACGGCTTTCCGGTGACAGATGAATGGGACGGTGTGTCTTCGATGCTCTTAAGCGTCGTCGCTGACGAGACCATGGTCGTTCGGGGCGACCCTGAGCGGATGAAGGAGGAGATGTTGTCGAAGCTGACCCCGCGCCAGAGACAGCTCCGCAAGCAGTTTCTCGAAGAGCTCAGTAAGTGGGTCAACGAGCTGCTTTAGGCCAGACGTCCCGCTTTTTCCTAATCTGTTGGGGCACATTTGTGCCAAGGGCGGTTTCGGCAGGACTAGTCGACGTCCAAATATTCTTTGGGCCGCTTAGGAGGCTTCTCCCGAACCTTAGGGAGCTTGTAAGATCTCCAGAAGCGCTGCGTTTTTTTAAGGTCGTAGCCGGTCGTCGGGGGGCGCCAGTAACGGGGGCCGGGCCGCTGACCAGGTGGCGGCAGCCCCTCGTCCAGTTCCCGCCCGGCTTCGTCTTCTTCCGTGATTGCGCGGCTGCTGCCCGTGAGAATGGGCGCGACAGTCAAAAATAGAGAAGCCACAAACAGTACGAGCCTCCGCCGCAGCATGGTGAATTACACATAACGTGGGCGGGGCGGTCGAGTCCAGAGGTAGCGAACGAAGCCTAAATTGAATAAAAGGGAGTCGTTTACTTTTGCCATTTTCGCGGCCCGCCTTACTCGCGGTGGTCGCAGGGTGGTTTCCCAATCATGCCAACGGATTCATCGCAAAGCAGACGCGCAAGGGATCAAGACGATGGGTTCGTTGGCGTAGATTGCCCATCCTGTCAGGCAAGAATGCTTACGTACCTAGACCTGTCTGGAATCACGATCGTCCGCCGATGTTTGGGTTGTGACGCGATCGCCGATGATACTAGCTTGAGGGTGATTCCTAGCGGCGAGATCGAGGAATGCTTGCCCAAGGTGCCAGAGCCGGAGCGGCCAAGCTGTTCGACTGGGGCGTGTGGCTGTAGGGTCCGCAGTCTCCTATAGGCAAACGGTCAGCAGGTAACGGGAAAGGGAAACTGACCTCGATCAGGGCGACCACGCGGAGATCGCATAGCCACAGGCACGACCCGTGGCGGTCCTGCAATGCTCTTGCGTTCGCGCAAGAGGACTAGGCTAGCTTGCGTTGCGACCTGATCCGGAGCCTCGCCGCGCGTCAGGTGGCATGTCATTTGTACTGCTGTCGCGAGTGACGTGGCCTACACGTCGTAAGCGCACGGGAGGGACAACAAGATGGATTTGGTGGGAGGACTAACTTCGATCGTACGAGCCTCTGACGCCGCGGCGAAGCGAACTGGATTGCGCGAAACCGTGATTGGCGGCGAAGACCGTAGAGGAGCCGTTACAGGTACGCGGGCGCTGATGTTAGCAGTGCTTGAAGATGGGCTGAAAGCGTTCTTGAGTCGTTCACGTTTACTGGCTGCAGAGGCAGAGTGTTGGGTTTTTTCACCAAGTCGGCGGTCCCCTTTTTCTTTCTTGGTTCTTTGCGATGCCTTCGACTTAGATCCAGACGCACTGCGAAAGCGATTGGTCCAGTTACGTGCACAAGGTGCATCCTCGCGCCACTTGATACCGCGAGTCCGGCGAAATGTGCGCAGCGTATCACGCGTTCGGCTGAGCCGGCGCCGTCGACGCCGCCACTAACGGAGCCTGTCCAAACCATTGCAAGAAAACGGAGAGGGGGGGATTCGAACCCCCGGACCCTTGCGGGTCACACGATTTCGAGTCGTGCCGTTTCAACCGGGCTCACGCACCTCTCCATCCAGGTCACCGGGGTGCCCGGATAGCTTCCATCGGCGAGCTCCGCAAATGCACAATGCGGAGAGCCACTGATTCGGCATCAGGCCAACGGAGTCGGTAGCGTAAACACCCGTTCGGATTGTTTAGGAAACCGGTGTGGCGCTCCAAGCTTCCCAAGGTGCGTTGCGGGCGTGATGTCTGACGGAGACTCTCAGCCGCACCGAGGCGCTCGTTCCATATGGCCCACTGACCACCGATAAACAGAAGAGCGATCAGGAGAACAGCGTTGAGAGTGAGGAGCGAAGCAACATGCAGGGCTTTCCTGCAGCGCATTGTTCGGAACGCAACCTCGATGCTACAGGGGGTGCGTTTTGCGAGAGTGGCGGAATTGGCAGACGCGCTAGACTTAGGATCTAGTGGGCTTCGCCCGTGGGGGTTCGAGTCCCCCCTCTCGCACTCCTTACGACCGACGCTTACGTTGGATTGAAAGCCGGGGGCGTGGCTGCTTATCGCTCAACAATGTTGTCCAAGAATATTGAAGGCTCGGCAGTCGCTGGCCGCGAATACCTCGAGAAGATCCAAATCTCGCTTCACGAGATTGACCCCGTGCATGTACGCGTGGACATTACAGTTCCACCGGAGGTGGTCCGGGCGAAGACCGATGAGCGCCTCGCCGCACTTGCCCCGCAAGCGCAAGTGCCCGGCTTTCGCCGTGGCCGTGTGCCAAGGCCCATTCTGGAGAAGCATTTTGGTTCCCAGATCAAGCGGGAGATCGAGTTGGAGCTTGTCACGGAGTCGATCGATGAAGCGGCCCGCCGTTACGATCTGCGCTTGACCGGTGGGATACGCCTGGAAAGCGCATCCCTGAGCGATGCGGGCACGTTTACGTGTGTTGCCGTCTTGGAGGTGTTCCCGAAGATCTCCGAGGTACATTACGAGGGACTTGAGGTTACGGTGCGCCCGGTGAGCATAGGAGAGGAGGATGTAGACCGTGCCATCGAGCAGCTGCGAGAGCGGCACGTGACGCTGGTGCCAATCGAGGATCGCGACACCGTCCAGGCCGGGGACGTAGTGGCGGTCACCGTCAGGCAGCCTGGCACGCAGCACGGGGCCGAGAATGAATCGCAAACGTTGGTCTGGCTTCAGGAGCCTGTCGATCCAGACTCCTCCGTTGCAGCCCTGGTCGGACGTCACGTGGGTGAAACCGTTGCGGTGACTGCGCGGTCGCCGGAAAGAACCGGCCAAGCACAACTAGTCAAGATTGAAAAAATATACCGTCGCAATGTTCCGCCGCTCGATGATGAATTTGCCAAGACGGTGAGCAATGCCGAAACTTTGGCCGAGCTTCGAAGCCTGCTGCGCAGCGAGCTCGAGGCGCATGCGCGGAGGCGTCAAAATGCCGCGATTGAAGCGGAGTTGCGGCGTGCCTTAGCAGCAGCGAATCCTCAGGTGATTCCACCCCCGACCTTGGTTTCCAGGGAGCGTGAGCAGCTCGCGGCTGCGTGGACCGTTCAGACCGGCTTGCCATTAGCCAAAGCGAGGGAGCTGCTGGAACACACGCCGGAGCTCGCAAAGCGACTCGAGGACGAGGCGAGAAGTGCGGTGGTCTCTCACTTGCTTTTGCAGGCAATTGCCGACGCGAAAGGGATCGTTGTTACGGAAGACGAGATCGAGAGCGTGGTCGATCAGTTGGCGAAGAGCAGAGGGATTCACGAGCAGGAGGTTCGCCGTGCGTACGAGCGGGAAGATGTTCGAGCTCGCGCGTTGGAGAACATGCGGTTGAGTCGAGCACTGGAGATTGTACGGCAGTCCGCCCGCGTCCGCGAGTTGGAAGAGCCCAGCCAGATTGCCGCTGATACCAGAAACGGCTAGCATCACGGTGCATTCCAGTGTACGCAATGAACATGAACGTGGTTCCAATTGTTGTCGAGCAAACGGGTCGCGGTGAGCGCGCCTACGATATTTATTCGCGCCTTCTCCGGGAGCGGATTATTTTTCTCGGCTCCCCGATCACTGACGAAGTGGCAAACCTCATCGCCGCGCAGTTGTTGTTCTTGGAAGCGGAGGACGCCGAACGAGACATCCACTTCTACATCAACTCCCCGGGAGGTTCGGTAACCGCGGGTTTGGCAATTTACGATACAATGCAGTACATTCGCCCCGATGTTTCGACTTTTTGTTTGGGGCAGGCGGCGAGTATGGCAGCGTGGCTGCTGGCCGCAGGAGCGAAGGGGAAGCGTTACGCGTTACCACACTCGCGCATTATGATTCATCAGCCGTTGGGGGGTATCCAGGGGGTTGCGGCCGATATTGATATTCAGGCCCGCGAAATTTTGCGGATTCGAGAGCAGTTGAATGCCATCTTGGTGAAGCACACCGGGCAAAGCTTAAAGCGGATCGAAAAGGATACGGATCGCGATTTGTTTATGACGAGCCAGCAGGCTCTCGAGTATGGCATCGTTGACGAAGTGATCGTGAACAGGCCCACTAAGAAGTTGTGAGGGAACTATGGCGAAGCATGGAGACGACCGGGGTGGAAATCTGGTTTGTTCGTTTTGTGGAAAAAGCCAAGACGAAGTCCGCAAGCTCATAGCGGGGCCTACGGTTTACATTTGCGACGAGTGCATCGATCTGTGCAATGACATCATCGCGGAAGAGTGCGATCACGAAGAGGGGTTGGTGTCCTCTTCCGCAGTACCAAAGCCTGCCGACATCAAGCGTGTCCTCGACCAGTATGTAATTGGTCAGGAACGGGCGAAGAAAGTTTTGGCGGTGGCGGTGCACAACCACTACAAGCGGATCGATAGTCAGTTAGTTGCCGGGGATGTGGAGCTGCAGAAGTCCAACATCCTTCTGATTGGGCCTACGGGATCGGGAAAAACGCTACTGGCGCAGACGCTCGCGAGATTTCTTCAAGTGCCTTTCACAATCGCCGATGCCACGAGCCTGACAGAGGCCGGCTATGTTGGAGAAGATGTCGAGAACATCATTCTGAGCTTACTCCAAAACGCCGACTACGATGTCGAGAAAGCTCAGCGCGGAATCGTGTATATTGACGAGATCGACAAGATCTCGCGCAAGGGCGACAATCCGTCGATCACACGCGATGTTTCTGGGGAGGGTGTCCAGCAAGCCCTTTTAAAAATCATCGAAGGAACGACTGCGAGCGTGCCCCCCAAGGGCGGGAGGAAACACCCGCAGCAGGAGTTTCTCCAGGTGGATACCACGAATATCCTTTTCATCTGCGGAGGGGCGTTTGTTGGCCTGGAGGAGATTATCCGGCGGCGGATCGGAATGAAGGGGATGGGATTCGGGGCAGACGTCCGCCGGAAGGATGAAAAGAGCGTGAGCGAGTTGCTGCACGAGGTCCAGACGGAGGACCTGCTCAAGTTTGGTTTGATTCCCGAGTTTGTTGGAAGATTACCGGTCATTGCGACGCTAGACGAGCTCGGTGAGCAGGATCTGGTACGCATCTTGAAGGAACCCAAGAACGCGTTGGTTCGGCAATACCAAAAGTTGTTCGAGATGGAGGGCGTCCACTTAAAGTTCACCGATGGCGCACTTGTTGCGATTGCGCGTGAGGCCCTGAAAAGGAAGTCCGGAGCGCGGGGCTTGCGGGCGATCCTCGAGAACACCATGCTGGACATCATGTACGAAATCCCGTCGCAGCCGGCGATCAAAGAAGTGCTGATCTCGGAGGAGGTGATCACGAAAGGGGAGCCTCCCATTGTTTTATATCAGAAGGCTGCTGAAACGGCCTAAGCGAGGATTACGTTTGCAATGCTTTTCCGTAGTGACAAGAAAGATGGCCCTTCAATGACGAAGGTTCCGCTGCTCCCGTTGCGGGATATTATCGTGTTTCCCCACATGGTGGTGCCGCTATTCGTGGGTCGGCAGAAGTCGATCCGGGCACTCGAAGAGGCCATGAGCGGCACCAAAATGATTTTGCTGGCCGCGCAGCGTGATGCGAAGACGAATGATCCATCGGAGGCCGACATTTATCCGATGGGAACGATCGGTTCCGTGGTGCAGATGCTTCGCTTGCCAGATGGAACCGTCAAGGTCCTGATCGAAGGAAAGCGCCGAGCCCGTATCGTGCGCTTCTTGCCGGAAGCAGAATTTTTGCTCGCGGAGATCGAAGAGGTAGAAGAGCACTGGGAACGAACGACGGAAATCGAAGCGTTAGTCCGCTCGGTGGTGTCTACCTTCGAGGTGTACCTAAAGTACAACAAAAAGATACCGCCGGAGATGTTGAGCTCGGTGGCTTCGATCGACGATCCGTCTCGGTTGGCGGATACGATCGTTGCGCACCTGACCGTCAAGCTCGAGGAGAAGCAGTCGCTGCTAGAAACCGTGGATCCGGCAGCCCGCTTGGAAAAAGTTTTGGGGCTTCTGCGCTCGGAGATCGAGATTCTCGAGGTCGAAAAGCGGATCCGCACGCGGGTCAAGAAGCAAATGGAGAAGACCCAGAAAGAGTACTACCTCAACGAGCAAATGCGGGCGATCCAGAAGGAACTGGGAGAAAAAGACGAGTTCCGGACGGAAATTCAAGAGCTCGAGGAAAAAATCAAGCAGAAAAAATTGTCTCCGGAGGCGCGGGAAAAAGTCGAGAAGGAACTCAAAAAGTTGAAAATGATGTCGCCGATGTCCGCTGAGGCGACCGTGGTCCGTAATTACATCGATTGGATTTTATCGCTCCCGTGGAATGAGTATACGGAGGATAAGCTCGACATCGTCGAGGCGGAGCGGGTTCTGGAAGAAGACCACTACGGCTTAGAGAAGGTAAAAGAGCGAATCCTAGAGTATCTTGCCGTCCAGGCTTTGGTGGGGCAAACGAACAAGGGCCCGATTTTGTGTTTGGTCGGACCTCCGGGGGTTGGCAAAACATCGCTCGGAAAGTCCATTGCGCGCGCAACGGGCCGGAAGTTTGTGCGAGTATCCTTAGGCGGGGTGCGTGACGAGGCAGAGATCCGCGGTCACCGCAGGACGTACATCGGTGCCCTGCCTGGGAAAATCATCCAGAGTATGAAAAAGGCCGGGTCCTGCAATCCGGTGTTCTTGCTGGATGAAGTGGACAAGATGTCCACGGATTTCCGAGGGGATCCATCGTCGGCACTCCTGGAGGTACTGGACCCTGAGCAAAACGCGGCATTCAACGATCATTATTTGGATGTCGATTACGATCTGTCTCGAGTCATGTTCATCACGACGGCGAACACCCTGGAGCGAATCCCCCGGCCGTTGCAAGACCGAATGGAGGTCATTCGGATCCCGGGGTACACCGATATCGAAAAGCTGAACATTGCGAAGAAGTACTTGGTGCAGAAGCAACGAGAGGCGAACGGGCTTAGCCCCGAAAACTTAGAGATTTCCGACAACGCAATTATGGCGATCATCCGCCACTACACGAAGGAGGCCGGGGTTCGCGGACTAGAGAGGGAAATCGCGACGATTTGTCGGAAGGCGGCAGTGAAAGTTTTGCGGAGTAACCGGCAAGGTAAGATCGTAGTCACCGCAAAAAATTTGCACCGGTTTTTGGGTCCACCAAAGTATCATGTGAGTCAGGCCGAAGAGCAGCAGCGGGTGGGGGTGGCCACTGGCTTGGCGTGGACTGAGTTCGGCGGCGAGCTGCTGGCGATCGAGGTAACAGTGATGCCGGGTAAGGGCAAACTCATTATTACTGGGCGGCTCGGAGATGTGATGCAGGAGTCGGCTCAAGCCGCGATGAGTTACGTCCGTTCCCGAGCAGAGGAGCTGGGGCTCGCACGCGATTTTTACCAGAACGTTGACGTCCATATTCACGTTCCGGAGGGTGCTACACCGAAAGACGGCCCCTCTGCGGGGATCACCATGGCGACTGCGATGGTCTCTGCGCTTACGAAGATTCCGGTTCGGAACGATGTCGCCATGACTGGGGAGGTCACCCTACGTGGGCGTGTCTTGCCGATTGGAGGCCTCAAGGAAAAGGTGCTTGCCGCTCATCGGGCCGGGATTGCCACGGTCCTGATACCGGCAGACAACGAAAAGGATATCAAGGAAATTCCGCCTCAAGTTCAGCGCTCAGTGCAACTGCGGTTGGTTCGCCATATGGACGAGGTCTTGAGGCAGGCTTTGGTGCTCGAGAATCCGGAATCCTTTTTGCGGGGAGACTGGCAGTCTCAAGTGCCGGCTTCGGGTTTGGTTTCTCCTGGTACGGAGGCAGTTTTAACTGCCGGCATGGTTCCTTGACACCGTCGTTGAACCTGACTAAGCACGAGCACCTTGCTGGAGTTGAAGAGGGACGTTCATGACGAAGGCGGAGTTGATCGAGTCGGTTGCAAGCAAGGTGGATCTTCCCCGGGCCCTTGCGGAGAAGGTCGTGAACGTCGTCTTTGAAGACATTATCTCTGCCCTCAAGCAGGGAGAAAAGGTAAATATTTCTGGGTTCGGTACGTTTGCGGTCGCGACGCGTAAGCCTCGGACTGGCCGTAACCCGAAAACAGGAGAAATCATTGAAATTGCTGCCTCGCGTTCGGCGAAATTCAAAGCCGGTAAGCAGCTACGTGACTCGTTGAACTGACGGGGGCGTTGTGTAGTGGGAGCCACAAACGCGAGGCAGTCGCATCGTGTGGGCGGTTAGCTCAGCGGGAGAGCATCGGCCTTACAAGCCGGGGGTCATCCGTTCAAATCGGATACCGCCCAGGTTGTCCGGTTGGAGAGTCGATGAAATTTTGGGGTGGTAGTTCAGCACGGTTAGAACGCCGGCCTGTCACGTCGGAGGTCGCGGGTTCAAGTCCCGTCCACCCCGTATACAACCGAGGAAGCGCGAAGCGAGATTAGGTGGTTCGCAAAGGGTCGTAGGAAAATGCCGAAAACCGTAGTCATTAGTAGAGAACAAGCACTTGCTCAGAGGGAGTGGGTTCTGATCGATGCAAAGGACCAGGTGCTGGGTCGCGTGGCGAGCGTGGCGGCCCACATTCTGCGTGGGAAACACAAGCCTACGTTTCAGCCTTGGGAGGACGTCGGTGATTTTGTCGTGATCATCAACGCCGGAGCCGTCCGGTTAACCGGTGCAAAGTGGCGAAAAAAGACGTATATCCGGCACACTGGTTACCCTGGAGGCGTGCGTGTACGCTCCGCTCTCGAGCAAAAGCTACTGAAGCCAGAAGAAATGTTACGACAAGCGATCGAAGGAATGCTGCCCAAAAACCGCCTTGGACACCAGTTGGCGACAAAGGTGAAGATTTACCCTGGACCAGACCATCCTCACGAAGCACAGAAACCACGTCCAATCCTGGTGCGCGCTCGCAGCGGAGAAGTCCAATGACCGAAGAAAGCCGATGGGGGGCCACCGGCCGGCGAAAGACTGCGGTGGCAAGAGTGTTATTGATGCCCGGAGAGGGCAAGATTGTCGTGAATGGTCGTCCGTGGGAGCAATATTTCCCCAGGCCAACATCACGAATGATTATTCTGCAACCTTTTGAGCTCACGCAGACCTTGGGGCGGTATGACGTCGTGGCTAACGTCCACGGCGGGGGATTGGCTGCCCAGGCCGAGGCGGTCAGACACGGAATTACCCGGACCTTGCTTGTGATCGACCCCGAATTCCGGCCGATTCTCAAAAAAGCCGGGTTCATCCGCAGGGATCCACGTGAAGTGGAGCGCAAAAAGTACGGCCGCCACAAGGCGCGGAAGCGTCCACAATACTCAAAACGTTAGTTCATGTTTGCGCCGCGGCGCAGGAGCTGCGAGCAGCCCTGCGCCGATTGTGCCGTACGTCAAATTAGCCAACCACGCGGCTAGAAGCGCGGGGAGTGTTCCTGCATATCCCAAAGAGGTCGCTACTCCCAGCAGAACCCAGTAACCAAAGCCTAGGGCTGCGCTAAAGGCGACAACTTTCGCAATGCGTTTCGCGTGGTCGAGTCGTAATGCGACCGGTAGGAGAATTGCGGCGATCGCAAGCGGTGCAAAGGGCAGGGCTGTCTTCAGATAGAGATCTACGGAAACCCGCGTCGTCGGTAGTCCGAGAGTCCTTAAAAATGCCCTTTTGTTCCACAGCTCCAAGGTGCTTTGCTCTTCTGGTTCACGTTGGACCTCGGCAAACTCTTCGAAGCTTTCCGGTAACTGCAATAGGTAGTCCGAAGGGACGCTGGTATTCGGGGGGTTGGCCATGGTCCCCGGGACTGGAAGCTGTCGGGGATGCCCAATGATGGACCAGCCCGTGCTTGTCCAGCGAATTTCTGGAAAGTAGCGGATTTCTTGCAAAGAGAAGTCCTCGGTGATCACGTAGGCGGTGACTCCTAGGAGGGCTTTCTGCGTTTGGTCTACATAGGTGACATGGTAAATTGCGTGCGGGCGACGCAACCAGATTTCCCGGTCTGCGAGAACATTTCGGCGATCACGCTTCTTGATTTCGCGCAAGCTGATCTCTTGCGCCGCACGAGTGGCTGGCGGCACAACCCATTCGGCCCACGCCCCACCAAATAAGCAGATCAAAATGGTAGCCCCGGAAAACGCGAGGGCGATCCGACGGGGCCCGACTCCGGCCGCCTCCAAAGCTAGGATTTCATTGTGGCGATGCCTGACTGCAATGGCTGCGACAATTGCGATGGCCGTACTCACGGCCAGCGTTTGAGAGACGATGAGGGGAAGTTTGAAAGCGAAGTAGCGAGCGACGGCGACTGGCTCTACCGTGTTTCTTAGGATCACGTCCAACCGTTCAAAGAAGTCGACAACAACGTACAGAGCAATCGCACTCGCCTGAGTCACCAGCAGAACGGCGAAGAAATCCCCGAGCAGTAGACGCAAAATTTTTCCGGTCATCAACGTCCTCTCGCCCATTGCATGGCTGCGTTCGCAGGAGCCGCGGATTCAGGAGGACACATGGGAGGGCACCGCAGTTCGTGGTTGCTTCCGCGCGGCGGACGATTGCACTTGCACGCCAAACTGAGAAGGCCCTCGGTCGAGCCAACTCGAAAGGTGTGCATTGCACCCGGGCGGCACCGAGTATGAACGGGTGCGAGGGCATCCATCGAACGGTCCTCCGAAATCAAGAGTGACCGATGTGCGTACCCGGGGCGGACTTCATGCGTGATACATCCCGGTAGGAATACGTACCTCGCCAAGGAGCACCTTTCCTAAGTGCGGGCGAAGAGGGCCATAGCAGAAGAGCGAGGCACCCAAAGGCCAGTGTGGGCATCCATGCCGCTCCGACCGCCACTAGCAGCCCAGGGAAGCGCTGGAGCAACGCGTCACCGAAGCTTTCGAGAACATAGTAACCGACGAAGCATCCCGTGGAGAGAGCGACGCTCGTGGGTAAGGGGGAGATGCGACGTAGTGACCAAGCCAGGGCGACAAGGGCGAACATCAAGCAAGCAACTGGAGTAGCGAGTCTGCGATTCAGTTCTAATAGGAGGGAGCTTGCCGTTAAGACGTCAACGTTTAACGACGAAAGTAGCTCCCTCGTAGGAACGGCTTTCAGGTCGCGTTCCGTGCCCGTTCGAGAACCGGCAGTATTCTCGGAGGAATCGGATAGATCCCAATCGAGCACCTGAAATTGTGTGACCTCGAAGTTGTCCGCAGTCCCCTGCCAAGTAAACACCAGGCCATCCTCCAAGCGTAAGACAGTACTGTCATGTTTTGCTGAAGCAGTGATTAGATAGCCTCTTCGCGCCACGATCGAAGTGCGCTTTTGGGGCGCTCTCGTGTCCGCAACAAAAACGCCGGCCAAAAGTTTGCCGCGCTCTTCGATCCGGTCCGCGTAAAGCACGAGGCCCGGTAGTTGGTCGAAGAACACTTGCTCTTGGAGAGCGGCGCTTGCCCGGCGCCTGCCGAGGTCCTCGATGAACGTAACCAGAGCAGATCGGCTTTCTGGGCGAACGAGTAAAGAAAATGTTCCCGTTAAAATCATCCCGACGGCAGCCAGTACCAGCGTCGGCCGCAGGAAACAGCTGCGACCGAGGCCACAGGCCTGGGCCCCTACCAGTTCACCATCAACAGCTAGACGGTGGAACGCGACAAGAATGCCAAGCATGAGGCCCATCGGAACGGCAACCTCCAAGAACGAAGGGGCAAAGAGCGCTAAAAGCCGGAGAAGCTCCGTAATGGCTAAGCCCCGATTGATGACGAGAGTCATAATCTTTACCAGTCGGGCAACAATGAGAATGCCGGCAACTACGAATACGCTCGAGAGGACCGGGAATAGTGATTCCCGGAAGAGGTACCGTTGAAACGTTTTCACCGCAGCTCTCAACTAGCTAGAACGTCGGGGCAAATAAACTCTGCGTTACAGGGGAGTGGGTGCTTGTACTCCGCCCACGCCGTGGAAGCATGGCTTCGAACACGCCCTGAAAGAGTCGAGGTCATCGAATTTTTGCCTGTGTCGGGTGCGCGCGGCAACTACTTGCGCGACCTTGCAGCGGAGAAAGGTGTTCACTGCCGGTTCCTGGATGCCAAAGAAGCGGTGAAAGACGAACAACTCGCTTCGGTTGGATGGAGGGCCATTGTGCGTCCTTACCCGTACGCGAGCTTGTCGGCATTCACGAGGCTTGAGGGACCTCAGTTGGTGGTTGTGTTGGATCACGTCATGGATCCACGCAACGTAGGCGCGGTGATTCGCAGTACGTTGGCGGCGGGCGGCGCGGGAGTGGTGATTCCACGAGATCGCGCTGCACGAATCACGGCAGCGGTCGAGTCAGCGGCGGCAGGGGCTTGTGCGTACTTGCCGGTCGCTCAAGTGGTGAATTTGAGTCGAGCTCTGGAGGAGCTCAAACGGGCTGGTTACTGGGTAGCGGCGCTCGATGCTCGGGCGGAACAGTCGTTGTTTGGCACCCAATTGCCACCGCGTATTGCGGTGGTCACCGGGGGAGAGGAGGGACTCTCCCGCCTCGTGAGAGAAACCGCCGATTTTCTTGTCCACATCCCCATGGATCCTCGAGTGGAGTCCCTCAATACGGCGGTAGCGGTGAGCCTAGCTTGCTTTTGGTGGCGAAAGGTGCAGGCGGAGACTTGACAGCATGACGGCTGTCCTGTAACCACGAAGGTTCGCGTTTCCGTGGACTACGTTCTTTGGGGTTTCGTTATCTCTCTTGTCGGAAGTTTCCAGAAAGGAGGCCGATGTAGCTCAATCGGAAGAGCAACTGACTTGTAATCAGTAGGTTGCCAGTTCGAGTCTGGCCATCGGCTCTTTGCGTGCGGAGAGGTACCCGAGTGGCCAAAGGGAGCAGACTGTAAATCTGCCGGCGATTGCCTTCGGAGGTTCGAATCCTCCCCTCTCCATGTGAACGTAAGAGTCGAGTTGC
The DNA here is from genome assembly GCA_964534275.1 of uncultured Binatia bacterium (SeqCode). Lineage (GTDB taxonomy): Bacteria > Desulfobacterota > Binatia > HRBIN30 > HRBIN30 > HRBIN30. Next base: position 359 of record CAZHQG010000008.1, on the reverse strand, counting down.
AGAGCTTGGCTGAGAAGAGAATCTGACGCGGAAAAAGAGGGTTAAGCGGGAGTAGCTCAGTTGGTAGAGCATCAGCCTTCCAAGCTGAGGGTCGCGGGTTCGAATCCCGTTTCCCGCTCTATTCGAGGATCGTGGAAGGAAACAACAGTACGTGAAGAAGCCGATGCGGGCGTGATGCCCAGGTAGCTCAGTCGGTTAGAGCACCTCCTTGGTAAGGAGGAGGTCGGCGGTTCGATTCCGCTCCTGGGCTTTGATCGGCGGATAGGGAGTGGACCCCAGGCAATCATCAAACAGAGCGAAGGTAAGGAGATCGAGATGGCGAAGCAGAAGTTTGAGCGGAAGAAGCCGCATGTGAACGT